>KB291729.1:132123-141110 GCA_000318405.1 Brevundimonas diminuta 470-4 | reverse complement strand
TGGCTCGCGGAGCGAGACGGATGAGGGGGGCGCTTGCTGCGCCCTCAACGTCTGTCGTCCCGCCTGCGGATACAGCCCCCTCATCCGAGCGCCTTCGGCGCCCACCTTCTCCCTCGAGGGGAGAAGGGACGTGATATTCCTCACCGCCGCTTGCCCTTTCTGACGCCCTTCAGGCCGCCGGAGGGCTTGGCGCCGTTGCGGGGCTTGGGACCGCCGGGGCGGCCTTTTCCGCGCTTGGGCGGGCCGTCGCCCCCTCTTCCGCGCATGCCGTAGCGAGGAGCCGGGGCGTTCGGATCGCGCGGGTCCGGTTCGGACAGCATCTCAAGCACCAGACCGCCGGTGACGGGCGTGGCTTCCATCAACCGCACCTCGACCCGGCGGCCCAGCGGGAATCGCTTGCCCGACCGCTCGCCGACCAGGGCGTGAGCGCGGTCGTCGTGGGTGAAGTATTCGTCGCCCAGCGTCGAGACAGGGACCAGGCCGTCGGCGCCGGTCTCGTCCAGCCGGATGAACAGGCCGAAGCGGGTCACGCCGGTGATCCGGCCGCTGAAGGTCGCGCCGACATGCTCCTCAAGGAAGGCGGCGATGTAGCGGTCCATGGCGTCGCGTTCGGCGGCCATGGAGCGGCGCTCTGTCTCGGTGACGTGTTCGGCGATGCCGCCCAACTCGGCGATCTCGCGGTCGGTCAGGCCGTCCGATCCCAGCTTCAGCCCCCGGATCAGCCCCCGGTGGACGATCAGGTCCGAATAGCGCCGGATCGGCGAGGTGAAGTGGGCGTAGCGGTCCAGGTGCAGGCCGAAGTGGCCGACGTTGTCCGGCGAGTAGATGGCTTGCATCTGGGTGCGCAGGACGACTTCGTTGACGACCTCGGCGTGCGGGGTGTCGCGGGTTTCCTCCAGCAGCTTGTTGAAGCGCTTGGTGTTCGGCGCCTCGCCCTTGTTCCACGGCTTGCCGATGGTGTGCAGGAAGTCGGCCAGGTTGAAGATCTTCTCCTGGCTGGGCGCGTCGTGGACCCGATAGATCAGCGGCGTGTGCGTCTTCTCCAGCGTCTCGGCGGCGCAGACGTTGGCCTGAATCATCATCTCTTCGATCAGGCGGTGAGCTTCCAGCGACTTGCGCGGCTCGATGCCGGCGATGCCGCCGTCGGGCGACATGATGATACGGCGCTCGGGGCTTTCGATGGCCAGCGGGCTGCGGCGCTCGCGGCCCTTCAGCATGGTGCGATAGGCGTTCCACAGCGGATAGAGGATCGTCTCCATGATCGGCCCGGTGGCGTCGTCCAGCAGGCCGTCGATGGCGGATTGCGCCTGTTCGTAGGACAGCTTGGCGTGCGAACGCATCAGGCCGCGCGTGAACTTGTGCCCGGTCTTCCTGCCGTCCTTGTCGAAGACCATGCGCACGGCCATGCAGGCGCGGTTCTCGCCCTGCTTCAGGCTGCACAGGCCGTTGGACAGGATTTCGGGCAGCATCGGCTCGACCCGGTCGGGGAAGTAGGTCGAGTTGCCCTTGGCCCGCGCCTCGCGGTCCAGCGCCGTGTTCGGGCGCACATAGGCGGCGACGTCGGCGATGGCGACCCAGACGATCCAGCCGCCCGCATTGGCCGGGTCTTCATCACGTTCGGCATAGACGGCGTCGTCATGGTCGCGCGCGTCGGCCGGGTCGATGGTGATGAAGGGGACGTGACGCAGGTCCTCGCGCCCCTTCAGCGTCGGGACAGCCTGATCCTCGGCCTCGCGCTCCACCGCTTCAGAGAAGCCGGTCGGCACGCCGTGGGCGTGGATGGCGATGATGGAGGCGGCGCGGGGGTCGTCTTCACGCCCGATATTCTCAAGGATCTTGCCGCGCTTGGGGCCATAGCGATGCTCGCCCTTTTCGACGGCGGCCAGCACCAGATCGCCGTCGCGCAGGTCCGCCGCCTGCGCCTGCGGCACGACCAGCACGTCCTTGGAGCGTTTGTCGACCGGCTCTACCCGCGTCTCCCGCGCCGATTTGCGGATGACGCCCAGCACGCGGTTGCCGCCGGTGTCCAGCCGCTTGACCAGACGCGCCTCCCAGCCGTCGGCGCCCTGGCTGAACTTGACCAGCAGGCGGTCGCCCATGCCGGGCGCGGGGCCGCGACCCTCGCGATCAGGCATCAGGACGGCGCGCGGCGCATCCTCTCCGCCCTTGACCAGTTGGACGTAAAGTTCGCCATCGGCGTCGCGGTCCACCACGTCGGCGACGCCGACCGGGGGCAGGGCGCCGACCTCGGAAAAGCCCTTGCGGCCGCGTTTGCTGAGGCGGCCCTCGGCCTCAAGCTCCTTCAGCATGTCGCGCATCTGGCGCCGCTCGGCGCCCTTCAGGCCGAAGGCGCGCGCGATGTCGGCCTTTTCGGCTTCTCCGGCCTCACGAAGGAAGGCGATCAGGGATTCTTTGTCGGGCAGGCCCGCAGCGGGGCGTTTGGGAGTCTTGACCATTGCGCCCTTTCTAACGCGCTTCTCGGCGAAAGGGTGAAAACTTGCAGGAGTTGACCGCGAAGGGGCGGACGCCCAGCTTCATTCGAAAGCGTGCAACGGAGCCTGCCTTCATGTCGATGACCGACGCCCCTGTTCTCAGCCGTCCGGCCAAGAGTCTGCTGGACCTGATCGGCAAGACGCCGATGGTCGAGGTGACGCGGATCGACACCGGCCCCTGCCGCCTGTTCCTGAAGCTGGAGAGCCAGAACCCCGGCGGCTCCATCAAGGACCGCATCGCCCTGTCGATGATCGAGGCGGCTGAGAAGGCGGGCTGGCTGAAACCGGGCGGCACCATCGTCGAGGCCACGGCGGGCAATACCGGCCTCGCCCTGACCCTGGTCGGCAAGCAGAAGGGCTACAACGTCCTGCTGGTCATTCCCGACAAGATGTCGAAGGAGAAGATCCAGCACCTGCGCGCCATGGGCGCCGATGTGCGCCTGACCCGCTCGGACGTGCCGCATGGCCATCCTGAATACTACACCGACATGGCCGAGCGTCTGGCCCAGCAGATTCCGGGCGGCTATTTCGTCAACCAGTTCGCCAACGACGCCAACTCCGAAGCCCACTTCAAGACGACCGGCCCGGAAATCTTCGAGCAGATGGACGGCGATATCGACGCCTTCGTCGCCGGGATCGGCTCTGGCGGGACGATTACCGGCAACGCGCGCTACTTCAAGGCGCAGGGCTCCAAGGCCAAGATCATTCTGGCCGACCCGGTCGGCTCGGCGCTGGCGGGCCTGGTCAATGACGGCGTGGCGGGGCCGGACGGCAGCTACACCGTCGAAGGCATCGGCCAGAACTTCATGCCTGAGACGACCGATCCCGATCTGATCGACGTCGCCTATTCCATCCCCGACGCCGAGGCGATCGCCACGGTGCGCGAGCTGTTGCTGAAGGAAGGCATTCTGGCGGGATCGTCCTCCGGCACCCTGATCGCCACGGCCCTGCGCTGGTGCCGCGAGCAGACCGAGCCGAAGCGGGTCGTGACCTTCGTCTGCGACACCGGCGCCAAATATCTGTCCAAGGTCTACAACGACGCATGGCTGGCCGATCAGGGGCTGGCCGAGCGCGAACTGCACGGCGACCTGTCGGACCTGATCAACCGCAAATACGCCGCCGGCGACGTGGTGGTGATCGGGCCTGAGGACACGCTGGACACCGCCTTCAAGCGGATGCGCGGCGACGGCCTGTCGCAACTGCCGGTCATTCAGGACGGCCGCCTGGTCGGTATTCTGGACGAGAGCGACATCGTCCACATCATGAACACCGACGACATCACCCGTCAGGAACGCTTCGCCAAGCCGGTCGCCTCGGCCATGACGCGTGATCTGGACACGCTGCAGGTGACGGAATCTCTGGACGCCCTGATCCCGGTTTTTGATCGCGATCGCGTCGCCATCGTGCTGGACGGCGAGACCTTCGTCGGCCTGATCACCCGCACCGACCTGATCAACCACCTCAGCCTGAACCGGTAAGCCCATGTCTGAACTGAAGAACTGCCAGGGCTTCTCGACCCGCGCCATCCATGCGGGCCAGCGGCCGGACCCGACGACGGGCGCGGTGATGACGCCGATCTACGCCACCTCGACCTACGCCCAGGAAAGTCCCGGCGTGAACAAGGGCTATGAATACGCGCGCGGCAAGAACCCGACGCGCGAGGCGTTCGAGGCCTGCATCGCCGATCTGGAAGGCGGGGTTCAGGCGTTCGGTTTCGGCTCGGGCATGGCGGCGACCTCGACGGCGCTGGAGCTGCTGGACGCGGGTTCGCACATCATCACCGGCGACGACCTGTACGGCGGCTCGTGGCGGCTGTTCGAGCGGGTGCGGCGTCGTTCGATGGGGCTGGACTTCAGCTATATCGACCTGACCGATCTGGCCGCCGTCGAGGCGACGATCACCGACAGGACGCGGATGTTGTGGGTCGAGACGCCGACCAATCCGCTGATGAAGCTGGCCGATATCGAGGCCCTGTCGAAGATCGCCAAGGCGCACAAGCTGATCCTGGTGGTCGACAACACCTTCGCCACGCCGTGGAGCCAGCAGCCGCTGACGCTCGGCGCCGATGTGGTCATGCACTCGGCGACCAAATATCTGAACGGCCACTCCGACATCGTCGGCGGGGTTCTGGTGGCCAGGGACGCCGAAATGGCGGCTCAGCTGAAGTTCCTGCAGAACTCGGTCGGCGGCATCATGGGGCCTTTCGACGCCTTCCTGGCCAACCGGGGGCTGAAGACGCTGGGCCTGCGCATGAAGGCGCACAATGAGAACGCCCTGGCCGTCGCGCGCTGGCTGGAAGATCGTAAGGGCGTCGCCAAGGTCATCTATCCGGGCCTGATCAGCCATCCGCAGCACGAACTGGCCGCGCGTCAGATGAACGGCCGCTTCGGCGGCATGGTCACGGTGCTGATCGACGGCGATCTTGAGCGCACCAAGCGGGTGCTGGAGCGGGTGCAGGTCTTCACCCTGGCCGAGTCGCTGGGCGGCGTCGAAAGCCTGGTGAACCACCCCGCCATCATGACCCACGCCAGCGTGCCGAAAGAGGTGCGCGAGGCCGGCGGCGTCACCGACAACCTGATCCGCCTGTCGGTCGGCGTAGAGGACATCGACGATCTGATCGCCGATCTGGATCAGGCCATCGGCTGAGGCTGATTGAGCGCCGGGGGTTCAAATCCCCGGCGGGCCTGCCTAGGCTGAGGCCATGTTTGATTTCGACGCCATGCGTGATCGCCTGGCGGAGTTTCCGATCGCGGAGATGCTGATCGGGCTCTGTCTTCTCGCCCTTGTCGCCTTTATCGCGGACTTTGTCGTCCGCCGTATCCTGACCCGACTGATCCTGAGAGTGGTCGGCCGGGCGGTGCATGATCTCGACGTTCTGCTCAGACCGGTGGTGCGCAGCTTCACCCGCGTCGTGCCCGCCGTCATCATCCATCAGGGGATCAGCAGCGTGCCGCATCTGGCGCCCGGCGTCGTCACCCTGATCCAGAACGTCGCCGGGGCCTTCATGATCGTGGCCGTGGCCATCGGCATCGGCGCCGGTCTGGACATGGCCAACGCCATCTACGCCCGTTCGCCGCGCGCCCATCGCCGCAGCATCAAGGGCTATCTGCAGGTCCTGAAGATCGTCATCTACGCCATCGCCACCATTCTGGTGATCGCGGCCCTGATCGACCGGTCGCCGTTGCTGCTGCTGTCGGGCCTTGGGGCGCTGGCGGCGGTGCTGATGCTGGTGTTCAAGGACACGATCCTGTCGCTGGTGGCGTCGGTTCAGTTGAACTCCAACGACATGCTGCGCGTTGGCGACTGGATCGAGATGCCTCAGGTCAATGCTGACGGCGACGTCATCGACATCGCCCTGCACACGGTGAAGGTCCAGAACTGGGACAAGACGATCACCACCATCCCGACCTGGCGGCTGATCAGCGAGTCCTACCGTAACTGGCGCGGGATGCAGGAAAGCGGCGGGCGTCGTATCAAGCGCGCCCTGCTGATCGATCAGACCAGCGCGCGCTTCCTGACCGAGGACGAGCGCGACCGGATGCGGCGTTTCCTGCTGATCGACGACTATCTGGCCGACAAGAGCGCCGAGATGGCGGACTGGAACGCCAAACTGGTCGCGGCGGGGCGCGACCCGGTGAATATGCGCCGCTCGACCAACATCGGCGCTTTCCGCGCCTATGTGCAGAACTATCTGGAGAACCACTCCGGCATCCGTCAGGACATGACCCTGCTGGTGCGTCAGTTGCAGCCGACGGAGACGGGCCTGCCGCTGGAGATCTACGCCTTCACCGCCACCACGGCCTGGGCCGAGTATGAGGCGATCCAGGGCGACATCTTCGACCACTTGCTGGCGATCCTGCCGGAGTTCGGTCTGCGCCTGTTCCAGTCGCCCACCGGCGCGGACTTCGTCCAGCTGAAATCCGCATAAGAAAAGCGCGCAGAGGGCGACCCCTGCGCGCTTTAAATCCTGTCATCGTCGGCCCGTCATTGCTGACGCGGCTGGCGATGGAGCCGGATCAGCCTTCGGTCTTCAGTTGACCAGCCGATTCCTTGCCCGAGCGACGGTCGCGCTCGATTTCGTAGGAAACCTTTTGGTTTTCGTCCAGGCCGCGCAGGCCGGCTGCTTCGACGGCCGAGATGTGGACGAAGACGTCCTTGCCGCCGTCATCCGGCTGGATGAAGCCGTAGCCCTTGGTGGAGTTGAACCATTTTACAGTGCCGGTAGCCATTTTCAGGACCTCCGCTAGAAGTTGGCCTCAGAGAACGTCCCTGATGGCCTGTCGGGTCTGTATGGATCGGCTTAGACCTCGGTGCGCGGGGCAGAAGGCAGAGCGTTACGCAGAGAGATCGACCTCACTAGGGTGGACCCTCCATCGCCCTAATGCAAGGGGCGGGGTTCAGGGCTCGGCGGTTTCCGGCGGCGAAATCCAGTTCTCCTGACACAGTTTGCGCAGGGCCGAGGTGATGGTTGAGCCGTAAAGGGCGTCCTGAATCCGCTCATACCCCTCGGTCTTCAGGGCCTGTTTGACGTCGCCTACGGTCCGGCAGGCGCCGCTTTGGGCCAGTTGGTAGGCACGTTCCAAAGTCGTCGGTCGAAAAGTCATGGCGTCAGCCTAAGCCTTTTCGCGGCAAAGATGAAACCGGCGCCCGAAACGCGGCGCGGCCGGTCAGAAATAGACGCTGATCCCGGCGACCAGGGCGTCGGCGTACTGCTCGCCCGGAACCTTGGCGTTGGTGCCGTGCCAGCGCAGCTCGGCCTCCAGATTGGAGGTGAGGGCGTAGGTCGCGCCGATGTTGTAGCCGGTGTAGTCGACGCTGTTGTTCTGTTCGCGACGGCCGACCTCGGCCGAGACGTTCAGCTTGTCGGTGAAGTCCCAGCCGCCGCGCACCGCGACCCAGGTCCAGGCCTTCACCGAACCGGCGCCGTTAGGCGAGTGCTGCAGCCGCAGGCGCGCGCTGGCCGGGCCGATCGAGCGCTTCATGTCGGCCGTGAACTCCCACGACTTGTCATCATAGCCGGGGTCGGCGTCCACCCGCCACTTGTGCGCGACGTTCAGGTCGAAGTCGAAGCCCGCCCATTGCGGACGCACCCCGCCGGTCAGTTCCAGCTCCAGCTCCGAGCCGCCGCTCTTGATCGTTTCGGCGGCGGGGCTGACGTAGAAGAGGCCGCTTTCGCTTTCCCATTCCACCGCGCCCCAGACGAAGGGATCGCCGTCGGACTTGGAGGCGTCCTTGGAGCGGTTGTCGCTGGCGGCGCCGGCGCTGAAGCTCCAGCGGCCGGGCATCTCTTGGGCCTGAGCCGTCGAGGCCAGGATCAGGAGCGGGGCGGTCGTCAGAATGCGCATGGATCGGCCTCGACAGGGTGAGCTTCGAGGCCGCTTCCTAGAGACGCTTCTTGTCGAATTTATCACAGGCCTGCGAAAACTCGTCCGTCAGCCGAGCGACAAGCTGGGCCGTCGTCGGCACGTCGTGGATGGCGCCCGAACCCTGACCGGCGGACCAGATGGTCTTCCACGCCTTGGCCTCTTCGCCCATGTCCAGCTTGTGCTCGGGCAGGGACTTGGGGTCGATCCTGTTCTCGACCAGCGAGGGCGTCAGGAAGTTGGCCGGAATGCCGGATACCGCCGGTGTGTAGGTGATGTCCGCCGAACCCGACTGGACGATCAGGTCCTTGTAGTGGGGCTGGGCCGCGCTCTCGGTCGTGGCGATGAAGCGGGTGCCCATATAGGCGAAGTCGGCGCCCATCATCAGCGCCGCCGCCACGTCCTGCCCGGTCGACAGGGCGCCCGCCAGGATGATGGTCCCGTCATAGAAGCTGCGCACCTCGTTGATCAGGGCGAAGGGGTTCACGACGCCCGCATGCCCGCCCGCGCCGTTGGCGACCAGGATCAGGCCGTCGACCCCGGCCTCGGCGGCCTTGCGCGCATGACGCACATTGGCGATGTCGTGGAAGACCACGCCGCCATAGCCGTGCACCGCGTCCACCACGTCGCGCACAGCGCCCAGGGAGGTGATGATCAGCGGCACCTTCTCCTCGACCGAGACCATCATGTCGGCCATCAGGCGCGGATTGGTCGGGTGGACGATGTGGTTGACGCCGAAGGCGGCGGCGTCGGGCGTCAGGCGCGACTTGATCTCGTGCAGCCACTCCCGATAGCCCTCGGTCGTGCGCTGGTTCAGCGAGGGAAAGGTGCCGATCACGCCCGCATTGCAGGCCTCGACCACCAGATCCGGCCCGGACACCAGGAACATAGGCGAGGCGATCACCGGCAACTTCAGGCCGGACTGGAGGGAAGCGGGAATAGCCACGGGTCGTCTCTCCTGGGTTTCTTTTGGCTACGCTAACCGGCTGTCGTCAGGGAAGGCAATGCATTCGGCTCCCTTCTCCCCCTGTGGGAGAAGGTGGCAGGCGAAGCCTGACGGATGAGGGGTGTGAGCGCCTCCGCATCCGATGACCGCACGGTTGAGGCGCAGAACAGCGAAACTTGCGCCGAC
>KB291729.1:116211-132103 GCA_000318405.1 Brevundimonas diminuta 470-4 | reverse complement strand
AGTCCAATTCGTCTGAATCGTCTGAAATCGCATCAGTGGATGCTGAAGGGCACGGTGACGACGAAGGCGGACCCGACCTCTTCCGGCCGGATCGTCGCGGGGTTCAGCCGTCCCCGACGGACGATTTTGACGGCCGCTTCTCCGAACCCGCTGCCGGGAGGAACCTCGGCGACAACGGCGCAGTTGGTCGGCTTGCCTGACAGCGCCACTTCACAACGAACGGCGGCGCCGCCCGAGAGGCCGCGATCGACCGCCCTTTGCGGATAGTCCGACGCCTTCGGCTGGGGCGGCGTCAGCCATCGGGATTCCACATTGGCGAACGTCGCCGCCGGGTCCGTCGGAGGCGGCTCGGGGCTGAGATTAAACGGCACGCGGACGGCGAAGCGGCGAGAGGCCGCGTCAGCGCCGTCATCGGTGACCACCACGCGTCCGCGTTGCACGATGCCGAGGGCGGCCTGACCGAAACCCATGCCCGGAGGCGTTTCAGAACGGACTTCGCAGTTGACGGGGCTGCCGTCCGGCGTGGCGTCGCAGGCGATCACGGCGGCTCCGCTGGCGTCTGCCTGCAGGGCCGCTTCAGGGAAGTCATCGACAGAGGCCTGCGGCGGCACGCTCCAGCGCGGGGGCGGCAAGGCCTGATCGGCGTCCTGGGCGAGAGCTGAGGGCAGGGCGACACCCCCTGAAACGATCATGAGGGCGCCCAGGGCAAAGCTAAACCTGGCAGATAGGATCATGGATGCTCCTGAAACAGGCGACTGAAGAACGCTCGGAAAAAACAAGTCCAATTCGTCTGAATCGTCTGAAATCCCCGACGCCGCACGGCCGTTCTCCCCTCGGCCGGAGCGCAGTCTAGCACAGGCGAAATGGGGGGATGGCCGATTGCGGCGGGGGCGGCGTTTTCTTTGGCGGGGGGAAGGCCTAAATGGCGGGCATGACCCACTATACCGACAGCCTCAGCCAGCTCGGCGCCCAGACCGCCGCCCCGACCAACCCGGAAGAGGCGGTGCTGGAGCGCGTGCCCAATCCGCACGCCGACACGCTGTATGTGGCGCGCTTCACCGCGCCGGAGTTCACCAGCCTGTGCCCGGTGACGAACCAGCCCGACTTCGCCCACATCGTCATCGACTATGTGCCGGGCGACTGGCTGGTCGAGAGCAAGAGCCTGAAGCTGTACCTGACCAGCTTCCGCAACCACGGCGCCTTCCACGAGGACTGCACCGTCGCCATCGGCAAGCGCCTGGCCGAGCTGCTGCAACCGAAATGGCTGCGCATCGGCGGCTATTGGTACCCGCGCGGCGGCATCCCCATCGACGTCTTCTGGCAGACGGGCGCGCCGCTGGAGGGCGTGTGGCTGCCGGATCAGGGGGTTGCGGGGTATCGCGGGCGGGGGTGAGGGTGGATAGTCGCGCAAATTGATAGAATTAAGTTATTGAATTTTATTCAAATTCTATTGGGCTCGTATTTGGTTTCAAGCTGACCGTCCACGTAGCGATATCCAATGTTCTTGGGAGCAGGGACGCCGAAGTAGCGTGTGATGAAGCCTGTTGGAGGTGTCTGTCTGCTAAAGACAAAGCGATTCGCGCCAGCGAGGGCTATGCGGTTCATCCGTGCGACGCCTTGGTTGGTCATTCCTATTACGGTTGCTTCGAGAAGACCGACTGGATCGGGCACGGGGATCACCTGAACCGATAAGTCTGGTGTCAGGGGAACGTGGATATCGAACGGGATCTGTGGTCTCCACGGTTCTTCAACTGAGATACCTCCGTCCGTAAAAAGAAACTCAGCGGTGCCAGTTCGCTCGCCAACCATAAGAACAGCAGTCATTAGGCGGTCAGCGTAAATGTTGAAGACATAGATCATGTTATCCAATGCGCGGTTCCGAATAGAACGCTCGACCCCTATCTCCGCACCGTGGAATTCCGTCAGTCGCTTCAGATACAGTGGATGACGCACGAGAAGAGCAGCAACATATCGCGCTGTAGCAAACCGAATATCGAGCGGAAGCGAGATTAGGTCGAGATATCCGGGAGTCCGCATCCCTAATTCTCTAACGATGGCCGCTTCATGCGGGTCTCCCTTGTATTTCACGCGCTTGCGAATGGACTTGTCCGATAGGTGGCTGATGAGCGCCGAGGCAGGTCCGTCGATCGTTTCAGCAAACCAATCCTCGATTGATGAATCTTTCTCGTCATTGGGGCCGAAGTGTGTGTACAGTTCTGACTCGACGCCGATATTGATTGGATTTGCTCGAAATACGGAGCCGTCATTTCGCGCGACGTTCACAAAGCCGCTGGCGTCTGTCCAATGTTTCGACTGGACCATTGGCCACCAATGGTGCCGTTTCGGGGAACGGGTTTTCGTCACGTTTCAATTTCCGATACCGCGGTGTGGCGAGGTCAACCTAAAGGGTTACGCTGCTTGCAACTAACCGCCTCGGCTGTCGCATGACGAATGCCTAGCTTCTTGTCACAATTTTGCGCGGTTTTATCTCATGAACCCAGCCTCCCGCCTCCCGCTCGAAGACTGGGGTCGCCGTCTGATGACCCGCGCGGAGGCGTGGGCGGACCGCTCGCGGCTTCGCCGTTATGCCTATGAGTTCCTGTGGTTCGGGCTGAAGCAGGGGTGGGCGTGTCTGTTCGGCGGGGCGATGCTGGCGCTGATCCTGGGGACGTTTCTGTTCTGGCCGGATGAGGCGCCGCTGGCGCGTTATGACTTTCTGGTGCTGGGGGCGCTGGGGATACAGGCGGGGATGCTGGCCCTGAAGCTGGAGAGCTGGGAGGAGGCGCGGGTCATCTTCCTGTTCCATGTCGCCGGGACGATCATGGAGCTGTTCAAGACCTATCACGGGTCGTGGATCTATCCTGAGGAGTCGGTGCTGAGGATCGGCGCCGTGCCGCTGTTCTCGGGCTTCATGTATGCGGCGGTGGGCAGCTACATCGCGCGGGTGCAGCGAATCTTCCATATCCGGGTGCGGAACTATCCGCCGCTGTGGACGACGTGGGTGCTGGCGGCGGCGATCTACGTCAACTTCTTTGCGCACCACTGGCTGCCGGACGTGCGGCTGGCGCTTTTCGCGGCGACGGGGCTGCTGTTCATGCGGGGGTGGTTCTACTTCACCGCCGACCGGACGCGGCGGTCGATGCCGCTGCTGCTGGGCTATGGGCTGGTGGCGCTGTTCATCTGGTTCGCGGAGAACCTGGGGACGTTCGCGCGGGCCTGGGTCTATCCGGGGCAGGAGGGCCGATGGGAGATGGTCAGCCTGAACAAGCTGGGGGCGTGGTTCCTGCTGATGATCATCTCGGTGGTGCTGGTGTCGATCGTGCACCGGCCGGAGGAGGAGGGGCGTTAGGGGCGCGCCGTCACCTTGTGCTCCAGGTTGGGGCGGGGGCGTTCCAGCGGGGGCTCGGTCAGGGAGCCTACGTGGATGAAGCCGGCGATGCTCTCGCCGTCCTCGACGCCGAACAGGGCGACGGCGGCAGGGTCGTAGGAATACCAGTCCGTGATCCAACTGGCCGAATAGCCCAGCGCGTTCGCCGCGTGCTCAAGGTTCATGCAGACGGCGCCGGCGGACAACTGCTGCTCCCACACCGGAACCTTGTGGCCTTCGATCGGGGTCGAGACGACCATAATGGTCAGCGGCGGGTTGGCCAGCTTGGCCAGGGAGGCGATCTCTTTTCCGGTGCGGTTCTGGGTTTCGCCCAGGGCGGCGAGGGCCTCGGACAGCTCGGCGCGGCTGCGCGGGCCAAGGATGACGAAGCGCCACGGGAAGAGCTTGCCGTGATCCGGCGTGCGGGCGCCCAGCAGGAGCATCTGCTCGATCTCGGCGTCCGTGGGGCCGGGCAGGGTCAGCAACTGGGCTGAGGCCGAGCGGCGCACGGCCAGCCGCGACAGCAGCTCTTGCGAACGGGCGGGCAGGGGCAGGGCGGCGGAAAGGTCTGACGGGCTCATGGTCGATAGCTAGGCTTTCGAGGCGCGCGGCGCCATAGCAGGGGCATGAGCAAGATCCGCGACATCAAGCCTCGCTGGGCCCAGGGCCTGGCCGACACGCCGCCGTGGCGCAGCCTGGGCGACAGCGTTCTGGTCGATACGCCCTGGATGCGGGTGACGCGCCACCCGGCCGTGGCGCCGACGGGGGCCGACGCCGACTATGTGGTCGTGCGGCCCAAGAATGTGGGGACGGGCGTGCTACCGCTGCATGACGACGGGACGGTCAGTCTGGTCGGGCAGCACCGCTTCGCCCTGATGCGATATTCGTGGGAGATGCCCGAAGGCGGGGCGCCGGAAGGGGAAGACCCGTTTGAGGCCGTGAAGCGCGAACTGGCCGAGGAGGCGGGGCTGACGGCCCAGCACTGGCGCGCGGCGCTGGACGTGGACCTGTCCAACTCCATCACCGACGAGCGGGCGATGACCTGGGTGGCGTGGGGCTTGAGCGCGACCGAGACGGCGCCGGACGAGACGGAGGTCTTTCTGTCGGCGCGCGTGCCGTTTGCCGAGCTTATGGCCGAGATCGCGCGCGGCGCGGTGCGCGATGGGCTGACGGTGGCGACGGCCTATCGCGCCTACCATATGGCGCGCGAAGGCGAACTGCCCGCCGCGCTGGCGCGTTCCATGCTGGGCGCGTAGGGTCGAGCCGAAGTTTAAGGAAGCCTGATGGCCAAGCTGGAAATCGTGCCGCAACAGCCGGACCTGTGGGCGCAGCTGCGCGCCGCAGCCGAGGACGCCGCGCGCGAGGAGCCGCGTCTGGCGTCGCAGCTGAACGCCGTGGTGCTGGCGCACGACGACTTCGCCGGGGCGCTGAGCTTCCAGATCGCGCGCAAGCTGGGCGATGCGGAACTGGGCGCCATGACGGTGCGCGAGGTGGCCCTGTCGGCCTTCGCCGCCGACCCGGGCATCGTGGCCGCCGCCGAGGCGGACCTGAAGGCGGTGCAGGAGCGCGATCCGGCGATCCGCTCGCTGTTGCAGCCCTTCCTGTATTTCAAGGGGTTCCAGGCGCTGCAGGCGTGGCGCGTGGCGCACTGGCTGTGGACCCAGGACCGCGACACCCTGGCGTTTCACTTCCAGAGCCGGATTTCGGAGCTGTTCCAGCTGGACATCCACCCGGCGGCGCGGATCGGCTCGGGCGTCTTTCTGGACCACGGCACGGGCATCGTCATCGGCGAGACGGCGGTGGTCGGCGACGAGGTGTCGATGCTGCACGCCGTGACGCTGGGCGGAACGGGGGCCGAGCGCGGCGACCGCCATCCGAAGATCGGGCGCGGCGTCCTGCTGGGCGCCGGGGCCAAGGTGCTGGGCAACATCACCGTCGGCGACTACGCCAAGGTGGCGTCGGGCTCGGTGGTGCTGAAGCCGGTGCCGGCGGGCTGCACCGTGGCGGGGGTGCCCGCGCGGCTGGTCAACTGCCCGACCGACGCCACGCCCGCGCGGACGATGGATCATACGCTGTCCGACATCGTCTATGACTTCGTGATCTGAGATGCGTCGCCTGTGGACGCCTGAAGAGCACGCTTCGCCTCGGGCTTCCCAAGGCGGGACGGCTTCTCTAGGGTCCGCGCCCAACGATATGCGCTTCGGCGCCAAAACGAGGCTGACCCCGTGACCGAGAACGATCTGAAGCGCGTCGAGACGCACCTGAAGCGCACTTTCAACCACGGCGGCATCAAGGTGAAGGGCCGCAAGGTCGCCGATTCCGCCGAAGTCTATGTCGACGACGAGTTCATCGGCGTGGTGTTCGAGGATGAGGACGAAGCCGGCTCCTACATGTTCGAAATGGCGATCCTGGCGGAAGACCTGCCGCCGGCCTGACGCCTGCAGAAGACGCGAATTGAAAAAGGCCGGAGAGGATGTCCTCTCCGGCCTTTCTTGTTGGCGATCAGCGCCGGATCACAAGCCGAACAGACGGGCGAAGAAGCCCTTCTTCTTTTGGGGGGCGGGCGTGGCGACAGGCTTCACCGGCTCGGCGGCAGGGGCGGGCGCGGCGGCCTGAACAGCAGGCTCGGCGGCGACGGGCGCGGTCGCGACGACCGGTTCCGACTTGGGCGCCGGCTTGGCCCCGGCGGGCGCCACAGGCGCGGGCGCCAGGGAGGCGGCGACCGGCGTCTCGACCGGAGCGGCGGCGGCCTTCTTGGGCGCGGCGGGTTTTTTCGGCGCAGCGGCCTTGGTCGCCGCAGGCTTGGCTGTAGTTGATTTGGCGGCGGGTTTCTTGGCCGGGGCGGTCTTGGCGGCGGCGGCCTTCGCCGGAGCCTTGGAAGTCGCAGCCTTGGGAGCCGCAGCCTTGGCGGCCGGTGTCTTCGTCGTCTTGGAAGCGGCCGCCTTGGTCGCTGCATGCTTGGTCGCCGGCTTTGCGGCGGCGGTTTTGGCGGGAGCCTTCGTCGCGGCGGCCGCCTTTACGGTCTTGGGCTTGGCGTCAGCTTTTGTCGCTGTTGCGCTCGACTTTGCCGCCGGTTTCGGCTTGGAAGCGGCAGAGGCCGCTTTCGCGGCAGGTTTCGTCTCAGACGGTGCTTTGGCCATGAACTCCCCGACCCCTCGTTGGACACGGGCGTGAGAACCAAGCCCGTACTGGCGATTCGTTATTATAACGGTGTTTAAGAAATGTCCGAATCCGCAGTTCAGGTGATCGCACGCGGCGACCGCGCCCCGGCCGAAGCCGCCGCCGCCGCCATCGACGCCAACCCCCTGCTGGAAGGCGCCACCTATTCCATCCTGGAAGAGGATGAGGACCAGGAAATCTGGCGCATCGACGCCTTTCCGACCAGCGAGGAAGAGGCCGAAGGCATCGCCGAGATCCTGCGCGCCACGCCGGGGCTGGAGGTGATCGTCGAGAAGCTGGCCGACGCTGACTGGCTGGCCATGAGCCTGTCGGGCCTGCCGCCGGTCGAGGCCGGGCGCTTCTTCGTCTATGGCGCGCACGATCAGGGCAAGATCCCCGAGGGCCGGGTCAACCTGAAGATCGACGCGGGCGCCGCCTTCGGCACCGGCCACCACGGCACGACGGTCGGCTGTCTGGAGGCCTTCGACAATCTGCTGAAGACCGAGACGTTCGAAAAGGTGCTGGACGTCGGCTGCGGCACCGGCGTGCTGGCCATCGCGGCGGCGAAGACCGGCTCGCCCATCGCCGTCGGCACCGACATCGACGAGCCCTCGGCCCGCATCGCCAATGAAAATGCGGCGATCAACGACGCCAAGTGCGAGTTCTATTTCGCCGACGGCCTGAGCGATGCGCGGATTGCGCAGCACGCGCCCTATGATCTGGTGTTCGCCAATATTCTTGCAGCGCCGCTGGTGTTCCTGGCGCCCGAGATCGCCGGGGCGCTGAAGTCGGGCGGGGTGGCGATCCTGTCGGGCCTGCTGCGGACGCAGGAGGAGCGGATTCTGGAGGCCTATCTGCCGCTGGGCTTCGTGGTGGAGCAGACGATCCATCATGACGCGTGGAGCGCGTTGCAGCTGCGTAAATCCTGAGCCTTCCCCCCTGGAGGGAGAAGGTGTCATGCGGAGCATGACGGATGAGGGGGAGGGCGGCGTCGCGCACGTCTTTTCCGTCTCGCCTGCTGACACAGCCCCCTCATCCGAGCGCCTTCGGCGCCCACCTTCTCCCTCGAGGGGAGAAGGGATATGGAACAATCATGCGCCAGACATTCGACGAAACGACCGATCCGTCCTTCGGGGCCAAGCACCTGCCTCTGCTCCGCGCCGAGATGGCCAAGCAGGGCCTCGACGGCCTGCTGGTCCCGCATGAGGACGAGCATCAGAACGAATACCTGCCGGACGCCAATGAGCGGTTGGCCTGGGTCAGCGGCTTCACCGGCTCGGCCGGGGCGGGCGTGGTGCTGAAGGATCGCGCGGCGGTCTTCGTCGACGGCCGCTATACGGTGCAGGCCAAGGCCCAGACGGACGAGGCCCTGTTCGAGCGGCAGCCGCTGAACAAACTGGCCGACTGGCTGGCGGCCGTGCCTTCGGGTTCGGTGATCGGCTATGACCCCCGCCTGCACAGCCCGGATGCGCTGGCGTCCCTGCGCGCTGCCGTCGAGAAGGCCGGAGCGACGCTGAAGGCGGTCGAGGCCAATCCGATCGACCTGGCCTGGGGCGACGCCCGCCCGGCCCAGCCGCAGGCGCCGGTGGTCCCGCATGAGGACCGCTATTCCGGCGAGGACGCCGCGTCCAAGCGCGCCCGCATCGGCAAGGCCATCGCTGAGGCCGGGGCCGAGGCCGCCGTGCTGACGGCGCCGTCGTCGCTGGCCTGGCTGTTCAACATTCGCGGCGGGGATGTGATCCGCACGCCGCTGCCTCTGGGTCAGGCGGTGGTGAAGGCGGACGGGACGGCCAAGGTGTTCCTCGATCCCGCCAAGGTGACGAACGAACTGCCCGGCTGGCTGGGCGACGCCGTGACGCTGGAGGCGCCCGAGGCGCTGCCCGCCGCGTTGGACGCCCTGTCGGGCCAGAAGGTGATGATCGATCCGGCGGTGTCTTCGGCCTGGTATTTCGACCGGCTTGAAGCGGCGGGCGCGAGCATCGTGCGTGGCATGGACCCCTGCGCCCTGCCGCGCGCCTGCAAGAACGCCGTCGAGATCGAGGGCAGCCGTCAGGCCCACATTCGCGACGGCGCCGCCCTGACGCGGTTCCTGCACTGGGTCGATACGGTCGCGCAGAAGGAACTGCCGGACGAGCGGGCGGTGGTCGAGGCGCTGGAAGGCTTCCGCGAGGCGACCGGCATGTTGAAGGACCTGTCCTTCGACACCATCGCCGGGGTTGGGCCGAACGGCGCCCTGCCGCACTACAAGCCGGTCGGAGCCAAGATCCGGCCGATGGAGGCGGGTTCACTGCTGTTGGTGGACGGCGGCGGCCAGTATCTGGACGGGACCACGGACGTGACCCGCACCATGGCCATCGGCGCGGGCACGCCGGACCAGCGCCGGATGTTCACCCTGGTCCTGAAGGGCCACATCGCCATGGCCGTGATCCGCTTCCCGGCCGGGACCAGCGGGCGCCAACTGGACGCCATCGCGCGCCAGCCGTTGTGGAACGCAGGCTTCGACTTCGACCACGGCGCGGGTCACGGCGTGGGGTCCTATCTGGGCGTCCACGAGGGGCCGCAGCGCATCGCCGGCTGGGGCACGGACCAGCCGCTGCTGACCGGCATGATCCTGTCGAACGAGCCAGGCTATTACCGCGAGGGCGAGTGGGGTATCCGCATCGAGACGCTGCAGGTCGTCACGGCCCCGGCCCAGGTGCCGGGCGGCGAGCGGCCGATGCACGGCTTCGAGCAACTGACGCTGGCGCCGCTGGACCGCCGCCTGATCGACACAGCCCTGCTGACGGCGGACGAACGGGCCTATGTCGACGCCTATCACGCCGAGGTTCTGGCCAAGGTCGGGCCTCTGCTGGCCGACGGCGTGCAGAAGGACGAGGCGGCGCTGGAGTGGCTGAAGGCGCAGACGGCCCTCTTGAAATAAGGCCATACGGCGCCCATCTGAAGAGGGTCGGCGGATGCGCCGCCGACCCCCTCACATCAGAAGGAATGCGCGGATGAAGATGCGCAAGCTGGGCCGTAGCGGTCCTGAGGTCTCGGCCGTCGGTTTGGGCTGCATGGGCATGAGCGCCTTTTACGGCGGCGCCGACGAGGCCCAATCCATCGCGGTGATCCACCGCGCGCTCGACCTGGGCGTCACTCTGTTCGACACGGCCGAGATGTACGGCCCCCACACCAATGAAGTGCTGCTGGGCAAGGCGCTGAAGGGCCGCCGCGACGAAGCCTTCATCGCCACCAAGTTCGGCATCAATCGCCAGCCGGACGGCTCGGCGATCACCGACGGTTCGCCCGCAAACGTGCGCCGCGCGGTCGAGGGCAGCCTGAGCCGCCTCGGCGTCGATCACATCGACCTCTATTACCAGCACCGCATCGACCCCAATACGCCGATCGAGGAGACGGTCGGGGCGATGGCCGAACTGGTGAAGGAGGGCAAGGTCCGCTTTCTGGGCCTGTCCGAGGCGGCGCCCGCCACTATCCGCAAGGCCCACGCCGAGCATCCGATCACGGCCTTGCAGACCGAATATTCGCTGTGGAGCCGCGACCCGGAGGACGAACTGCTGGGCGTGGTGCGCGAACTGGGCATCGGCTTCGTGCCCTACAGCCCGCTGGGCCGGGGCTTCCTGTCAGGGGAGATCAAGTCGATCGACGATCTGGCGCCCGACGACTTCCGCCGGACCAATCCGCGCTTTGCGGGCGACAACTTCCAGAAGAACCTCGATCTGGTCGATGCGGTCGGCGCCATCGCGGCGGACAAGGGGGTGACGGCGGCGCAACTGGCCCTGGCCTGGGTGCTGGCGCAGGGAGAAGACCTGGTCCCCATCCCCGGCACGCGCGGATCACGACGCTAGAGCAGAACGCGGCGGCGGCGGACATCGTGCTGACGCCGGATGATCTGGCGCGGATCGAGGCCGTCTTCCCGCGCGGGGCGGCGGCGGGCGAGCGCTATGCGCCCGGCGGCATGAGCTCGCTGAACCGCTGATGTGAAAACGCCTCCCTCGCGATCGCGGGGGAGGCGCTTTTCGTTTGGGCTGTGCGCCTGGATTACTGGACGCGGGTCCAGGTCTGGGTCTTGCACAGGGGGGCGACGATGCAGCCGCGCAGGCGCAGCGTATTGTCGTTGGTCATGGTGATGGTGCCGCGATAGGTGCCGCCGTCCTCGGGGTTGTAGACCGAACCGCCGCGCCATTCGGTCGGCCCGCCGGTGAAGCCCGACAGCATCCGCAGGCCGCGCAAGGGGCGATCGCGCAGGGACTCGTCCTTGTTGCGCTGGTCCTTCACATCCGGGTTGGCGCGGATGTGACTGGAGGTGACGAGCGTGCCGCACAGGGCCTGGCCGCAGCGTTCGATGCGGACCTGGCCGCCGTTGGTCGAGGTTTGCCACAGGCCGGTGGGGTCGCCGGCGAGGGCGGGAGAGGCGAGGGCGGCGGCTGCGACGGCGAGCGCCGTCAGGACGGAGGTCTTCATCGGCGTTTTCCTTCTGACGGATCGTCGAGGCGATCCCTGGGACGAAGGGTGATCCGGGTTTCGGACGGAAACAAGGCCGAAATTGTCAAGTTCGCCAAAGGATTACATGACCTTAGGTCAAGATCGTTTCTCCTCCCCATGACAGGAGGCGGAAATTATCAGGCGATCAGGGCCAGCCACTCGTCCTCGGTCAGGACGGCGACGCCGTGTTTTTCGGCGTCCTTGAGCTTGGACCCGGCGCCCGGACCGGCGACGACGTAGTCGGTCTTTTTCGACACCGAACCCGAGACCTTGGCGCCGAGGCTTTCGGCGCGGGCCTTGGCTTCGTCGCGGGTGAAGCGTTCAAGAGAGCCGGTGAAGACGACGGTCTTGCCAGCCACGGGGCTGTCGGTCGTGGGGGCGGCCACGTCCTCGACGCGCTCGAGTTCGGCCAGAAGGGCGTCGACGACCTGAAGGTTGTGCGGCTCGTGGAAGAAGTGGGCCAGAGCCTCGGCGGCGACCGGGCCGACGCCGGAGACGCCCGCGATCTGGTTCAGGATGTCGGAGGGGCCTTCATTGCGCGCGACGGCGGCCCAGCGGGTCAGGTCGGTCCAGCCGCTGGAGATTTCAGCCAGCGAGCGGCGGGCGGGCGCGGCCATGCCGGGGAAGGCGAGGGCGATCTTCTGATCCATCGGCGCCTCGGGCCAGGGATCGTCGGCGGCGGGGCGGGCTTCGGCCATCAGCGTCAGGACGCGCGGCGAGATGGCGTGGGTCGCGGCCAGCGTCTTCCAGTCGTCGCTGGCGAGGCCGTTTGCGGCGGCCATGCAGGCGTCGCGGAAGGCGGTCCAGCTGCCGAAGGCGCGCGACAGGACCAGGGAGGTCTGCTCGCCGATCTCACGCACGCCGAGGCCGAAGATCAGGCGGTCGAGGCTAATGACGCGCCGGGCGTCGATCCCGGCGATCAGATTGCGGACGCTGGTCTCGCCATAGCCGTCCTCGGCGCGCAGCAGGGCCAGCTTTTGCTCGTCGCGGGCCAGGCGGAAGATGTCGGCGGGCTCCTTGATCCAGCCGCGTGCGTGGAAGGCGATCAGCTGTTTTTCGCCAAGGCCTTCAATGTCGAAGGCGCGGCGGCTGACGAAATGCTTGAGGCGCTCGACGATCTGGGCGTCGCAGATCAGGCCGCCGGTGCAGCGGCGCTTGACCTCGTCCCCCTCGCGCACGGCTTCGGAGCCGCAGACGGGGCAGACGGTGGCGAAGATGTAGGGCTGGGCGTCGTCGGGGCGCAGGGTTTCGACCACGCCGACGATCTGGGGGATGACGTCGCCGGCGCGTTGCAGGACGACAGTGTCGCCGATGCGGACGTCCTTGCGGGCGATCTCGTCCTCGTTGTGCAGGGTGGCGTTGCGGACCACCACTCCGCCGACGGTGACGGGATGCAGGCGCGCGACGGGGGTCAGGGAGCCGGTGCGGCCGACCTGAATGTCGATGCCTTCCAGCACGGTCGTCGCCTGCTGCGCCGGGAACTTGTGGGCGATGGCCCAGCGGGGGCTGCGGGCGATGAAGCCGAGGCGCTGCTGCCAGTCCAGCCGGTCGACCTTATAGACCACGCCGTCGATGTCGTAGCCGAGGCGGCTGCGGTCGGCCTCCAGCGTCTGATAGGCGCCGATCAGGCCTTCGGCGCCCTCGACGCGGGTCGAGCGGTCGTTGACCTGAAAGCCCCAGCTTCGGAAGGCCTCCAGCGCGCCGTGTTGGGTGTCGGCGAACGGCGCCGAGGTCTCGCCCCAGGCGTAGGCGAAGAAGGTCAGGGGGCGCTGGGCCGTGATCTTCGGGTCTTTCTGGCGCAGCGACCCGGCGGCGAAGTTGCGCGGGTTGGCGTAGGTGCGCTTGCCTTCGGCCTCGGCCGCCGCATTGAACGCGTCGAAGGCGGCGTTGGGGGCGTAGACCTCGCCGCGGATCTCGATGACGTCGGGCCAGCCCGAGCCGGTCAGAGTCTGGGGGATGCTGTCCAGGGTGCGCAGATTGGCGGTCACGTCCTCGCCGGTCTTGCCGTCGCCGCGCGTGGCACCCTGAACCAGAACGCCCTTTTCGTAGCGCAGGCTGGCGGACAGGCCGTCGATCTTGGGCTCGGCGACGAAGGCGATCGGCTCGTCGCCCGGCAGCTTCAGGAAGCGGGCGATGCGGGCTGCGAAGTCGCGCACCTCGCCCTCGTCGAAGGCGTTGTCCAGCGACAGCATGGGCACGCCGTGGCGGACCTCGGCGAACTGGGTCGAGACGGGGGCACCGACGCGCTGGGACGGGGAGACGGGGCTGGACAGGGCCGGGAAGCGGGTTTCGATGTCGAGGGCGCGGCGCTTCAGCTCGTCATAGTCGGCGTCGGAAATCTCAGGAGCGGCGTCGGCGTAATAGAGGGCGTCGTGGCGCGCCAGTTCGGCCGACAGGCGATCCAGCTCTTCGCGCGCCTGGGCTTCGGTCAGGGTTTCGACAGGCGTGAAGAGATCGGACATGAGAATCGCAGGAAGTCGGCAAAGGCGGAACGGTTCCTTATCATCCCCCGACCTTGATGGCAGACGCGCCATGACAGAAACGTAATCTGACGCGGCGGCCGGGGGCCGCTAGCGTCGCACCTCAAAGATTCCTGCCGGAGCCCTCCATGCGTCCTGTCCTCGCCAGCCTGTCCGTGATCGCCGCCGCCCTGACGCTGGCCGCCTGTGAGACGACGCCCGCGCCTGTGGTCGAGGCGCCCGCTGTCGAGGCGGCGCCGTCGGGCGATTACGCCCAGTTGATGGACGACCTGCGCATCCTGTCGGCCGACGACATGCAGGGGCGCGACACGGGTTCTGAAGGCGGGGCCAAGGCGCGCGACTATATCGTCGGGCGGTTGGAGGCGCTGGGCGTTCAGCCTTCGCCGATGGGCCGTCTGCAGCCGTGGGAGATGCTGGGCCGCACGCGCGAAGGGACCAAGACCTATAACGGGACCAACATCATCGGCGTGATCCCCGGCACGCGCGTCGCCGACAAATACATCGTGGTGACGGCCCACTATGACCACGTCGGCGTCAACGACGGCCAGATCTTCAACGGGGCGGACGACAATGCCTCGGGCGTCGCGACCATGCTGGAGCTGGCCAGACGGCTGAAGGCCAACCCGCCCGAGCACAGCGTGCTGATCGTGGCGCTGGACGGCGAGGAGCGCGGCCTGCTGGGCGCCAAGCATTTCGTCGAAGTTCCGCCGGTGCCGCTGCACGCCATCTCGATGAACCTGAACTTCGACATGACGGCGCGGGCCGACAGCGACGGCAAGCTGTGGGTGACGGGGACGTATCAGCATCCCTATTTCCGCCCGGTGCTGGATCAGGTTCCGGCGCGCAGGAACGTCGCCTTCGCCTTCGGCAAGGACACGCCTGAGGACAAGGGCGCCGACAACTGGGTCGAGGCGTCGGACCACGCCGCCTTCCACCGCGCAGGCCTGCCGTTCCTGTATTTCGGGGTGAACTATCACCCGGACTATCACCGCCCCAGCGACACCTTCGAAAAGGTCAATCCGGCGGTGTTCCAGGACGCCACTGAACTGGCCATCGGCGGCTTCCGCGCGCTGGACCGGTGGCTGGATCAATGACGGCCATCGCAAAAGTCTGGCGAAGATAGGCCTTGAAAGCGCCGTCAGAGCGGCGTTCTGTCGCAGCCTCATCGGTCGAGGAAATACAGATGTCGGCGACGCAACAGTTTGATCTTCAGCGGGTGCAGAAGCTGCGCAAGGCGGCGCTGCTGGCCGGATTGATGGGGGTGGTCGGACTGGCCTTCGTCAGCCGGTCCATCGGCGGCGAGACCATGCTGCACGAAGGACTGGAGGCGTTCGGCCTGGGCCTGATCGTCGTCTGCATCGTCGGGCGGGCCTGGTGTTCGCTCTATATCGGCGGGCGCAAGAAGGCCGAGATCGTGGATCGGGGGCCGTATTCGATCAGCCGCAACCCGCTGTATGTCTTCAGCTTCATGGGGGCGTTCGGCGTGGGGGCGCAGACGGGCAGCGTGACGCTGGCGAGCGTCTTCCTGCTGCTGACGGTTGCGGTCTTCTACGCCACGGTGAAGCGCGAGGAGGCCTGGCTGGCGGGCGCCTTCGGCCAGACTTATGCGGACTATTGCGCGCGCACGCCGCGTTTCGGGCCGGACTTCTCCAAATGGCGCGACGCCGACAGCCTGGAGGTGCGGCCGCAGTTCTTCCTGACGACGCTGCGCGACGGCCTGGTCTTCCTGCTGGCCGTGCCGCTGTTCGAGTCGGTCGAGCGGCTGCAGGATCTTGGCTGGCTGTCGGCCCTGGTGCGCCTGCCTTGAGGGGGCTGTCGATCCTGCTGGCGGGGGCCCTGGCCCTGACGGTCGCGGCCTGCGACCGCGCGGCCGCGCCTGACAAGGCCCCGTCGGCGACGGCGTTCAAACACGACCTGCCGGAGGACGTGTCCGGCTACTACATCCCCACGACGGCGGTGCAGGTCGGGGACTGGCGGCTGCATCACCTGTTCATAGGGCAGGTTCCCGACTTCATGACCTGGCGCGACGGTCAGCGCACGGCGGGGTTCGCGCCGATCATGATGGAGTTCGAGGCGGGGGATGGCAAACGGCGCACGCGGCTGATCCCGACGGCCTATGACGTGACCGAAGACCGTGTGCGCTTTGAGGCGTCGTCGCACGAGCTGGGCGCGGTGTCGTTCGAGGGAGCACTGGACCAGGGCGCGCTGGCGACGGCGCGGCGCAATCTGGGCGATCAGGGCGTGGTCCTGAAAGGACGGCTGAAGGTCGGGGGCCGGACCTTCGACGGGGTGTCGATGCGGTGGTGGGCGGGGGACTGATCTTCTCCTCCCCATGACAATGGGGAGGTGGCGCGGCGCCGAAGGCGCCGTGACGGAGGGGCCGCTTGGTTCTGCCGTCGCCCAA
>KB291729.1:73468-116191 GCA_000318405.1 Brevundimonas diminuta 470-4 | reverse complement strand
GGGGGCGGGGGGGGGGGGGGGGGGGGGGGGCCCCCGCTTGGTTCTGCCGTCGCCCAGCCCCTCCACCACTTCGTGGTCCCCCTCCCCACGCCGTGGGGAGGAGATAGTTCCTTAGGCGACGGTCGCCTTGACGATCTTGCCCGGCGCGCGCGGGGGCTCGCCCTTGGGCAGGGCGTCGACGTGTTCCATGCCTTCGATCACTTCACCCCAGACGGTGTACTGGCCGTCGAGGAAACGGGCGTCGTCGAAGCAGATGAAGAACTGCGAGTTGGCGCTGTCCGGGTTGGCGGTGCGGGCCATGGAGCAGACGCCGCGCACGTGCGGCTCCTTCGAGAATTCCTGCTTCAGGTTCGGCTTGGACGACCCCGAGGTGCCGGTGCCCGTCGGGTCGCCGCCCTGGGCCATGAAGCCCGGAATCACGCGGTGGAAGACCACGCCGTCGTAGAAGCCTTCCTTGGCCAGGTCGGTGATCTGCTTGACGTGGTTGGGCGCCAGGTCGTCGCGCAGCTTGATGACGACGTTGCGGTCTTCGCCGTCGCCGGTGTCCAGGGTGAAGGTCAGGGTTTGGTCGGCCATCGGGCGCTCCTTGAGGTTATGCGAGCCGGAATTGTGCGCGGGTCATAGCGGCTGAACGCCGTCAGGGCTATGTGGGAAGCATGAGTGAAGACGAAAAGCCCGCCGACAAGCCGCAGGAACGCCGCCGCATGGTGCGTCTGCCTACGGGCGGAACAGCCTCGGGCCGCAAGGTCGGCCAGAAGATCAAGACGGCCGACAAGAAGACCCTGTCCAGCCAGGCGTGGATCAAGCGACAATTGTCGGACGAATGGTCCGACCGCGCGCGGGCCGAGGGCTGGCGCAGCCGCGCGGCCTTCAAGCTGATGGAGATCGACGACAAGTTCCGCCTGATCAAGCGCGGCTCGCGGGTCATCGACCTGGGCGCTGCGCCGGGCGGCTGGGTGCAGGTGGCGTTGGATCGCGGCGCGGCGGCGGTGGCGGGCGTGGACCTGCTGATGATCGAGCCGATTCCCGGCGCGACGCTGATTCAGGCCGACTTCACCGATCCGGGCGTGGATCAGCAGATGCTGGACGCCATCGGCGGGCCGCCGGACCTGGTGCTGTCGGACATGGCGCACAACACCATCGGCCACCGTCAGACCGACCACCTGAAGATAATCGCCCTGATCGAGATCGCGGCCGACTTCGCCATTCGGACCCTGCGGCCGGGCGGGAACTTCGTGTCGAAGAACTTCCAGGGGGGCGATGCGGGCGGGGTGCTGACGCGCCTGCGCGAAGAGTTCGAGACGGTGAAATATGTGAAGCCCGAATCGAGCCGGAAAGGGAGCGCCGAGGTCTTCCTGGTGGCGCTGAACAAGCGCTAGGCCGACGCGCTTTCGGCCTCTGCAGCGGCGCGGCGGGCGGCCTTCTTGGCCTCGAGCCGCGTCCAGATGCGGTCGTGCAGGGTGAAGAAGACCGTCTGCACCAGCGGCTCTATGGTGCCGATGGCCAGGGCGATGCGGATGTCGCGGGTCAGGGCGAAGGCCACCAGAACCGCCACGGTGAAGTGCATCAGGCCATAGGTGACGGTCTTCAGCGCGATCTGCTTCAGGTTGCGGGGCAGGGCGTGACTGTGGCCATGGTGGTTGTGGGCGCGGTTCTGCTCATGCGCGTCCATGACCTCCAGACGGGCGGTGAAGGCCTCGGCCGTCTCCTCGACGCGGGACAGCATCTTGCGACGCTCGACCCGGTGCCAGACACGGTCGTGGATCGAATAGGCGATGGTCTGGAAGACCGGCTCGACCACCCCGACCGCCAGCGCCAGCCGCCAGTCGCGGGTCAGGGCGAACGCCACAAGGATCGCCACGATCAGGTGCATGGCGCCGTAGCTCGCGATCTTGAGCGCCAGCCGTCTCGCCGTGTTGATCAAGATGCGAACCATTATCGGGAAATGCGGCCTCTCGCCGTCCGTTTCAAGGCAATTCCTCTTATATGCAGGATAGCGCGGGCTTGGGGTTGCGGTTCCCCGGCAACGGGGGCTATACGCGGCCCGCAAAATGGAGGCTCCAAATGGAGATACGCGAAGGCCTAACCTTCGATGACGTTTTGCTCGAACCCGGTCCGTCCGAGGTCATGCCCGCTGATGTCGATGTCTCGACCCAGCTGACACGCGAAATCAGATTGAACATCCCGCTGCTGTCGTCCGCCATGGACACGGTGACGGAAAGCCGCCTGGCGATCGCCATGGCGCAGGCGGGCGGCATGGGCGTGCTGCACCGGAACATGACCATCGAGGAGCAGGCCGAAGAGGTCCGCGCCGTCAAACGCTATGAAAGCGGCATGGTGGTGAACCCGGTCACGGTCGCCCCCGACACGACGCTGGGCGAAGTCCTCCAGATCGTCGAGCGCAAGAAGATCACCGGCTTCCCGGTGGTCGATCCCAAGAGCGGCAAGCTGGTCGGGATGCTGACCAACCGCGACATGCGCTTTGAGACGGACCTGAACCTCAAGGCCGCCGATCTGATGACGACCGGCGAACTGATCACTCTGCGTGAAGGTTCGGCGGGGCGCGAGGCGGCGCAGGAACTGCTGCGCACCCGCAAGATCGAGCGGGTCATTGTGGTGGACGACGCCTATCGCGCCGTCGGCCTGATCACCATGAAGGACATCCAGAAGGCGCAGGCCTTCCCCAACGCCTGCAAGGACGAGCAGGGTCGCCTGCGCGTCGGCGCCGCCTCGACCGTCGGCGACGCCGGGTTCGAGCGAGCGATGGCGCTGGCCGATGCGGGCGCCGACGTGGTGGTGATCGACACCGCCCACGGCCACTCGGCCTCGGTCGCCCAGGTGGTCGAGCGCATCAAGCGCGAGAACAACCGCGTCCAGATCATCGCCGGCAACGTCGCCACCTATGACGCTACGCGCGCCCTGATCGACGCGGGCGCCGATGCGGTGAAGGTCGGCATCGGCCCGGGCTCCATCTGCACCACCCGCATCGTCGCGGGCGTGGGGGTGCCGCAGCTGACGGCCATCGTCGACGCCGCCCGCGCGGCGCAGGGCACGGGCGCCTCGGTCATCGCCGACGGCGGCATCAAGTTCTCGGGCGATCTGGCCAAAGCCATCGCGGCGGGCGCCAATGTCGCCATGATGGGCTCGATGTTCGCGGGCACCGACGAAAGCCCCGGCGAGGTCTTCCTGTACCAGGGCCGGTCCTACAAGTCGTATCGCGGCATGGGCTCGGTGGGCGCCATGGCGCGCGGCTCGGCCGACCGCTACTTCCAGAAGGAAGTCTCGTCCGAGAAGCTGGTCCCCGAGGGCATCGAGGGCCAGACCGCCTACAAGGGGCCGATCGCCCCGGTCGTGCATCAGCTGGTCGGCGGCCTGCGCGCCTCGATGGGCTATGTCGGCGGCGCCACCATCACTGACTTCCAGGAGCGCGCGCGCTTTGTCCGCATCACCAATGCGGGCCTTCGTGAAAGCCACGTCCACGACGTGATGATCACGCGCGAGGCGCCCAACTATCGTCAGGGCTGACCTGATCCGCTCCCGGCCCCGGTCGGGAGCGGTTTTGTTTTGGGCGAGTAGAACAGGAGACGGGCGTGACGATTGAACTGACCTATCTGGCGGCGACGCTGGTGCTGGCCCTGGTGCAGATCTTTCTGCCCGCCTTCGCCCGAACGCGCGAGTTCGGCCTGTCGTGGAACGCCGGGGCGCGGGACAAGACGCCCGAAGCCAAAAGCCCCGTCGTCGGCCGTCTGGAGCGGTCGCAGGCCAATCTGTTTGAGACCCTGCCGCTGTTCATCGGCGCCGTGCTGATCGCCCAGGTCGCCGACCTGACCGGCGCGCTGACGGCGTGGGGCGCAGGCCTCTACTTCTGGGCGCGCGTCGCCTATATCCCGCTTTACGCCCTGGGCGTTCCCTATATCCGGTCGCTGGTGTGGCTGGTCTCGCTTGCGGGACTGGCGCTGTGCCTTCTGGCCCTTTTCATCCGAGTCTGATTTGACCCCAGCCGCCCGTCTGGCCGCCGCCGCCGCCATCATCGACAGCATTTCGCAGGGCCGCCAGCCCGCGGACGCCGTGCTCAAGGCCTGGAGCCAGCAGAACCGCTATGCCGGTTCGGGCGACCGACGCGCCATCGCCGAGCGCGTGTATCAGGTGCTGCGCGCGCGGGGCCGTCTGTCGGCCTTCATGGGCGGGCGTCAGGACGGACGCGCCCTGATCGTCGGCGCCCTGTCGCTGCTGGACGGCGCGACGCTGGAGGAGATCGAGGGTCTCTACAACGGCGAAGGCTATGGCCCGCGCCCGCTGTCCAAGCACGAGCGTGGACGTATCGCGGCGCACGAGGACGCGGCCGATCTGGCCGAGGTCGCCCTGCCGGACTTCGTGACGGCGGACCTGAAGGCGGTCCATGGCGACCGTTGGCGTGAAGAGGTCGAGGCCCTGAGCGGTCGCGCGCCGGTGGACCTGCGGGTCAATGGCCTGCGCGCCACGATGGAAGAGGTCGAGGCCGAGCTTCGCGACGCCGGGCTGTCGCCTCAGCGCACGGAGCTATCGGGCTGGGGCCTGCGTCTGCACGCCGAGCCGGCGCCGAACGTGCAGCCGCTGGACGGCTTCCAGAACGGCCATTTCGAGATTCAGGACGAGGCCAGTCAGGTCGTGGGCTGGCTGTCCGGCGCCTTCCCCGGCGCGACGGTGGTGGATTACTGCGCGGGCGGCGGCGGCAAGACGCTGGGTCTGGTGCAGGCCATGCAGGGGCAGGGGGCGCTGATCGCCTGCGACGTCTCGGCCAAGCGGCTGGACAATGTGAAGCCGCGACTGGCCCGCGCGGGCGTCGAGGCCGACCTGCGCCTGCTGGGCACGAACGGCGGCGGGGTCGAGGATCTGAACGGTCAGGCCGATGTGGTGTTCGTCGACGCGCCTTGCTCGGGCTCGGGCGCCTGGCGGCGTCGGCCGGAAGACAGCTGGCGCCTGACGGCCGAGGAAGTCGCGCGCCTGCACGCGCTGCAACTGCGCATCCTGGGGCAGGCGACCAAGCTGGTGCGGCCGGGCGGGCGTCTGGCCTATGTCACCTGCTCGGTGCTGGGCGCCGAGAACGAGGCGACCGCCGCCGCCTTCGAGGCCGCGCATTCGGACTTCAAGCCGGTCCCCGTCGCCGATGCGGCGCACAGCGCGGACCTGACCGAAGCAGGGCGCGAACGCCTGACCGCGCTGGCGCAAGGAAATCGCCTGCGTCTGTCGCCCGCCGCGACCGGCACGGACGGCTTCTTCATCGCCCTGTATGAGCGCGCTTCATGAGGCTTGAGCGCTACGGCGCCGTCACGGTTCTGCCGGTGATGGCGGCGCCTGCGGAATACGGCGAGCACCTGCGCGCCCGCATCGATCCGCTGATGACCGGCATCGGGCCGGTCGAGGGGGCGGTGGCGCTGACGGCGGCTCTGGCGCGGCTGGAGGCGAGGGGAGAGACGCCGGACCTGATCCTGTCGCTGGGGTCGTGCGGATCGCGCGTTCTGGATCATGCGGCGGTCTATCAGGCGTCGTCCGTGGCCTATCGCGACATGGACGCCAGTCCGTTGGGGTTTGAGAAGGGCGTGACGCCGCTGCTGGACCTGCCCGCCGTCCTGCCGCTGCCGTGCCCCATTCCCGGCGTGCCGAGCGCGCGCCTGTCGACCGGCGGAAACGTCGTCTCCGGCGCAGCCTATGACGCCATCGACGCCGAGATGGTGGACATGGAGACGTGGGCGCTGGTCCGCGCGGCCCAGACCTTCGGCCTGCCGCTGGTCGCGCTGCGCGGCGTGTCGGACGGCAAGGCAGAGCTGACGGGCCTGCACGACTGGACCTCGACCCTGCATCTGGTGGACCAGAACCTGGCCCAGGCCGTGGACGGCCTGATCGCCGTGCTGGCGGAACACGGCCTCTCCGCCCTTGAAATTCCGGCCCTCCAAGGCCAAACCCTCGCGCAATCGCTCGCCCCGGATTCGACCTCATGACCCAGCCGACCCAACACCAGAAGGTGCTCATCGTCGATTTCGGCAGTCAGGTGACGCAGCTGATCGCGCGCCGCCTGCGCGAGGCCGGCGTCTATTGCGAAATCCATCCGTTCAACAAGGCGGGTGAAGCCCTGAAGGCGATGCAGCCGCAGGCCATCATCCTGTCGGGCGGCCCGAACTCGACCACCGACGCCGACAGCCCGCGCGTCGACCGCGCCGTCTTCGACTATGGCGCGCCGATCCTGGGCATCTGCTACGGCGAGCAGCTGATCTGCGCCGAGCTGGGCGGCAAGGTCGAGAGCGGCCACCACGCCGAGTTCGGCCGCGCCGAGATCGTCATCACCAAGGACAGCCCCCTGTTCGCGGGCATCGGCGCCATCGACCACCGCGAGCCGGTGTGGATGAGCCACGGCGACCGCGTGACGGCCCTGCCGGAAGGCTTCCACGTCATCGCCACCTCGGAAGGCGCGCCCTTCGCCGCCATCGCCGATGAAACGCGCAAGATCTACGGCGTGCAGTTCCACCCCGAGGTGGTGCACACGCCGCGCGGCGCCCAGCTGTTGAAGAACTTCACCCACGGCGTGGCGGGCCTGACCGGCGACTGGACCATGGCCGCCTATCGCGACGAGCAGATCGCCAAGATCCGCGAACAGGTCGGCGACGCCAAGGTCATCTGCGGCCTGTCGGGCGGGGTCGACTCATCGGTCGCCGCCGTGCTGATCCACGAGGCCATCGGCGACCAGCTGACCTGCGTCTTCGTCGACACCGGCCTGATGCGCAAGGGCGAGGCCGATCAGGTCACGACCCTGTTCCGCGAGCACTACAACATCCCGCTGGTGCATGTTGATGCGTCGAAGGATTTCCTCGGCGAACTGGCCGGAATCTCCGACCCGGAAACCAAGCGCAAGACCATCGGCCGGGTCTTCATCGAGGTGTTCGACCGCGAGGCGAACAAGATTGAAGGCGCCGCCTTCCTGGCTCAGGGCACCCTCTATCCCGACGTGATCGAGAGCGTGTCCCCGACCGGCGGCCCCTCGCACGTCATCAAGAGCCACCACAACGTCGGCGGCCTGCCGGACTTCATGAAGCTGAAGCTGGTGGAACCCCTGCGCGAACTGTTCAAGGACGAGGTCCGCGCCCTGGGCCGCGAACTGGGACTTACAGACGCTTTCGTAGGACGCCACCCCTTCCCCGGACCGGGCCTGGCCATCCGCATCCCCGGCGAGATCACGCCCGACGCTGTCGCCACGCTTCAGGACGCGGACGCCATCTATCTGGACGAGATCCGCAAGGCGGGCCTGTACGACGACATCTGGCAGGCCTTCGCCGTGCTGCTGCCGGTCAAGACGGTCGGCGTCCAGGGCGACGCCCGCACCTATGAAAAGGTGCTGGCCCTGCGCGCCGTCACCTCGACCGACGGCATGACGGCCGACTTCTACCAGTTCCCCTGGGACGTCCTGGCCAAGACCGCCACGCGCATCATCAACGAAGTCCGCGGCGTCAATCGCGTCGTCTACGACGTGACCTCCAAGCCGCCGGGAACCATCGAGTGGGAATAGTCCCGACCCTTCGGTAGCATTCGGTATCGCTTCCGAAACGGCCTCTAAAGGCCTGACAATATTGTGAATTCTGTCGAGACCCTTCGGAGCCATTCGGAGGGTCTTTTTTCGTTTTGTCGGACTGCGCGACGGTACGCGGCTGCATTGATCTGGCAGACTCGGGCTCATACCGTCCTGACATCGGGCCAGGCCCTGACGGTATTCATTTCGAGCAAGTCATTGAGATGAATAGGAAAAAACCGTCTCGGCGCGACCGAATTCGAGGGCCGACGGACAGAGGCGATTATACCGTGCTTACCGACACTGCACTGAAGAATTTGCGTCCGAAAGCAAGGGCTTACAAGAGTACCGACAGGGACGGCATGTACGTCTATGTCTCGACGGGCGGCGCAATCTCATTCCGCTACGACTATCGGTTCAACGGCCGTCGAGAGACCTTGACGCTCGGGCGTTACGGCAGCGCCGGATTGACGCTGGCCCAAGCCCGTGAGCGGCTGATCGAGGTGAAGAAGGCGATCGCGGACGGGGTGTCGCCCGCCGTTGAAAAGCAGCGCGCCAAACGTCGCCTGAAGGAAGCTCACGATTTCGCACAGGTCGCCCAGGGCTGGATGGACCGCGCGCCGATGGCGGACAGCACCCGCGACATGCGCCGGGCGATTTTCAATCGGGACATCCTGCCGAAGTGGAAGAACCGCCTGCTGAGCGAGATCACACCCGACGATCTGCGGGCCCACTGCAAGGCGATTGTGGATCGCGGGGCGCCCGCCACGGCGATCCATGTCCGGGATATCGTCAAACAAATCTACGGCTGGGCCATCCTCCACGGCGAGAAGATCGACAATCCTGCGGATGACGTGGGTCCGGCTTCGATCGCCACCTTCCGGCCGCGCGATCGCTCACTCACCCCAGCCGAAATCCGGATCATGCTGATGCTCCTGGGTGAGGTCGCGACCCTGCCGACCATCAGGCTCGGCTTGAAGTTCATCCTCCTCAGCATGGTTCGGAAGAGCGAACTTCAGGACGGGGTGTGGACCGAGGTGGATTTCGACAATGCGGTCTGGTCGATCCCGGCTGCGCGCATGAAGCGCTCACGCCCTCACAACGTCTACCTCTCCACCCAGATGCTCGACATCCTGGTCGCTCTAAAGACCTGCGCCGGCAACTCGAAATACATCCTGCCGTCGCGCTATGACGCGGATGCGCCGATGTCGCGGGCGACTTTCAACCGCGTCACCAGTGCGATCGCTGAAAGGGCCGGAAAGGGTAACCTTCCGCTCGAGCCCTTCACCGTGCACGACCTGCGGCGGACGGCCTCGACCCTGCTGCACGAGATGGGCTTCAACTCGGACTGGATCGAGAAAGGGCTCGCTCACGAAGAGCGATCTTCGCGAGGCGTCTACAACAAGGCGGAGTTCGAGACCCAGCGCCGCCACATGGCGCAGGAATGGTCGAACGCCGTGGACGCCTGGGAAACGGGCCGCGCCTACACGCCGGTTCTGACCGTGTCAGAGGTCAGCGCACCGCGTTTTGATCCGAAATTTTAAAATGCGTCGGGATGCCAGCAGAAAATGCAGGGACAAGGACATGATCGACGCGCGGGATAAGGCTGCCGCCACCAAGCGCACGGCCGTCCGGCCGGGACTGCGCAGGCGGTCGCCGGACCTGTTGGGACTGTAGGCCATGGCCGGGCCGTATTTTCCGCCGCTGGAGGTCGCGGGGCAGACGCTCGCGTTCGACCATCTGGAGCCCTTCGTGCTGGAGATGGCCACCCAGTCGCGTCCGAACGGCGTGAAGATCGATGTCCGGTTCAGCAACCACTGCTTCAGTGAGACCTTCGACGCCGCCCGGCACGACGAAACTGCGGTGCCGGTCTGGGATAGTCCAAGGCTGCGGGTCTTCTGTCCGATCCGCTACGGGCTGTCGCAGGCGCTCCCGCATATCCTGAAAGGTCTGCCGACCGCGCATGTCTATCAGACCCCGGAGGCGAACTTCCTGCGGATCGGTGTGCGCAACGACGGCGGAGCAGGGGACTACAGGGTCTTCTTTAGGGTCAAGCGCGGCGCCGGCGCCGGCATCGATCTCAAGCTCTTCGTGGAAAGCGCCTACAGCCTTGAACCGGCGCAGGCGCTCGCCATCGCCCACATGAGCAAGGTTCGCTTCGCCGTGCTGATCGACAAGACGCTGAAGGGCGAGAAGCTGAAGTTTCACCGGAAAAGATAAGGGCGCCCGGAGGCGCCCTTATCAGAAGTCACTCGGTAGCCGCTTCCGGGACCGAAATCCCTATCTCGCTCACGCGTGGACCTCCGAAGAGGCGGGTGAGGCTGTTTCAACCGATCTGGCCTCGGGAGGACATATAAGCCCCGGGGGTGAAGAAATCAATTATCGGCCATGGATGCCCCTGTCCCGTCGTCCGGGGCTCAACCATCCCCGGCTGAAGCAAGCTATGACCCGCTCGCCGCTTTCTGAATCTAGGCGCGGCTTACAGGTGCGGTCGGGAGGCGCCCGCCCCGTGGTGGACGGGGCGTGATCGGCGCAGGCGCACATCCGGAGCCTTGGCCGGCGTGACGGGGGTGCGGCGGCGTTTTTCCAGCCAGGTCTGCACCTCCGACAGATCCCAGACCACGCATCGCGGCGTCAGTCGGAAGCGTTTGGGGAATTCTCCGCGCTGCTCCATCTCCCAGATGGTGCTGTCTGCGAGTGGCACCATCTGGCGCAGTTCCGGTTTCTTGATCGTTCGCGGGAGGGAATCTGAGCGGGCCATCTTTCGATCTCCATCGGCTATCCAGTCCGATAGAATCGAACCGAAACGCACCGAAGGCGAAACCCGACAGGATGCGATGTGACGTTTGCGGGACGAACCCGCCCGGACACTTCATCGCCGACCGCCGTAGACGAGGCCGCACCACACGCCGTTTAGGTCGAGGTTCAGCCGCCAAATCGTCGATGTGACGGCGGCAATCGGAACCTGACGGGGGGCTACCTGCCCGGCCTGATCGCACGGACCTTCTGAGCGAGACTGGGCCGGCCTGCCGCCGCTGCGCCGTCGACGAAGGCGTCCAAAAGGTTGGTCTTGCTGAAAACGTCGTCCAGACGCCCCATGGGTCTCCCCGAGACGCCGTATGTGCGCTGGGTCAGCTCGAGATTGGCGTCGTAGTGCTCGCCGTCGTCGCGGTTGCGCCCCAGGTAATACACCGTCTCAAGATCGGCGAGTTCCTCCGATGTCAGAAGGGCGGTCATCGCGGCATTCAGGCTCTGACGCCTTTGCTGATGCGTGGCGATAGCCTCCGGGTCCCGAGGGAAGAATGCCGATCCGAGATCCGCTGTCCGGTCCTTGACGGGGTGAGCCTCTGCCCAAGCCGAAAGCGCCTCGACAGCCTTGTCGTCACTGAGGTGCTTCAGGGAGGTCTCAATCCCGACGAGCGTCGCCAGCGGACGTGAGTTTCGAATGGTCGTCAACGCTTGGCTGAACTTCCGACTCCCGAGACCAAAGCTCTCCATGACCTTTGCCTTGCGGTCGGAAAATTCGGCGTCGCCCCACCCGGAATGGGGCCCCACCATCGCCGCGACCCGCTTGAGATCCTCTCGTGAACACTCGCCGGTGTGTGCGCCGGTCAGGCGCTCCTGCTCGAGCTCCAGCACGCGGATCTTCATCTGACCCAATATCGCTTCCAACGTCTCGATACTGGTCCTGATATGCGGGAGATTGACGACAGCAAAGCCGCCCAGGCTTTTTACGCCGGCACGGTTGCTGGCGTAGCGCAGTTCCTGTCCGTCATCGTCCACGGCCGCTAGGCTCGCCACATAGGGTTCGAGCTGAGCCACCAGATCCACGATCCGCGCGTCTCCGACCTTGGCGTCCCTCAAATGCGTCCACTGGGAGCGGATGTCGTGGTCCGGCTTGTGACGCTCGGCGACCATGCCGGCGTCGTGCAGCCGGTTTATCGCGAACTTCAGGGACAGTTCGATCGCATGTCGGCAGTTGTACAGGATCGGCATGGCGAGAGAGTCCCGACTGCCGAACATCTTCTTGTCGATGACGGCCACAACGAGTTCGCGCGCAGCCTCGATGTAGCCGTCGATATAGGCCTCCTCGCTGCCCTGAACGCCGATACAGGCGTTCCAGAGCCCATCGGGGATCGTCTCGAAGAAGGGGTCGGGGTTTGGAGCAGGTTCGGGCTGGGCGACGTCGGTCATGAAATCCGAATGGGCCAACGTCGGCAGGTCGGCAAGCGCGCCGAATGTCGTATCGCAATCTTCGCTCCATCGAATACGACGATGCCCCTGAAGCGCTAAGGGCTCCGCCCTCGCGCGGGACAGGGTCCGCGGCTGCGCCGCCGGACCGGCCGGTCTCCCCGACCTTCCGCGCCGGCGATCGTCATCATGGTCATCATCAGGGTCAGGCTTGTGCAGGTCGGGCGATCCCTGTTCCACTCATGACGCTCCTCGCGGGCGCGTCTAGGATCGTCCCACGGGCTGATCTGTCGGGAGTCACCTGGCGATCCTGCGCCTTCGAGCGCCCAGAGGGGACGTGTGCCCCGACGGATTGGCCGTGATCGACGCCCCGTGGGGAGTTTGCGCCTTCGAGCGCCAGAACAGGGCCGGCGAGGATTACGGCCGCCCGACCTGGAACGGAGAAGGTGATGACAGATGGAATAGCAACTTACGTCGGCGTCGATTGGGCGTCCGTCACGCACTATGCCTTCGCCCTCGATCCCGAGGGCGGCAAGCTCGGGTACAAGGGCTTCGTCCACAGCGGCGATGGCTTGGCCGAGCTTGTGGAGTGGATCAGGCGCACTGCGGCCGTCGAACCGGGCCGTGTGGCGATCGGCATCGAGGTTCCGCACGGACCGGTCGTGGAGAGCCTCATGGAGGCGGGCTTCCAAGTCTATGCCCTCAACCCCAAGCAACTCGACCGCTTCCGTGACCGGTTCACGGTCGCCGGCGCCAAGGATGATCGGCGCGACGCCCTGGTGCTCGCGGACGCCCTGCGGACCGATCGGCAGGCTTACCGACTGCTGGAACCGATGCATCCGACCATCATCGAACTGCGAGAATGGTCCAGGATGACCGAGGACCTCTCGGCCGAGCGCAATCGACTGGCCAATCGGTTCCGGCATCAGCTTTGGCGGTATTTTCCCCAGGTCATCGATCTGGCCGAAGACTGGGCCAGCCTCTGGATTCTTGACCTGTGGGATCTGATCCCGACGCCGGCGCGGGCCAGGACCGTGAGGCCCGAGACCGTGGCCAAGCTGCTCAAGCGCACCAAGGTCCGGCGCTGGACCGCGGACACCCTGTTGGAACAGTTGCGATCCACGCCGCTGATCGTCGCGCCCGGCGTTGCCGACGCGTGCGTCGCCCATTGTCGCGTCATCCTCCAACGCTTGCGGCTGGTCATTGATCAGCTCCGCACGGCGTTGAAGCATCTGGATCGCCTGTCCGCGGCGGTCGCGGCCATCCCGTCGACCGATCCGACGCCCCCGCGCCACCATGATCCGGAGATTCTGCAGTCCATTCCCGGCGTCGGACCGATTGTCCTGGCCGCCCTGTTGTCGGAAGCGCACGACGCCGTGGTTCGGCGGGACGCCCAAGCCCTTCGTGGCCTGTCGGGCGTGGCGCCGGTGACCCGGCGCAGCGGCAAGCAGACGCTGGTGATCATGCGCCAGTCGTGTCCGCGTCGGCTCCGGACAGCGGTCTACCATTGGGCGCGCGTGGCCGTGATGCGGGACTTCAATTGCCGCAACCGGTATGCGGCGCTCAGGAAGCGCGGCCATTCCCACGCCCGGGCGCTGAGGTCGATCGGCAGCCGCTTGATCGGCGTCGCCTGCGCCATGCTGTCGACGGGCGAACTGTTCGACGCCGCGCGTCAGCCTCAGCAAGCCTCGGCCTAGACTCTCGATGAGCATTCTTGTTTGGCCGGCCTTGCGGGCCGGCCGTGCTTAGGGCTCCGCCCTCGGCGCACTTCGGCACGCCTTCCGCCCAGCTTCAGTCCCATGCGAGGGGCGTCGATCTCTCGGGATCGTCAGGCCCTGCAGCCGGGTCCCCGCGAAGGCGCACCTCCGTTTGCACACCCGCTGCTCGCCGCGAGGCAGGCGTCATGCGGCGCGCTTGCGCTCGCATGACAGCCCTGCCCGGAGGCGGATTGGTGAGAGCAGTGATCGGTATCGGCACCGGACATTTTCCACTTGAAAAAGGTGGGGAGTCCCCTCCGGCCGGTCCGTCCTGGCCCTTGCTACCCTGGTCTCGCCCCTGTTTTGACCGGGATAGACAAGCGGGATGAAGCGGTGTCGGGCTTGGGTTTGTAGCCGAGTTTTCCGCTGCGCTCGATCCAGTCGAGGATTGTGCCAAGCTCGCCTTGCAGGGTGATGCTGTAGATGGCGCGGAGCTGGGCACGGCTCTGCAGGACGGGTACGAGGCGCAGCCCATAGCCGGCGCGCTGCGGCGATCTCAGGATAGCTCATACCGGCAAAACGGCTCAGGACGAAAATTTCACGGTAAAGGGCGGGCATGGTCGACACCGCCTGCTTCAACATCAGGGCCTCCATCTGGCCGGCCGCTTCGCCCGGATCGGCGGCCTCCGTGAAGGTCTCCGAAGTTCCCCGTTTCTTGCGGCGGCGGCTCTCGTCCCGGACCACGTTCATGGGGATCCGCAGGAGGAAGGCCCGGGGGTGCCGGATGAGGCCTGCCGAATAGGGGGCGGCGCGGAGGTAAGTCTCCTTGGACCACATCCGCGGCCTATTCAGGGGGTCGACGTGCGCCCGCAGCCTGCCGTCAAGCCAGCGTGTTTTGGCGATAGAGGGCGTTTAGGCCCTCCAGCGCATCCGCCTTCATTTCCTTGACGTCGCTCGCGGGATGGTCGTCGTGGTCGACTTGATCCGTCAGCGGCAGGTTCGACGGATCGAAGATGCGCGTCTCGCAGCCCATGAAGCGCGACAGGCGGGCACCCGCGCGAGCGGCGGATACATCATCAGGATCAGGCCGATGGCGATGGGGATGTTGGTCGTCCCGACCGACAGGCCGTCGATCCAGCCGGGAAGCCCCGGCACGACCGTACCCAGCAGCACGCCCAGCGCCATGGCCGCGAAAATCCACAATGTCAGCCAGCGGTCGAGAAAGGACAGACGTGTGCGGGTGGCCCCGCACGATTAAGTATTTCCGCGTCGGGCGATCCAGCGCCAAAGCGTCTTTTGGGTTTCGAGCACGGAGACCCCGAGCGCGGCGGCAAGGCTCGAGAAGATCGCTTCGGTCGCTACGGCGGCAGCGATGGCGAGGATTAGGCGGGAGGAGCTCTCGACCCCGAGATAAAGGCCGACGCCAAAGATGATCCAAGCGATCACGGCGGGGAGGGCGAGAGGGGCGGTCAGCATCCAGAACAGACCTCGGCCGCATGAGAGCAGCCGGGGTTGTCTTGGAAGTATGATCCGTTTTCCGTTTTATGAGTCATGGGCTGCTCCCTGCGGTCGGGGCTGCGTAAGCCCGCCGCTGACCGGCTTAGGTTTTGGACCGGGTCTGGGCGGGTGCTCGGTCAGCGATCGCTAAGCCGGTCTTGGTCTGACAGGCCGGGCAGTGACGCGCCGTTGCTCAGGACGGCCCTCACGTCACTCACGGCGGAGAGGTCGAGGCTTGGGTCGCGGCCCAGGAAAACGATGTCTGCCTCCATGCCGGGCGCCAGCCGGCCGGTTCTGTCGCCTACGCCGATGCGGTCGGCGGCGCCAGCTGTGGCCAGCCTGAGTACATCCCAGGCCGGGATGCCGGCCTCGCCGTGCAGGAACATTTCCCGAGCCATTGAGCTGCTCGGGGACACAAAGGGATTCGCCAGGTCCGTGCCGATGGTTAGGGGCACCCCCGCCTCGTGCAACATCCGCAGGAAGCGAAGAATTTTGGGCCAGACGACTTTCGCCCGCGCGTAATCCTCCGGCCCCCAGCCAGCGTCGAAGCGAAACCCGGCCTGCCAGTTGGCGACCATGTCGGGATGGGCGTCGGCGCTCGCCCGCTCCACGAGCGCCTCGTCATCGCCCCAGAAGGCGGGCTCGAACGCCGCAAGCGTGGCCTCGACGTGAACATCCTCCGACACGAGGACTTCAATCAGTTCGGCGATCTCCGGACCTTCGAGATCGACCACCTCCCACCATTCGAAGAATTGAAACCACCCGGCCGCAGTTGGCTGACGTAGGCCTGACGCAGGTCTTCTGGGAGGAGGTCGGGACTGGTCGGCATCAGGTGTACGAAGGCGTTCACGCCGAGCCGAGCGGCCTGCGTCCAGCTAATGTCGGACAGGTGGGCGATGGTAGGCAGCCCATGTTCTCGCGCCGCTGCGACACCTTCCACAAGATCGGCTTCGGTCAGGTTCTCGTAGAGCTTGATGAAGTGCGCGCCGGCAGCGGCTTGGCGGCGAACAATCTCGCGGATCGACAGGTCAGGCGTTGGTTCGGTGACCAGCCCGTCGAACGGAAAGGCAGGGCGGTCGATCACCTCCCCGGCGTGGCGCGCCTCTGGACCAAACGTCGGATCGGCGGCGACGGCTTGGGCATAGGCGCGGTTGGCTTCGCCGTCGCCTGCGGGAATGCGCACGGTGGTCACGCCCGCCGCCAGCAGCGCGGCGGCATTGTGGGCGGTGATGTCGGGGCGGGGAATGGCTCTGAGCTTGGGCTGGTCGCCGTCGAACTCGAGCTCCGCCGGGCCCAGGGTGATATGAGCATGCGTGTCGATCAGGCCAGCCATGGCGTAGAGCCCGCCCATGTCATGAGAGGGCGCAGTGCTCCATTCGAGTGGCGGCGTTCCCTGGCCAAGGCCCGCGATCCGGCCCCCCTCGATCAGGATGTAGGAGCCCGCCATGACCGATCGCGTCGCAGGATCGACGATCGACATGCCATGGTAGACCGCGCGCGGAGGTCCCTCTTGAGCAAGGGGCTGAGACCAAGCGGTGTCGGCGGCCCCAAGAAAGCCTATGGCCGCTGCGGCGGTGGAGAAAAGCATCTGGCGTGTCATCAGGAACTCCCAAGTTCGACTGACGGCTTAGTCCCGCGCCGGGCGCCCGGACTTACGGCAGGAAGTGCGAAAAGATTTTGTAATGTCGGGAGGCTCGGCGGAGACTGAGCGCTCGATGAACCTATTTGAGACCGTCCTGGAGACCCACGCCTCGGGCTTGGCGCGCGTCGCGGCGACCTATGAAGCGGACCGGTCGCTGCAGGAGGATCTGTTCCAGGACATCCTGCTGGCGGTGCACCTGTCTCTCCACAAGCTGGAGAATCCGGAGCGCTTGCGAGCCTTCATCTATCGCATCGCCCATAATCACGGGGTCGATCATGTCATCCGCCGCACCCGTCAGAAGAGGCGCGACGCCGCCGTTGAGCCTGGGGGAGCCCCGGCGACGCCCGAGGACGAGATCGTAACGACGGAGCGATCGCGGCGGCTGACATCGGCCGTTTGTCGTCTGCCGTTGCCCTACCGACAGGTTGTGTCGCTGCTGCTCGAAGATCTGTCGTACGCCGAAATCGCAGACGCCTTAGCGCTGACTCCCACCAACGTCGGCGTGCGGGTCAACCGCGCCAAAACCATGCTTCGGGAGATGCTGAATGAGCACTGACCCCTTCATCGCAGATCTGCAGGCCGATTGGCGCGCGTCTTCGCCGGATGACGACCGGCTGGCCGAGAAGGTCAGTCGTCATCGCCGCGAGCGCGCCGTGTGGCGATGGGGCGAGATTGTGGGCGCTCTTGTCTCTCTGGTCTTCGGCCTCTGGTTCGCCTTGCTGGCTTGGCGGCAACTCGATTGGTCTTACGGTTTGGCTTCAGCGGCGCTCCTGGCCGCCACGCCGCTGATAGTGGCCAGCCTGGTCAGGGGGCGCAGGACGGTCAAGGCTGCGGCGTTGCGGACGCCTTTCTCGACAATCGTGGAGGCTCGTCATCATGCGGAGGCGACAATCAAGGCGATGCGGCGGGCCCGTTGGGCGGCATGGCTTCTCGTTACAGCCTCGGCAGTCGGCGGCGCCCTGGCGGCGGCGGGGCTCGCGGACGGCCTCGCGTGGCCCATTCTGGTCTGGCTGAGCACGGCCCTGGCCGGAGTTGTCGGAACGCGATTCAGGGAAGGCCAGATGCGCAGGCTGCTTGTACGCTGCGATCTGCTTCTCTCGGAATGGGAGAGTGCGGACGAAGCGGGGTGAGCTCGAGGTTCGTCGGCCGAGGGGGCAGGGGATGCCGTGATCATGCAGTCCAGCGCGACCTGTTGGGGGGCTGCCTCTACCTTCGACGATCGACCCGATGAAAGTCTGCTTTCGGGAAAGACTCCAACGTCCGCTTCTGGCGCATTGCAGACCTGCGGCAGAATTGTTTCACGGTGAAAACGACAGCCTTCGCTGGTGGTCTAGCCAGTGTTCCTTATCAAGGGGGGCAAAGACAATGACTTGGTTTGCCAATCTTGAGCGATGGCGAAAAACTCGGCGCCGCAACTAAAGTTTTTGAAACGGACAGGCGGGACGAATGGACGCGGGGGGATGTCCGCTTGGACCTGAAGCGCATCTTGGGTTCTAGAGCGAGCGGTGCCGCCGACGACTGGAGAGCTTTCGTAGGCGACGCTGATCGCGGCGGACGGCATAGACACCATGATGTTGCTCCTCGGACCGATGAGGCGCGCTTCTGAACGAGCACGCGCTCTAGGTCGTCATCTGCCGCTTCACGGCCTTGGCCAGGCTCCAGCGGTGGACTTCGCTGGGCCCGTCATAGATGCGAAAGGCGCGGACCTCGCGGAAGATCTGCTCGACCACGGTGTCGCCCGAGACGCCGGTTCCTCCCATAATCTGGACGCAGCGGTCGGCCACGCCGAACAGGGCTTCGGACACCGCGACCTTGGTCATGGAGCTTTCGGTTGTGCCGAGCACGCCCGTGTCCAGAACGCCGGCGCACCAGTCGATCATCAACTCGACCTGCTTCAGCGCGATCATGTTGTCGGCCAGCATGAAGCCGACGCCCTCATGGTCGATCAGCGGCTTGCCGAAGGCGTGGCGTTTGACTGCGTAGGCGGCGGCGACCTCATGGGTGCGGCGGCAGGCGCCGAGCCAGCGCATGCAGTGGCTGAGGCGGGCCGGGCTGAGACGTACCTGGGCGTATTTGAAACCCTGATGCGGAGCGCCGAGGATCTGTTCGTCGGGCACGCGCAGGTCTTCGAGGGCGAGGATCGAATGCCCGCCGGGCATGGAGGAATCGATCGTCTCCATCACCCGCTCGACCCGCACGGCGGGGTCGGGCAGGTCGACCAGGAACATGGTGGCCGCGCCCTTGCCGTCGCCGGAGTCGGTGCGGGCCATGACGATGCCGACCGAGGCGCCGACCGCGCCGGTGATGAAGGCCTTGCGGCCGTTGATGCGCCAGCCATCGCCGTCCGGCACGGCGGCGGTCTTCAGCATGGAGGGGTCGGCGCCCGCGCCGTGGTCCTCGGCGGGTTCTGTCATGAAGAAAGCGGAGCGCGCCTGACCGCTGATCAGGGGGTCGAGGAAGCGGCGTTTCTGAGCCTCGGTGGCGACCTGGCCCAGCAGGTACATATTACCCTCGTCTGGGGCCATGACGTTGAGGGCGACCGGGCCTAGCGGCGACAGGCCCGACGCCTGAAGCACCAGAGCCGTCGCCCTCTGCGACAGGTGCGATCCATCGGCCCCGATGTGTGGCGTTATCAGCCCGGCGGCGCGCGCCAGGGTCCGCAGTTCGGCGACCAGATCGTCGGTCGGGCCGTGCGACGTGGCGCGCGGGTCCTTCTCATAGGGAATGACGATGTCGCGCACGAAGCGTTCGACGCGCGCGGCTATAGCCTGGCCCTGGTCGAGGTCGTTGTGGCTCATGATGTCGTCTCCGTCTGGGCCCAGGCGAGGGCGGCGAGGGCAGGCAGGTTGTCGGCCATGGTGTGGGCGTGGGCGGAGGCGGCCGTGCCGCGCGCGATCCGGCCCTTGATGCCGTGGAAGATGGCCGCCAGCCGGAACATGTTGAACGCCATGTAGAAGCGCAGTTCATCCGCCGTGGGCGGCGCGCGATCGACCCGGTCGCAATAGGCTGCCAGGTAGTCGGCTTCGCTCGGAACCCCGAGGGCCTTCAGATCGGCGCCAGCAAAGCCGCCGATCATGGACGGCGGCAGGCGGTACATCATCAGGTGATAGGTGAAGTCGCTCATGGGGTGGCCCAAGGTCGACAACTCCCAGTCCAGCACGGCTCGCACCTCGGCGCTGTCAGGGGCGAAGATGAGGTTGTCGGCGCGGAAATCACCGTGAACCACACATGCGGCGCCGTCGTCCTCGGGCATGTTTTCGGGCAGCCAGGCGACCAGCCGGTCCATGTTGGGATCGCGCCCGGCCAGGTCGTCTTCCTGATACTGCCGGGACCAGCGCTGGATCTGGCGCGCGAAGAAGGCGCCGGGACGGCCATAGTCTTCCAGGCCGAGGGCTTGGATGTCGAGGCTGTGCAGGCGGGCGATGGTGGCGTTCAGGGCATCGAAATGCGCGGCCCGCTGATCCGGCGTCAGTTCGGGCAGGGTGGGGGTCCAGAAGATACGGCCCTCGACCATCTCCATCACCATGAAGGTCGAGCCGATGACGGCCTCGTCCTCGCACAGGATCAGGGGCGCGGGGACGGGGAAGCCGCCGGCGTGCAGGGCTGAAATCACGCGATGCTCGCGCTCTACCGCATGGGCGCCTTTCAGGACTGGGCCGCGCGGCTTGCGGCGCAGGACGTAGGATTTTCCCGGCGTGTCCAGGCGATAGGTCGGGTTGGACTGGCCGCCGTTGAACTGGCGGATGTCGATGGGACCGCGCACCTCCGGCGCCTGCTGATGTAGCCAGGCCGACAGGCGCTGGACCGGCAGCTCATGCCCCGCCCGCACGGGGCCGGCTCCCCCGAAGGTGTTGGTCTGGGACATGGAGAAATCCTCGCCGAACGGGTGATCACACGCCCGGCTCAGCCGCGCCGATCTATGACTTGCGTAAATAGACCAAAAAGGCGAGGCTTCGTCCAGAGCTAGGAGATGAGCCATGCAGATCGAGCGGTTGCCGCCCATCGTCGCGACCCTGAAACCCAGCAATCACCCCTACCTCAGCGGGCCGTGGACGCCTCAGCATGAGGAGGTCAACGCCGTTGATCTGGAGGTGATCGACGGGGCGATCCCGGCGGACATCGACGGCGTCTATATCCGCAACACCGAGAACCAGATCCACACGCCCCTGGGCCGTCATCATCCCTTCGACGGCGACGGGATGCTGCATCAGATCAGCTTCCGCAACGGCAAGGCTGACTATCGCAACCGCTTCGTGCGCAGCCGCTGTTTCCAGGCGGAGCAGCAGGCGGGCGAGAGCCTGTGGGGCGGGATGATGGACGGACCGGAAGTGTCGAAACGCCCCGGCTTCGGCGCCCACGGGGGCATCAAGGATTCGGCCAGCACCGACGTGGTGGTCCATGCGGGCAAGGCGCTGGCGACCTTCTACCAGTGCGGGGAGGCCTATCAGTTGGACCCGACCTCACTGGAGGATCAGGGCGTCGCGCCCTGGGCGCCGCTGGACGGGGTTTCGGCCCATGCGCGGGTGGACGAGCGGACCGGCGAACTGCTGTTCTTCAATTACTCGAAGCACGCGCCCTACATGTATTACGGCGTGGTCGGCCGGGACGGGCGGCGCACCCACTACACGCCCGTTCCCTTGCCGGGCGCGCGTCTGCCGCACGACATGATCTTCAGCGAGCACTACACAATCCTGAACGACTTCCCGCTGTTCTGGGACGAGAAGGCGTTGAAGGCGGGCTATCACGCCGTGCGCTATCGCCCCGACATGCCGTCGCGCTTCGCCGTCATTCCCCGCTACGGCGAGGCCAAGGACATCCGCTGGTTCGAGGCGGCGCCAACCTATGTGCTGCACTTCCTCAACGCCTATGAGGCGGGCGACGAGATCGTCATGGACGGCTATTTCCAGGAAAAGCCGATGCCGGACCCGCTGGGAGACCTGCCTGAGATCTACGCCGAGCACGCCCACATGATGGCCTTCGTTGACGAGAACAGCTTCCGCCCGAAACTGCACCGCTGGCGCTTCAATCTGGCGGACGGGACGACCAAGGAAGAGCGGCTGGACGACCGGCTTGTCGAGTTCGGCACCATCAATCAGCAGTACGCCGGCCAGCCCTATCGCTATGCCTACAGCACCACGACCAAGCCGGGCTGGTTCCTGTTTAACGGCTTCATCAAGCACGATCTGAAGACCGGCGAATCCTGGACCGTGACCCTGCCTGACGGGCGCTACGCCAGCGAGGCGCCGTTCGCGCCGCGCATCGGGGCGAAGGACGAGGACGACGGCTACTTGGTCAGCTTCATCATCGACGAGAACGCCGGCCGGTCGGAGTGCATCCTGATCGACTGCAAGCGGTTCGAGGACGGCCCTGTCTGCCGCATCGCCCTGCCGCACAAGATCAGTTCCGGCACCCACGCCTGCTGGGCCGACCGCCGCTTCCTGACCGCCGAGGCGGACGCCGCCGACGCGGCTTGACCCCGCGTCGTTCTGCGTCCCATCTTGCTTTTATTAGCAGACCGTCTTGAGGCGGCGATCGGGAGGGTTTCATGGACGCATCGGATCAGATGTCGGAGCAGTGGCGAACCGCAGGCTTCCGCGACGCCGGGCTGATGGCCGTCGATCTGGAGGTGCGGCGCGAGCCGGACGGGGCGATAGTGATGCGCTCGCGCGTGGCTTTGGCCGAGCATGACTGGAACCTGCCGCGCGCCTTTGCCGGGGTGGCGGCGCGCCGGGGGACGGAGACGGCCCTGGCGCGGCGCGATCCGATCCAGGGCGGGGCCTGGTCCACGCTGGACTACGCCGGTCTGAAGCACCGCATGGACGCCGTGACCCAGTGGCTGCTGGATCATCCGCAGCATACGGGCGGGCCGCTGATGCTGATGGGGGCCAACAGTCCGGCCATGGCCGCCTTCCTGTTCGGGGCCATGGCGGCGGGCGTGCCGACCGCGCCGGTCAGCGCCCACTACGCCCTGTTGGGCGGCGATCTGGGGCGCTTGAACCACGTCATTCGCAGTCTGAAGCCGTCGATCCTGCTGGTGGAGGACGCGCGCATGTTGGTGGGCGCGATCGACGCCCTGGACCTGGGCGACGCCATCGTCATCACCGCGACGCCCGAGGCCTTGAGCCGTCCCAGCCTGCCTCTGGCCGAGGTCATGGCGACGCGGCCAGGCCCGGCCGTCGGCGCGAGCATCGAGGGGTTGCAGCCCGATCAGGTCGCGCAGTTCATGATGACCTCGGGGTCGACCGGCCTGCCCAAGGTCGTGCCGCTGAGCCTGAAGTCGGTCGCCGCCAACACCGCACAGGCCGCCCAGGTGATTGGCGAAGGCTATGCCTGGTCGGGGCAGATGCTGGGTTGGATGCCGTGGAACCATGTGGCGGGCGCGGCGGTGCTGCGCGCCGTGCTGCTGGCGGGCGGCGCCTTCTATATCGACGACGGCAAGCCCATGCCGGGTATGTTCGAAGAGTCGATCCGCAACCTGCGCGAGTTGCCGGTGCGCTACTACGTCAACGTCCCGACCGGCTACGCCATGCTGGCCGACGCGCTGGAGGCGGACGCCGAACTGCGCCGGACCTTCTTCTCGGACCTGCGGGTCATGGTCTTCGGCGGCGCGGCCCTGAGCCAGTCGGTCAGCGACCGGATACAGGCCATGGCGGTGCAGGAAACCGGCCATCGCATCATGCTGACCTCGGCCTATGGCGCGACCGAGACCACGGCGGGCTTCATGGTGGTGCATCAGTACACCGACCGACTGGGGCTGGGTCTGCCTGTGCCGGGCGTCGAGGTGAAGCTGGTCCCGCATGACGCCGACAAGTTCGAGGTGCGGGTGCGTGGCCCCAACGTCATGGCCGGCTATCACGACGACGCGGCGCGGACCGCCGAGGCGTTCGATGCCGACGCCTATTACCGCATGGGCGATCTGGCGACCCTAGCCGACCGGGACGATCCCGCCCAGGGCGTCTTCTTCGCCGGGCGGCTGGCGGATCAGTTCAAGCTGTCGACTGGCTCCTGGGTGTTCGGGGCGCAGATGCGCGAAGCGGCCTTGCAGGCCCTGGCGCCTTTGGTCGCCGAGGTGGTGCTGTGCGACGACAACCGACCCTGGTTGGGCGTTCTGGCCTGGCCCTCGCCCGCCGGGATCAAGGTGGCGCTGGACATGGAGGTTGTCGAGGCTCTGACCTCGGGCGCCTTGGCGCAGGCGGTGGGGGAACGACTGGCAGCGCACAACGCCTCGGCCCACGGCGCCAGCGGCCGCATCGCCCGGCTGGCCTTCCTGACCACGCCGCCCGATCCGAACGCCCACGAGGTGTCGGACAAGGCCACGATCAACCGTCGCGCCGTCATCGACAACCGCAAGCCCCAGGTCGACGCTCTTTACGCCGAGCCGCCGGGGCCGGGCGTGGTCGTCGCCTGAAACAGGGAGAATATCCGATGGTCTATATCCTGGGCGGCTGGCAGTCCGATTTCAAACGCAACTGGGCCCGCGAAGGACTGGAGATCGGCGACGGTTTCGCCGAGGCCCTGCACGGCGGTCTGGACGCCGTGGGCATGGCGCCGAGCGAGATCGAGGTCGGCCATGTCGGCAACTTCGTCGGCGACCTGTTCTCGGGACAGGGACAACTCGGCGGCTTCTTCGCCATGGCCGAGCCGACCTTCGACGGCTTGCCGACCTCGCGGCACGAAGCGGCCTGCGCCTCGGGCAGCATCGCCCTGTTGGCGGCGATGGCGGACATCGAGTCCGGTCGCTATGGAACCGCCGCCGTCCTGGGGTTGGAGATGATGCGCAATGCGCCGGGCGAGACGGGCGCGGTCTATCTGGGAGCCGCCGCCTGGGTAGGGCATGAGTATCAGGGCGCACGCTATGTCTGGCCGCGCGCCTTTTCGGAACTGACCGACGAATATGACCGTCGCTATGGCATCGACGAGGCGCATCTGCGCCGCATCTCCGAGATCAACTTCGCCAACGCCAAGCTGAACCCGAACGCCCAGACGCGGGACTATGTCTTCAACGACGCCAGCTTCGCGGCCGACGACGAGGCCAATCCGGTCATCGAGGGGCGGGTACGCAAGAGCGACTGCGGCCAGGTGACGGACGGGGCGGCCATGGTGGTCCTGGCCTCGGCCGAGCGGGCGGCGGACTACGCCCGGCGGCGCGGCTTGCCTCTGGAAAGCCTGCCGCGCATCAAGGGCTGGGGCCATCGTTCGGGACCGATCAGCTATCAGCGCAAGATCGAGGCCAGCGCCGGCGCGCCTTACGTCTTCCCGCAGGTCAAACGCGCCATCGACGAGGCGCGGGCGCGGGCGGGTCTGTCGCTGGACGGGATCGACGCGGTCGAGACGCACGACTGCTTCGCCATGACCGAATACATGGCCATCGACCATCTTGGCCTGACCGCGCCGGGCGAGAGCTGGAAGGCGGTCGAGGCGGGGGATATCGAGATCGGCGGACGCCTGCCGATCAATCCGTCGGGCGGGCTGATCGGCTGCGGCCATCCGGTCGGGGCGACCGGCGTGCGGATGGCTCTGGACGCCTTCCGCCAGACGACCGGAACGGCCGGCGGCGGTCAGATCGAGGGAGCGCGCAACGTCCAGACTTTGAACATCGGCGGCTCGACCACCACGACGGTCAGCCTGGTGATCGGCTGCGACTAAAGCCTCAGGCTTCGGGGCGGCTCAGCCGTCCTGACGCCGGGTGCGGATAGCGATGGCGGCCGAGCCATGGGCGATGGTCAGGCCGTCGGGCGTCGAGACTGTGGCCTCGGCCACCACCTTGCGCGGGTCGGCATAGACCGCGCGCCCCTCGGCGATCAGCCGCCCGCATCCGATGGGAGCGGCGTTGAGGAAGCGCATCGACAGGTCAGTGGACAGCAGGAACTCGCCCGGCTTCAGCAGGGTCATGGCCGCCCCGCCGCCGACGATGTCGACTAGGGCCGCCGTCACTCCGCCATGCACCAGGCCGACGAAGTTGGAATGGCCCGGGTCGATGTCGCATTCGACCCGCATATGACCCTCGGCCACGTCCACAGGGCGCGCCGCCAGACGGTTGACGAACCCGCCCGGCCAGACCGTCTCGATCCAGCGGCGCGCCAACTCCAGCCCGCTCTGCGACGGGTCAAGGGCGAAGGCCGGCGGCTGGATCATCTGGGGCGACGCGGTCATGCGGCGGCGCTCCGGGGCGTGGTCAGGCCGGCGAAGCGGGCGGCGGCGGCGCGGTATTCAGCTGCCAGCCGGTCCACGACGACGGCGGTCGGCTCGACGGCGCCGACCTTTTGCAGGCCCTGACCGGCGGCCCATATATCGCGCCAGCGCTTGTGTGCGGCGTCTCCGGAATAGTCGCGGGTGATGGGGCCGCCGAGCGCGTCTGGGTCCATGCCCGCCGCGCGCAGGCTGGGCTTCAACCACGATGCGGGCGTGCCGGTGATGGCCGAGGAGACGATCAGGTCGTCCGGCCCGCAGTCCACGATCATCTGCTTGTAGGGGTCTTGCGCCCGGCTTTCGGCGGCGGCCAGGAAGCGGGTGCCCATATAGACCATGTCGGCGCCTGCCGCGATCGCGCCCGCCACGCCCGCGCCGTCGGCGATGCCGCCGCCGATGGTCAGCCAGCCGTCGAAGAACTCGCGCACCGCTGAGACGAAGGCGAAGGGCGACAGGTGGCCGGTGTGGCCGCCCGCGCCGGCGCTGATGCAGGCCAGACCGTCAACACCCGCGTCCGCCGCTTTCCTGGCCAGCGCCATGTTGACCACGTCGGCGAAGACCAGCCCGCCATAGGCCTTGACCGTCTCCATGACCGGTTTGGGCGAACCCAGGGCGGTGATGACTATGGGCGGCTTGTACTGGGCCACCAGGGCCAGATCCTCGGCCAGACGGGCGTTGGTCGAATGGGTGATCAGGTTGGCGACCCAGGGGCCGTCGCCCGGCGACAAGGCGTCGGTGATCTGGCCCATCCAGGCGTCGAGATCGGCGACCGTGCGGCAGTTGGGGGTGGGAAAGGCGCCGCCGATGCCCGCCTTGCAGGCGGCGATGACCAGTTCCGGGCCGCTGACCAGGAACATGGGCGCCGCGATCACGGGCAGGCGCATCGGGTGGGGGAAGGCGGTGGTCATGCGGATTTCAGGTGTCCGGTTTGGTCGCCGAGGGACTGGCGCAGTTCGCGCTTCAGCACCTTGCCGACGGGGTTGCGCGGCAGGACGTCGATGACCTCCAGCCGTTCGATCTGCTTGTAGACGGCGACGTGCTTGTCGCCGGTCAGGAAGCGGTTGATGTCGCTCAAGTCGGCTCTCTGGCCGGGCTTGAAGACCACGAAGGCGCACAGGCGCTCGCCCAGGTTCGGGTCGGGCGCGCCGACTACGGCGGCGTCGGCCACAGCGGGGTGGCCGACCAGATGACCCTCGATCTCCTCGGACGATATGTTCATCCCGCCGCGGATGATGACGTCCTTCAGGCGCCCGACAAAGCGATAGAACTGCAGCCGGTCGCCCGCCAGTTCGAACAGATCGCCGGTGCGGAACCAGCCGTCGCCGTCAAAGGCGCGGGCGTTGATCTCGGGCGCGCGCCAATAGCCGGAAAAGACCGTCGCGCCCTTGACCCGCAGCTCGCCGGGAAGGCCTGGCTGGGTTATGTCCTGCTCGGTTTCGGGATCGACCAGGCGGGTGAAGATGCGGTCGTGCAGCAGGGCCTTCCATTCAAAGCCCTCGCCCAGACGCGGAAACAGGACGGCGCGTTCAGCGGCGTCGGGCACGTCCTTCTGAGCGCTGGGGAAGGAGGCCCCTTCGTTGGAACCGAAATAGTTGACGATCTGGACGCCGTACTTCTCGTGGAAGGTGCGGACCATCCATTCCGACAGGGGCGCCGAGCCCGAGCCGATGGCGCGCAGCCGGCTGAAATCCACTCCCTCCAGCAGGGCCTCGTTCTGAAGCAGCAGGTTCAGGATGGCGGGCGGGGCGACGGTGTAGTCGATCTTCTCGTCGCGGACCTGTTGCAGGAAGATCTGCAGGTCGAACGGCTGATGCTGCACCAGCACGCCGCCCAGCAGCAGCCAGGAGACGAAGCTGGTCGAGATGCCTGCCATGTTCACCATGGGGAAGGGGTTCAGCAGGACCGCGCCGGCCTTCAGGTCGGCGGCGTCGGTGACGCCGGCGCCCATGATGATCCATTCGTTGTGGCTGCGCGGCACGCCCTTGGGCTCGGCCTCGGTGCCCGAGGTCCAGCAGATGGTGACGATGTCGTCGGCGCAGATTTTCGCCGCGCGGGCGGCGGCGCGCCCGGCCTCGATCTCGGCCTCGTCGAGCCCGGCGGCGCGGGCGTCGAGGTCGATGGTTCCGTCGGGAGCATGGCCACCGACGACCAGAACGGCCTTCAGATCGGCGGCGCCCGCCTGGACCGCCAGCATCATCTCGGCGTGAGCGTGCTTGCCGATGCGGGCGGCGGTGACGACGGCCTTGGCGTCGGTCTTGCGGAGGATATAGGCCAGCTCGTGCTCGCGGTACTGGACCGGAGCGGGGGTGACGATGGCGCCGAGGCGGATGCAGGCCAGATAGATCAGGCCCAGTTCTATGACATTGGGCAACTGCACGGCCACCACGTCGTCACGGTCGACCCCGGTTGCGTGCAGGATGGCGACATAGCGGGCCACCCTGTCCTCGATCTGGGCCCAGGTCAGGCGGGCCGGGGCGCCGCCCATGATAGCCTGCCGGTTGATCGGATCGACGACGGATTCGACGTGCGGCATGGCGGCGACGTGGCGGCGGAACAGGTCGTCCAGCGTCTCCTCGCCCCACCAGCCCCTGGCCTTGAAATCGCGGATGCGCTCCTCCGGCACGACGATCATGTCGGTCTTCTCCCTGGTTCTCTTTTGCGTCTTCCGGTCATTGAGGCGCCGGATAGATCAGTGACTTCACCTCGCCGCGCACCACCTTGCCCACCGGATTGCGGGGCAGGGCGGCGACGATATGAAGGGTCTTGGGTGTGCGTACCGGGCCGACCGCCCCGCGCACGAAGGCGGTCAGGGCCTCGGGCGTCACTGAAGGGTCGTCTAGAGCCGCGACGGCCTCCAACCGCTCGCCCCAGAAAGTGTCGGCCACGCCGAACGCGCAGGCCTCGCGCACGGCAGGGTGGGCGTTCAGCGCCGCCTCCACCTCGCCGGGGTAGATGTTGTAGCCGCCGCTGATAATCAGTTCCTTCGAGCGGCCCAGCAGGAAGAGATAGCCGTCGGCGTCCAGCCGTCCGATGTCGCCGGTCTTCAGCCAGCCCTCGTGGCGGGCGGCGTCGGTCTGCTCCGGGTCGTCCAGATAGACGGTGGCGGCCAGGTCGCCGCGCACCAGGATCTCGCCCTCCGCCTTGCCCGTGCGGACCGCGCCGTCGGCGCCCAGCAGGGCTACCGGCGTGTGCGGGAACAGTCGCCCGACCGAGGTCCGCAGTTCGGCCCGGGCCATCTCTGCGGGCGACAGGCCGGCGATGGTCATGGGGGCTTCGGTCTGGCCGTAGAGGGTTGAGAGCACCGGGCCGAAGCGGGCCACGGCCTCGGCGATCCGGGCGGGCGGCATGGGGGCGGCGGAATAGGTCAGGTGGCGCAGTCGGGCGAAGTCGCCCGCAGCAAAGCGGCCTTCCTCCATCAGCATATAGATCAGGGTCGGCGGCATGAAGACGGTGGTGATCCGGGTCTTCAGTTCCCGCAGAATGGCCTCGCGCTCGGGCTTGTCCAGCAGGACATGGGCCCCGCCCGCCGCCAGCACCGGCAGGATGTAGTGCGAGGCCCCGTGCGTCAGCGGCGCGACGGCCAGGTTCACGTCATTGGGGCCGAAATCGTAGAAGGCGTGCAGCGAGCGCAGCGCCGCCACCCCGCTGCGCACGCTTTGCAGAACCCCCTTGGGCACGCCGGTCGAGCCGCCGGTAAATTTCAGGGCGAAGGGGCGTTCGGGATCGTCGGAAATCGGGGGCAGGGTCGCCGCATCGACCTGGGCGGGGCGCCAGTCGTCGAGCGCCAGCGGACGGGCCGTCTCGCCCATGGCCTGGGCGGATTCGACGTCGTGCAGGGTCAGCGTCAGGCCCGCGCGCTGCTGGAACAGGCTGTTCAGGCGTGGCCCGTTGCGCGGGTTCAGCGGCGTCCAGACCGCTCCGGCGCGCAGGATGGCCAGGTAGGCGACGACATGGTCGGCGCTGTTGGCGGCGCAGAGGCCGACGCGGTCGCCGGGTCTGACATCGCGCGCGATCAGGTCGGCGGCGGCGGCCTCGACCTGGGCGACCAACTGGCCGTGGCTGACGACGCGGTCGCCGTCGAACAGGGCGGGACGGTCGCGCTTGCCGCTCAGGTTGTCGTAGAGGGCGCGGATCGGGTGTCGGATCATGCCGCCGGGCGCTCCAGAATGGTGACGACGGTGGCCGCCTCCTCGACGCCGAGGAAACCGCCGCCGTTCTCGGCGGCTGCGATGTCGGCGCCCGCGACCTGACGCGCACCGGCCTCGCCGCGCAGGTGCTGGATCAATTCATACAGTTGGCCGATGCCCGTGGCGCCGACCGGATGTCCCTTGGCCACCAGACCGCCGGAGGGATTGACCGGGGTACGGCCGCCCAGGGCGAAATCGCCCGCCCTCAGCCGCGCGCCCACCTCGCCGGAGACGGCCAGACCCAGGTTCTCGATCTGCTGAAGCTCCGCATAGCTGGTGGCGTCGTGAACCTCGGCCAGGTCCACGGCCTCCGGCCCCAGAGCGGCCTGCTCATAGGCAGCGCGGGCGGCGCGGCGGCCGATATGGTTGGCGTAGTCGCCAGGTGCGCGGTCGGTGGCGCTGACCAGGGCGCAGCCGCGCACCCGCACGGCGCGGGCGGCGGCGCCCAGCCGCGCCAGCCCCTTGGCCGAACAGACCACCATGGCCGCCGCGCCGTCGCTGACGGGGGCGCACATGGCGCGGGTGAAGGGGAGGACGACGGGCTTGTCGGCCATCACCTGTTCGACCGTCATCGGCGTGCGGTACTGGGATTTGGGGTTGAGGGCGGCGGCGGTGTGGTTCTTGGCGGCAAGGCGGGCGAAGTCTTCCTGCGTCGTGCCGAAACGGGCCATGTGGGCGCGGGCCTGGGCGGCGTAGAGGTCCATGAACAGGCTGCGGCCTTCGCCCGGCGCTTCACCGCCCATGGCGGCGATATAGGCCAGAACGCCCTCGCGGTCGTGGATGTCGGTCCCGCCCATGAAGGCGGCGGCGACGCGCTCGGGCCGGTCCGGCCAGACCATCTTCTCGGCCCCGACGATCAGGGCGATGTCGCCCGCACCCGCGCGCAGCCACTGGATCGCCTGATGCAGGGCCGTCGAGCCTGAGGCGCAGGCGTTTTCGACGTTGACCACGGGGATGCCGGTCAGGCCCAGCGGACGCAGGGCGATCTGGCCCCGCACCGTGTTCTGGCCCTCCAGCATGGGCTGGCGGGTGTTGGAGAACCAGGCGGCCTCGATATCGCTGACCTGCGCGCCCGCGTCGGCGAGGGCGTCGCGCACGGCCTCAGCGGTCAGGCTCTTCACCGTGTCGGCCGGGCGTTTACCCAGGGCGGTCATCGACACGCCGGCGATGAAGACCGGCGTCGTCATACTGTCGGACGGCGACGCTGGACGATGCGGAAGCGCGCGGCGACGAAGGCCAGATCGGCCAGGCAGGCGTTGCCCGCCGGGTTCAGTCCGCTGACGTGATAGTCGCTATAGGCGGCGGCGAAGTTGATCCACATCGCCCCGGTCAGGTTGATCGTCAGATTGGCCCCGGCCTGCTCATAGAGCGGCGTCGAACGGTCGATGAAGGCCTCATCCGTCGAATAGAGGTAGGACGAGATCGAGCCCTTGGTGCGGGCCAGATGGGTCGCCTCAGCCACGGAGGCGTCGGCCTCCATCGTCACCACGAACAGGACCGGGCCGAAATGCTCCTCGGCGTAGAGGTCGGGCGCGGAACCGTCGACGCCCAGCACCAGCGGCGTCAGGGTGCGGGCCTGGGGGAACTGCGGATGGGCGTAGGGCGCGGCTTCGCGCAAGACGCGGACGCCGGGACGCCGCTCGACTGCCCCGCGAACGTCGGCCACAGCCTTCAGGCTGACCTCGCCCTGGATGGCGCCCATGATGCCGGCGGCCAAGGCCGGGTCTTCGGCGATAGCGTCGATCTGGGCGACCAGGGCGGCGGCGAGAGCCTCGGCCAAATCCGGGGCGACATAGACCACCTGCGGGCTGGTGCACATTTGGGCCGAGAACAGGCTGGCGGCCCGGGCCACGGCGCGAGCGGCGGCGTCCAGATCGGCGACGGACTCTACCACCACGGTGTTGACGCCCGCCGTCTCGGTGAATAGCAGCTTACCCGTCACCGTCCGTTCCAGATGGCCGCCGTAGCGGGGGCTGCCGGTGAAATCGACGATCTGGACGGCGGGATGATCGATCAGAACCTGAGCCACCGGCTCAGCCAGGGTGTCGACAGCCAGGGTGATCAGGTCGGGGTCAAAGCCGAAGTCGGCCAGCACGCGGCGGCATTCCCGCGCGACGATGGCCATGGGCAGGACGGCGATGGGGTGGGGCTTGAGGATGACCGGATTGCCGGTCGCCAGACTGGCGAACAGGGCCGGATAGGCGTTCCAGGTTGGGAAGCTGGCGCAGCAGATGACCAGGCCGACGCCGCGCGGGACCAGGACATAGGTCTTTTCCAAGCTGACCGCTTCGCCTGCGAAGTCGCGCTCGTAGCGGGCGCTGCGAGTCACGTCGCGCATGGCCTTGGCGGCGTAGGCCAGGGCCTCGATCCCCCGGTCCAGGGCGTTGGGGCCGGAGCCGCTGAAGGCCTGGGTATAGCTCTGACCCGCGACGTGCATGACGGCCTGGGCCATTTCAAAGTTCGCGTCGTACAGGCGCATCGCCATCTCGGCGCATAGCGCCAGGCGCAGTTCCGGATCGGCGGCGCGCCAGTCGGGCCAGGCGGTCTGCGCCGCCTCGATCAGGGCCTCGGGATCGCAGCGCGGATAGGTGATCCCCAGCGCCTCGCCAGTAAAAGGCGAGACCTCGGCGCCGACGCGGTCGACCACGCCGGGCATATCCAGGTCGAAGGGACGATTGAGCTGGGCCTCGAACGCCGCCTTGCCCGCGATGGGCTTGTCCGGGCCGTGGATCTTGGTCGAGGGCGAGTCCTTGAACGGCGACCAGGCGGCGCGGGCGGACACGGCCGTGATCGCGGCCTCGATCAGGTCGGCGTGACGTTCGACGAGGGCGCGGCGGGCCTCGGCGGCGGGGAAGGGCACGTTCATGCCCAGCCCATCCGCTCGACGATCATGGCCGAGCCGACGCCTTGCGCGCCCGCGGCCACGACCAGACCGTAACGGCCTTCGCAGGCGTCCAGCGCATCGAGCAGGGACGAGAGCAGGATGGCCCCGGTCGCGCCCATCGGGTGCCCCTTGGCCAGGTGGCCGCCGCCGACATTGACCTTGTCGCTCAGCGTCGGGTGTTCCCGCGTGAACTTGGCGATGGTGACGGCGAAGGCCTCCATGAACTCGATCCGGTCCATGTCGGCCAGGGTCAGCCCGGCCTGGTCCAGCACCCGGTCCATCGCCGTGAAGCCGGCGGTCAGAGAGGCGGCGGGATCGCCCCCGGCCTCGGTCCAGGCGATGATGCGGGCGCGGGCGCCTTTGGCCTGGCTGGAAATCAGGGCCAGCCCGGCGCCGTCGCTCATCGGCGGGGCGTGCGACACGGTATGGCGGTGGTCAATGACCCTTCCCTCCAATGCCTCGCCGTGGGGCGCGGCTAGGGCGGCGAAGGCGGGTGGCAACGACGCCAGACTCTCGCTGCTGGTCTTCGGGCGCGCGGCTTCCTCGTGCGACAGGCCGTTCAGGGGAATGCGTGAAGCGGTCAGGGGCGTGCTCTCGGCGAAGGCGGTGCGCTGCTGAGAGGTGAGGGCGGCGGCGTCCATCTCGGCGCGCGTGACGCCGATGTCCTCGGCCAGACGGTCGGCGGCGACGGCGACGGGGAGGTAGCGGGTGCGCGGCGGGAAGCTGGCGTCCTCATAGTAGTCAGCCTTGTCGCCCATGAAGGGGACACGCGACATCATCTCGACCCCGCCGGCCAGGGCCCAACCCACGGCGCCCGTCTGAACCAGGGCCGCTGCCTGACCCACGGCGGTCAGGCCCGAGACGCAGTAGTTGTTCAGGGCGAAGGCGAAGGCGGCGTCGTCCAGCCCCGCGTGCAGCTTACTGACCAGGGCGACATTGGCGCCCTGGGCGCCGACCTGTCCGACGCAGCCCAGGATCAGGGCCTCGGCGGCGCGGGGCGCATGGCCGCGCGCCTCCATGGCGTCGATCAGGCCCGTGACCAGTTCGTGGGGCTTCAGGGCGGCCAGCCCGCCGTCGGGGCGGGCCTTGCCGCGCGGAGTGCGGACGGCGTCGTGGATAAAGGCGCTCATCGGATCACCCCTTCGCCATCTGGTCGCCGCGCGCCCAGGTGCCGTGGAAACCGGCCGGCACCCGCGCGGGCAGCATGACGCGGGCGACCGGCCCGGCCTCGAAATTCTGGGCGTCGATGACCTGAACCTCGGACTTGCCGGTGTTTTCGTCGGTGACGAAGGCGATGACGTAGCCGTCGTCCTCGCTCTTGGCGTTCAGGCGCGGGGCGAAGGCGGGTTCAGAACCGAACATCTGCGGCTCGAAATCGTAGGTCCGGGCGGCGCCGCTGAGCAGGTCGTACTTGATCAGACCCTTGAAGCGCTGAAGCTCGGTCTTGGCCATGGCGACGTGATAGGACCACTGCGTCGCCTGGGCCGCGTAGTCGAGGTTGATCGCCGGGAACTCGCCGATACGGTCGTCCAACTGGCGTTTCTTCACCTCGCCGGTGCGCATGTTCATCCGCCATTCGACGGGCACGGCGTTCAGCGCCAGCACGTTCACCATGGCCGCATAGGGGCCGTACTCGGGGTTCAGCGGATAGCCGTTGGGCGTCATCATGCAGGCGGTCATGACGACCTCGTCGCCGTCCTCCCAGCTGTTGACGACGTGATAAATGTAGCAACTGTCGGTCTCGAACCAGCGGATCTGATCGCCTCGGCCCCGGCGCGGCGCGACGCCGAAACGGGCCGGTTGATCGGCGAAGTGGATGTTCCACTGGCTTTTGCGCAGACCGGCGTCCGTGAAGACCACTGGTAGGTCGTGCAGGATGACATAGTTCTCGGTCAGCCCCATGTCGTGCGGGAGGCGCGGCCCGGGCAGCTCGACGCGCTGGAAATGGGTCAACTCGTTTTGGGCGCTGACCGTGCCGTAGGTCATCCACGGCTCGTAGAGCGAGTAGTCGAAAAAGACGAACTCGCCAGTGCGCGGATCTATCTTGGAATGGGCCGAAACATGACGCGGCAGCTTGCCGCCAAAGGTCTCGATCCCGATAGTCTCTAGAGTGCGGGCGTCGACCCGAACCGGGTGGCCCGAAATGTACCACAGGGCCATAAGCGAACCGTTATGAAACACGACGTCAGTGTTGGCCGTGTCTTTGTAGACTTTGTCGCCGCGAGTTGACGTGAGGTCCGCTCGGGTTGAAGGATACATGACCCCGCCCGCGCCGCAGCCTTCGTTCAGATCGGCGACGTTGTCTGGCGAGCGAACGAAACGGTTGCGATACTCCGCTTTGCCGTTTTCGAAATAGATGGCGTGCAGCATGCCGTCGCCGTCGAACCAGTGGTGCATCCCTTCTGGAGCTCGGGCGGGGTTCGGGCCGTTGCGGTAAAAGCAGCCGTAGAGGTCTTTCGGGATCTCGCCGATCACCTCCAGGTCCACCGCCGTCGTTTCCCTTGCCACGGGCTCATAAGCCCCCTGCAGATAGGGATTTAAGGTGTTTAGGGGGCTGAGCGGTCCGGTTTCGATCCGGGGGGCGTCGTCGGCCATAACGGCTTTTCCTTCCCTGTGCGAGGACGCAGACTCGCTGCGTCTATGCTTGTTTTAACGAACCATGGGCGGTTTGGTCGTTTAACGCAAGTCACTTCATCAGGGTGTTATCGAGGACGGCTGACATCAACTGATCGAAGGCGGCGTTGCCGTCGCTAAAAGTCCGCCAATCCATCATGTCCATGAGGGCTCCGGCCTGGTTCGTCAGATCGTCGGGCGTGATTTCGTCGGTGAAGATCAGGCCTGGACCTTCGATCCGGGCGGCTGGCCGCACGGCGCCCGCGCCGGCAACAAGCGTCTCGCCGTTTAGCGGACAGTCTGACGACATCAGCCAACTGGCGATCGGAGCCACCCGTTCTGGCCTCATGCAGGCGGCCCTGTCGGCGTCCAGGTATTCGGCCGTCATGCCGGTGGCGGCATATGGGGCGATCGCGTTGCAGGCCACGCCGTGCGACGCGCCTTCCAGGGCGATGACCCGCATCAGTCCTATCAGCGCCGCCTTGGACGACGAATAGGCCGCCATTCCGTGAACACCATGTAGCCCCGCTGCCGAGGTCGACATCAAGATACGCCCCGAACCTTGGGCCCGCAGGTGGCGATAGATCGGCAGTGTCGGCGTCAGAGTGCCGAAGAAATTGACTTCGAAGACGTGACGGAAGGCGTCGGTGGTCTGCTTGTGCAGGCTCTTGGCCTCGGCAGCGCCGGCGTTGTTCAGCAGGCCGTCGATGCGACCAAAGGCGTCCAGTGCTGCAGCCAGAAGATGTTCGCCTGAATTCGCCTCCTCGACCGCTAGAGGCGCAGCGACGGCCTGGCCGCCTGACGCGATGATTTCAGCCGCGACCGCCTCGGCTGAACCGGGGGCGTCGGTGGCCCGAGGGCGGGTGTTGATCACGACGCGCGCCCCGCGCCGTGCCAGATCCAGGGCATAGGCTCGGCCGAGGCCGCGCCCGGCGCCGGTGACGACGATCACCTGATCCTGAAGGCTGCTCATACCTCGGCCTGTTTGGTTCGCGCCGTGGCTTTGGGTCGCGGCCAGGGCAGGAAGCGCGGCGTGCGGGCGCAATAGGCTGCCCACGCTTCGGGCCGGCTGCGCGCCATATGCTGTTCCTTGAACGGCGCGGCGGAGCCGTATCCCATGAACCAACCGGTATAGAGGGGCGCGAAGGCCGTGACCCAGCCCCAGGGGTGCGCCAGCGCAAGCACGAACCAACCCGCCCACATGACGCTTTCGCCCAGATAGTTGGGATGACGCACGATTGCCCAGGCCCCCGTGTCCAGCAGGCCGCCCCGGTTGGCGGGCGCACGCTTGAAGGTGGATAGCTGGCGATCTGCCGTACTCTGCAACAGGAAGCCCGAAATCCAAGCGGCGGCACCCAACGCCAGCAGCAGCGTCGGGCGCGGCGTTGGCGCCGTCAGCAGAAATGCGAACGGCGCGCACCACAGCCAGACAGTCACGCCTTGCAGCAGGTGGATCTGGAAGACGCTCCACCACAGCCAGGTCGAGCTGAAGCTCTTGCGCCAGTGTGCATAGGGCTGGCGTTCCGCGTGAATGTTGTGGCCCCAGGTCTGAATCGCCAATCGGATAGACCAGACGCCGAGGCTGAGAAGGAATACGCCGCTGAACAGGTCCAGAGGCTGGCCCGACAGTGCGAAGATCATGCCCGCCGCCGCCAGCGGCGCCAGCGGATAAACAACATCCATCAGCCCGTGGTTGTGCTTAAGCGTCCCAGCCATCCAGCCCAAGGCGACGACGACCAGCACGCCGCCGCCGCTAGCGATCCAGATGAACAAGGTTTCACGTATCAGCGAAGGCGGGATCGCGAAGGCTGCGCCGAACGCCGCCAGAGGCGCCGCCATCATCACATAATGCCATGCTTTCCCGCGTGTTTTCTTCGGCATCAGGAAAAGCCATACCGCCGCCAGGCAGATCCAGGCGAGTGCGGCGAACGTCCATCCATCTAGTCTCAAGTCCGCGTTCCTCCTATCACTTGCATAAAAAGACTTGCAAACAAGGTTCGCTAGCGCAAGCTTCATCTCGACCTAGGAGCGTCCGAACAACGGAGCCGGGGAGGTCAGGGAGCGAAACATGAGAAAGACCGCATTCAGCGCCTCGGCAGCTACGCTGCTGTTGGCTGCAGGCTTGGCTGCGCCGGCCATGGCGCAATCAGTCCAGTCAGAAACCGCCGTCACGGTCGGAGACGTCGTCGTCACGGCCCAGCGCCGCGAGCAGAGCCTTCAGGAGGTGCCGATCGCCATCACAGCTTTCAACGCCGAAGCGCTCGAGCGGACGGCCGCGACTGGCATTCAGGACGTGGCAGGCAAAGCGCCGGGCGTCACGATGACCCAGTTCAACATCGGCGAACCTCAGATCTTTATTCGCGGCGTCGGCACGACTAGCGATTCCGCCGCCAGCGATCCCTCGATCGGCGTATCGATCGACGAGGTGTCCATCGGTCGCGCGGGCGCAAGTTCGCTGGCTTTCCTCGATGTCGAGCGGGTCGAGATCCTGCGGGGGCCACAGGGCACGCTATACGGGCGCAACGCTTCGGGCGGCGCGTTGAACGTCTATACGAAGAAGCCGCGTTTCGAGAACTCTGCTCAACTGACCGGGCGTCTCGGCAGCTTCGAAGAACGAGGCGTCGAGGCGGTGCTGAACCGCCAGTTGGGCGAGGACACGGCCGGTCGTCTGGCTCTGCGCTGGAACCAAAACGACGGATACGCCGAGAGCCGACCCAGCGGCGGCGGGCTGGAGGGGGGCGAACAGTTCGGCCTGCGCGCCCAGGTTATGCACAACGCTGGAGAGTGGAGCTTGCTAGGCGGCGTCGACTATTCGAAGGACGACATGCAGGGCCACGCCCGTATTCCGGTCTTAGCTTCATCAACCCCGGCCCCCTTCGTGTCCTTGGTCAATTCGCTGCGCGCGGGCATGGACGTCCGGCAGAGCTTCTCATCGGCGAACAACTATCAGAAGCGAGAGAATTGGGGGCTGACAGGTCGTGCGGATTGGACGGGCGCCGATCATTTCGACTTCGTTTCGCTGAGCTCTTATCGCAGCAACGAATATAGCTGGCGCGACAACCTGGGCGGGCTGCCGTTTCCCGGCTTCCCCCTGTCTGTTGACAATCGCGCTGAAGAGACCGCTAAACAGATCAGCCAGGAGTTCCGCCTTACCTCGAAATCCGGATCGGACATCAACTGGGTCGCCGGTCTCTACATGTTCCGTGAAGAAGTGGAACGATCAGAGCGGTTCCTGGTCCAGACGGCCCTGCCGATCGCCCCGCCTGCGCTCGGCGGCGACACCACCTTCGATCAGGACGCGACCAACACCAGCTACGCCGTCTTCGGCCAGGCGACCATCCCATTCGCCGATATCTGGGAACTGACCGTCGGCGCGCGATGGACCCATGACAAGCGCGAAGTGCATCAGATCGCCATCGACAACGAAGGCGGAGCCAATCCGCCCGCCGGCATTCCGCTGGGGCCGACCGGGCAGCCCTACAACGTCAAGGCGGAAGCCTCGTTCGAGGAGCCGACCTGGAAGCTGGCGCTGGCGGTCGAACCGCTGCGCAACATGCGGTTCTACATCAGCTATGACCGGGGCTATAAGGCAGGCGCCTATCCCAGCGCTTCGCAGACCGGTCTCCAAGCCACGACGCCGCTGCGGTCGGAACTGCTCGACAACTACGAGATCGGCGCCAAGACGACTCTGGCGGGTGGGCGACTGCGTCTGAACGCGGCGGCCTTCATGCTCGATTACACCGATTTGCAGGTCTATGAACTGTTGGGACTGACCTTGGTCACGTCCAACGCTGAGGCGGAGGTTCGCGGCTTCGAGGTCGAGACGGCCTTGGCCGTGAACCACAACATCACGATCGGCGGCTCCTACACTCGCCTAGACGCCAAATACACCTCAGACGCGACATCTGGGAACCTGACGTTGCCCTACGACGGCAACGTGCTGCCGCGTTCGCCGGACAGCCAATTCACTCTCTATGCCGACGGCCAATGGGACGTCTTTGGCGGAACCTTGGCGGCCCGTGCAGACTATCAATGGACGGACGACTTCTATTTCGATCCGTCAAACGCGCCCGAGGTGCTTGTGCCGTCCTATGGTCTGGTCAGCGCATTTGCGTCGTGGGAAACGCCCGACGGCCTGAAGTTCTCCGTCTACGGTAAGAACCTCGGTGACGAGAAATACCAGCAGCACATCATCAAGAACGCTAACATCGGCTTCAGCGTCTTTGGCGCGCCGCGTTCCTTCGGCGTTGCAGTCAGCAAAACCTTCTGAGCCAGTCGTTCTCTTGCGACTCTCCGCCCGTCCGACTTCGCGTCGGCGGGCGGTATTTCGTCAGGTCCCGGATGGAGATGCGGCTTCGACATCCCAACGGATTCGACGCGGATCCATCGGTTCGCCGCTGCGCAGATCGCAGACGACCGGAGTAATGGGCTCGCCGCTGGCCCGATCGATCAGAGTCAGAGGCGCCTCGTCCGGTCCTACCAGCCAACGCTGGCTCCAGCCGTGCATGGCCAACACGATCGGATAAAGCGCCAGGCCCGCCGCTGTCAGGCGGTATTCGAAACGCACCGGCGCAGTCTGATAGGGCCGCCGCTCCAGCACTCCGTGCAGCACCAGACGATTCAGGCGATCGGCAAGGATGTTCGTCGCTACGCCGAGAGCCGCGTGAATTTCGTCGAAGCGGCGCAGTCGGAAGTAGGCGGCCGACAATACGGCCCAGCTCCAGTAGTCGCCCATGATCTCTGTCGAGCGATCAATGATTGGGCGGTCGGTCTCGATCGGCGCTGATCGGCGGCGACGCGACGTCGGCGGCGGTATGACGACCAGACCCGGCCCCGGCTTCCAGGCCACCTTGTCGGCCTCGACCTGGCCTCCATGCGCCCGTGTCAAAACGGCGGGTATCAGTCGACGCCCGGTTTCGCGGTCGAAGAAGGCTATGGCGTAGCGTTCCTGCAGTGGTGACTGGGCCCAGACTTTCTCCCACTGACCCTGGACCACGGCGACGCCGAACATGTCCAGACCCATCTCGGTCAGGCGATATTCCGTCCGCGTGCCGGGCGCGACCTGTTCCTGACTGAGCAGGCCGGCCGCGACCAGCTTCTGCAGTCGGTCGGTCAGCACGCTACGCGGCGTGCCCAGGCGTTCGCGCCACACGCCGAAGCGTCGAACGCCATAGAAGGCCTCGCGCATGATCAACTGGGTCCAGGCGTCGCCGGTGATGGAGAAGGCTCGCGCCACGGGATTACCCATGATCAGGGATCGGATGTCGGGTTCAGTCAAATCTCTACCTGGCCCCAGAGGCGTTTGTCGTCGTGTCGCAGATGCGACCTGTTCCGCTTGTGTTGGCAGACCTATCCATCCCTCACATTGCCGTCAAACAGCGGGCGCAACAGTATGAGATGGGAGCATGGGGTGCGCGTCATCTGATCAAGGGACAGAAGAACCGCGCAGATGTAGATTGAGCTGCGCTGTTCCTGAAAATATCAATGTTCAATGCATGTCGGCTGATCCAAGCTACGGCGCAGCTATGCCTCTTCGGTAATGAAGTAGAACGTCTGCTTGCCGGCTCGATCTCAATGTCTGCTCCTGGCGGATTTCGTTGAAAAAGGCGACTGCTGAGATCGCCGGCAGTAACCGGCACGGCGGTTCGCTCCGGCTTCAGGCGGTCGCCGGCGTCGGTGGCGGGATCAGTTTGGCGAGTTTGCGCAGGTTCGGGGCGGTGGCGGCGAGGAGGAACTCGTCTTTGGCGCCGTTGGGGCCTCTCGGGCCCAGTCGATCCAGCTTCAGAATGCGCTTGAGGTGGGCGAACAGCATCTCGACCTTCTTCCGTTCGCGCCGGGAGGCGACGTAGGCGTCGGCCTTGGCGATATCGCGGGCGAAGTCCCGGGCGCCTTCGTGAATGGAGCGGGTCACTTTCCGCGCCGGCGCATTGGGGCAGCAGCGGTTCTTTAGCGCGCAGGCGTCGAAATCCATTTGCTGGCGCGATACAGTGCGGCGAACTGCGTTGGAGCGAGAGGGAAGGCGGCTGGGAGGTTTTCATTCCCTGCGTGGCCTTCAAGAACTCCGGTTCAGCCTACTTCTCCAAGCGTCCGTTCCGGCTTCTGCTGCCGGACCTAGGGGATTGTATCGCTGGATCGACGCCTATGCGGGCGCCATCGACCGGCCTTGCTGAACGGCTCGCGCGATCCAGGCGCCTTCTTCGTCCAGACCTTGAAGACCTCGAGCCGGGACGCCGCCTACAACCAGCACACCTCCTACAGCGCCTAGCGCCAGGTGATTCAGCGCTACGGAATCCACAACCCTTACACTGGGAGGAGGGCGCTCCCGGGCCTGCTTCCTCACGGGCCGCACAATGTGAGGGAGTTTCTGACGACCCACGTGTTGAAGCTGACTGGCTCCTACGAACAGGCCAGCTACGCCATCCAGAATACGCCGGCGACGGTCGCCGACCACTACGGACGCTTCCTTCCGCAGGACAAGGCCGCGTTGACGGCCCAGGTTCTGAACCGCGTCTGGGAGGCGGCTTAGGTGAGTGGAAGGAGCCGGACGCGCGCGACGTTTTCTAGGGCCAGCCTCAAGAGGGGACTGCTTGCTGTGGAGGAGGCCGGGCACACAGTTCATGCGGTTGAGTTTCCGCCCGCGGGCGGCTTCACCTTGATCTTTGCCGCCGGACCTGCACGGACTGAGGTCAACGAATGGGATGTCGCCTTGGGGATTACCGACGCGCCTTGCCCCGGTGAGGCATGGGAAATTCCCGATCTTCCGGCCGCTCTGACGTCGTCGGGCGAAGTTAGTTCCTATTTTGTTCCGTTCTTGCTAGGTGGTGTCGGTGATCGAATCCATGACGCCTCGCAAGATCATCCATGTGGACATGGACGCCTTCTTCGCCTCGGTGGAGCAGAGGGACGATCCCGCCCTGCGCGGTCGTCCCGTCGCCGTAGGCCACGCCGCTTCGCGCGGCGTGGTCGCCGCCGCCAGCTATGAGGCTCGGAAGTTCGGCGTGCGGTCGGCGATGCCGTCGAGCACTGCCTTGCGGAAGTGCCCGGAACTGATCTTCACGCCGCCCCGGTTCGAGGTCTATCGCGCGGTCTCGGTGCAGATCCACGCCATCTTCGTCGACTATACGAACCTGATCGAACCTCTGTCTCTCGACGAAGCCTATCTCGATGTCACCGCCAACCTTAGGGGGCTGCCGACGGCCTCGGCGACGGCAGAGGAGATACGCGCGCGCATCCTCGACGAGACCGGCCTGACGGCTTCGGCCGGGATTTCCTACAACAAGTTCCTG
>KB291729.1:40233-73448 GCA_000318405.1 Brevundimonas diminuta 470-4 | reverse complement strand
TTCCTACAACAAGTTCCTGGCCAAGCTGGCCTCGGACCAGCGCAAGCCGAACGGCCAGTTCGTGGTCCCGCCCGGGCGAGGAGAGGCCTTTGTCGAAGCCCTGCCTGTAAAGCGTTTCCATGGCGTCGGGCCGGTGACGGCGGAGAAGATGAATCGCCTGGGCATCGAGACCGGCGCGGACCTGAAGCGTCAGTCCCTGGCCTTCCTGCAGCGTCACTTCGGCAAGTCCGGCGCCTGGTACTACGGCGTGGCGCGAGGAGAGGATCATCGTCCGGTCAATCCGGATCGCGAACGCAAGTCGAGCGGGTCGGAGACCACCTTCGCCAGCGACCTGGTCGATCCCGCGGCGATCGAGGCCGGATTGGACGAGATGGCGGACGATGTCTGGGCCTGGTGCGAAAAGGCGGGGTCGCTGGGGCGGACCGTCACGGTGAAGGTCAAATGGGCGGACTTCCAGCAATCGACCCGGAGCCGCTCCTTCAATGAGCCGGTCGCCTCCAAGGCGCGCTTGCGAGAGATCGCCCGCCTGCTGGTGCGATCCCTCTATCCGCCGACCCGGGGCGTACGCCTCGTCGGGGTGACACTGTCTAATCTGGAGAAGACTTCGCCGAAGCCTGCGTCCGGCGAACTCGCGTTGTGACAGTCATGCTCCAGGCGGACCTGTTCGGGCACGCGCCCCCGCCCGCCGGTCCTCCGGGCTTCGACTATTGGCCGGATGTCCTGTCGTCATGCGAGCAGGCCGCGGTGGTCGAGCAGCTGCAGCGGCTGGACTTCCGGCCTTATGAGCACATGGGCTACCAGGGCTTCCGGCAGATCGCCGACTTCGGACGCCGCTATGATCTGGGACGGGGCAGGCTGGAGGCAGCCGATCCCTGGCCGGATTTCCTGAAGGCGCTCCTGGGGCGTTTGACCGGACGGCTCGACCTTGATGACGAGACCTTCGTCCAGGCGCTCGTTAATGAATACGCCCCCGGAGCCGGTATCGGCTGGCACCGCGACAGGCCGGTTTACGAGGAGATCCTCGGCGTTTCCTTTCTCGCGCCCTGCGTCATGCGCCTGCGCCGGAAGGACGGGTCGGGATGGCGTCGGTCAGCCGCGCCGCTGGCGCCCGGATCGGCCTATCGGCTTTCTGGAGAGGTGCGGCGAGACTGGGAGCATTCGATCTCACCGATGACGGCCCTGCGCTATTCCATCACCTTCAGGACACTGGCCTGACCGGAGCGTCTAGCTCGCCAGGATGTCGGCGGCTTCGGGATAACGCTGTCCCAGACGGGAGGCCCACTCACCAGACATCTGGCGAGCCTGCCGGGCTTCCCGGGGGCGCGCCAGAACAAGGGCGGCCGCTTCCCTATGAGCGGGCCAGTCCATCAGGAGGCGCATGGCGGCCTCGAAGTCAGGGTGGCTGGAGACGTGGACGAAGGCCCGGTCCAGGGCCTCGACGTCGTCGAAGTCGGGCAGGCGCGAGAGGTAGTCGCGCAGGACCTGAGCCGACAGGTCGCGTTGGAAAAGGCTCCAGCGCAGGTCCTGGGCCTCCTGGCGGTTTCCTTCGGCGTCGAGCACGTCGATGGAGGCCGCCTCCCAAGCCGGGTTCAGGCGGGGCGCGCCGTTCTTCGGACTGTGGCCGAAGGTCCAGCGGCGGTTGAGCGCGGAGGGGCTCAAGGCGCCTTCTAGAGCGGCGCGGGCTTCGCCAACGCGGCCTGCGTCTAGGAGGCGGCGGGCGATGTCTGCGGCTATGTCGGGGGATCCAGCCTGTTCGGGGGGGACGAGCGACAGCCAAAGGTCGAGGTCCCCCGCCTTGTCCGCCAGGCGGCGCAGCAGGTTGCGGCCTGCTGGGGTCTTCTTGACCGACGTGTCCAGGCTGTCGAGAAGCCGGCGGGCGGTGCGTGGACCCAGGCTCTCGCCGGCCGCGGAGGTCCAGCGAGCGTAGTCCTGCGGGTTTCGGCGCAGGGCGTCGACCAGGTCGCGCAAGGCCTGGTCGTCGATGGTCTCGGCGAGGGTGAAGAGGTCTGGGGCTGCGGCCTCGAACGCCGCCGGCAGTTCGCCCTTGGTGTCCTTCACACGGGCGGTCAGGCCAGGATAGAGGTCGAACCAGCGAATGAGGACGGCGAGCGCCTCGCCGGGAGCCTCGGGTGCCAGGCGACCGACGATCATCTCGCGGTGGATGTTCAGGTCGTCGAGAAGGTCGCCGCGTCGGCGCCAGGAAACGCGGGTGCGGGCGGCGGCGAGCGCGGTGAGGCGCTTGTCGATCTCCAAGGCCAGGATGTCAGGGCTGATCTCGGCAGCGAGCTCGAGGCGAAGGCGGCGCTTGAGATTGGCGTTCCCGGCGCCCGCCTCAATCAGCAGGTCCGCCAGGCGCGGCGCGCCCAGGTGGACAAGGCTGGCTGCGGATAGCCGGGTTGAAATCCGAGATTGTCGGGCCATGAGGTCCTTGGGGCAGGAAGGGTGTTCGTCACCGGGCGTCTATAACATGCTCATCCCGACGCTGGCCCAGGTCTGGCGGGAGGCGCCGTTGGCCTGGCCGTGTAGAAGGCGCGGTAAGAATGCCGCTGCCCGGTCGAAAGGGATGCTCCCATGCCCAAGGTCAACGATACGGTTCATATCCGTTTTTCTATGCGCGGCGTGTCGGGGCCATTCTGGCAGACCAACGCCACGGTCGCTGCCGTCAGCGGGACGTCGCTGCTCCTAGACGGGCTGGACCGTCAGGTGCCTGCGGTGACGTCTGAACTCAAGCCGGCCGGGGCAGGGCGGTGGACGCTGGACTGGGAGGTGCGACGTCGGCCTTGAAGCTATGGGTCGCTACGGTGCAGTCGTTGGCGTGGAACAAGCTTTGCCTTAAATGGGAGTAGCGGAAGCGGCCGACCTCGCTTTCGTAGACGACCCGGCGCGTCTCTCGCCGAGCGGGTCGGGTCGTCGATCTTTTCCAGCTGAGGGCGAACAGATCCGCTTTTGTTGGCGTCCCGCATCGGAAGGGAGGCCGATCGGATCTCAACAGAATCAACCCACCTGGAGGCTGGATGACTTTGAGGTCTGGCTCGGCTTGCAGTGAGGGACAAAAGCCGGATCGCACGCCCTGCGCACTCCTGGTGGAGCGCGGTGGCTGCTGCAAATGGTGGAGAATGTTTTGAGGTAACGCGTCGTATGGCACTCTGAGATGTACGGTGACTCGTACTGATGCCGCTCGCGCATTGGGAGTGCGCTGTTGTCAATATGTACCGAAAGGTGACTGCGTCACGCGTTTTTTACATCGGCTAATTTCATCATTGTTTTCAGGTTATTTAGACTATTTCGGTCTTTGGATCAGTTTTGGCGGGTTTAGGTGGAAAAACTCTCGAGAATACAAAAGTATAAATGGGTAATCGCAATCGAGTGGGAATAAGGTAAATCTCGTGAGCCCCTTCGAAGCCGTTCGGAGGGGCTCGCTTTTGTGATGCCGACGCCTTTGCCGGACGCTCGCCGAGGTGGGCGAACGGCTTCGGGATCAAGCGCTGGGTTGTGGACGGCCCCGACGGCGTTGCGCGTGAACTAGGCGGTGCGCGGGCGCATGGCGAGAAAAGTCGGCAGCAGACTGGCCGTGACCCTGCGACTGGCGTCCTCGCCTTGACCAAGCATGCCTCGAAGGGGAGCGCCTATCAGGGCGTCGCCAAATGCCCCCAGTGCGATGAAGAGCACAGCCGAGCCAACAGTCTCGTCAGGAAGGTCTACGCCCAGACCCAGCTTCTCCTGGATGGCGACGACGAGGCTTTGAACGGCTTCGCGCACGGGTTCGAGGTGCGACAGGTCGCCGGATAAGGCGATCCAAGCCGCCAGGCGTCCCGCGCCCCCGGCCGAGAAGGCGTCGAAGACGGCGTTGATCAGCTCAAGCGGCGCCCCTTCGTCGGTACGTAACCGGGCGACGGCGGCGTCCAGGGCGTCGCTGAGATCAGCAACCATCGACCCCATTAGAGCTGACTGGAGGCCGGCCGCTGAGCCGAAATGATGGATCAGGTTCGCATGGGTTACGCCGATTTCAGCGGCAACGGCGGCCAGGGTGACGGCGTTCGGTCCCCCCGAAAGCAAGAGAATCCGGGCTGACGCCAGAGCCTCACGACGGGCTTCCTCAGGCGAACGGCGACGGCGACGCGGCTTTTCCATTTTTCCAGTCGATGCCTATAAAAGTGACATTCGTGTAGATAGCAGTCTCTTACGGGCCGCCCGGAGCGATCACAAGGCGTTGGCGAGGCTTCTCGGCCGTTGAATGACCGCAGTCGCGGGGCGCGGGGTCGCGAGGTCGTTGGTGAACGTCGACGCGCGAGGCCCCCAAGCGCCGCCTATTTTCAAGGCTCATGGAGCAGGGAGGCGAGGCCCCCTGCGAAATTTACCGGACATCAATGTAAGTAGGCTGTTGACATGAGTATGAATAGATGGATCGATAGCGTCGGCTTTCGGCGCATCCGCCTCGTCGTCAGCTCTACATAAAAGGCGGGAGGAAGCATTCGGTCCAGCTGGGGAGCAGGGCTGTGCAGGGGAGGGTTTTCATGGCTTCACCGGCCTGTAATCGCGCGCGTCTGGCTGTCACCGCGTCGGCTTTCGCTCTAGTTGTCGCGGCCGGTCCTGCGCTGGCTCAGGAGGCGACCTCGGTTGGCGACATCATCGTCACCGCCCAGAAGCGCGAACAGTCCATTCAGGATGTGCCGATCGCTGTCACCGCGCTCTCGGCCGAAAACCTTGAGGCTATGAAGATCGACGGCGGCTCGGAACTGGTGCGGGCTGTGCCCAACGTCAGTTTCTCCAAGTCCAATTTCAGTATGTATAATTTTTCCATACGCGGTGTTGGCACCAAAGCGATTTCGGCGTCATCGGATCCAGCGGTGGCTGTCAGCTTCAACAATACGCCGTTGATACGTAACCGACTGTTTGAGCAGGAATATCTGGACGTTAATCGTGTGGAGGTCCTGCGAGGCCCTCAAGGGACTCTGTATGGGCGCAACGCCACGGGTGGCGTCGTCAACATGATACCCAATCTCCCTGGCCCCAACTTCGACGCGATGATGAAGGCCGAAGCGGGAAATTTTAACTCCATGCGCGGCCAGATGATGGTCAACATTCCTGTAAGGGATACCTTCTGGATACGGGGTGCGGCGTCACTGACGAAGCGTGAGGGGTTTGATTACAACACGTTCAACGAAACGCGCGTCAATGATCGTGACCTGTACTCGACTCGTCTGTCGGCGGCTTGGGAACCGACAGACCGTTTTAGCGCCAATCTGATCTGGGAACATTTTGGTGAAGATGACCGGAGGTCCCGTACGGGCAAGCAGCTGTGCACCAAGGATGAGGGGCCTACTCAGATAGGATCCTTCACTGTCACCGACAGTTTCACCCGAAACCGGATGAGCCAGGGGTGTATGGCGTCAAGTCTGTTCGAAGACGCAGCCTATGGAACGCCTAACGGCGGGGCGTTCAGCCATGTCTTCATGGGCGCATTGATGAGCTACGGCTATGAAGCTGGTGACTTTTTTCCCTCGTCGGCATTCTACTACCTGACTGACCCCTATGCGGGGGTGACGCAGTCCAAGAATTTGCGCGAAATCTCAACCTCATACGATCCAAAATTCAGAGCGGAGAATGATGTTGTTCAGTTGAATTGGCGGTATGAACTTAATAATGGTCTGACTTTCCATTCGCAAACTGCCTTTGCAAAGGATAACTATTACTCTACTCAGGATTATAGCAGATATGTAAGTAACGGAATTTTTGCTGATTCTTCTGTAGTTCGCAGTTCGTCGCCGGGTGGTTCGGCGCTTCCGCCAAGCCCTGCTGCGCCAGGGGGGATTTATACGGACCCACAACTGGGCCCATCGTCGTCTATCCTGTCTGTGGATGTCAGCCAGTCGGACAATAAGCAGTTTACTCAGGAATTCCGCCTCCAATCAGCGTGGGACGGGCGATTTAACTTCAGCCTCGGCGCTAACTATCTCGATTTCAAATCTGAAGATAATTACTACGTATTCAATAACCTGTTCTCCTTTATCGGAGAGTATTTCTATAATCAGAAGCTTTCTTCTACTTTTTTGGACACCATTCCATGTGGAGACCCCTCTGCTCCTGCGTGGCGTGAGTGTGTATATGTCGAATATTCTCCGCTGTCCGAACTGGAAGGCGATGGGCATAATTATTTCCGCAGCCGAAATGTAGTGCGTACGCGCTCTCTGGGCGTATTCGGCGAAGCCTATTGGGATGTCGCGGACACGGTCCGAGTTACTGCAGGTCTGCGATATACGGATGATCGCAAGACCACGACGCCCTATCCCAGTCAGCTGTTGCTCGGGGCGTCACCGGATGGAACGCCTGGCTTATCGTCCGGCGGTTATGTCAATCGCGGCTATCCGGCCTTGCCGGATGTCAAGCAAAGCTGGGATGCGGTGACGGGTCGGTTTGTCGTGGACTGGAAACCGAACCTGGCTTTCTCGGACGATACGCTGGTCTATGCTTCATACTCACGAGGATACAAGGGTGGAGGCACCAACCCCCCGCGCGTTGATATCAATCCAGAAGTCATCCAGTATCAGCCTCTCGCGTCTGAATTCGCTCCTGAATATATCAACGCCTTTGAGATCGGAACCAAGAACAGTTTCATGGACGGCCGGATGCGCCTCAATGCGACGGCCTTCTATTATGATTATAGCGATTACCAGGTCTCCCAAATCGTTGATCGGATCTCATTGAATGAGAATTTCGATGCGAGGATATGGGGTGTTGAATTGGAAGGCGCTTTCTATCCGACGCCCGCCTGGCGTATCGACGCTAACATCGGCTACCTGAATACGCGGGTCGCTGATGGCGAAAAATCCATCGATGTGATGAACCGCACCCAGGGCAATGCAGACTGGACCCTGTTGCGGCCCTGGGTTCAGGTGCCCTCCAACTGTATTGCGCCGACCAAGCACGTCGAGACCATTCTGAGTTTTGGTTTTGATGGGACCACGACCGGACAGGCGCTTCAGGCGCTGTGTTCCGGATCGGCGCGCTACGGCAGCTTCAATCCTGACTTCGACACGATTCTACCTATGTGGGCCTTCTTTGGCTTTACCTATGACGGGGTTACGGAGGCTCCCAACTATGGTCGCGGCTTTGATGCAGATCTGAGCGGTAACGAATTGCCGAATTCGCCGAATTGGACGGCTAATATAGGCACTCAGTACACGCTTCCTGTTAATGGCTGGGATGTCACATTCCGTGCCGACTATTACTGGCAGGGCGAAAGCTATTTCCGTATCTATAATACCGAGTATGACAAGCTGAAGTCGTGGGATAATACCAACATTTCAATAAATGCCGAAAACGTGGTTAGTGGACTTTCGGTCCAGTTCTATGTGAAGAATGTCTTCGATAAGACGCCGATAACGGATGCCTTTACAAACAGTGATGATACTGGATTGACCACAAACGTGTTTACGTTGGACCCAAGGTTGATGGCGATTTCTGTATCGAAGAAATTCTAAAACTTATTATAGTATATGTTGTTGTTTGAATTTGTGCTAGCATTACATGCCCTCTGGGCTTTTGAAAAAAGGTAGGAAAGTCATGAAGAAGATTGTTTTTGCTATCGCTTCAGTTCTTGCTATCGGCGCTGCTTCTGGCGTCAGTGCGCAGACGATGTCTCCGACCGGCTCGTTTACGTTTTCCGGAAACGTAACGATGCAACAATCAGTTACGGCAAACTGTAATGTTTCTGGAACTGGCAGCAACAGCTCTTCTGGAGGAACGCTGAGTGGTTCGTTTTCTCCGGGAAATATCCTGTATTGTGGACCGCTGAGCCTGGTTAAGCCCTATGGCGCATGGTCTTTTGATGTGATTCCGGGCGTAACAGATAAGGTTAGAGTTACGATTGGCGCCAATACGGTTCTGAATAAACCTTGTTATGGAACATTTGACGCGGACTGGAATAACGCGACTTCTACGATTACCTTTAACAATAACCCGCTGCCTCCGGTAAACGCAGGCGATCCGTCTTGCACGATTGTCAGCGGTTCGGTAAAAATCACGCCGGCCCGTACCATCAGCTGATGATGCGGCCCCTCGCAGGATCAAATCCTGCGAGGGGATTTATCTAACCTGGAAACGGCCTCTACTTCTGGTTTGAGGCGCCGTGCGGAGTTGGTCTCGACTCTGTCTGTGCGCTGGCGGCTCGATATATGGAGCAGAGTGTCGCCGACATGGCTTGCGTGTCGGGGTTCCATCACTCCCGCATCGCCTTTCGCTCGAAAATAGCTGTGTGTCGTGGCGCCGGTATCGGGCTGGGTCCATCTAAGGGGGTCTTGATAGGCTTTTGCAATTGACACTGCTGTAAATGACAATAGTGTAGATAGTGTCATTTAACCTCCGACAGAGGAGTGAGGTCAGTGCAAGCAGGTTCAGCGATGCTCGCGGCGCCTTATGCTGCGGACCGGGGCGCTCGTCAGCCGACGCATGTGACAAGCCGCCGTGTTCAGCCTGTGCGGGCCATTCGGGCGTTTCGCGGCCTGGTGGCGGACAAGGACGACACGCGTCAGGTGTTCGAGATCATGAACGCCTTGTCCGGGCGTTCGCCGGACTGGGGTTATCGGCGGATGCTGGACACGCCGATGGGCGGCCAGCAGGCTTATGAGCGCCTGGAGTTGTCGGATTATCTTCAGGATCGTGATTGGTTGAGGCAGTTCGGGCCGGGCACGGTCGGCGCGGCCTATCGCGCCTTTGTCGAGCCGCAGAACTTCACCGCCTATGGCCTGGCGGAGGATAGCCGCAAGGTGGCCGACACCGAGATTGAGGCGGCGCATCCGCGTGCATGGTACGCGCGCCGTCTGCGCGATGTTCATGACATCTGGCATGTGCTGACCGGCTATCATTCAGACGCCCTGGGCGAGGCGTGCGTTGTGGCCTTTTCCCTGCCGCAGACCCGCAGCGCTGGATTTGGCCTGATCGCCGGCGGCGTGGCGGTGCAGTTCATGCGCGCCCGGACCGGCTTTCCCTGCGGGCGGGCGGTGTTTCAGGCCTGGCGCAATGGACAGCGCGCGGCCTGGCTGCCGGGCGAGGATTACGAGCGGCTTCTGGCCGAGCCGTTGGATGAAGCGCGGCGCCGCCTGAAAATCTCGCCTCCGACCATTTATGATCGGGTGCCTCCGGCCGTCCGCAACGCCTATCTGGGCGGGAAGGGATGAGGCGCCGATCGTGGGGGTGGGCGACGGGGCTGGCCGTGACGACGGGTCTGGGCCTGGCCGCCGGGCCGTCAACGGCGCAGCCCGGCGACGCCGTTTTGGGGCGCTGGCGTACGACGGCGCAGAATGGCGTGGTGGAGATCGAGCGGTGCGGGGCGGCGTTGTGTGGGCGGTTGGTCGACGCCGCCGCCCTGCGCGCCAATCCGGACCAGCGTGACGTTCGGAACCGCAGATCGGCGCTGCGTGACCGACCGATCAAGGGGCTGGTGGTGTTACAGGACTTTTCAGGCGGGCCGCAGACGTGGAGCGGCGGCCCTCTGTATGACCCGGAAAGCGGGCAGAGCGCGGCAACAGGCAGGCTGACCCTGGCTGAGCCTGACCGGCTGACGGTTCAGGCCTGCGTCGCCCCGCTTTTGTGCCGAACGCAGACCTGGACTCGCCTGCGCTGAGGCGGGCCACGATTTTCGACTGAAGCTTTGATTAGGCCGGAGGGCTGGCGGCGCCAGCGACGGCGGGGGATCGACGATGCTGATATGGATTAGCGCCGTGCTGGGCGCTGGTTTCATCCTGACCTTTCATCAAGCGCGCATGACGTGGTGGGCCTTGTTGGCCGGGCTCTGGATTCTGGCGGGCTGGATGCTGGGGATCGTCTCGCCGTCGACGGCTGGCGTCATGGCTGCGGCAGCGGCTCCGATCCTGGCGCTGCTGACGTTCAGACCCTTGCGAAGCGCCTTGCTGTCCCGTCCGGCGATGGGTGCTTTTCGACAGATCATGCCGCGCATGAGCGCCACGGAACAGGCGGCGGTCGAGGCGGGCAACGTCTGGTGGGACGCCGAGCTTTTTGCGGGCAGGCCCGACTGGCGGCGGCTGTTGTCGACGCCTTCGCCCAGCCTGACGGCCGAGGAGCAGCGATTCCTGGACGTTGAAACCGAACACCTGTGCGACCTCGCCAACGACTGGGAGACCACGTCGGTCTGGCAGGATCTGTCGCCTGAAGCCTGGGCCTACGCCAAGGACAAGGGCTTTCTGGGCATGATCGTGCCCAAGGCATACGGGGGGCTTGGCTTCTCGGCCTACGCCCACAGTCAGGTGATCCAGAAGCTGTCGACCCGCTGTTCGGCGGCGGCGGTGTCGGTGATGGTGCCGAACTCCCTGGGACCGGCCGAACTGCTGCTGCACTACGGCACGGAAGACCAGAAAGACCACTATCTGCCGCGGCTGGCGCGGGGGGAGGAGATCCCCTGTTTCGCCCTGACCAACCCCTATGCGGGATCTGATGCAGCCGCGATCACGGACACGGGCGTGGTCTGCAAGCAGATGTGGAACGGCGAGGAGACGCTGGGTTTCCGCATCAGCTGGCGCAAGCGCTACATTACGCTGGCGCCGGTCGCGACCGTGCTGGGTCTGGCGTTCCGCGCGGTTGATCCTGACGGTCTGTTGGGCGACGAGGCCGAGCCGGGGATCACCTGTGTTCTGATCCCGCGTGATCATCCCGGCGTGAACATCGGGCGGCGGCACTGGCCGCTTAACGCCGTCTTCCAGAACGGGCCGACGACGGGCGACGACGTCTTTGTGCCGATGGAGATGGTGATCGGCGGGCGCGCCCAGGTCGGGGCGGGCTGGCGCATGTTGATGGAATGTCTGGCGGCGGGCCGGGCTATCTCCCTGCCGTCGTCCAACGTCGGCATGTCCAAGCTAGCCGTAGGGATGGTCGGCGCCTACGTCGCCATCCGGCGTCAGTTCAGCCAGCCGATCGGCGCCTTTGAGGGCGTGCAGGAGGCCCTGGCCCGGATGGCGGGGCATCTGTATGCGACCGACGCCGTCCGGCGTCTGGCGTCGGCCGCGCTGGACCAGGGCGAGAAGCCGTCGGTGGTCTCGGCCATCGCCAAATATCACGTCACCGAACGCGCGCGCGTCGTCATTAACGACGCCATGGACGTGATCGGCGGCAAGGGGGTCTGCATGGGCCCCGGCAACTATCTGGCGCGCGCCTATCAGCAGGTGCCGATCGCCATCACGGTAGAGGGCGCCAACATCATGACCCGCACCCTGATCATCTATGGTCAGGGGGCGATCCGCTGCCACCCCTATGTCCTGACCTTGATGCGGACGGCGGAGGCGGGCGAGCTGAGGCCGTTCGACGCCGCCCTGTTCGGCTATGTCGGCTTCCTGTTCCGCAATATGGCGCGAGCGCTGACCTTTGGCCTGACGGGCGGCGTCCTGATCGGGGCGCCTCGCGACGCGGCGCCTCAGTTGAAGCGCTATTATCGCGCGGCGACGCGGCTCTCGACTCTGCTGGCGCTCGCTTCGGACCTGTCGATGGCGACCGTGGGCGGCGCCTTGAAGAGAAAGGGCGCGCTGACGGGGCGTCTGGGCGACATCCTGTCTCAACTCTTCATTCTCAGCAGCGTGCTGAAGCGTTTTGAGGATGAAGGCCGTCCGGCGGAGGACCTGCCTTTCGTTCATTGGGCGGCGCAGGATGCCCTGGCGCGAGCCGGCGCGGCCTGGCGCAGCCTGCTGGCCAATCACCCAAGCCGGGGCGCAGCCCTGTTCCTGAGGCTGATCGGGGCGCCGTTCGGGCTGAAGACGCCTGAACCGGACGACCGCTGCGCCGCTGCTGTCGCCGCCCTGATGCAGACCCACGGCCCGGCGCGCGATCGCCTGATCGCCGGGTCGTGGACGGCGCGGGTGGAGATCGATCCCATCGCCGTGACCCTGGCCGCCTTTGATCTCTATCCGCAGGTCGAGGCCATTGAGCGGCGGCTGAAGGACGCCATGCGCAGCGGCGTGATCGCACGGGCGCCGCAGAACCTGACCCTGCTGGATGACTGGGCTGTGGATGCGCAAGGCAAGGGCCTGATCACCGCGCAGGAACGCGAGTTGATCGGTCGTTTCGCCGCCTATGCCGATCAGGCGATCCAGGTGGACGACTTCGCGCCTGACTTCGATATCGCGGCTGGGTTGGCGAGACGGCCGACGGACACAGCGCCCGCCAAGACGAAGAAGAAGGCGGCCTGATGAGCGATCGCTATCTGAATTTCGTCAACTCGGGCGTGGGCGGTCGGGTGGCGGGCGCCCTGGGCCTGCCGCGCCCGGCGCCGCTGCAACGTCGCGCAGAGGCGGGGGCGGGGATCGTCGGTCCGTGTCTGTTGGGGCCCAACGGCGAGCGCCCGATGGCGGCCGTTCTGGCGGGGCTGATTCAGGCGTCGGGGCATGGGCTTCATGGCGAATGGTCGCCGGATGCGCGCTATGGCGCATTGGTGTTCGACGCCTCGGACTGCGCGCGCGTCCAGGCGGCGAAGGACCTGTATGGCTTCTTCCATCAGGCTGTTCGTTCGGTAGCCGAACATGGCCGCATCGTCGTGATCGGTACGCCGCCCGAGTTGATGGCTGATGCTGAAGGCGAGGCGGTGCAGCGCGGGCTTGAAGGCTTCGTCCGCTCACTGGCCAAGGAGGTTCGGCGCAACATCGGCGTCCATATGCTCTATGTGGCGCCGGGCGCGGAGGCGGCAGCCGAAAGCACGCTGGCGTTTCTGATGTCGCCACGCTCGGCCTATGTTTCGGGGCAGGCGATCCGGGTGGCCGCGCCGGTCGAGACAGGCGAAGCCGGAGCCGGCCACGCAGGACGAAAGGTGCTGGTCACGGGCGCCTCGCGCGGGATCGGGCAAGCCATCACCCGCCTGTTCGCGGCCGAGGGGGCACAGGTTACGGCGCTGGATGTGGCAGGGGCGGCGGACGGCCTGTCCGCCCTGTCGGAAGAACTGGGCGTCGACAGTCTGGCGCTGGACATTACGGCGCCTGACGCGGCCGCGACTCTGCTCGCCGATGCGCGAGGGCGGGGCGGCTATGACGTGGTGATCCATAATGCCGGGATCACCCGCGACCGCACCATAGCCCGCATGGAACCCGCAGAGTGGGACAGCGTCATGGCGGTCAATCTGTCGGCGCCGCTGGCGATCACCCAGGCGCTGATCGAGGGCGGGGGAATGCGCCGTAATGGCCGCATCGTCGCCGTATCCTCATTAAGCGGCGTCGCCGGCAATATGGGGCAGACCAACTACGCCCTGTCCAAGGCGGCGTGGATCGGGGCCGTCCGTCGCCTCGCATCGCAGTCGGCGTCAAGCGGCCTGACCGTCAACGCCGTGGCGCCCGGTTTCATCGAGACCCAGATGACCGCGGCCATCCCCTTCGCCATTCGCGAAGCGGGGCGCCGGATGAACAGCATGGGGCAGGGGGGCGGCCCGGTTGATGTGGCCGAGACGATCGCCTGGCTGGCGCATCCTGCATCGGGCGGCGTCAACGGGCAGGTGGTGCGCGTCTGCGGCCAGAGCCTGCTGGGGGCATGATCGTGGACGGCGCGGTCCAGCGGTTCGACGCTCCTCTGTCAGGGCTGGCGGTGGCCGGCGGCGCCCTGCGCGGTCTGCTGCGCAAAGCGCCGTCTGACCCGGTGCTGCCGGGGCGCGTGCTGGAACGTGAGGCGGTGTTGGAGGCGACGGCGGTCGACGCCTATGCCGACGTGTGCGGCTTTGCGCCCGAGCAGGGGGTGCCGATCACCTGGCCCCACATTCTGGCCTTTCCTCTGCAGATGCGGATTCTGTTGGGAGCGGACTTTCCCTATCCGGCGGTCGGTCTGGTGCATCTGCATAACCATATCCGCCAGCACGCGCGGTTGGGCCTTGGCGACCGGCTGACGTTGAGGACCCGGGCGGGAGGGTTCGTCGCCCACGACAAGGGCCAGGCCTTCACTCTGAAGACGACGGCGGTTCGCGACCGCGAGACCGTGTGGGAAGGCTCCAGCCTCTATATGCGCGTCGGACGGCCCGGATCGGGCGAACCGCCGCCGGTGCTGGCAGGCGACGTAGCGAACGCGCAGAGCGAGACATGGAGGCTGTCTGAAGACCTGGGCCGTCGCTACGCCCGTGTTTCCGGCGACGCCAATCCCATCCATACCTCGGCGTTGGGGGCGCGGCTGTTCGGCTTTCGCCGCGCGATCGCCCACGGGATGTGGACCAAGGCGCGAGCCATCGCCGCCCTGTCGCCGCCGCAACCCCTGACGGCCGCCGAGGTCGAGGTCGCGTTTCGCGCGCCGCTGTTCCTGCCCGGAAAGGCGGCGTTGTACGCGGCGTCATGCGGCCGTGAACGCCATTTTGAAGTGCGCGACGCTGTTGGATCGCGCATCCATACGCGGGGTCGGTTGACCCTTGCATCCGGGGATGAAGCTCCATGTTGACCGCAGCTGCGCCGCGTCGAGTCGCCATTATCGGCGGTGTCCGCATTCCCTTTGCGCGGTCCAACACCGCCTATGCCGAGGCGTCCAATCAGGACATGCTGACCGCCGCCCTGCAGGGGTTGGCCGACCGTTTCGACCTGCATGGTCAGCGCCTGGGCGAGGTGGCGGCGGGGGCGGTGCTGAAGCTGTCGCGCGACATCGCCCTGACCCGCGAAAGCGTGCTGGGCACCACCATCGGCGCGGACACCCCGGCCTATGACGTGTCTCAGGCCTGCGGCACAGGACTGGAGGCCGCCATCCTGGTCGCCAACAAGATCGCGCTGGGGCAGATCGAGGTCGGGGTCGCGGGCGGGGTGGACACGACGTCGGACGCGCCCATCGCTCTGAACGAACGGTTCCGAAAGGCCCTGCTGGCGGCGAACCGGGAGAAGACGACCGGCGGTCGGATCAAGGCGCTGTTGGGCGCGGGCCTGACCGCCCCGTTCAAACCGGAGCCGCCGCGCAACGCCGAGCCCCGCACCGGCCTGTCGATGGGCGAACACTGCGAACTGATGGCCAAGCGCTGGCGCATCCCGCGTGAGGATCAAGACGCCCTGGGCGTCGCCAGTCACCGCAACGCCGCCGCCGCATGGGAGGCGGGTCTGTTCGACGACATGGTCATTCCCTATCGCGGGCTGAAGCGTGACAACAACCTGCGGCCCGACATCGATCCGGCGAAACTGGCGACGATGAAGCCGGTGTTCGACCGCGAGAACGGGACCCTGACGGCCGCCAACTCGACGCCGCTGACGGACGGCGCCTCGACCGTGCTGCTGGCGAGCGAGGAGTGGGCCAGGGCGCGGGGGCTGCCGATTCAGGCCTATCTGCGGACCGGCGAGGCGGCGGCGGTTGATTTCGTCGGCGGGGACGAAGGGCTGCTGATGGCGCCCGCCTATGCGGTTCCGCGCATGTTGGCTCGGCTGGGCCTGACGCTTCAGGATTTCGATTTCTATGAGATTCACGAGGCTTTCGCCGCTCAGGTGCTGTGCACGCTCAAGGCCTGGGAGGATGAGGACTACGCTCGCACAAGGCTGGGGCTGGACGCCGCGCCGGGCTCGATCGACCGGGCCAGGCTGAACGTCAACGGCGGTTCGCTGGCGGCGGGGCATCCGTTCGCGGCGACGGGCGGCCGTATTCTCGCCAATCTGGCCGCCATGATCGACCGCAATGGCGGCGGGCGCGGGCTGATCTCCATCTGCGCGGCGGGCGGGCAGGGCGTCGTCGCAGTGGTGGAGAAATGAGCGCTGTGACCGATTCCGCTGTAGACATGGACCAGTTGTGGGCCGAGCGTTTCTGGACCAAGTCCTATCGCAAGGGCGTGCCGGTCTGCATCGAGGATGAGTTGGCGCGCTGGACCTCGGTCCCGCAACTTTTCGAGGCGGATGCGCAGAAGTTCGCCGACCGACCCGGCTTCGTCAGCCTGGGCTCGGCGGTGACCTATGGCGATATGCTGCAGGCGGCCAAGAGCTTCGGCGCCTGGTTGCAGTCGATCGGCGTGCAGCCGGGCGAGCGGGTGGCGCTGATGATGCCGAACTGCCTGCAGTATCCGGCGGCCCTGTTCGGCGTGCTGTTCGCGGGCGGGATCGTGGTCAACGTCAATCCGCTCTACACCTCACGCGAACTGAACCATCAGCTGAAGGACAGCGGGGCCGTCGTCCTGGTGGTCATGGACATGTTCGCCGCCACGGTGGAACGGGCGCGCGAAGGGACCGATCTGCGGCACGTCGTCGTCACCGCAATGGGCGACATGATGGGCGGACTGAAGGGCGTCGCCGTCAGCGCCCTGATGCGTCACGTGCAGAAGATGGTTCCGGCCTATCGTCTGCCGGGTTCGCATCGGTGGACGCGCGTGATGGGCCAGGCCCGGCGAATGACGTTGCAGCCGGTGCAGGTCAGTCCCGAAGACATCGCTTTCCTGCAATATACGGGCGGCACGTCGGGCGTGGCGAAGGGGGCGATGCTGACCCATCGCAACATCCTGGCCAATACGATTCAGGGGCGGGTCTGGCTGCTGGATCAGATCGATCAGACACGGCCTCTGGGCAATGTCACCATGCTGCCGCTGTATCATATCTTCTCGCTGACCGCGAACCTGATGATGTTCACCGGGGCGGGCGGGCGCAACATCCTGATCGCCAATCCGCGCGATGCGAAACGGGTGGAATGGATCCTGCGCAAGGAGCGTTTCGTCGGCATGACCGGGCTGAACACCCTGTTCGTCAGCCTGATGAAGAGCCAGGCGTTTCGAGAGCGCGATTTCTCTGACCTGAAGCTGACCATCGCCGGAGGCATGGCGACGCAGAGGGTCGTCGCGGAGGAGTGGCAGGCGGTGACGGGCGCGCCGCTGATCGACGGCTATGGCCTGACGGAGACGTCGCCGGTGGTCTGTATCGGACGCGTCGATCTGGAGCATCCGGAAGGGATGGGCTTCGACGGAACGGTCGGCCTGCCGGTGCCCTCGACCGAGGTTCGCATGCGTCGCGAGGACGGCAGCTGGGCCGGGATCGGCGAAGAAGGCGAACTGCATGTGCGCGGCCCGCAGGTGATGCTGGGCTATTGGAAGCGGCCCGACGAGACGGCACGGGTGCTGTCGGACGACGGCTGGCTGGCGACCGGCGACGTCGGGGTGATGCAGGCGGATGGGCGCGTGCGTCTGGTGGACCGGATCAAGGACATGATCCTGGTGTCCGGCTTCAACGTCTATCCGGGCGAGATCGAGGATGTGGTCGCCAGCCATCCTCTGGTCGAGGAGGTCGCCGCCGTCGGCGTGCCGGATGACGCCCAGGGCGAGCGGATCAAGATCGTCGTGGTCCCGCGCTCGCCTGAGCTGACGACCGAGATTCTGATCGCCCACTGCCGCGCGCAGCTGACCGGCTACAAGGTGCCGCGCATCGTCGAGTTCCGCAGCGAACCCCTGCCAAAGACGGCGGTGGGCAAGGTGCTGCGTCGCGAACTGCGCGGCTGATCCCGGTCAGCCTGCGACGGCCGCCGTGCGCTTGCGGGTGATCAACAGGCCGAAGGCCGCGGCCAGCGGGAACATCAGCACGCCATAGACGGCGCCGGGCAGGGTCATCTCCGGGCTGCGCAGCACCGACTGGGCGATGACGATGGCGAGGGTGGCGTTGTGCAGCCCGACCTCGAAGGCGCTGGCGATGGCCTGCGGGCGTTCGATCTTCAGCAGGCGCGGCACGGCGAAGCCTATGCCCAGGCTGAACAGGCAGAACAGGATGACGATCCCCGCCAGAGCCTGGAAGTTGGCGAGCAGCACATCCAGGCTGGACGCCGCCGCGCCCAGGATCACCAGCGTCAGGATCACGATGGAGGCGATACGGACGGGCCGGTCCATCGCCTGGGCGAAGCCGGGTTTCAGGCCGCGCACCAACATCCCCAGAGCCACGGGAACCAGCACGATCATGAAGACCTCGAGGGTCTTGGTCAGTTGCAGGCCGACCTTCATGTCGCCGGGCTGGAAATAGGCCACGGCCAGGTTGACGATGACCGGCAGGGTCACGACGGCGATGACGGAGTTGATCGCCGTCAGGCTGATGTTCAGGGCCACATCGCCGCGGAACAGGTGGCTATAGAGGTTGGCCGTCGTCCCGCCGGGCGAGGCCGCCAGCAGCATCATGCCGACCGCCAGGATCGGCGGCAGCCGGAACGCCAGCACCAGGGCGAAGCAGATCGCGGGCAGCAGAAGCAGCTGACAGGCCAGGGCCACCGCCGCCGCCTTCGGCTGTCGGCCCACCCGGACGAAATCGGACGGCGTCAGGCTCAGGCCCAGGCCGAACATGATGATGCCCAGCGCGATCGGCAGCCCGATCAGGGTCAACGGCGAGCCCATAAGTCTATCCCCCTGTTGTCGTCAGTTCCGCCCGGAGAGCGCCCGTCCCGCCGCTCGCCCGGAGAAGATGCACCCGCCCAGGAAGGTGCCTTCCAGAGCGTTGTAACCATGCAGGCCGCCGCCGCCGAAACCAGCGGCTTCGCCTGCGGCATAGAGACCTTCCAGCACATCGCCGTCGGGCGTCAAGACACGGCTGGAAAGGTCGGTCTGAAGTCCGCCCAGCGACTTTCGCGTCAACACGTGCAGCTTGACGCCGATCAGCGGTCCCGCCTGCGGATCCAGCACCTTGTGCGGCGCCGAGGTGCGCGCCCAGCGGTCGCCTTTGTAGCGGCGACTGTTGTGGATGCCCTGAACCTGAACATCCTTGGCGTAGGGATTGTCCATCTGGGCGTCGCGATCCTCGATCTGGCGGCGGATCAGGGCCGGGTCGAGCAGAGGTTGGTCGGTCAGGTCGTTCATCTTCGCTACCAGCGTCTCCAGATCATCAGCGACGACGAAGTCGGCGCCCTTGTCGCGGAAGGCGGCCACCTCCTTCGGCGCGCCCTTGCCCAGGCGCGAGCGCAGGACCCCGAGCAGATTGCGGTTGGTGATGTCGGCGTTCTGTTCCGATCCCGACAGGGCGAATTCCTTGGCCAGCATCGTCTCGGTGACGATGAACCAGGAGTGGTCGTGCGCCACCAGATCGGGCGTGGTGCGCAGGTGTTTCAGCGTCGCCATCGTGTCATAGCCGGGCAGGGCCGGATGCGGCAGGCGTCGACCCAGGGCGTCGAACCACAGAGGCGACGGGCCAGGCAGGATGCGGATGGCGTGTCGGGGCCAGATCGGCGCCCAGTTCCGCACCCCTTCGACATAGTGCCACATGCGGTCCCGGTTCACGAGGCGGGCCCCGGCTTCGGCGGCGATGTCCAGCATCCGGCCGTCGACATAGGCGGGGACGCCGGTGATCATTTCGCGCGGCGGCGCGCCCAGCCGTTCAGGCCAGTATCGCCGCACCAGGTCGTGATTGCCGCCTATGCCGCCGGTCGCCAGGATCACTGCGGGCGCCTTCAGGGTGAAGTCGCCGATGACGGTGCGGTTGGTCGGCGCCCCGCGCGGCGCATCATCCGGGGCCAGGACCGCGCCGCTGACGCCGATGACGCGGCCCCCCTCGACCAGAAGCTGATCGACGCGATGTCGGTGATGGAACGTCAGTCGATTTTGCTTCGCCGCATCCCTGGCCCTGTCGGCGAACGGCTCTGACACCCCGGTGCCGGTTCCCCAGGCGACATGAAAGCGGGGCACGGAATTGCCGTGGCCGAAGGCGGCCCCGCCGCCGCGCTCGGCCCACCCGACCATCGGGGTCAGCTTCACGCCCAGCTGGCGCAGCCAGCTGCGCTTCTCGCCGGCGGCGAACTCGACATAGGCTCGGCCCCAGCGCACAGCCCATTCATCTTCGGCGCCTGGCCCTTCAAGTCGGTCCCATCCGGCGCTGCCCTGCCAGTCGCGCCAGGCCAGGTCGAGGCTGTCCCGCACGCCCAGACGCCGCTGTTCAGGCGAGTCGACCAGGAACAATCCGCCGAACGACCAGAAGGCCTGACCCCCTAGATTGCCTGCATTCTCCTGATCGATCAGGGCGACGCGCCGGCCCGCTGTCACCAGTTCATGACAGGCCGCCAGGCCGGCGAGACCAGCGCCTACGACGATGACATCGGCGTCCATGAATGCTCCAGTTCGGTTGAGGGGCGGTGGAATGTGGTACTGACATTAAAGTTAGTATTGTCTAGGGTCGAGAGCAACAGCAGCTAGGCTGTTTCGTCTCGCAGCACCCCGCTCCATTGCTTGCTTGACGCAACGGCGGCGCGTCAGGATCGTTGGGGTCGGACGTGATACGGGGTGAAGCGATGATGATCAGTGGGGTCGGGCTGTGCGTCGCGCTGGCTGCGGGGCCGATGGCGAGCAGCCAGGAGGCGCAGCCGCAGGCGCACCTGACCGCATCTGCGCCCCGAAACGGCGAAACGTCCCGCACCCCCTTGAGCTATGCAGAGGCCCAGGCGCGGCTGCGTTCGACGTCCAGCCTGAACCGGGCCGCGGGTTATGCCGTGGAGGCGGCGGAGGCCCAGGCGCGCGCCGCAGATGGCCTGAACCGGCCGACGGTGTCGCTGGACGCTCAGCTGATCCGCTATCGCAAGACGTTCGACCTGTCGCTGGGCGAGCCGCTGGACCAGGCGCAGTCCGACATCAGCGCGGCCATTCCGGGTCTGATTTCAGGCCTGCCCGGCGTGCCGGGCGATGTTCTGGGCGTGGTGGAGCAGAGGCTGCAGGCGGCTCTGCCGGAGATTTTCGCCGCCCTGCCGCACGACATACGGCTGCAGGTGGACGACACGACGTTTCGACCCACGGTGACGGCGCTTCAGCCCATCTATACCGGCGGCGCCATTCCGGCCCTGCGTCGGGCGGCGGAGGCCAATCTTGATCTGGCCGAAGCCAAGCGTCGGGAAGCCGTTGATCTGGAAGGCGTCGGGCTGGCCCAGGCCTATTTCGGCCAGGTGCTGGCGGCGGAGGCGCTGAAGATCGCCATCGACACGCGCGACGGCTTCGATCTGCATCTGGACAACGCGCGCCGCATGGAGAGCGAAGGGTTCCTCAGCCGCGCCCAGACGCTTCAGGTCGAGGTGGCGCGCGACGCCGCCCAGCGTCAGGTCAACCGCGCGGAGCTGGAGCATGAAAACGCCGTCGCCTCGCTGGCGCGCGTGACGGACCTTGAGGACGGGGCGACGCCGACCACGCCCCTGTTCGTCAACCGCGGCCCGGCGGGACCTGCCGACCTGTTTCTGGACAGCGCGGGGCAGTCGAACGCGCGCGTCATTCAGGCGCAGGCAGGACGTGATCTGGCCGAGGCGGGGGCCGATCTGGCGGCCTCGCGGCTGAAACCGTCGGTCTTCGCCTTCGGGACCTACAACCTGAATCCTGACGATTCCCTGCCGACCGAGCCGGACTGGGCCTTCGGCCTGGGCGCCCGCTACACCCTGATGTCTTCGGTGGACCGGCGACGCCTGCTCGGCGCCGCGCGCGCCCAGGCCTCGGCGGCGTCGCAGATGGAGCGCAAGGCCCGCGAGGACGCCCGGCTGATGGTCACGCGCGCCTATAATCAGGTCGATCTGGCCCGGCGGCAATTCCTCAGCATGGACAGCAGTCTGGAGGCCGCGCGCGAGAACTTGCGCGTGCAGGAGGTCGGCTTCCGCGAGGGCGAGGCGACGGCCGCCTCGGTGATCGACGCCCGCAACCTGCTGGGAACCGCGCGCCTGCAACGGGCGGCGGCGGCCTATGAATACGATCTGAGCCTGGCGGCGCTGTTGGCGGCGTCTGGCACTGGTCAGACCCTGAACGACTATCTGCAACGCGACGACCGGATCAGCGCCCCATGACTCAGCGCCCCATGAGCGAGACGCCTTCCTCGGCCTATACGCCGCCCAAACCCGCCGAGGCGCCGCCGCCGAAACAGCGCCGTCCGCGTCTGCCGTTGATCGTCGCGGCGGGGGTGGCGCTGTTGCTGGTCTTCATCGTCGTGGGCCTGTTCCTGGCCGCCCGTCCGGCGCCGGATCAGGTGCAGGGCATGGTCGAGGCCGAGACCTTCACCGTCGCCACCAAGGTGCCCAGCCGCGTCGAACGCTTCATGGCCGCCGAGGGCGATCGGGTGACGGCTGGTCAGGAGCTGGCGCTGATGAGCAGCCCCGAGGTCGAGGCCAAGGATGCTCAGGCGCGGGCCCTGCTGCAATCGACGCAGGCCATCCAGTCCATGAGCCGCGAGGGCGCCCGCGTCGAGGACGTGCAGACGGTCGAGTCCATCTGGCGCGCGTCTCAGGCGACGGCCCGTCTGGCCGATCAGACCGCGCGCAGGGCCGAGAACCTGTTCGCCGAGGGCGTCATCTCGGCCCAGCGCCGCGACGAGGCGGTGGCCGCCCGCGCCGCAACAGCCTCTCAGTCCGAGGCCGCGCGCCAGCAGTATCTGAAGGCGCAGGCCGGAACCCGCCCGCAGGAGAAATCGGTCGCCGACGCCAACGTCAGCGGCGCCCGCGCCGCCGTCGCCGAGGTCGAAAGCCTGCAGGGCGAGACCCGTCTGACCGCTCCGCATGGCGGCGAGGTGTCGGAACGCTTCGCCAATGTCGGCGAGCTGGTGCTGACGGGGGTGCCGGTGTTCACCATCGTCGACACGTCTGATCCGTGGGTCGCCTTCAGCGTGCGCGAGGACCAGTTCCGCGAGCTGAAGATCGGCGCGATCGTGCGCGGCGACGTGCCCGCGCTGGGCGTGAAAGGCGCCGCCTTCCGCGTCACCGCCATCAGCCCGCAGGGCGAGTTCGCCACCTGGCGCTCGACCCGGCAGTCCAGCGGTTATGATGTCCGCAGCTTCCAGGTGAAGGCCAAGCCTGTCCGGCCGATCGAGGGGCTGCGGCCGGGCATGAGCGTCCTGTTCGACTGGTCGGCGCGATGAAGGGCGGGGCGGCCGTCTTTCTTGCGGCCGTTCAGGACGAGGCGCGGCGGCTGGCCACCCGGCCGTGGGACGCCTTCGTCGCCTTCGGCCTGCCGCTGATCCTGCTGGCGGTGATTGCGGCCATGCTGGCGCCCGGCGTGATCCGTCAGGCCCCGGTCGCCGTGGTGGACCAGGACAACTCGGCCTTCAGCCGCGCCGCCATCCGCAACATGGAGGCTAGCCCCGGCGTGCGGGTGGCCCACGCCCCGGCCACGGTGGATGAGGCTGTGGCCCTGATGCGGCGCGGAGAGGTCTACAGCATCGCTCACTTTCCCTCGGGCTTCAGTGAAGGCGCCTTCCGTCGTCCGGAGCAGGTGACGGTGTCGTTCAACGGCGCCTTCCAGACCGTCGGCGCCCTGTCGGCTCTGGGCCAGTCGTCGGCCATCGCCTCGGCTGCTGCGCCACGACTGGAGGAGCGCGCGCGCCAGATGGGCCTGCCCGCCACGGCGCTGGAGCCGCCCGCCGTCCAGGTGTCGATCATCGGCAATCCGCAGCTGAGCTTCGAGCTGTTCCTCGGCGGCCTGCTGGCGCCCGGCGTGCTGCACCTGCTCGCGGCCTGTTCGGCGGTGCTGGCGGTCGGACGGCTGATGCAGGGCGGGTCGTTCAAGGCGTTCAAGGCCCAGGCCGGCGGGCGGACGACGGCGGCCCTGATCGGGACGCTGATCCCGCATTTCGTCATCTTCACCCTGTGGGGGCTGGCGTGGATCGGCTGGCTGTGCGGGATCAGGGGCTGGGGCGTGGCGGGGGCCTTGCCCCTGCTGATGCTGGGCGTGGTCGCCCTGATGGCGGTCAGCGTCGCCCTGTCGGCCCTGCTGGTCGCCCTGCTGGGGGATGTCGACATGGCCTTCTCGGGCACCGCCATCTATTCGGGCGCGGCCATCGCCTTCTCGAACGGCACCCTGCCGCTGGATCACGGGCCGCGCTTCGCCCGGTTCTGGAGCGATATCCTGCCCTACACCCACTATCTTCGGCTGCAGACCGGCCAGATGGTGACCGGCGCAGCGCCCGGCGGGGCCTGGCGCGACCTGATGGTCCTGAGCATTGTCGCCGTGATCGCCCTGATCCTGGCCGCCGTGCTGATTGGCCTGCGCGCCCGCCGCGCGCCCAAGGCCGAAGGCCTGGCCTTTCCTCTGCCGGAGCGGGGCGTGAGCGCCGCCTTCATCGCGACATTCCGCAATCTGCCGCGCGCCCGGCCGGTCAGCAGCCTGCTGATCCTCGCGGTCGTCCTTTACGCCTTCTACTATCCGGCGGCCTATGCCGGGCAGGCGGCGACGGGTCTGCCGGTCGCCGTGGTGACGCCGACGCAGAGCGCCCTGACGCGCGCCCTGGTCGAGGACCTGAACGCCTCCCACGCGGTCGAGGTCGCGGCCGTGATCCCCTCGACCGCCGAAGCGTCCGACCTGATGCGGCGCGGGGTGGTGGACGGCGTCGTCATCCTGCCTGACCGGTTTGAGAGCGATCTGGCGCGCGGCGCCCCCAGCGGCGTCGCCGTCTGGCTGAACGGCGGCTATCTGGTCCGGGTCACTTCGGTCGGCAAGGCCGTCGCAGCCGCGGCCGCCCACGTCGCCGAGACGCGGCTGGAGGGCCTGCCTCGGGCCGCCCGCGCGGCAAAGCTGGCGCCGACGCTGAAGCAGGAGTCCCTGTTCAATCCCACGGAAGGGTATGGCGATTACGCGGTGCCGGCGGTCAGTCTGATCATCCTGCAGCAGACCCTGCTGCTGGGCGCCGGCGTCATCTCAGCCCTGCGCCGCGAGACCGGCGCGGTCCCCATGCGGCGCAGCGCAAGACTGGGCCTGTGGCTGGCGCTGACGGCGATCGGCACGACGTCCTGCCTGTTCTATTTCGGCTTCGTCTTCTGGGTGCAGGATTATCCGCGCGGGGGCGATCTGGGCGGCGTCATCCTGCTGTCGCCGGTGTTCGCGGCCGGGGTCTCGGCGCTGGGGCTGTTGCTGGGCGGATTGTTCGATCGTCACGAGCGGGTGCTGCAGGTGCTGGTCGGAACCTCGGCGCCTCTGTTCTTTCTGACGGGTGCGGCCTGGCCGCATTTCATGATGCCCAAGCTGCTGGTCTGGCTGGCCCATCTGTCGCCGTCGACCGCCGCCGTTCAGGCCTTCGTGCCGATGAACGCGATGGGCGCCGGTCTGGGGGAGGTCGCTCCGCAGGCGCTCGGGCTCGCTGCGCTGGCGGTGATCTTCGGCGCGCTGTGGCTGCTGCTTGATCCTGCGCGCAGCAGTGCGGCGTCGTCATATTAGTGAATGATTAGTTAAAATTGACTAGTCCAAGATGAGTAACAACCTTGGGGATGTTGGCCTTCGGGCGCGGGTTTAAATGGCGAGATTGTGGCGATCAGCCGCAAGTCCAGACATCGGAATCGACAGTCTGGGGTCTCGTTAAACAACCCATTCCCGGAGGCGAAGATGCGTACTTTGATGATGACTGCGGCCGCCACCGCCGCAGCAGCCCTGCTGGCTCTGCCTGGTGTTTCCAGTGCTCAGACCAATGTGACGGTCAGCACCAGCGTGACCAACTTCTGCGGCATCGGCCTGGCCAATGTGGCCGGCGGCAATGTCGCCGTGGCCAATGGCGCGCGCCAGAAAGTCACCACCCTGCGGATGTCGTGTAACGCCCCGACCGGCGCCAAGCTGACGTCCAGCGCCCAGAACGGCGACTTCAAGTCGGCCGCCGGCGTACTGATCAACTACGACTGGGACCTGGTGGTCCCGCAAGTGCCGAGCCTGGGCTTCCCGGCTCAGGACACCTGGCCCGGCAGCCCGGCGGTGGTCACCAACTCGGGCGGCTATAGCCAGGCTCTGGCCGACGGCATCTTCGCCGATCTGTTCCTGAACCTTTGCTACAATGTCCCGGGCGGCCCCGGCGCGGGCGGCACGCAAGGCGATCCCACCAACCCCGGTTCGTCGGGCTGCGCGGCAGCGCCGTCCGGTCCGGGCGCGGCGTCGGCCCCGGCCGGCACCTATACGGAGGTCTTCACCTTCACGCTGAACCCGGCTTGATCGAGCCAGAACGGGGAGCCCGCAGGGCTCCCCGTTTTCTTTTCACATTACTGCAGGGGAGATGCAGTCATGAGATTTCAAGTCGTCGCAGCTTCAGTGCTCTGCCTGATGATGGCCATGACGGCGCCGTCCGATACGCGCGCCATGGACGTCTCGCCGATGGTGGCCAAGATCACGCCTTCAGGAAGCGGATCCAGCTACCGACTGACCGTGCGCAATACAGCCACGGCGCCGGCCACGGTGGAGATCGAAGTCTATCGGATGCAGGTCGATGAAAACGGCGTCCGAAGCCTGGTCCCTGAAGACGACGATATCGGCGTCTTCCCGGTGCAGTCCGTCATTCCGCCCAATCGCGAGCAGGTGGTGCAGGTGCGCTATCTGGGCGACAGCGCGCCGCAGGGCCGGATGTACCTTGTGCGGGCGGCGCAATTGCCGATCGACATGCAGGCGGTCACTGGCGAGGACGAAGCGGGCGCTGACGTCAAACTGGCCTTCACGATCAACACCTATGTCTTCGTGGCGCCGGCCAGCGCCAAGGCGGCGCTCGAGGTGACCTCCGCTTCGCGCGCGGCGAATGGCGACATCCTGCTGACGGCGCGAAATACGGGCGACGGGTTCGCCCACCTGCGCGAGGCGCGTTTCACGCTCAGGACAGCGGACGGCAAGACCCATGAGATTCCCGCCGCAGACGTCGATGTCGGCGAGGTCAGCGTGATGGCGGGCGGCGCCACGCGCAATATGCGTATTCCTGCGGCGTTGGCGGCAGGCGCCAGCGGCGATGTGACCGCCTCGATCGTGCTGCTGTGAGATGCCCGGCTCCAATCGGATCTGGCGGCGCCTCGGCGCTGCGGCCTGCCTGGGCGGCAGCGTCGCGTCGGCGAGCAATGCTGAAACGCCGTTCGCGGGGGATGAGGTCATCCGCACGGCGCCCAACTATTCCGAAGTCACCTACGGCGCCGCCGCCGTAGTCCCGGTCGAGCGAGGCGCACCTGACGTCCTGCTCGCCGCCGGCGCCGCGTCGAGTGTTCCCCCCGCGCTCGACGCGGTGGCCGGCGGACCTCAGGATCAGGCGCCGTCCGCCCGGCCCAACCCGGTGCTGAGTCCGATCCAGGGGCCGTTGACCCTCGATGGCCGCTATCTGGGCGATCTAGCGGGGGAGGTGGATCTGCAGGGCGAGGGCGTGGTCGACGCGCAGGCGCTGATGGACCTTCTGGGTCCCAGCCTGGCGCCCGCCCAGCGCGATCGGCTGAAGACGATCATCGCCTCGCAGAAACGCGTCAACATGGCGGACCTGAGAGGCGAGGGCTTTTCCCTCAGCTTTGATCCTCTGGCGCTGACCTTCGTGGCCGAACTTTCCGCCGGGGCGCGGGCGCGTCGCGATGTCAGCTTCAACCGGAATGAGCTGGTCGATCCGGCGGCCTTTGATCAGCCCTCCAACTTCGCGGCGGGCGCCAATATCACGATGGCGCAGCAGTATTCCCACACCGAAAGCCGGTTCGCGCCGCTCTCCGGCGGGATCGACATGTTCGCCAACTTCGGCGGCTTCGACGGCGTGACGTTGACGGCGGGCGTCGACTATGACGGCGCATCACCCGATGAGCGTTGGCGCCGCCGTGAAATCCGACTGACCAAGGACCTGTTCCAGTCGGCCGTGCGGCTGACCGCGGGCGAGTTCGCACCTCCGGTCGAGAGCTTCCAGGGATCGCGACGGTTTCTGGGCCTGTCGGCGGCGCGCGCCTATTCGACCATCCGGCCCTTTCAGAACGTGCGTCCGGCCGGGCGGCGGCAGTTCGTGCTGGATCGTCCCGCCCTGGTGGTGGTCGAGGTCAACGGCGTGATCATCGAGCGGCTGCGTCTGGACGCCGGGCCTTATTCGCTGGGCGATTTCCCGTTCGGCCAGGGCGCCAACACGGTGCGCCTTCTGGTCGAGGACAATACGGGCCAGAGGGAGATCGCCGTATTCGACCTGTTCGGCGGCGCGGGGCTGCTGGACCCCGGCGTGCTGGACTTCGGCGTGTCGGCGGGCGTGCTGGAGGAGGGCGGGTCGCTGGAATACGGCTCGTCCCTGGCCGCGTCGGGCTTTGTCCGCAAGGGGATCAGCGACGTGCTGACCCTGGGGGCCAACGCTCAATTGGCTCAGGGGCGCGGCCAGGCGGGCGGTCTGGCCGTCTGGGGCAGCCGCCTCGGCCTGATCCAGGCGAGCGCCGCCGTCAGTCATAACGGCGACACCGGCCAGCAGGGCTATATCGCCTCGATCGACTATCTGCGCGAGACGACGTTCGGGCGAGAGGTGGACCTTCGGCTGGTGGCGTCGGTGCAGGCGACCAGCCGCTATTTCCAGAATGTCTTTGAGAACACCGCCTTCAACCGTGAGCAGTGGCGCGCGGCCGGTCAGGCGCTGTTGCGGTTCCGCGCCTATACGCTGGGGTTCGGCGCGGCCTATGTGAAGGGACGGGGCGAGCGGGACCGAACCGATCTGAACCTGAACTTCGGCCGGACCTTCCGTCGGTTCGGCGTCAACATGACGCTGCAGCGCACGACCGCCCTGGACGGCCGCGACGACACGCGGTTCGGCATCAACCTGACCACGCGTTTCGGGGGACGGTGGAGCGGCGTCGCCCGGTACGACACCCAGAACGACCTGCGCGAGGTCGGCATTTCGCGCGCCTCTACAGGTCGGCTGAACGATCTGAGCGGTGATTTGCGCTTCTCTGAGGACCGGACGCAGCAGACCATCGCGGGCGACCTGCGCTACATCAACAACCGCTTCGACGCAGAGATCGTCTCCAACCGGCTGGTGTCGAACCTGACGGACGGAGAGACGCGGCAGGAGTCGTTGTGGCGGGTCTCCACCATGATCGGCTATGCGGACGGCGCCTTCGGCATCGGACGCTCGGCGCGCGAAGGTTTCGTCATCGCCACCGGCCACCCGACGTTGAAGGGCGCGCGCGTCAGCCTGACGGACTCCAGCGGCTATCCCGTCGCCAACAGCGGCTGGTTCGGCCCGGCGCTGGCGGGTGTTGATCGCGGCTATGGCGTGCGGCGCTATGAACTGGAGGTCGACCCCCTGCCGGAAGGCTATGACCTAGGCTCCGGCGTGATCTCGGCCTTCCCTGGTTTCGGCAACGGCTATCGCTTCGTCGTGGGCAGCGACGCTTCGCACACGGCGCGCGGCTATCTGATGTCGCCTGAGGGGCCGGTCGCTCTGATGGGAGGGCTGATCGTAGCGGCCGAGGCTCAGGACGAAGCGCAGGGCAAACCCTTCTTCACCAATCGCAATGGGCGGTTCATCGCCGACGGCCTGGCCCCCGGACGCTATCGGCTGGTGATCAAGGGCCGGACGGTGGGGGAATTCGTCATCCCGGACAACGCGGAAGGAGTAAGCGATGTGGGAGAAATCAAAACCCCCGGCCCTGTGTCATAGGGCGCGGCTGCGGCTGATGATCGGGGCGGCGGGCCTGCTGGCGTCGGCGGCCCTGGCGTCGAGCGTATCGGCTCAGGCGTGCGATCTGGTGGTGCGGGACGGGCCGCAGACGGTGCGGATCGAGTACAATCCCTTCGCCATCGGACCGTCATCCGGCGCGCTGGACGTCGGCCTGGAGAACCGGGGAGACGCCGCCTGCGACGTGCGGATGTCGTTCACCGATGATGTCGGCCTTGAAGTCACCAGCGTGGTCCTGGGCAATGCGGGCGTGCAGTTCCGGCCACGTGAGGCGTCGGGCGTGCAGACGGCCGACGTGCAGACCGCCGTGTTTCAGTATCAACTTCCCGCAGGCGCCAAGGGGCAGGCGCAGTTCGACGCCGCCGTGGTGCAAGGAGCGGTCGCGGACGCCGGCGAGTACGGCGTGAACCTGCGTCTGGTGATGAAGACGGCGGACGGAGAACCGATCGGCGCGCCGATCCCGGTGCGGCTGATCCTTCAGGCGACGCCGAGAGCGCAACTGAATCTGGCCGGGGCGGCGGGCGCTTTCGGCACGGGCTCCAGCGTCGAGGTCGTTGATTTCGGCGAGGCGATCGCCGGGGTCACGCGGCGGATATTTCTTCAGGTCCGGGCCAACACCCTGGCGACGGTGTCGATCGCCTCCCAGCAAGGCGGGGTCATGCATCGGGTGGAAGAGGCGCCCAACGCCCCGACCTTGCCCTATACGGTCGAACTGGACGGCGATGACGTCGATCTGTCGGCCCTGTGGACAAAACAGATTGATCCGCCGCGGACCCTGGCCGGTATCTCCATTCCGATGACCTTCGTTCTGGGTCCGGTCGCCGGGGCTATGGAGGGCCGCTATGCGGATGTTCTCACCATAGACATCTCTCCAAAGTAGATTGACCCATTTTGGGACTTTAAATGGTCGTAATAAATTTCGTGCCATAAAGGCTTTGTTCTCGGTATCAGGTCCTGTGTTCGTTGTGGGCCTGAAGTCATCGCGAATTTTAACTTGATCTAAGTTGATGATGTTCTCTGCGCAGAATCTTTAAGGCGGAGCTTATTAAAATCTCGGTTTCTCATTTTGACGCTTGAAACTCGCTGTTATGCGTCCAAGAATGAGGTTGCTGAGGATGCACTGTTCAGCTTCGCGGAGCTGATGGGTCAGTAGGGCCGAGCGTGCGGGAGGTTAGGGCGATGATGGGAGAGCAGACGACGGCAACGCTTGGATCGGACACGGCGAGCCCTGTGGACGGGTTGTTGATAAACCGACCCGCGACGGCTTTTGCCGATATGCGGACGTTCTACGATCCTTCGTCGCCCCGCGATCTTCCGGAGGCCGACGCCTGGTTTGAGGCTGACGATACAGCCCGCTTTATTCTGGACACGGAAGGCCGGGTTCTGCGCACGAACGCCAAGGCGCGAGCGCTGGCCGATTGCGGCATGGTGGGGTCGCGCGGTCTGTTCATCTGTGCGGCGCATCGCAGCCGGGCGGAGTTGGACGCGCTGTTGCGGGATCTGGCCCATGGAAATCGGACGAGCGGACGCATCCTGTTCCGCACCGGCGACGACGAATGGTGCATCCTGGATCTGATGACGACGCCCGAGGCGCCGTGCCGCGTGTTCGCGACCGCCCAACCGGTCAAGCCGCTGGACCTGGCCAAGATCACGGCCCTGGGTGCGGTCTTCGGCCTGACCCGCGCCGAGACGGCGGTGCTGCTGCACCTGACCGCCGGCGCCACGCCCAAGGACATCGGGCGCAAGCTGGACATGTCGATCCATACCGTGCGGGCGCACCTGCGCTCGATCTGCATGCGAATGGGCGTCAGGGGCATCAACGGCGCCCTGAGGCTCAGCTTTCAGATGAGCTGACCCGCCTTCGGAGGCGGCTCAGAACCAGGCTTTGACGCCGACCACGAAACGCGTGTCCTCGGGATCGGCGCCTCGGGCTTTGGCGTAGTCGGCCGTATCGCCCAGCGAACGGCTCCATTCGACGCCGACATAGGGAGCGAACTCCTTGCGGACCTCATAGCGCAGGCGCAGGCCTGCCGTGACCGAAGTCAGGCCCGAGCCGGTCTCCAGCTCCGGGATGTCGCTGGCGGACAGGGCCAGTTCCAGCGCAGGCTGCAGGATCCATTTCTGGGTGAGGCGCTGGTCGTATTCGGCCTCGACCCGCGCGGTCAGGTCGCCCTCGGTCGACAGGAAGGCGGCGGCGCCTATTTCGAACCAGTAGGGCGCCACGCCGATAAGGCCGACGGTCAGATGGGTCGTGTCTTCGCCGTCCGGGCGGAAGTCCTGGCGCACGCCCGCCTGCACGTCCCAGAAGGGGGCGATGGCGCGGCTGTAGAGAGCCTGAACCTCGACCTCATGCAGCTTGCCGTCGAACTCGCCTTGCCCTTCCGTCTTCCACCAGAAGCGGTTGATGTCGCCGCCGGTCCAGCCCTGAGCGCTCCAGCCGTAGGTGTCGGCGCCGTCGCCGAACCCGGCCTCCAGGGAGTCGATGAAGACGGCCGTCGAGCGGATGTCGCCGTTCTCGACCAGAAGCTGTTTGCGCGCCGCCGCCATGACGGCGGGGTCGTACAGCAAGTCGGCGGCGTGGGCCGGGGCGGCGCGAGCGGCGGCCGGAGGCGGGGTCTCGACGAGGCGGCCGCCGACGGCGTCCACGCTGGTCGGGATGTTCGGCCCGCCGCGCGCGCCGCTCATGTCATGACCGGCATGGGGATCTGCCTGCGCGACGCCGTGTCCGGCATGGCTGCTCATATCGTGACCGGCGTGCGGGTCAGCAGGCGCCGCCTGAGCCGGAGCCATGGCGTGGCCCGCATGGGGATCTGCCTGCGCCACGCCGTGTGCGGCATGGCTGCTCATATCGTGACCAGCGTGCGGATCAGCAGGCTCCGTCTGAGCCGGAGTCATGGCGTGGCCTGCATGGGGGTCGGCCTGCGCGGCGCCGTGTCCGGCGTGGCTGTTCATGTCGTGCCCAGCGTGCGGGTCAGCCTGAGCGCCTGACGCGCCATGCATGGGACAGACTTTGCCGGCGCGCATCATGGGGCAGTCATGCGCAGGCTCGGCCGCCGGGGGCGCGGCCTGTGCGGCAGGCGCAGGAGCCGCTGCGGGCGCGTGCCCTGCATGACCGGCATGGCTCTGGGCCAGGGCGGGGCCGCCCGCGGCCAGCATCAGGGGCGCGAGCGCCAGAGAGAGCGATAGCGGCTTCACGAGGCGGCTCCATCCAGCGGGCGCACGGTGACGACGTTGAACATGCCTGCGTGCATGTGCATCAGCAGGTGACAGTGGAAGGCCCAGTCGCCAGGCGCGTCGGCCGTCAGGTCGAAGGTCACCTTGCCGCCGGGCGCGACATTGACCGTGTGCTTCAGCGGCTGGTGGCCGTCGTGGCCGTTGACCAGTTCGAAGAAGTGGCCGTGCAGGTGAATGGGGTGGGCCATCATGGTGTCGTTGACCAGGGTCACGCGCACCCGCTCGTTCAGCTCGAAGCGGATGGGTTCGACGACCTCCGAGAATTTGCGGCCGTCGAAGCCCCACATGAACCGCTCCATATTGCCGGTCAGGTGGATCTCCATCGTGCGCGAGGGCGCGCGGCGGTCCCGGTTCGGCGTCAGGGCGCGCAGGTCGGCGTAGACGAGCACGCGGTGGTCGACGTCCTCCAGCCCCTGGGGCCGGTCGGCCAGGCGGTTGGACGGGGCGGGCGAGATCATGTCCACGCCCACGCCGACCGCCATGTCGGCCGGGGCGTTGTTCGGATCGCGCATGTTGTGGCTCATGCCGCCGTGATCCATGCTTCCGTGGTCCATAGGAGCGGCCGGGCTGTGTCCCATGGCCGAGTGGTCCATCCCCGCCATTGAGCCATGATCCATGCCGCTCATGCCGCCCATGCCCATGTCCTTCATGGTGAGGTTCGGAACCTGGCGCAGGGGCGGGACCTCGGCCGTCATGCCCAGACGCGGCGCCAGGGTGGCGCGGCCCATGCCCGAACGG
>KB291729.1:38519-40213 GCA_000318405.1 Brevundimonas diminuta 470-4 | reverse complement strand
TGCCCGAACGGTCGATGGCCTCGGAGACGACGGTGTAGGCGCGGTCTTCAATCGGGCGGATGATGACGTCATAGGTCTCGGCGACCGAAATCTGGAACTCGTCCACCTCGATCGGCCGGACGTTTTCGCCGTCGGCGTTGACCACGGTCATCGGCAGGCCGGGGATGCGGACGTTGAAGATCGACATGGCCGAGGCGTTGATGATGCGCAGGCGCACCCGCTCGCCTGGCCGGAACAGGCCAGTCCAGTTCTCGTCCGGGCCGTGGCCGTTGACCAGATAGGTGTAGGTCGTGCCGTTGACGTCCAGGATGTCGCGCGGGTCCATCCGCATCTGGGCCCACATGCGGCGCTCGGACAGGCTCATGCGGTCCGACCCGTTCAACAGCCCGGCCAGGGTCGTCTTCTGCTGGTTGAAGTAGCCGGGGCTCTTCTTCAGCTTGTCGAGGATGTCGTGCGGATGCAGGAAGCTCCAGTCCGACAGGACCAGGACGTGTTCGCGGTCATAGGCGACCGGGTCGGCGCCCGCCGGGTCGATGACCATCGGGCCGAAATGGCCGATGGCTTCCTGCAGGCCCGAATGGCTGTGATACCAGTAGGTGCCCGACTGCCTGACCGGGAACTCATAGACGAAGGTTTCGTGCGGCTTGATGCCGGGGAAGCTGATGCCCGGCACGCCGTCCATCTGGAACGGCAACAGCAGGCCGTGCCAGTGGATCGAGGTGTCCTCATCCAGATGATTGGTCACTGACAGGCGGACGTTCTGCCCCTCGCGCAGGCGGATCAGCGGGGCCGGAAGCGTGCCGTTGACGGTCACGGCGTGGCCCGTGCGCCCGCCGACGGTGAAGGGCGAACGACCGACGCTCAAGGCCACGTCGGGGCCATGCAGGGTCGGCAGGTCGGCGCGCAGTCCCGCCGTGCCGCTGCGCGCCCAGGCCGGAACCAGCCCCTGCGCCGCCAGCAGGCCCATACCCCCAGCCGCGCCGCGCAGAAGACTGCGTCGGTCGGTTCCGATGATGGCCATGCGTCGTCTTTCCCGTGAAATCAGACGCGGTTTGTGAGGCTTCCCACAAGGGGAAGGTCAAGCGCGCCCAGATGTCGCGGGGAGGGGGCGGCTCAGACGTCCAGGTCGGCGACGGCGAAGCGGGCGTTTTCCTGGATGAACTGATAGCGGGCCTCGGCCTTGCGGCCCATCAGGCGCTCGACCAGATCCTCGATTTCTTCCTCGCTGTCAGGCAGGGAGACGCGGGCCAGGGTCCGCTTCTTCGGGTCCATGGTGGTCTCCTTCAACTGAGAGGCCATCATCTCGCCCAGACCCTTGAACCGGCCGATCTCGGTCTTCTTGCCCTTGAACACGGTGGCCAGAAGCTCGTCGCGGTGGTCGTCGTCACGCGCGTATTCCGACAGCGGGCCCGCCGAAATCCGGTAAAGCGGGGGCAGGGCCATATACAGCCGCCCCTGACGGATCAGGTCGGGCATGGAGCGGTAGAAGAAGGTGATTAGCAGGGCCGCGATGTGGGCGCCGTCGACGTCGGCGTCGGTCATGATGACCACGCGTTCATAGCGCAGGTCGTCGACGCTGAAGCGGCTGCCCGCCTGCACGCCCAGCGCCAGCATCAGGTCGGTCAGTTCGACGTTGGCGCGCAGCTTGTCGGCGGTGGCCGAGGCGACGTTCAGGATCTTGCCGCGCAGGGGCA
>KB291729.1:13663-38499 GCA_000318405.1 Brevundimonas diminuta 470-4 | reverse complement strand
CGTTCAGGATCTTGCCGCGCAGGGGCAGGATGGCTTGGGTCGTGCGGTCGCGCGCCTGCTTGGCCGAGCCGCCGGCCGAGTCGCCCTCGACGATGAACAGTTCGGTGCCCTCGGCGGCTTGCCGCGAGCAGTCCGACAGCTTGCCGGGCAGGCGCAGCTTGCGGGTGGCGGCGGCGCGCTGGACTTCCTTGTCCTTGCGGCGGCGCAGGCGGTCCTCGGCGCGGTCGATGACGAAGCCTAGCAGGGCGTTGGCCTGCTTCGGGCTTTCGGTCAGCCAGTGGTCGAAGGGGTCGCGCAGCAGCTGTTCGGCCAGACGCGCCCCCTCGGGCGAGGACAGGCGGTCCTTGGTCTGGCCCTGGAATTCCGGGTTGCGGATGAAGATGGAGATCAGGGCGCCCGCATTGGCGATGACGTCCTCGGCCGTGATCTGGGCGGCGCGCTTCTCATTGATCAGCTCGCCATAGGCCTTCAGGCCCTTGACCAGAGCGGCGCGGAAACCGGCCTCGTGCGTGCCGCCGTCGGGGGTCGAGACGGTGTTGCAGTAGGAGGCGACGAAGCTGTCGGCGTCGCCGAAGCCGATCGGCGACCAGGTGACGGCCCATTCCAGCGCGCCGGCCTCGCCCTTGCGCTCGACGCGCCCGGCGAAGACGGGGGTAACGGTTTCCAGCTCGCCCACGCGCTCGGCCAGGGCGTCGGCCAGACCGCCGGGGAAGTGCAGGGTCGCCTGAGCAGGCGTCTGGTCGGTGATGCGTTCGGGCGCGCAGGTCCAGCGGATCTCGACGCCGCGGAACAGATAGGCCTTGGCCCGCGTCATGCGGAACAGGCGGGCGGGCTTGAAGGCCGCGCCGACGCCGAAGATCTGCTCGTCCGGCTTGAACCGGATCAGGGTGCCCTTCTTCTTCGACGGGCCGACCTGCTGGATCGGACCTTGAGGCAGGCCGCGGCTGAAGGACTGGCGCCACTCGAAGCCGTCGCGCCAGACGGTGACGTCCAGACTTTCCGACAGGGCGTTGACGACCGAGACGCCGACGCCGTGCAGGCCGCCCGAAGTCTCATAGGCTTTGCCCGAGAATTTGCCGCCCGAGTGCAGCACCGTCATGACGACTTCCAGCGCCGACTTGCCCGGATGGCGCGGGTGCGGATCGACCGGAATGCCGCGTCCGTCGTCGCGGACCGACAGATAGCCTTCGGCGTCCAGATCGACGGTGATCAGCTTGGCGTGCTTGGCGACGGCTTCGTCCATCGCATTGTCCAGCACTTCGGCGAACAGATGGTGCAGGGCGCGCTCGTCGGTGCCGCCGATATACATGCCGGGGCGCTTGCGGACAGGCTCCAGTCCCTCCAGCACCTCGATCGAGGAGGCGGAGTAGCCGGTGGCGGCCGCCGTCGCCGTGCTGGCGTGGGACGTCAGCTCCACCTTGGACTCATGCACCGGCGCAGGCGTCGCCTGAAGGGCGGCCGGAGGCGCCGCCGCAGGAGCGGGCGCCGCAGCGGGAGCGGCGGGCTTGGCCGGTTCGGCGTCGTCGAGCTTGGAAAACAGATCGTCCATCAGGGCATTTTGCGGCGATTCGGGGCAGGGTCTGGTAGGCTTCGCAGAGAGCGGGGGCAAGCGTCGCCTCATTCAGTCCTGTTGACCATCAGGTTGCGGGTCATCAGGGCGACGAACAGGGTCCAGGGCAGATCCTGGTGCCGCATCAGCACGCTCTCTGACAGGCTGAGCAGCAGGAAGGCGGCCAGATAGGCCAGGCTCCAGTAGCCCTCCTGCCGCCCCAGGCCGGTCAGGCGGATCAGGACGGCGGCCGAGGTCACGGCTACGACGGCGCCGACCAGGCCGACGCCCGCCCAGCCCAGTTCAGCGCGCAGGTCCAGCCAGCCCTGGTGAGCGGACGGCACGCGCCAGCCCGTCTCATGGCGGATCCATTCCATCGGCTCGGCGTGCGGCAGCCAGAAGGCGCTGTAGCCATAGCCGAGCCAGGGTTTGCGCTCGGTCATACGGCCGATGGCGTCCCAGATTTCGGTCCGGCCGGTCAGGCTGGGATCCTTGCCGAACAGGGCCAGAATCTCGACGGAGAATTCGCTCCAGACCCACAGGCCGCCGACCAGGGCGACGCCCAGACACCAGACGGCGATGACGCCGAACACCGGGCCCATCCGGCGGATCGCCAGACATAAGGCCACTAGCCCGGCGCCCAGCATGGCCATGATGAGGGCGGTCTTGGATTGCGATCCCAACAGAGCCAGGGCGCAGACGCCCAGCGCGATCAGCGCCAGGTTCCGATCGGCCTTCTGCTCCTGAGCGGCCAGCAGGGCGGCCGCCGAGATCAGGCCCACGGCCATGATCATGCCCAGCTGGTTCTTTTCATACCACAGGCCGCGCCACATCCCGGCGTTGACGTCGGCATGCACGCCGAAGCCGGGAAAGGCGAAGACGGAGATCAGGCTGCCGACGCCCAGGAACAGGAAGGCGGCGGTCAGCATCCGGGGCAGGGCGATGCCCCGGAAGACCGCGCCCAGATAGACGGCGAACACTCCCGTCAGGGCCAGGGCCAGCACCCGCCGCTCGGTCACCTCAGGCGCCTGGGACCACAGGCTGGAGGCCAAGGCCAGAACCACCATCAGCAACAGGGGAATGAAGGCGGGCCAGGCCTGCGCCATGCGCCGCGCGCGAAATGCGGCCAGCCCCAGGATCACCAGATAGATCGGCGGCCAGATCAGCCGCAGCACGGGCGTTTCCTGTTGCTGTGGCGCGAATATCGGGCCCAGCAGGGCGCCGGACAACAGGGCCAGGATCAGCCCGGCCGCCGCCTGCTCCCACAGGGTGGGGGCGTCGGGGTCGTGGCGTGAATGGGCGATGGCCCCTGTCACGCCTTCTCCACGAAGGTGTCGATGACCTTCTTCTCGCCCGCCTTGTCGAAGCTCACGACCAGCTTGTTGCCCTCCACCGCGCGGACCTGACCATAGCCGAACTTCTGGTGGAAGACGCGATCGCCGCGGGACCAGCCGGACGCCGCCTTGGGATCGGCGGTGGCGATCAGGCGGCCTTCGCCCTCGATCACGGCGCGGCGGGCGTAGGCGGGCTTGGGCGTCTGGGCGGCGGTATAGGTCTGGGCGCGCTTCCAGCCGGGGCTGGAATAGCTGCCGCCGAAGGAGGGGGCGTCGTCCCAGCGGCTCTTGGCCTCCTTCATCCCGGTCGAGGCGCCGTAATAGCCGGTGTCCGACTGTGGCTCGACGTGGGCGATCGGCAGTTCATCGACGAAGCGGCTGGGCAGTTGCGAGGTCCAGCGGCCATAGACCATGCGGTTGGCGGCGAAGCTGATGCGTGCATCCTGCTTGGCGCGGGTGACGCCGACGTAGGCCAGGCGGCGTTCTTCCTCGAGGCCCTTCACGCCTTTCTCGTCGATGCTGCGCTGACTGGGGAAGACGCCTTCTTCCCAGCCCGGCAGGAAGACCAGCGGGAACTCCAGCCCCTTGGCGCCGTGCAGGGTCATGATCTGCACCGAGCCCGAGCCGTCGGCGTTCTCGTCGCGGCGCTCAAGGTCCATGACCAGCGAGACGTGTTCCAGATAGGCCTGCAGCGTCTCGAACGACTGCATCGACTGGGTCAGTTCCTTCAGGTTGTCCAAGCGCGTCTGGCCGCTGGTGCGATCGGCCTTCTGCATGGCGGTGTAGCCGCTCTCGTCCAGCAGGGTCTCCGTCACCTGCCAGTGCGGCGTGCCCATCGCCATCAGGTCGCGCCAGCGGTCCAGATCGCGCACGAAGTTGGCCAGAGGCGTGCGGGTGCGGGCCTGAAGCTCGTCCGTCGTGATCAGGTGGCGCACCGCCCGCATGGCCGAGACGCCGTTTTCGCGCGCGATGTGCAGGATCTTCTGGACGCTGGTGTCGCCGATGCCGCGCTTGGGCGTGTTGACGATGCGCTCGAAGGCCAGGTCGTCGTCCTCGGACTGGATCAGGCGCAGATAGGCGTGGGCGTCGCGGATTTCGGCCCGCTCGAAGAAGCGCGGCCCGCCGATGACGACATAGGGAATGGCCAGCATCAGGAAGCGTTCTTCAAACGCCCGCATCTGGAATGACGCGCGAACAAGAACGGCCATGTCCTTGTAATTCATGCCCTGCTTGCGGGCGGTCTCGATCTCGTCGGCGATCAGACGGGCCTCCGCCTCGCCATCCCAGACGCCGCGCACGCGCACCTTGTCGCCGCTGTCGTCCTCGGTCCACAGGGTCTTGCCCAGCCGGTCCTGATTGGCCGCGATCAGGGCCGAGGCCGCGCCCAGAATGTGCTTGGTCGAGCGGTAGTTGCGCTCCAGCCGGATGACCTTGGCGCCGGGGAAGTCGCGCTCGAACCGCAGGATGTTGTCCACCTCGGCTCCGCGCCAGCCATAGATCGACTGATCGTCGTCGCCGACGCAGCAGACATTGCCGGTCGAGGAGGTCAGCAGCCGCAGCCACAGATACTGGGCGACGTTGGTGTCCTGATATTCGTCCACCAGGATGTAACGGAACCGGCGACGATATTCCTCAGCTAGATCAGCATGTTTCGACAGAATGGTGATGTTGTGCAGCAATAGGTCGCCGAAGTCGCAGGCGTTCAGCGTCGCCAGCCGCGCCTGATAGGCGGCGTAGAGCGCCGGACCCTTGCCGTTGGCGAAGTCCTCGCCCGGCGGCAGCTTGTCGGGCGTCCAGCCGCGGTTCTTCCAGTGGTCGATCATATGAGCCAGCGACTTGGGCGTGAACCGCTTGGTGTCGATGTTGGCCGCTTCCAGAAGCTGCTTCAGCAGCCGTTCCTGATCGTCGGTGTCCAGGATGGTGAAGCTGGACTTCAGCCCGACCAGTTCGGCATGGCGACGCAGGATCTGCGCCGCGACCGAGTGGAAGGTGCCCAGCCAGCGCAGGCCCTCGGACGACGGGCCGATCAGATGGCCGATCCGCTCGCGCATTTCGCGCGCAGCCTTGTTGGTGAAGGTGACGACCAGCAGTTCCCACGGCTTTGCCCGGCCGGTCGCCAGTATGTGCGCCAGTCGCGTGGTCAGGACGCGCGTCTTGCCCGTGCCCGCGCCCGCCAGCACCAGCACCGGCCCCTCGGTCGTCTCCACCGCCTCGCGCTGTTCGGGGTTCAGGCCCGACAGATAGTCGGCCGCCGGCCCTTGCGGAGTCTGGGCGCGGGCGAGGTCGGAAATGCGGGGAGCGGGCAGGTCGGTCACAGGGGCGGATACTCGGGACAGCGTCTGGTCGTCCGGGGCGGTCGCCCCGTCGGAATCTGATGAGGAGAACATAAGCAGCACAGCGGCCAAAGTCAGTCCCCTTCGCCGCCTCATTGGACGGAACCGTGCAGCCAGAGCGTCGTTTGGCCAACTGACAGGGTTTACAAAGGGAAGGGATACCCGATGGCGGAAAACTCAAGCAGCGGCGGCAACGCCGGTCTCGCCTTTATCGTGGGCGGTTTGGTGGTGGTGGTGGCCATACTGGCCTGGTTCCTGCTGGGCCGAGGCGGCGCGCCGGAGACGAAGAACGTCGATGTCGACGTCAGACTGCCTGAAGTTTCAGCGCCGGCCGTGCCGGGCGGCAACTGAGGTCGCGCCATGACGGACCCTAATCTTCCGCCCGAGCGCGTCGTGCACCAGACGACGATCAACACCTCTCCGCCGCCGCGCAAAGGCGGTGGAGCAGGCATGGCCTTCCTGGTTGGGGGGCTGCTGGTCGCCGTGGCGGTGATCGCCTGGTTCGTTTTCGCCGGGGGACGCGCGCCTGCGCCGGAGACGCCGAACCTTGACGTCGACATCAGCGTGCCCACGCCGCGCCTGCCCGACGTTCCCGATCGTCCCGCGCCGCCGGAACTGCCCCGACCGAGCGAGCCCCCTCAGGTGACGACGCCGGAACCCAAGGCCTGACGCCATGACGGTCGGCCTGAAGCGCGTCTATGAACCTCCGTCTCGGGCGGACGGAACGCGCATTCTGGTCGACCGGCTTTGGCCCCGGGGGCTGAGCAAGGATAAGGCGCAGGTCGACCTCTGGCTGAAGGAGGTCGCGCCCACCACTGGGTTGCGCCAGTGGTTTAACCACGATCCCGAAAAATGGCCGGAGTTCCAGCGTCGATACCGCGCCGAGCTGCTGGCGAACGGCCAGGCGGTCTCGGAGTTGAAGGCCGCTCTGGCGAGCGGTCGAGCGACCCTGGTCTATGGCGCCAAAGACGAGGAGCACAACGACGCCGTCGTGCTCGCGGCCTTTCTGGACGGCGGCTGAGCCGGGCCGTTTGCGCAGGCCGGCAGGCGGCCCGACTACTTCAAGCGATAGCTGATCGTCGTGACCACGCGCACCTTCTTGTTCGGAGAGCTGGCCTCGTCGCCCGTTCCGTCGCGCGAGAGGATTTCGAAGGACCCCTGGCCGGCCGTCTTGATGGGGCCGAGCGGCGCGCCTGAATCCTTGGCGAACTGTTCGGCGCCGCTGCGGGCGGCGGCGGTGGCCTCGGCGATCATGGCGGGGCGCACGTCGTTCAGCTGGGTGAAGATGTAGGACGGGCCGTTGAAGTCCTGCAGCACCACGCCCTGACGCACCAGATCATTCAGGTTGCGCGTGGTGGTCTGGACCCGGTCCACGTCCGTGGTGCGCACGATGACGGTCTGGGTCAGGATGAAGCGCGGCCCGGCGGTCTGGCTCATATATTCGCGCGAACGGGTGTCGGCGACGCCCAGCTGGCCCAGATCCACGGCGTCGTCGGAGTAGCCCTGCGCCTTCAGGAACTGGCGCACGATGGCCAGGTCGCTGTCGATGCGGCTCTGAACCTCGGACAGGACGTCGCCCGAGGCGGTGAAGCGGATGGGCAGGACGGCCAGGTCGGCCTTCACGTCCTTTTCCGCAAGGCCGCGCACAGTGACGGAGCGGTCGCCCGCGCGGGCGTTGACCACGCCCTGTCCGATCAAGGCGCCGCCGCCGATCAGGCCGACAGCCACCAGCCCGCCGAAGACGGCCGCCGGGATCAGGCGAGCGGTGTTGATGCGATTGTCGCTCATGAGGTCTTCTCTTCTGCAAAGCTGCGGTCGCCGCCCGCCCATTGCAGGGCCAGGACCCGGCAGGACGAGGCCAGGGGGCGGCGGCCCCGCCAGGCGTCGATACGGATCATCAGGCTGGCGCGACTAAGCGAAAGCTCTGTCCCGATGGCGTCGAGAATGGTCCAGAACTCAGGCTCAAGCGCCACCGATGTGGCGTGGCCTGACAGCAGGACAGATCGTTTAATGAGACCGCTCAAGGCTTACCGCACGCCCACCATGACGATGTCGGCGCTGTTCGGCGCGCCGCGGGTCAGCACCGAATGGCGCGTGTCCGTCGTGAAGCGAAGGGCGCCGGACGGATCGCGGATTTCTGCGCGCGCGGCGTACTCCATCCGGCTGTCGATCCTGTCGTTCGGCACCGAGAGGGTGACGGCGTAGGGCGGGGCGCGGCCGTCAAGCGGCTGGCGCGCCTCGGCGATCACGCGCGACGGAGCATCCGCACGACTGACATCCTCGACCCTGACCGTGAGGGTATGGCCCGGCGGCAGCATGATGCGCTCGCGATAGGTCGCGCTGACGTTGACCTCGGTCATGTGTTGAGGGGCCTCCGGCAGGGTGGCGCAGGCGGCCGTCATCAGGGCCGGAATCATGACGAGCGGGGCGAGGAAAGAGCGCATCAGAGTCTCCGTTGTGAAGGGACAGCTTAGCAGAACGCTTGAGCCTCACATATGGCTGCAACGGTTGCGAGACGTGGGGCTGAAGCGGTGCTATCGCGATGTCTGGTTTGGTCCTGTCGAGTTCGCCCGCGTGTCCCAGTCTGAAGCTCCATCGCCCGAAGGCGGATCGTCGTTTGCCCGGTCTCCCGCCATGCTGGCCTTCGGCGGAGTGGGGGTCTGCGCCCTGATCTGGGGCACGACCTGGTACGCGATCACCTTCCAGTTGGGCGCTGTCGATCCAGTGATTTCGGTGGTGCTGCGCTTCGGCATCGCCTCGGCCCTGCTGGCGCTGATCGTCAAAGCGACGGGCGGGCGGCTGGCCCTGACGCGCGGTCAGCATCTGGCGGCGCTGGGGCAGGGGTTGTTCTCCTTCGCCATCAGCTACGCCTTCGTCTACGCCTCGGAAGAGAAGATCGCCTCGGCGGTGGTGGCGGTGATCTTCGCCGCCCTGGCCTTCCTGAACCTGATCCTGTTCCGCGTCGCCTCGGGCCAGAAGGCGGCGTCTGCCGCCTGGCTGGGCGCGGGACTGGGCGTGGTCGGCGTGGGCGTCCTGTCGGCGGGAGAGGTGCTGGGAGCCGGACTGGGGGTTCACGCCGTGGCCGGGGTTAGCTTCGCCGTCATCGCCGTCGTCGCCTCGGCTTTCGGCAACTGGTTCGCCTGGCGGGGCCAGCAGGCAGGCTCGCAGGTGCTGCCGTCGACCGCATGGGCGATGGCCTACGGCACGGGGACGCTGGCGCTGTACGCGCTTGTCACCGGCGTGTCCTGGTCGGTCGCCTGGAGCCCGGCCTATGTCATATCCTTGCTGTATCTGGCGGTGTTCGGCTCGGTCATCGCCTTCGGCCTGTATTTCACCATCGCCAGGGCGAGGGGGTATGCGGTGGCCAGCTACATCTCGGCCCTGACGCCTCCGATCGCCATGCTGGTGTCGGTCATGTTCGAGGGGGCGCGGTTCGGCGTCCTGGCTCTGGTCGGCCTGGCCCTGGTGCTGGCGGGGCAGTTGTTCCTGATCCGCGCGCCGAAACGATCGGCGGCCTAGGCGTCGGGCTTGTCCCGCTTGTGACCGTCCAACTGGGCGGCGTCGCGTTCGCGTTCCGCCCGCGTGGTCAGGCGCTCGGCCTTGGTGCGGCCGAAGCTCAGGCGGTTGGCTTCGGCCGTGCGTTTGGCGTCAGCCTTGGCGCGCGCCTTGCGCGCCCCGTTCAGGTTGACGATCTCGCCCATCAGGCGCGCTCCGGCATAGGGCGACGGACCATCGACATTGTGAACTCCCACAACAGGCTTGGCGGTGAACCCATGGCGGGCGGGCCCGTTGTCTTACGGTCCTCGCAGCCATTGGAGTAGACCATGATAAACGCCTCGATGATCAAGGAACATCAGGAAGTCGTCGGTTCCGACGGCGGCCACGTCGGTCGGGTGGATCACGTGAAGGGCGATCAGATCGAGCTTGCCAAACTGGATCTGGGTTCGGGCCTGAAACACCATATGATCCCGGTCAGCTGGGTGTCCCGTGTCGACGAGCATGTCCATCTCAACCTGAGCAAGGACGAGGCCAAGGCGCGCTGGACCGAGAAGCACTAGAGCCGCTTCAACGCGACACGGCCCATGAAAAACGCCGGCTGGGGCAACCCGGCCGGCGTCTTCATTTCTGGCGATGAGCGCTGGTTACTGCGGCGCGATCATCTTTTCAGGACGGACGTATTCGTCGAACTCGGCGTCGGTCAGATAGCCTCCGCCGACGGCTTCCTGGCGCAGGGTGGTGCCGTTCTTGTGCGCGGTCTTGGCGATCTTGGCGCAGGTGTCATAGCCCAGCTTGGCGTTCAGGGCGGTGACCAGCATCAGGCTGTTTTCCAGACCGTGCTTGATGTTGTCCTCGCGCGGCTCGATGCCGACGACGCAGTTGTCGGTGAAGCTGATGGCCGCGTCGGCGACCAGACGCACCGACTGCAGGAAGTTGTAGGCCATCACCGGGTTGTAGACGTTCAGCTCGAAGTGGCCTTGCGAACCGGCGAACGACAGGGCGGCGTTGTTGCCGAACACCTGGGCGCAGACCTGGGTCAGGGCTTCGCTCTGGGTCGGGTTGACCTTGCCCGGCATGATGGACGAGCCCGGCTCGTTTTCCGGCAGCGACAGCTCGCCCAGACCCGCGCGCGGACCCGAGCCCAGGAAGCGGATGTCGTTGGCGATCTTGAACAGCGACGCGGCGACCGTGTTGATCGCGCCGTGGGTGAAGACCATGGCGTCGTGGGCGGCCAGGGCCTCGAACTTGTTCGGCGCCGTGGTGAAGGGCAGGCCGGTGATCTTGCCGATGTTCTCGGCGACCTTCTCGGCGAAGCCGATCGGCGCGTTCAGGCCGGTGCCGACGGCGGTGCCGCCCTGGGCCAGTTCCATCAGGCGCGGCAGGGTCAGTTCGATGCGCTCGATGCCCATGGCGACCTGATGGGCGTAGCCGCCGAACTCCTGGCCCAGCGTCAGAGGCGTGGCGTCCTGGGTGTGGGTGCGGCCGATCTTGATGATGTGGGCCCAGGCCTTGGCCTTGGCGTCCAGCGCGGCGTGCAGGTGCTTCAGGGCCGGGATCAGGTCGTTGACCACCTGCTCGGCGCAGGCGACGTGCATGGCCGTCGGATAGGTGTCGTTCGACGACTGGCTCATGTTGACGTGGTCGTTGGGGTGGACCGGCTTCTTGGAGCCCATCTCGCCGCCCAGAATCTCGATGGCGCGGTTCGAGATCACCTCATTGGCGTTCATGTTCGACTGGGTGCCCGAACCCGTCTGCCAGACGACCAGCGGGAAGTGGTCGTTCAGCTTGCCCTCGATCACTTCATTGGCGGCCTGGATGATGGCGTCGGCCAGTTTGGCGTCCAGCTTGCCCAGGTCGCGGTTGGTCTCGGCGGCGGCGCGCTTGACGACGCCCAGGGCGCGCACGACCGGCAGGGGCTGCTTTTCCCAGCCGATCTTGAAGTTGCCGAGCGAGCGCTGGGCTTGCGCGCCCCAATAGCGATCAGCAGCGACCTCGATGGGGCCGAAGGTGTCGGTTTCGATACGAACTTTGCTCATGTGCGCGGGACTCGTCTCTCAGGCGTGGCGGGAAGATGCCGGGCGGTGTAGCACGCAGGCGCGGCGGAGCAAGGCGAGCCGCTGATCACGAAAGGCGTAGGGCGCGTGGACGGCTGGATCGGGACCGGAAAAGTCAGGGCGCGCGAGCAGGGCGAGGCGGTCGAGATCACCATCGACGGCCTGACCACCCAGGCCAAATACTACAAGCCCCTGGTCTATGAGTTCATGCGCAAGGAATGGACGTCGCGGCCATCGTGGGGCGACTACGTCGTCGAGATCGTGATGGAGCACGTCGGCGATCCGCCGTGGATGGACCTGGACAACCTTGCCAAGGCCCTGCTGGACGCCATCAAGGGCTATCTGTTCCACGACGACAGCCAGGTCGCCCGCCTGCTGGTCGAACGCCGCGAAGGCGAACGGGAGCGGATCAGCATTAGGGTGTTTCCCCGACGATAGGCGGCCGGACGAAACTCGGCTGCGGCGCCTCTTTGAACAACAATGTTACTTGTGATTGTCGATAACGTCCCGCCAATGTCCTCTATCAATGATTTCTGAAGGAGGGTGTGGTGAGTTTTAGAATTCTAGGGAGCGTGGCTGCTAGCCTGACGATGTTCATCCTGGCAGGGGCCGCGGCTCCAATGCCGATGGCATCGAGCGCGGCGGCACAGATCGCTGATCCGGATGGATATTACTGCATGGGCTTTGCTGAGTGTTGGCCTATCGCCTACCATCATTATGTCTATTCAGACGAGACCATGACAACAATGATTGGGAGCGGTTTCGATACCTGTAACGGCGGGCCCCACGTCACTACGCCTAGTCTGCCCAGCGGCTACGCCGTGAAGACCAGAATGTACGTCTGTACGAGCATGGGGCCCTACCTTCCCTGGGATTGGTGAGGCGGAATGAGGGGGAGAGTAGTATCTCTCCCCCTCATTCGTTTTTCATCGTTAGAGCCCCTGGTTCAGGTCAGCCGCCGCGCATCAGCCGGCGGCGTTGGCGATCATCGTCTGCACGTCCTTGGGCTTGGCCAGGTTCGAGCCGGGGGTCTTGTAGGTGGTCAGCTTGCCGCCTTCCCAAAGGCCGACTTCCAGCGCCCTGGTGGCCGGATCGATCAGCAGATAGGCCGCGTTGACGCCGCCCTCATGCTGCTTGTTGCCCGAGGTGAACAGGACGGCGCCGTCCTTCTGGAGCGGGGCCTGGGTCTGCATGTTGGTCGCCAGAACGTCGAACTTGGCGCCCAGCAGCGTCTTCAGGTCCGCTGTGATGGGGCTGTCTTCGAGCAGTTTGGTTTCGTTCGGATATTGACCGACCTGGGCGTTCAGGGCGCTCCAGTCCGCTGTCGCCGTGGGGGCCGCGTCGGTCGGGGCGGGGGCGATTTCAACCGGGGCGGCGGGCGTCTCGGCCGGCGGTGTTGTTTCCGGCTGATTGCAGGCGGCCAGCGTCAAGGCCGCGGCGGCGACGGAGATGAGGGACAGGCGCATCAATGACCTCGCGTGCATGGGGGAGGTCACGGCAATGCTTGCCTGCCGACAAAGGTTGCGCCCCCTCGAACGCGGCGACGTTATTTCTTCCGGAATTGATCCAGGGACACGACCTTGGGGCCGTCGTCGCCGGACGGCGGCGGGGCTACGGCCTCCGGGTCGCGCGCGGGCGGCGACAGGGGGGCGATCTCGGCCTCGATGATTTCGGGCTCGTCGAATTGCAGCAGGAACTGCACGCTGGGATCGTAGAAGCGGACGACGGCGCTGTACGGCACGGTCAGCACCTTGGGCGCGCCGCCGAACTTCAGCATTACCGAGAACAGGTCAGGCTCGACCGCCAGATCCCAGTACTGGTGTTGCAGCACGACCGTCATCTCGTCCGGATATTTGGCCAGGACGTCGGGCGGGACGCTGACGCCCGCCGCGCGGGTCTTGAAGGTGATGTAGAAGTGATGGGCGCCGGGGATGCCCTCGGGCATGGCCGCCCGCTCCAGCGCCAGGCGGATCACGCCGCGCAGGGCGTCCTGGGCGAGCTGCTCATAGTGCATCTCGTCGACAGGGGGAGTTTGATCCGTCATCAGCGCCTCAAATTAGGGGAACGCGTGACTGTTACCCGCCAAGCGCAGACGACGGAAGACGCAGAGTCGCCGCCGGATCAGGAATTTCGATTTTTGCGAGAAGCGCCGGGATTCTGTTGCCAGGCTCCCGACAGGCCCCGCCTAAGGATCTGAACCCCTAGGAGTTTAAGTTCGAAATCAACCGAACCGCATTACGCGGCGAGGCGGACTTCTCCAGCGAAGTTATCGTTCGCAGTTAGATAAAGGCCCGATACGGTGGGCCAGGACGAGCGAAAGCAATCCTCTTTACACGTCCGTCGATGCTAGTCGGCCCCATGCTGCCTCCGCCGATAACGCGGGGAAGAAGTTGGTGGAGCCGCCGGGATTCGCACCCGGGTCCGGTCCGCTTATTACAGGCGCGTTTATCGCCATAGCCCGGGCGAACCCGAGCAGGATCAATATAGTATGGGCGGCCTCGGCTTCCAAGAGGCTGGCGCAGAAGATCAGGCGAAACCGGGGTCGCGGGGCCAGTCCCGCTGCTGATTGCGGAACCAGGTCAGTTGGCGTTTGGCGTAGTTGCGGGTGGATTGCTTCACGGCCGCGACGGCGTCTTCCAGCGACAGTTCGCCTTCCAGATGGGCCGCCAGTTCGCGCACGCCGACGGCTTTCATGGCGGGCAGCTCGGGGGGCAGATCGCGGGCGACAAGGGCGCGCACCTCGTCCAGAGCGCCGTGGGCCATCATCACGTCCACCCGCGCGTCACATGAGGCGTAAAGGCGCTCGCGTTCTGGCTCTACGACGAGGGCGTCATAGCTGTGGGGCGCCAGCAGGGGGCGGGTGTCGGCCTTCCAGTCGCTGAGCGCGCGGCCGCTGGCGCGATGCACGCTGAGCGCGCGGACCAGCCGCTGGCGGTCTGCGGGGAAGATGGCGGCCTCGGCGGCGGGGTCGACCTCGGCCAGCCGGCGGCGGAAGACGGCCTCGCCCTCGGCGTCGAACTCGGCCTGAACGGCGTCGCGGATGTCTTCGGGGACCGGCGGGATGTCGGCCAGCCCCTTGGTCAGGGCGTTGAAATAGAGGCCCGTCCCGCCGACCAGCAGGGCCGCGCGACCCTCGGCGGCCAGTTCGGCCAGCAGGTCCATCACCGCCCGACTCCAGCGCCCGACGGACCAGGCGTCGGCGGCGTCGGCGACGCCGTAGAGGCGATGCGGAATTTCGGCCTCGTCCTCAACCGACGGCCGGGCGCTGAGCACGCGCAGGTCGGCGTAAAGCTGCTGGCTGTCGGCGTTGATGACGACGGCGCCCGTTTCGCGCGCGCGCTGCATCGCCAGCCGCGACTTGCCCGAGGCGGTGGGGCCGGCGATCAGGGTGATGAGGGGTTGGGACAAGGATCAACTCGCGAACGGACGCTTAGGGCGATAGAACGCCTGTCATCGGCCCGGCAAGTCCGTCGGACCTTCAAGGAGTCTTCATCGTGACTGACCGCGCCGCCGTCCTCGCTGTCCTCGACGCCGTGACCGACCCCAGGTCGGGGCAGGGGCTGGCGACCGCCGGGCTGGTGCAGGGATTGGTGGTGGCCGACGGGCGCGCGGGCTTCGTTATGGAGGTTCCTGCCAAGGAGACGGCGCTTTACGCCCCGGTGCGTGATGCGGCCGAGGCGGCGCTGAAGGCCATGCCGGGCATGGAGCGGGTGTCGGTCGTCCTGACCGCCGAGGCCGTGACCGCCGCGCCGCGCCGCACTGCCGGCCTGTCGAAGGCGGCGACCGATCAGGGGCGGCCCAAGGCGCCGGTTCCGAGCGAGCGCCCGGCCCATGTGAAGCGGGTGCTGGCCGTGGCGAGCGGCAAGGGCGGGGTCGGCAAGTCGACGGTCTCGGTCAATCTGGCGGCGGCGCTGGCGGCGCGCGGTCTGTCGGTCGGGGTGCTGGATGCGGATGTCTATGGCCCGTCGCTGCCGACCATGCTGGGGCTCTCGGGCCAACCCGCCTATGAGGACGGCGCGATGGTTCCGCACGTGACGCATGGGCTGAAGGCCATGTCGGTCGGCCTGCTGACCAAGGCCGAGGACGCCATGATCTGGCGCGGGCCGATGGCGTCGCAGGCCATCAATCAGATGCTGACCCAGACGCGCTGGGGAACGGAAGAGCAGCCGCTGGATGTTCTGGTCATCGACCTGCCGCCGGGCACCGGCGACGTGCAACTGACCCTGATCCAGAAGACGCCGCTGGACGGGGCGGTCATTGTCTCGACGCCGCAGGAAGTGGCCCTGGCCGACGCGCGCCGGGCGCATACCCTGTTCGACAAGATCGGCGTCACGACGCTGGGCCTGGTCGAGAACATGAGCGGCGAGGTGTTCGGAACCGGCGGCGCCGAGGCCGAGGCGGCGCGTCTGGGCGCGCCCTATCTGGGCGATCTGCCGCTGGACGGGGCGCTGCGGCGGGCCGGCGACGCGGGGCGTCCATTGGTCGCCGTTGACCCGCAGCATCCGGCGTCCGAGCGTTTCAGGCAGATCGCCGCGACGCTCGCCGCTTCGCTGGATCTTTAGGTCGCTGGGTCTTTTAGAAGGAGGGCATAATGGCTGAGCAGGAACAATCGGTGGTCGTCTGCGGCATTGACGGCAGCGCGCACGCTGAAAGCGCCGTGCGCATCGCGGCGCAGTTCGCCAGGGCGAAGGACGCCAGACTGGCGCTGGTGGCGGTCAATCCGCTCAGCTCCGCCAGCGGCCACCCGGACATTCGCGCCTGGAAGGCTGAGGAGCAGGACGCCATTCTGATGCGGTCGATGACCGAGGCGCGGCGTCATTGCTCGTCGGTTGAAGCGGTCACGACCGAGGGGCACGACGTGGCCGACGCCCTGATCGCGGCGGCCGCCGCCCTGAGCGCGGATCACATCGTGGTGGGCACGGGCGACCGCAAAGGCCTGGTGAACTGGCTGATGGGCTCCACCGCCAAGGCCGTCGCCGCCCGTGCGCCGGTCAGCGTGACTATCGCGCGCTAGGCTTTCAGGTCAGGCCGGCTCGACCACCACGGCGGTGCCGTAGGCCAGGACTTCCGTCACGCCGGGCATGATCTCATTGGCGTCGTAGCGCATGGCCAGGATGGCGTTGGCGCCTAATTCCCGCGCATGGGCGATCAGGTCGTCATAGGCTTCCTGACGCGCGGCCTCGGCCAGTTTGACATAGGCGCCGACCTTGCCGCCGATCATCGACTGGACCCCGCCGATGGCGTCGGAAACGACGTTGCGCGAGCGCACGGTGATGCCGCGCACCACCCCCAGCTGGCGCACGATGCGATGACCGGCCAGGTCATTGGTGGTGGCGACGATCATGACAAGCTCCTTGAGGTTCAGCGGCGATCCAGAACGGTGAAGGCGAAGGCGTGGTCGTCCTTTTCGCCCGGCTCGTGCGGCTCAAACGCTGTGCGGACGAAGGCGGTTTCGTCAAAGGCCGGGAAGACGGCGTCGCCTTCAGGCTCGGCCTCGACCTCGGTGATGTACAGGCGTCTGGCGCGCGGCAGGGCGGCGGCGAATATGGCCGTGCCGCCGATGACGCAGACCTCGTCTACGCCGTCGTCGGCCGCCTGCTCGCGGGCGATGGACAGGGCTTCGTCCAGCGTCGAACAGACGACGGCGCCCTTGGACGGGCCCGCCTCGGCGTAGGACTCATCCTTGGTCAGGACGATGTTCAGCCGTCCGGGCAGGGGGCGTAGGGGCAGGCTCTCCCAGGTCTTGCGGCCCATGATGCAGGGCTTGCCCATCGTCACCGCCTTGAAGCGCTGCAGGTCCGAGCGCAGCCGCCAGGGCAGGTCGCCGTCCCGGCCGATGACGCCATTGCGGGCGCGGGCGACGACGAGGGCTATATGGGGCAGGGCCAAGGCGGTTCTCCGAAGCGAATCGGGAGCGACGCGACGCCGCTCCCGTTCGCAGGAGTTAGGCGTCCGGCTCGAGCAGTTTCAAGCGGAAGAACAGACCGCCGATCACCGCGCCGATGGCTGGTGCGACGAAGAAGACCCAGACCTGGCTAAGGGCCTGGCCGCCAGCCAGCAGCGCAGGGCCGAAGCTGCGCGCCGGGTTGACCGAGACGCCCGTCACCTGAATGCCGACGATGTGGATGACCGCCAGGGTGATGCCGATGGCCACGCCCGCGAAGGCGCCGTGGCCCTTGGCGCCGGTCACGCCCAGAATGGTGATCAGGAAAATGGCGGTGGCGACGATCTCGAACGTCAGCGCCGCCTGCAGGCCGTATCCGCCGGGCGATCCGGCGTCGAAGCCGTTCTGGCCCAGGCTGGCGAAGCCGGTCTTGGCGATCATGCCGATGATGGCGGCGCCGATGATCGCGCCGATGAACTGGGCGATCCAGTAGAGGACCATGTCCTTGGCGCCCATGCGCCCGGCGACGAAGGCGCCCAGGCTGACGGCCGGATTGACGTGGCACCCCGAGATCGGCCCGATGCCGTAAGCCATGGCGATGATGGCGAAGCCGAAGGCGAGGGCGATGCCCAACTGCCCGACGTGATCGAACCCGCCCAGCACGGCCGCGCCGCATCCGAACAGCACCAGAACCAGCGTGCCGACCAGTTCGGCGGCGAACTTCTTGATCATGGAACCCTCCCGTTTCCAGTCACCGCCTGAGAGCGGATCGGGGGGAGGTTGCGCTCAAATCCGAAATTTCGCCAGTCGCCGTTACGCGAGTTTACGTTTCGGTCTTGAGCCAGCTCAGCCATTTGCGCTGCATCGCCGCATTCAGGTCGACGCCGGCGCGGTCGCAGTAGATCAGCAGCATCCCCAGAACATCCGCCGCCTCATCGGCCAAGGCTTGGGCATCGGCGGCGCCGCGAGCACGTTGGGTCAGGCGCAGGTGCTCGGCGGTCAACTCGCCCAGCTCTTCCTGCAACTTCAGCAGGGCCCAGTCGCGATCGCGGTCGATGGCGTGTTCGCGCGCGTAGATGTCGGAGATGCGCAGCACATCCGCTTGCAGGTCAGTCAGCTTCATGCGGGGGATCAGACGGCGACGGCGGCCTTGATGTGCGGCCAGGATTGATAGTCGTTCAGCACGAAGTCCGACAGTTCAAAGCCGAACAGATCGTCCTTGTCCGCCACGCTCAGGGTCGGCAGGGGCAGGGGCGCGCGGCTTAGCTGCAGCTCGGCCTGCTCCAGATGGTTCAGATACAGGTGGGCGTCGCCGAAGGTGTGGACGAAGTCGCCCGGCTCCAGCCCCACGACCTTGGCCAGCATATGCGTCAGCAGGGCATAAGAGGCGATGTTGAACGGCACGCCCAGGAAGACGTCGGCGGAGCGCTGATACAGCTGGCAGCTGAGCTTTCCATCGGCGACGAAGAACTGGAACAGGCAGTGGCAGGGCGGCAGGGCCATGTCGTCCACGTCGGCCGGGTTCCAGGCGCTGACGATGTGGCGGCGGCTGTTGGGATTGGTCTTCAGCCCGTGAACCAGCTTGGCGATCTGGTCGATGCTTGAACCGTTCGGGGCGGCCCAGGAGCGCCACTGCTTGCCGTAGACGGGGCCGAGGTCGCCCTCGGCGTCGGCCCATTCATCCCAGATGCTGACGCCGTTGTCCTTGAGCCAGGCGATGTTGGTCTCGCCGCGCAGGAACCACAGGAGTTCGATGAAGATCGACCGCGTATGCAGCTTCTTCGTCGTCAGCAGGGGGAAGCCCCTGGAAAGGTCGAAGCGCATCTGACGCCCGAATACGCCCAGCGTCCCCGTGCCGGTGCGGTCGTCGCGCCGCACGCCGTTGTCGAGGATATCCCGCAGCAGGTTCAGATACTGCTGCTCCGGGTGATCGGCCGGGGCCACGACCAGACGGGCTTGGAGATCAGCGAGGGCAGCTTGGGCGTTCATGATTCGCATTGTGCATGAAATGCACACGTTGAAACGGCACGAAGCGGCCTGACCTGTGGGCGAAATGATCACAAATAAGTACGCCCGCAAGAGAACTCTGGCGGGCGTACAAACAAGCTATTGATTTTTAGGGTCAGGTTCCGGGCGCGAGGCGTTCGTTCTGGACCCAGCCGACATTGTCGTTGTCGTCCAGGACTTCCCACCAGGCGCCGTCGCGGTTGCCGGTGGGGTAGAGGCGCAGGCCGACCGGCAGGGCGCGCACGACCGATCCGCCGTTCGGGGCCGAGCGAAGCGTCGACGCGGTCTGGACCGTGTAGCTCTGGACTGGGGCGGCCTGAGCCGCCGAGGCGCCTCCCAGACCGCCCATCTGGGTCACCATGTCGGTGTAGGCCTGGATGAAGGACTGGGCCACGATGCGGCCGATCTCGGTGTTTTCATAGCTGCCGCCGCCCAGGGCGCCCGCGCCGAAGCCTGCGGCGCCTGCGCCCCAGGTCATGTCGCGTTTGGAGGCGTAGCCTTCGGTCACCAGCTCGGTTTCCGAGGTGCGGACGTTGGTGAGCGACAGGACCGTGTTGGCTTCCATGCTGCGCGTGCGCATGCCGCCGACGATGGCCCCTGCACGGCCGCCCAGGGCGGCGCCGGCCAGACCCGCCAGGGCGTTGCCGCCGGTGTTGTCATTCTGGCTGGCGATCTCGCCCACCAGAACATAGTCGGCCGCGCGCACCTGACCGCCGCCAACGTTGGAGCCGCGTTGCAGATCGCCGCCGGAGGCCAACTCCCGCTCGCGCTGGGCGACGCTCATGCCCGTGCCGCGATCGACCAGGGTGAAGCAGCCCGAACGCTGGATCACCACGCGCAGCAGGCTTTGCGGCGGCGACAGTTGCAGTTCACGCCAGTAGTCGGATTGTCCGTCGGCGATGGTGATCGAGCCGAGGCTGGCGCGGCAGCGCGGGATCTGCGCCATCTGGGCGTCCTGCGCGCGCTGCGCGTTGCTGCGCCCTGCCTGAGCCGCTGATGCGGTCGGCAGCGCCGAGGCGGCGATCAGGACGGCCAGGGCCGGGGCGATGAAACAGGTCTTCAAAACGTGATCTCCTGGTTTGCTATCAAGCTTCACGGCCCTTGGTCGCCGACACGCGGCGGGCGGAAGCGCCGAAGCAATACGGTCCAGCTAAGGGACCCTTGTTTACTGATCGGCGGTCAGGCGTTCCCGCTGTAGCCAGCCGATGTTGTCGTCCGCGTCCAGCACCTCGAGCCATTGGCCATCGGACTTCCCGGTCGGGAACACGGTAGCGTCAGGGGCGAGGGGGCGGATGGCGTCGCCGTTGGGGGCCGTGCGCAGCACAGTCGGCAGGGCCAGTCGACGGCTGGCCATGTTCGGAGCTGCATCGGCGCGGCGACGGGCCTCGTCTTCCCGCCGGATTTCTTCTCGCAGCCGGCGACGTTCCTCTTCGCGCGCGCGGTCAAGGCGCTCCTGTTCGCGACGGTCCGCCTCGGCTTTGCGGGCGGCCTCGGCGTCACGCTCGGCGGCGGCGGCGCGAACAGCCTCGCGGTTGGCGAGCGTGACTTTCGGGGTCTGATCGCCCGTGCCGCCAAGGCTGGTCACCAGATCGGCGTATCCGCGCACCAGGGCCAAGGCGATCACCTTGCCCTCATCCTGGTTCTCATAGCCGGCGCCGACGCGGCCGCCGAAGTGGTTGTCGCGGATGCGAAGGCCGCGCAGATCATCCTTATTGGCCACAGCGCGCGTGCTGCCGACAGTTTCAGCCAGAGGCACGCTGGCCAGCGAAAAGACGATCTGGGCGTCTTCCTTGCCGCGACCGATGTCCTTTTTCAGGTCGCGAATTCGCTCGACCGTATTGGCGTTCAGCGCCTGGGCCGGGGCGGGCTGACCGCTCAGAGCGCCGCCGGCCATGTTCATGGCGGCGTTCATGGCCTGCATCTGCAAGGGATTCAGCCCGGCCTCGGCGCCCAAGCCGCCCAAGCCGCCCAGACCGCCGCCTCCGCCCAGATCGCCGCCCGTGGCCGCCGCCAGGCCGGCCGTGAGCAGAGCGCGCCCGCCGACCGCCGCCAGCGAGCCAAGCAGTCCTGACCTACGATCGCCGTCGGTCGATTCAATGGGGTTCGCGAGTTCGGCGACCAGGACGAAGTCAGCCGTGCGGACGCGCGCGGCGCCGCCCAGGTTGCGCTCGCGCTCGACCAGATCCATGCCCGGCCCGCGCTCGATCAGGGTGAAGCAGCCGGAATCGCGGATCACGGTGCGCAGCAGTTCCGTCGGAGCTCCCAGACCCATCTGGTCGAACAGCACGCCTTGGGTTTCGGCGATCGCTACGGTTCCGAGGTTCTGACTGCAGCGCGGGGCTTCATTGATGACCTGGGCCGTTTCTGCATTGTTCCGCCGGCCAAAAATCTGAGCGTCCGCCGGAGAGGCCGAGACGACGAACAGGGCCGAGGTTGCCATTAGGGCGAGTGCGAAACGAGACATTATGAAACGGCCGATTGTGGAGAACCGGCAAGCCCTTAGCTTTGCCGTTTCAGCAAAGCAATCAGTGTTAGCCCGAAAAGCCGCCTGCGTTGAGGAAAGCGGCTTCCTCTGGGGAGGTCGCGCGCCCCAGGCAGCCGTTTCTGTGCGGGAAGCGTCCGAAGCGGGCGATGATGTCGCGATGGATGACGGCGAACTTGTAGGTCTGCGTCTCGGTCGTCTCGTCCAGCAGCGTCAGCAGCAGTTCCTGATCTTCCAACGACTCGGAGTGCATAAGCGGCATCAGCACGAAGGGGCGTAGCTCAGGCGCGACCTGGCGATCATATCCGCGCTCAATCGCTTTCTTGGCGAAGAAGACGGCCAGGGAATCGGTTGCGAACATATGGGCGGTGTCGCGAAAGGCGTTTCGCGGCAACTGGTCCAGCAGGATGATCAGGGCCAGGGCGGCGTCAGGCGTCTCAAGCCAATGGTCCAGCCGGCGCGCGGCGGCGGCGAAGTGGGTATCGCTGCACCGCTCGGTAAAGGCGCTATCGAAGGCGGCGTCCTTGGCGAACCATTTTTCGGGTCCGGCGTCGGTCCAGAAGGCGATGACTTCGGCGGGGGTCAGAAGCTGGGTCATGCGGCCAGCCTAGCAGCAGTGCGCCAAAAGGCACGACCTTGCGGTAGTCCAGCGTTCGCAATGCTTAAGGAAAGAAATGGTCGGAGTGGCAGGATTCGAACCTGCGACCCCCGCGTCCCGAACGCGGTGCTCTACCAGACTGAGCCACACTCCGACTTTCGCAATCAGGCGATCCGTGGGCCGCCGCTTGCGTCGAGGAGGGGGCTTATAGCCATGCCGACGGGCCCTCGCAAGCGGGTAAATGAGCCTCCGGAAAAAACTCTTGGGTCGATGAAAATTCTTTCGTTTTCAGGTGTTGCATCCCCCGAAACCTTGGCGTATCTGACCGCTCCTCGCCGCGACGCACTGTCGGGGCGGGACACGCCGGACCGCTGGGGAATGGTGTAATGGTAACACTACGGATTTTGGTACCGTCATTCTAGGTTCGAGTCCTAGTTCCCCAGCCACCGCCCTCACTGCATTTGAGCCCTTTTGACCTCTCCTGAGGGAGGTGGGTTTTACACTGGGTTTTACAGTTGGCCTTCTGTTCTGCCCTTCCTGAAGCCGGGCGATCATACCCAATCCGATAGCTTCCCCTGTGACGTAGCGCCGGGCGATCTCCTTCACACGCTGCAACTCCCACCCCAGGATCGTGGCCACGTCGTCGAGCGGCAGGCCGGCGAGGATGTAGTTCGTCGCCGCGGTGCCTCTCAGGTCATGGAAGCGCAGTCCATCCAGACCGGCGGTCGCTTCCGATCCTGAACGCGTCTGCGCCGCTTCCTCAGCATCATTGCGGGCGCGTTGTACGCCGCTGTCCAGACCGCGGCCTGGCGGTGTCCACGGTTCACCGTCGGAGGTGGACAGCACGGTCGGGCAACTGCCGCGCTCAAGGGAGCCCAGTACCTCCCGGACAGCGTCCGTGATCGGAAGGACCACGCTCTTTCGGCCCCGGCTTTTGCCGGTTTGCCAGATGATGGCGTTCTCCTTCACCGCCGCCCAAGGCAGGGCGATGAGGTCGTTCTTGCGCAGACCCGTGACCGCAGCCAGTCGGATCGCCGCCGCGATTGGCGGGTCAGCGTAGGCCAGGATGGTCTCCAGATGCTGCGGCTCCCAGATTATGTCGGCCCGGTTGACCTTGTAGATGCGCGGGAAGTTCGCGACGGGATTCGTAGCCAACTCACCCCGGTTCACGGCCCAGTTCAGAACCAGTGACAGCGCGCCCAGAAGCTCGTCGGCGGTCTTGGGCGTGTTCGCTCGCTTGTCGCGCCAGGTGAGCAAGAAGGATCGCGCCTTAGGTGAGGTGAGGGCGGCCAGCGTTAGATCACCCAATTCCGTCCGTACGAGGTCAAGATGTTTGCGGCGATCCGTCTTGGTTCGAAGAGCCAGTGATTTGTCCTGGTTCATCAGGTCGAGGTAGCGCGTGATCAAGCCGTAGAGTGTCGGCTCGTCGGTCGCGCTTTTCTCGGTCTTGATCTGCGCGCGATAGGCCTCCATCGCCGCCGGCGCCTTTCGGGCGACCTCTCGCGCGAGGGAGCGCAGGCTGGAAGCTTGCGCCGCCAGGATTTGCGGACCGCCGCGCCACGCGTACCAGTATTCAAAAACCCGGTTCGCCTTGGCGCGCTTGATCCTATGGACCCCGGGCAGCATCCGGGTGATCGGCAATGAAGCGGGCGAGTTCGGCATCGGCCTTGTTCACGTTCAGTTCCGCAGAAGAATCCAGTCCGGCCAGCCGGTCAAGATGGGCGTCCAGAACCTTGCGGTCGTATCGATGTCGTGTTCCGAGCCGCACGTGCCCGAACGATAGTTTGCGGACGCTGGCCGCTGGCAGGCCCAGGTACTCTGCGGCCTCCTTTTCAGTGAAGAGCCGAGGCTCGGTCATGTGACGCCTCCTGAGCCGCTGCGCGAGGATCGCGAGAAGCTGAGTCGAGCGCGATGTGCAGACAAGCGCTACCCGTAGGTTTCCGGTAGCCACAGACTTTTACGAGCCTGACCGTTTGACGCGTGCAGCCAGACGCCTTCCTTGCGACCTGTGGTGACGGGACTGAGCTTCGGGTGATCGTCGCGTTTTAGGCCTCGTCGAACCCGCCGCGCAGAATGCTACAGGCGCCAGACGTCACTCCGCGTTGACTGGTCGTCCGATGGCGGGCCGATCGGCAAGCAGGACTTTCGGCGCTCTGCCTTCTACAGCCGGACGCCCTTAAGCCGTAGGGCGTTGGAGATGACGCTGACAGACGACAGCGACATGGCCAGGGCGGCGATCATCGGACTGAGCAGCAGGCCGAAGGCCGGATAGAGGACGCCCGCCGCCAGAGGCACGCCGAGCGCATTGTAGCCGAAGGCGAAGCCGAGGTTCTGGCGGATGTTGCACACCGTGGCGCGCGACAGGCGTCGCGCCCGGACGATGCCGTTCAGGTCGCCGCTGAGCAGGGTGACGCCCGCGCTCTCGATCGCCGCGTCCGAGCCCGCGCCCATCGCCACCCCGACGTCTGCGGCGGCCAGGGCGGGCGCGTCATTGACCCCGTCGCCGGCCATGGCGACGCGACGGCCTTCAGCCTTCAGGGCTTCGACCACGGCGGCCTTGTCGGCGGGGCTGACGTCGGCGCGGACCTCATCAATGTTCAGGCGGGCAGCGATGGCACGGGCCGTGGTTTCGTTGTCACCGGTCAGCATCAGGATGCGAACGCCCTCGGCGTGCAGGGCCGCGACCGCCTCGGCCGTGGTCGCCTTGACCGGGTCGGCCACAGCCAGCAGGCCCGCGGGCGCGCCGTCCACGGCCACGATGACCACGGTCGCTCCATCGGCGCGCAGGGCGTCGGCCGGGGCGGACAGGCCGGAGGCGTCGACGTCTTCGTCCTTCAGGAAGCCGACTGAACCGATCAGCACGCGGCGGCCCTCGACCAGGCCCAAGGCCCCGCGCCCGACGGGGCTGTCGAAGTCCTCGGCGGCGGCGGGCGTGATCCCGCGCGCGGAAGCGCCCTCGGTGATGGCGCGGGCGATGGGGTGCTCGCTGGCCCGCTCGACCGCGGCGGCGAGGCGCAGCAATTCGGCCTCGTCGAAACCGGGCGCGGGCTGGACGGCGGTCAGGGCGGGGCGGCCCTCGGTCAGGGTGCCGGTCTTG
>KB291729.1:0-13643 GCA_000318405.1 Brevundimonas diminuta 470-4 | reverse complement strand
GGCCCTCGGTCAGGGTGCCGGTCTTGTCGACCACCACTGTGTCGACAGAGGCGAAGGTTTCCAATGCTTCCGCGTCGCGGATCAGTATGCCCGCCTGGGCGCCGCGCCCCACCCCGACCATGATCGAGATGGGCGTGGCCAGACCCAGGGCGCAGGGGCAGGCGATGATCAGCACGCTGACCGCCGCGACCAGCGCATAGGCCAGACGCGGCTCCGGCCCGATCACAGACCAGACGATGAAGGCCGCGACCGCCGCCAGCACCACGGCGGGCACGAACCAGGCGGAGACGCGGTCGGCCAGCCGCTGGATCGGCGCGCGGCTGCGCTGGGCCTTAGCCACCAGGGCGGCGATCTGGTTCAGCAGGGTGTCGGCTCCGACCTTCTCGGCCTCCATCACGAAGCCGCCGGTGGCGTTCAACGAGCCCGCGATCAGATCGTCGCCGACCTGCTTCGTCACCGGCAGGGATTCACCGGTGACGAGCGACTCGTCCAGCGATGCCCGGCCTTCGATCAGGCGGCCATCGACCGGGACTTTCTCGCCCGGCCGCACGCGCAGGCGGTCGCCCACGGCAATGTGTTCGACGGCGATCTCCTCGTCCGTTCCGTCCAACCGGATGCGCAGGGCCTGTTTTGGCGCCAGGTCCAGCAGGGCTCGGATGGCGCCGGAGGTACGTTCGCGGGCGCGCAACTCCAGCAGTTGGCCCAAGAGCACCAGGGTGACGATGACGGCGGCGGCCTCGAAATAGAGGGGCGGCTGGCCGTGCATGTCCTTGAAGGCGTCGGGGATCAGGTCGGGCGCGACGACCGAGGCCGTGCTGAAACCCCAGGCGACCAGGGTCCCGAGCGCGATCAGGGTGAACATGTTCAGGTTCCAAGTCCTGACCGAGGTCCAGCCGCGCGCGATGAACGGCCAGCCCGCCCACAACACCACCGGCGTCGCCAGGGCGAACTGGACCCATCCGCTCCAGCCGTGGGGTAGGGGAATGTGCAGACCGAGCAGGTGCGAGCCCATCTCCATCACGAACAGGGGGACCGTCAGGACGGCGCCGACGACGAACCGGTGGGTGAAGTCGGCGATCTCGGGATTGGGGCCGGCGCCGGCCGTGGCGTCTTCCGGCTCCAGCGCCATGCCGCATTTTGGACAGGCTCCCGGGCCGATCTGGCGCACCTCGGGGTGCATGGGGCAGGTGTAGATGACGCCGGGCTTGACGGGTTCGGGCGCGGCGGGCGTCAGGTATTTCGCCGGATCAGCGACGAACTTCGCTCGGCAACCGGCCGAGCAGAAGTGGAACTCGTGCCCGTCGTGCGTCGTATGGTGGGTCGTCTTCGCCGGATCGACCGTCATGCCGCAGACGGGATCCTTCGCTGTGGCGTTGGTCGAGGATTGGGCGTCGGGGCCCTGGGAATGACGGTGATCGTGCGGGCTATGGTCATGCGACATGGGCGATCCTCGACCTTAACTATGGACCGCAATTATACCCCCATAGGGTATTTTGCAAATGGGTGATCCACGCTATGATCCGACCATGCATCACCACGACAAGCCCGCGCTGACCAAGCGTTTGAACCGCATCGAGGGCCAGGTGCGCGGCGTCTCGCGTATGGTGGAGGACGGCCGCTATTGCATCGACATCCTGACCCAGGTCCGGGCCATTAAGGCCGCCTTGGGCCGGTTCGAAAACGAGATGGTGAAGGGGCACCTCAGCCACTGCGTCGAGGACGCCATCGTCTCGGGTGACCCAGCGGAGCAGCGTCGCAAGATCGAGGAGATCATCGCCCTGTTGGTTCGGGTAGGTTGATTGGCGCAATGCGCGCCGTTAGCGCACACTTTGTTCCGGCTCGGCTGTCTTCTGACGCATCCGATACGAGCGCACTTTTCGAATGCCGAAAGCGCGCGACCCGGATGTTTTCCGACGGTCACTGAGGTCCTGAAGACGGAGATATCGGCCCCTTAGAGCCGATATCCGATCCGCAGGGCTATCAACAGGGATGTGAAATGCCGGGGTCAGCCTTGGGGAAATCCCCTGGCACGCGGGCAATCACCTTTATCTCGAAATCGAACCCTGCCAGCCAAGTGGCTCCGATGGCGGTCCAGTTGGGGTAAGGCGGTCCGCCGAGAAGCTCTGCTCGGACAGCCATCACCGTCTCCAGTTGGGCGTCTGGGTTCGTGTGGAAGGTGGTCACATCGACGATGTCGTCGAACCCGCAGCCGGCGGCGGTCAAGACTCCTTCGAGATTTGCGAACGCCCTTCTGACCTGATCCTCAAACGAAGGCTCGGGCGAGCCGTCTTCGCGACTGCCGACCTGTCCGGACACAAAGACGAGGTCACCGGACCGAATGGCGGCGGAATAGCGATGAAGATCGTAAAGGGCGTGACGATTGGGTGGGAAGATCGCTTCGCGGTCAGACATTGGAGTTACGTCTCGGTTGTTGAGGTTTTGCGCCGAGCTTGTCGGGGCTGATCGAAGGTAGGAGACGTCGATTTGATCGGTTAGACGTTCAATTCCGCACGAGTTGATGAAATAATCCCACGAATGGCCCGCCCGTCGCTAAACGATCTGATGACCTTTGCGACGGTGGCCCGCCTTCGCAGCTTTCGGCGGGCGGCGGATGAGCTGGGCGTGGCTCCCTCGACGCTCAGCCACGCCTTGCGGACGCTCGAGACACGTCTCGGTGTGCGCTTGCTGAATCGGACAACGCGGAGCGTCTCACCCACTGAGGCGGGAATCCGTCTGCTCGAAGGCCTGGGCCCAGCATTCGACCTGCTTGACGACGCGTTGGAGAGCGTCGCTCCATTCCGCGGGCAGGTGCAGGGCGTGGTCCGTCTGAATGCACCGCGTCTGGCCGTGGCGATGTTTGTCCGCGACATCCTGCCGAAGATGGCCGAACGGTTTCCCGAGGTGACCGTGGATATCGTCGCGAAGGATCGTCTCGTCGATATTGTAGAACAGGGTTTCGATGTCGGCGTACGGCCGCATGACATGATCCCCAAGGACATGATCGCGGCGCCCATGCCTGCCGGGCTTCGATACGTGTGCGTCGCGGCTCCGGCTTATCTCGAGCGCGCCGGCACGCCGGACACGCCGGAAGCTCTGAATCGCCATCGCTGCATCGGCCACCGATTGCCGAGCGGCAAACCCTATCGCTGGGAGTTCGAGCGCAACGGAACTCCGCTAGCGCTCGCTATCAGCGGCCGTCTGGTCCTTGATGACGAGGCGCTGATGGTGGACGCCGCCGTCGCTGGTTTGGGCATCGCCTACGTTCCAGAGTTTGCGGCGTCCGGTGCGCTGACGCGGGGACGTTTACGCCAGGTCCTTTCGGACTGGATGCCGGGCGAAGAGAGGCTGACGCTCTACTTCCCTGGGCATCGGTCTATCCCCCCTGCGTTGCGCGCTCTGCTGGATGTCGTCAGGGATGTCGGAGCCAGCCGAAAGCCTGGCGCGGCCTGGGCTTCAGCCCGCGATTGATGCGACGGACCATGGGGATCGTGCTCGGTGATGATCGGCGGATCCCTCAGCTTTAATGCGGTGCGTCCGGGCCAATGATCTCATGGGGCGCTGGCCGCCATGACGCCTCCGGCTGCAAGAACCGGAGGCGTCTTAGGGATCACGCTGTGGCGCCGCCGTCTGCGGTCAGGACGGAGCCGGTGATGACGCCGGCGGCCGCACTGGCCAGGAAGGCCACGGCGTTGGCGATCTCGGCCGGCTCGGCGAAACGTCCCAGCGCCGTCAAACCACGCTGGAACTCAGCGCTCTCGCCGTCCGCCGGGTTGGCCTCGGTATCCGTCGAGCCGGGGGCGACCAGATTGACCGTGACGCCCTGTGGCCCCAGTTCGCGGGCAAGACCACGCGTCAAAGACAGAAGCGCCGACTTCGACATGGCGTAGGCGGTCACGCCCGGGAACGGGACGCGATCCCCCAGGCTGGAGCCGATAAAGATGATGCGTCCGCCCGAGGTCAGATGCGGGATGGCGGCCTTGGAGAACAGCACCGGGGCCCGGACGTTGATGTCCATCATCGCCTGGTAGGCGTCCACATCGAGATCGGCGATCAGGCCATTGAAGCCCACTGCGGCGCTGTTGACGAGGATGTCCATCCCGCCAAGTGCTGTGACGGCCTCCGCGACGGACCGTTCAATCGCCTTGGGGTCGGCGCTGTCGGCCTTGATGGCGAAAGCCCTGCGCCCCTTGACTGCGATCGCGCCTCTGACGCCCTCTGCGCGATCGGGGGAGTTGGCGTAGGTGAAGGCGACATCGGCACCGTTCTCGGCCAGGGCCAGAGCGATCGCCGCCCCGATGCCGCGAGAGCCGCCGGTGACGAGGGCGCGTTTCCCACTCAGATCAATCATCGTCTCATCCATTTATGCAGTGACTGGTGCATAATTAGGTAGGGACGTTGAAAATGGGCGTCAACGGAATTATACATCATTCAATGCAGAATTTAGATTCACCCCTTTCCGAGGCGCTTCCGGCGCGGCGCGGCCGCGGCCGACCGCGGGCGTTTGATCGTGACGCCGCGCTCGACACGGCGACCACCCTGTTCTGGTCCAAGGGTTATGAAGCGACCTCCATCGCGGACCTCACCCAAGCCATGGGCATAGGCGCCAAGAGCCTCTACGCGGCCTTTGGATCGAAGGACGACCTCTTCACCCAGGCGCTGCATCACTACGTGCGGAAATATGAGGGTCTGGCCTGGGATCGCGCCCGCCAGGCGACGACAGCACGCGAGGCGACCGCCGCCTTTCTTCACGATTCAGCCGCCGCCTTCTCAGGCGCGGTCTTCGACATCCCGCGCGGCTGTATGGCCACGATCGCCTCCATGGGGTGCGAGGGCCTGCCCGCGCTTCAGGCCTTCGCCAAAGACGTGGAGACGACGTTCAGCCGATTGAAGGCCCGCATCGATCGAGGCGTGGCGGAAGGAGATTTGCCGCAGGATCTCGACACCGCGCGACTGGCGCGCTTTGTGGAGACCGTCCAGGCGGGCATGTCGATCCGGGCCCGCAACGGCGCCGACCGTTCCGAACTCGACAGCGTCGTCGATGTCGCGATGGCGGGGTGGGACGGCATTGTCAGCGCGGCCTCCGCTGCCGGTCGATCATAGGCGACATGGTCTGTGATCAACTCAGGACCTCTGCGAGTTCGATGAGATTGCCGAAGGGGTCGCAGAAGAACGCGAGCTTGCGGTTGATCGCGGGGACGACGAGGGGATCTGTCACGATCGTCACCGCGCGTGCGCGCAGTCGCTCGATGGTCGCGTCCACGCTGGCGACGGCGAAACAGAGGTGATGATAGCCGCGATACTGCAGGCTATCGCTCAAATCTGCGTAGGGGCGAGTCTCGACCGGTACTGGCGCGCCGCCTCCCAGAATCTCGACGTAGAAATGGTCGTCAGCGGGCGGGGCGATATAGGCGAGCAGGCTGTCGCCGTGAGGCCAGGTCGCAACGATGCGGAAATCCAGAACGCCGACGTAGAAGTCGAGAGCTTGCTGCAGATCGGGCGTGCGGATGGCGACGTGGTGGGCGCGCATGTCGGCGAAAACGGAGCCGTGATTCACAGCGGGCGGCGCGAAGTCAGGCATGGAAGACCTCCTTTTCAACGCGCAGCGACGGCGGGACGTGGGTGGGGCATCGGTGGCTCGCTCGCTCCCAAGGGCAGGGCTCGGGCTGGCCAGCCGGGGGCTCGCCGAGGCGGGGTCTAGACGTCGTCGGACAAGGGCTGAGCGGCGACGACCGCGATTGTGGATTTCGCCTGGTTGATCGCCGCTTCTCGGGCGTCCGGTCCAAGGCTGATCCGCTCAGCCTGGACGAACGCGACATCGCTGATCCCGATGAAGCCGAGCAGGAGGCGAAGATAGGGTTCATGAAAATCCAGGCTCGCCAAGGGGCCTTCGGTATAGAGGCCGCCGCGGGACTGGATCACGATCGCCCTCTTGCCCGTGACGAGGCCCTGGACGCCCGCCTCGCCGTAAGCGAACGTGATCCTCGGCCGTATGACGTGGTCGAACCACGCTCTCAAACCGGTGGGTATGCTGAAGTTGTACATCGGCGCGCCGATCACGATGACATCGGCGGCGAAGACCTCGCCGATCAACTTGTCGGAGAGCCGACGCGCCGTCAGCTCCGGCGCGGTATTGGCCACGGCGCGCACGCCCGCGACGGTCTCGGGCGTCAGATGAGGGATCGGGTCCTGGCCGAGGTCGCGTCGCGTGACCGCCCCGCCGCTGTGAAACTCCACCAACTGTCGAACGGCGTAGTCGACCAGGAGGCTCGAGACCGAGGCGTCGCCCGCAACGCTGCTGGTGAGCGCGAGAATATTGGGCACGTCGGGCTCCGGGCTGCTGCGAGAAGCTCGACTATCCCTGTTCCGATCGGGGATGAGTAGTCGCGCGGCGAGCGCCTCGGTGTCGCCATTCCGGCAACGCGGGGCGTCGGCTATCTGGGGCTCAAACAGCCCGACTGGAGTTGGCTCCGGCCGTGCGACCCTTCAGAGCTAAACGCACATCTCGATGAGCAACTCGGTCAAGACGCGAATCTTGCGGGACGGATGCTGGCCGGGCGGCCTGAGGACGTAAGCCCCGCCCGGCGGCACCGGAAACTGCGGCATCACCTCCACAAGTCTGCCGGCCTCCACGTGGGGCCGGGTGAAATCGTCCGGCAACCAGGCCAGCCCGAGCCCAGCCAGGGCCGCCGAGACGAGCGCGGTTCCGTTGTCAGCCTTGAACCGGCCGCGGGGACGGATCGAGACGGTTCGGTCGCCATCGATGAACTGCCAGGTCTCGGACCCCTGCATCAGAGCCTCGTGGTCCATGATGTCGTCCGGCGCCTGTGGCGCGCCATGGAGGCGGATGTAATCGGGGCTGGCGACGAGCTTGCCGTACACGGACCCGAACCTGCGGGCGATCAGGGTGGAATCCTGCAGATAGCCGACCCGAATGGCGCAATCGAAACCTTCGGCCACTAGGTCGACGAAACGATCCGAGTAGCAGGTCTGCAAGGTGAGCTTGGGGTGCCGTCGCGCCATTTCAGCGAGGGCAGGCGCATAGTGGGTCGGGCCGAAGGTGAGGGGCGCGGCGACACGCAGACGGCCCTGAAGCTCCCCCTGTGGCGCGATCGTCTCCCGCGCCGTGTCGACCTCAGCGCAAATCCGGGCCGCATGGTCCCGAAAGGCCGCGCCCGCCTCGGTGAGGACGGCGCCGCGCGTGGTTCTCGACAGGAGTTGCACGCCCAGATCCGCTTCCAGCCTGAAGAGGCGGCGGCTGACGACGGACTTGGCGACGCCCAGCCGCCGCGCAGCGGGCGAAACGCCGAGGGTGTCCGCCACCTCCACGAAGGTGCGCAGTTCGTCGATGTGCATGATTGTTCCTCCTTGGGCGACACTGCGTAGCCCCATGGGGCCATACCGCATCGAAATCGGAACTGCCAATGTCGCAAGGGTCGGCGCTGTCGGCGTCTGCTCCACCTCCAACAAGAGAGATTCGGCATGGCGTCCCGCCACCCCTTCGACCCGACCAATCCCTCTTCCTTCCTCGCCATGGCCGGGCGGCGCAGCGGGTCGCTCCGTCGCGGGGCCGAGAAGCCCTTCGCGCGTCGGCTCTGCTGGAGAGGATGTCTGACGGGGATCGCGGCCATCGCCGTTTCGGCGCCGGCTGCCTGGGCTCAGGCGCCGGCGAGCGTGGGCGGCCCCGGCATCACCATCGAGCGATACAGTGAGGATTGGTCAGTTCTTGCGGACCCGCGGAGGCGCACGGGGCGCTGGACCGAACCGTTCAAATACCTTCCGCTCAACGACGCCGGAGACCTGTATCTGACCACCGGCCTTGAGGCGCGGACCCGATATGAATCCTACCAGCACGGGCAATGGGGGCAGCAGCCACGCAACGACTATCTCTGGAACCGTGTGATGCCCTACGCGGACCTGCATATGGGTCAGCTGCGCGTGTTCGCCCAGCCGATCATCTCAGACATTTCCGGAGCCGATCGCGTCGAGACGCCTGTGGATACGACGGGCGTCGATTTCCTGCAGGGCTTCGTCGGCCTGGAGATGGAGATTGCGTCGGGGACCACATTGGATCTAGCCGCTGGGCGGCGGCTGCGATCCTTGGGCGGCGGGCGTCTGGTGGATACGCGCTACGGCGTGAATGTGCCGTTGGCGTTCGATGGCGCCGATGTCTCCCTGACCCGGGGAACGCGTCGGATCACCGCCCTGGGTCTGCGGCCCGTCGAAAACCGTGTTGGCGACTTCGATGACCGGTCCTCGGACCAGAAGGCGTTGTGGGGGCTCTATGGAACCCAGTGGCTTGCCCAAGACCGCCGGACCGGCGTTGATCTCTATTGGTTGGGATTCCGGGATCGTAACGCGGTCTATGACCAGGGCTCGGGTCGCCAGACCGTTCACTCCTTCGGCATGCGCTGGTTCGGGGTCGAAGGCGGATGGCGATGGAACGTCGAGGGCGTCATCCAGCGCGGCGAGTTCAACGATGCCGCACAGCGGCCTGGGGCGTGGGCGGCGAAATCCGTCGCCGATTTGCGACAGCTCCGCTCAGTCCCGAAGTCGTTATGATGATCGACTACATCTCCGGCGACGACGACCCCGACGACCCCGAGCTGAACACCTTCAACGCCCTGTTCCCCCGTGGGCGGTACTTCGTCGCCCAGTCGCCGATCGGTCCTCGCAACCTCATTCACCTCCAGCCTTCGGTCACCCTTCGTCCCCGTGACGACCTGGACGTCACCTTGATGGGGGCGGCCTACTGGCGCGAGAGCACTCGCGACGGAGTCTATTCCATTCCAGGAGCGCTGGTCCGCAGCGGCCGCGGCAGCAACGCTCGCTATATCGGCACCCAGATCGAGCTGTCAGCGACATGGCGCGCGACACAGGAGTTGGCGCTGGCGGTTTCGGCCGGCGCCCTCGGGGCCGGTCCCTTCATCCGCGAGACCGGATCATCGCAGACCATCTTTCTCGCCAGCGCCATGGCGACCTTCAAATACTAATAAGCGCCGCCCTGGTCGGAAGCGGCTCGGATTCCGGGCGCATCGGCATCCGTCGCGTCCAGCCGCCGCGCTCGTCGCGTCTTCCTCACCAACAAGGCGCAGGGCGACCCTGGCGGGATCGGGGATCATCTCGAGGAACGGTCCCGGCCGTCGGGAATTTGCGTTGCAGACGAACAGACGGAAGCCGCACCATGAAGATGCAGGGATTCATATTCGCCGACGCCGCAATGGAGCGCTCGCCCGGCCAGAAAGACGAGATTGAAACCGGCGATGTCGTTAATGACGCCGACGGCGCGCCGATCAGCATCGGCTACGGGCGTTGGGGGGCGGGATCGAGACTGACCGAAACCATGCGGGTTGATGACGTCATGATCGTGCTGGAGGGCGGACTTGAAGTAACGTCAGAGGGGAAAACCGTTTCGGCCGCGCCCGGCGCAATCGTGCACATGCCCAAGGGGGTGGAGGTGACCATCACCGCCGGGGCCGACGGCGCCAGGACGGCCTATGTGACCTATCCCAACTGGCGCACGGCCCGCAGTTGAACGGGACCGTATCAGGGCCTCTTCCCCGCTCATCGGTCCGTCTTCAGGGTGGTGGAAGGCCGGCTGGTGAACCGTCAGGCCCAAGCCTGCCCCAAACCGCCCCGATCAGGGCGCCGAGGGCCAGGAACTCCAGCAGGAATTGGCTCCAGCTGAACAGGCCGCTCCAGGGGTTGTCGCCGGTGAAGACGCCATAGAGGACGGTCCCGCCCACGACGCCTTTGATGAGGGCCGTCAGGAGCGCCAGCGAGGCCAGTCGCGCCCATAGCCGGGCCGGCAGACGATCCCAGATCAGCGCGGTCAGGATGACGGCGCCGACGACGGCCTCGATGAAGCTGACGTAGGCGGCGACGGTGACATGGAAGGGATAGGGGAAGACGAACAGGGGGGCGCGCGACAGATGATCGAAGGTGTCGAGCCAGGGGTTCAGAAACGGATGGATCAGGCGTTGGGCGCCGGTCGCCACGGCCGCCGCCGCGAGCGCCGCGGCCATCGCCGAGATCGGTCCACGCGCCCAACGCACCGCCACCGCGCAGAGCAGTGCGAGGATCAGGGACCGGAGCAGGGGCTTGATGAGGCCGATCGCGCCATAGGCCCAGCCGCCGGTGACCACGCCGTTCATGACCGCGACCCTGAAGGTCTCCTGCAGCAGCACCAGTATGGCGAAGGCGAGCAGCGTCCGGCCCGCCAAAGATCCACCAAGTCCCCGCGGTCCCGCGGTTGCAAGCGCCATGATCAGGCCGCCCGCGACCAAGGCGGTGTGCAGCCATGTCGCCCACAATGGCGGGGTCGGAATGGGGAAGGGGACGCCTGCGGCGAGCAGGCCGACATGGATGCTCAGCGCGATGAAGCCGGCGACGAGACAGGCCGCCGCAAGCACGCCCGTTCGGCGGAAGTCGGAAACTGAGAAAAGCATATGGCCTCGCCGTGCGTTGTTTCCGCCCGCGCACCGAGTTGAGCCTCGCCTTCGCCCGACGCTAGCGCCTTTTCGTGCGCCACCGCGTCTCCATTCGGGGAAGGTTGGAAAGGCAAGAGAGTGAGGCAAGCCGCCTGAGGGCGCCGTCGCAAACGCCGTCCGTAGCCGGAGGCCGGACCGATTGGCCCCTCCATCCGGGCAGACGCCGCCCGAGCCGACGCGAACAGCCGCCAGGGGCAAATCCGGTCGCTACAGCCTCTGTCCTGCCAAGCTGACGGTTGGATCCCGGGGGGCGAAGCGCTGGAACGGCGTGCGCCGGCAGGCCAGCTTGCCCGGTACGTCCACAGAGGGGAAGGCGAGGCGGCTCTAGATCGTTTCGCCGCCACCGTACGCGTTCCTCGCACGGCGACACAGTGTGCCGGTGTCGCGGTCTATCCCGGAGGGAGGAGGCTGCGAGAACCTGTGCATTGGGGCTGCTCAAGGCCTCGCACCGAACTTCGGCGCTCCGGCTCGCGCCGGACCGGCGCCCCTTGCGAGTGAAACGAGGACAGAATGATCAGGACACTTCTCGTCGCCGTCGTTGCGGCGGTCTCGTTCACCACTGCGCACGCGCAGACCGCGCCGGTCGCCGGCGCGGGCGCGGACCTGATCGTGGTCAATGCGAAGATCTTCACCGGCAATCGGTCTCAGCCGGAAGCGTCGGCGCTCGCCGTCCGAGGCGGGCGGATCTATTCGGTCGGCTCCGACGCCGAAATCCGCGGCCTGTCGACTGCGCAAACGACGGTGATCGATGCGCGCAGCCGCAGGCTCATTCCCGGCATCGTCGACGCTCACACCCACGTCCTCAATGACCTGGCCTACAACTACAATGTCCGTTGGGACGGCGTGCCGACGTTGCGGCAGGCCCTCGACATGCTCAGCGAGCAGGCGCGACGCACGCCGGAGGGCCAGTGGGTCAAGGTCATCGGCGGATGGTCGCCCTATCAGTTCGAAGAGAACCGCTTCCCGACGATCGATGAGCTGCGCGCGGCGGTTCCGGATCGTCCCGCGATTGTTCAGTACGCCTACAACCGGGCCCTTTTGAACGACCAGGCCATGGCGGCGCTCAACGTCGGCTCCGAACAGTTCGCGCAACTCCCGGATATCGAGATCGAGCGTGACAGCCGGGGAAATCCCACCGGCGTCATCCATGGCTACACATGGCTGTTTCTCGCGCTGGAAACGATGGTGCCCCAACCCAGTGTCGAGGAGCAGGTCAGCTCGATCACCTACAGCGTTCGCGGCCTGAACCGTCTGGGGGTGACCTCGATCATCGACAACGGCGGCCGGTGGCCGTACCCGGAAGCGCAAGCCCGGGTCGATGTGCTGGCCCGCGACAATCGCCTGAATGTGCGCATGCCGTTCGTGGACCTCCAACTCGGCGACGGCGGTCCGGTCAATATGGTCGATCTGGAGATCGAGGCCATCACGAGGACCGCTCCGATCAGTCCGGGACAGAACCTGCATCCCACGCTCCAGCACGGTCATGAGTATCGCGGGGCGGGCGAGGTGCTGAACGGAGCGGTGCACGATCACGAGAATTTCGATCGGCCGGCGGTGATCATCGATCCTGACACGATGCAGCGCTTCGTCGAGGAGGACGTCTCTCGGCTGATCGCGCGACGCATCCCCTTCCGGATGCACATCTCCTACAACGAGAACATTACGCCCTTCCTCGACGCCTTGGAGCGGGTGAATGAGACTGTGCCGATCGACGGCTTGCGCTGGAGCCTGGAGCACGCCGAAACCATCAGCCCGGAAAACATCGAGCGCGTCAGGCGACTGGGCGGCGGTATCGCCCTGGACGCCAAGATGGCGCTGCATGCCGATGGCTTCATCAAGACGCACGGGCGGGAAGCGGCCTTGCAGACCCCGCGTCTGCGTATGCTGGTCGACAGCGGCATCCCCCTGGCGATGACGACGGACGCCTTCCGGGCCGCCACCTTCAACCCTTGGGTCGGCATCAGTTGGATGGTGACCGGCAAGTCCGTGTCCGGCTCACAGGCGCTCGCCGATGACAACCGGCTCACGCGGGCCGAGGCGTTGAGGCTGTTCACCCGGGGCGGCGCCTGGTTCATGAATGCCGAGGCCGAGCTGGGCGCCATCGCGCCCGGGAATCTGGCGGACTTCGCCATCCTGGACAGGGACTACTTCTCCGTCTCGGAGGATGAAATCGAGGCCATTTCATCGGTCCTGACGGTCATGGACGGCAGGGTCGTTTTCGGCGTGGAAGACTACGGTGATCTGACGCCGGCCTTGCCGGCAGCGCTCCCGGCGTGGTCGCCATCCAACCATTTCGGCAGCTACTACGGGGACAAGTGACGGCGAGCCGGGCCCCCTCTTAAGAGGGGCCTTGCTTTCATCTGATCATCCGACCGGACGTTTATCCTCTTGATAGGCCGTCCGCCCATGGCTGGCGGCGTTTTGTCCTCGCGTTGCGCCGCCTGCATCGCGGTCGTTGCCGAAGGCGGAGGCGAGCGGGCGGCGCCACGCTCATCACGCGTCGATGACGGACCTTGAGACCAGAAACTCGGCGAAGAGGGCGAGCAATTCCCCGTCCTTGATTGCGGATGGTTCCAGCAGGCGCTGGAACATGGCGCCTTCGTGGACCGCCAGAATGAGACGAGCGACGCGAGAAGACGCGTGGGGGCGGCCGGGCTCGATTCCGCTCCAGACGCGGCAGACGGCCTCTTCGATAACCGAGAGGATGCGAGCCTGCCGTGCGGCGTAGTGGCTCGCCACTGCGGGGTTGCGCAGGGCGTGCAGGCCGAACTCCGCCTGCAGCAGATACCAACTGCGGTCGAAGGCGTAGCCGGCGATGAACGCCCTGACGAAGTTCTCCACCGCCGGTCCCGGTCCGGACAGGGCCGATGCGATCGAGGTTTCGAGATGCCGTTCAAGCCGTTCGATCGTCCGATCGTAGATGGCGAAAAACAGCTCCTCCTTGGACCGGAAATTGGAGTTGTACGCCCCCCGGCTCAATCTGACCCGTTCGCAGATGTCCTCCTGTGTCGCCCCCTGGAAACCGCGTTCGGCGAAGGCTTCCAGGGCGCCGTTGAGGATACGCTCGCGCGTCTGGGCACGCGTGGGACGGCTCCGGACAGGCCTTGGGCTCAAGAGAGCAGTCTTCTGAATCATTCGATACAGGTATGTATTGAG
>KB291728.1:14725-37047 GCA_000318405.1 Brevundimonas diminuta 470-4 | reverse complement strand
CCCGTCGCCGGCGACCCCTGGGCCCACGGCTCAGCCGCCCGCCGTCCCGCCCGCCCCGATCGTGGTGACGCCGCCCGCCGCGCCTTCGCCTGCGCCGTCTGCGGCACAGCCGGACGCTCCTGTTCAGGCCGAGGGCCCGCCCCCGACCCAGGCCCGCCCGGCCCAGACCGACCCCAACGCCCCGATCGTCACCCGGCCCCAAAAGCTGGACTGATCCGGGGCGACGCAGCCGGCGTCTATTTCAGCGGCAGATACCCGCGTTCCACCATCCGGCGCAGGCCGTCATAGGCCTCGCTCAGTTCGTCATAGGCGGTGCGGGCGGCGGTCAGGCGGGCGACCTGATCGGGCGTCGCCGGGGCGCCGGATTCGGCCAATCGCACGGCCTCGGCGCCCCATCGCGCCCGCGCCTGCGCCGTCAGCACGGCCAGTTTCTGGAAGGCGGCGACGTCGACCTGGCTCAGCGCATGGCCGATCAGTTCGCGGTTGGCGACATAGGCGGCGTAGTCGATCTGATCCAGCAGGCCGCGCAGGCGGCGCTGCTCCTGCGGCTCCATGTCCTCGGGCATGAAGTGGTCGCTGGACCGGCGGCGGGACTGGGTCAGCATGGTCGACATGACGGCCTCGGGCGAAACAGCAGCCCTCAACCTGACCCTGCTTTGGTTAACCGGCGGTTTGCACGCCGCCCGAAACGCCCTTGGGCGCCAGCTTCAGCCGCTCGCGATCCGGCGCGCCGAGCCCGCGCGGGCAGCGCATCGGCCGATAGTCCTTGGAATAGCAGAGCCGCGCCTCGCGGAACCAGCCGTCGGTGGTGGCGATGAACACCCCCTCGCGCGGGAAGCCCGGATTGGCCGCGACGAAGGCGTCGCGGATGGCCCCGGCGGTCAGGCGCTGGGCCGGAATGGCCTCCAGATCCGGCTTGTTCAGCCCGTCCCACATCTTCGCGGCCTGGGCGAAATAGGCCTCGGGGCTGTCCCAGCCGCAGGTGCCGTGCGCCGCCCACTCGTGCTGCTGCAGGCTGGGCGAGGGGATCATGCAGAAGTGCTCGCGCACCGTTTCGACCGGGATGGCCGGGCCGGGCGCGGCGCAATAGCGCGGGTGCTTGTTGTCGGCGCCGTTGGGCCACAGCCCGTGCAGGGTCAGGCCGAACTGATTGGCCGCGCACTGATAGCGGGCGTCGGGATAGTCCTTGCCGCTTCGGCACGCCTGCGGCGACCAACTGACGGCCAGCATGTTGAAGGCGACGACCACGTCGGCGGCGACCTCGTCCTGCGGGATGCGATAGGGGCGGGCCGGGCGCAGGTCGTCCGGCACGTCGCACACGGCGCCCGCGACCTGCGTCGGCTCAGGCTCGGCGCCGGTCGAGACGGTGCAGGCGCCCAGCAGGAGCGTCAGGGCTGAAAGGGCGAAGGGAATGCGCATGGCCTACCCGTAAACCCTGCGTGATCACCGGCCAAGGCGGAACCCGCGCACGGCCCCGGCCATTGATAAGCGTAAGCATAAGAGGATGAGGCCCATGCCCGATCAAGACGCCTTTGAAGCCGCTCTGGAAGAGGCCATCGCCCTGTTTGAACAAGGCGAAAACATGAATCAAGCGCGGTTCGACGAACTGATCGCCGAGCTGGAGTCGCGCCGCCCCGCCCTTCACGCCGTAGCCGAGAGCGACCCGCGCGCCGAACGCGCCCGCGAGCTGGAGCGCCGCGCCGCCGAGCTGGAGCATCGCGCCGCCCAGGGCCACGGCCAGATGGACGAGGTCAACAGCCTGCTGTCGCCCCTGATGGGCAAGAAGTCGGAGACCTGATTTATCGACAGGCCGCGACGCAGGCATGCGCCAGCACCTCGGCGGAATCGATCAGCGACGCGCTGATGTCCGCCTGATCCAGCAGCAGCGGGACCTCGGTGCAGCCACCGATCACCGCCTCGGCGCCGGCGGCGATCAGGGCCTGCGCCAGATCGCGCATGGCCGCGCGCTGCCCGGCGCCGACGTCGCCCGCCTTCACCGCGAACACCAACTGCATGAACCGTTCGCACTCGGCGGGCGAGGGGGCGACCATCGTCAATCCTTCGGCGCTCAAGGCTTCGGCGTAGAGCCGCATCCCGCCCGGCGTGGCCAGCACCCCGACCCTGCGCGCGCCGGTCCCGGCCGCCGCCCTGGCGGTTTCCGCCACCATGTCGATGAAGGGCAGGCCCGCCGCGCGGATGGCGTCGGCATGGGCGTGGGCCGTGTTGCACGGCATGGCCAGCACCTGCGCCCCCGCGGTCTTCAGCGCCTGCGCCATCTGACCCAGCGCCCGTCCGGCCGCCTCGGGCTGGGTATGGCGATTGGGAACCTGAGGATTGATGTCGGCGATGACCCGCACATGGTCTTCATCCGACCTGGCCGGCGTCAGCGCCTGAACCCGCGCCAGAAAAGCCACTGTCGCGGCCGGCCCCATCCCGCCCAGAACCCCCAGAACACGGCTCATCTCGATCTCCCGGCGGCGCGTCCGCTTCAGGCGGCTCTCATGCGGCCGGAAGGCGTTGGAGGTAAAGCCCGCCTGCGCGACCCAGACCGAATTAGCGATGATCCTGTTGGCGCCCTCGCCGTCGTCGCATCGCCTGATCCGCTAGGGGCGCAGGGCGAAAAAGACGCCTGTTCGATAAAGATGCCTAACGCCGTGCGCTGTACGGAACCAACATCGCGGCCGGGGGTTCAGCAATCGGACACGTCGGACGCCCCCCCAACCCCGACGAAGTCTGCGGCGGCCCGGCCTTAACGCCCCCCCGACTGAGAAGCCGGGCCGCCCCCTCTCCCCCCGCATCGTTCGCTTGACCCGCCCCGCAAACGGGCTAGGCTTGTCGCGTTCTCCGGGGGGTCGCGATCGAGCGGCTGAGATTGGCGTAGACGCCTGACCCGTCGAACCTGATCCGGGTCATGCCGGCGAAGGGACGAGTTCACCGCTTTCGACGCCGCAAGTCCGGCGCCCGAAGGCTCTCAAACCGCGCCGGCGGACCTCTTAGTCCAAGAGGCCGCCACAATGAATATCCAAGTCACCCCCGCGCCCGAGCGCGAAGAGCCGAACATCGAGCTCGCCCTTGCCGACGCCCGCAAGGAAGTCGCCGCCGAGCACGGCACGATCCCCACCGGCCCGCGCGCCGGGGGCCGCAAGGTCTATGTCGCGGGCGAGCTCTTCCCCGACATCCGCGTCCCCTTCCGCGAGGTCGCCGTCCACCCGTCCGCCAACGAGCCGCCGGTGACGATGTATGACTCTTCCGGCCCCTACACCGACCCGTCCGTGACCATCGACATCAAGAAGGGCCTGCCGCGCGTCAAATCCAGCTGGCAGCTGGATCGCGGCGACATCGCCCCCGTCGCCAACCCCCGCGAGGTCAAGCCCGAGGACAACGGCCACGCCGCTGGCCGCCACCTCGCGCCCCGCTTCGACACCTCCAACCATCAGGTGTTCAAGGGCGTCGAGGGCCGCCCGGTCACGCAATACGAATACGCCAAGGCCGGGATCATCACGCCCGAGATGGAATACGTCGCCATCCGCGAGAACCTGCGCCGCGAACAGACCGCGCCCTGCATCCGCGACGGCGAAGACTTCGGCGCCTCGATCCCCGACTTCGTCACCCCCGAGTTCGTCCGTCAGGAGATCGCGCGCGGCCGCGCCATCATCCCGCACAACATCAACCATCCCGAAGTCGAGCCGATGATCATCGGCCGCAACTTCCTGGTGAAGATCAACGCCAACATCGGCAACTCCGCCGTCCTCTCCAGCGTCGATGACGAGGTCGACAAGCTGGTCTGGGCCACCCGCTGGGGCGCCGACAACGTCATGGACCTGTCGACCGGCCGCAACATCCACAACATCCGCGACTGGATCATCCGCAACTCGTCCGTCCCCATCGGCACCGTCCCCATCTATCAGGCGCTGGAGAAGGTGAACGGCGTCGCCGAGGATCTGACCTGGGAAGTCTTCCGCGACACCCTGATCGAACAGGCGGAACAGGGCGTGGACTATTTCACCATCCACGCGGGCGTGCGCCTGCCCTTCGTGCCGATGACGGCCAAGCGGGTGACGGGCATCGTCTCGCGCGGCGGCTCCATCATGGCCAAGTGGTGCCTGGCCCACCACAAGGAGAGCTTCCTCTACGAGCATTTCGAGGACATCTGCGACATCATGCGCGCCTATGATGTCAGCTTCTCGCTCGGCGACGGCCTGCGCCCCGGCTCCATCGCCGACGCCAATGACGAGGCCCAGTTCGCCGAGCTGCGCACCCTCGGCGAACTCACGAAAATCGCCTGGGCCAAGGGCTGCCAGGTCATGATCGAAGGCCCCGGCCACGTGCCGATGCACAAGATCAAGGCCAATATGGACGAGCAGCTCAAGCACTGCCACGAGGCGCCCTTCTATACGCTCGGCCCGCTGACCACCGACATCGCCCCCGGCTATGACCACATCACCAGCGCCATCGGCGCGGCCATGATCGGCTGGTTCGGCACGGCCATGCTCTGCTACGTCACGCCCAAGGAGCACCTGGGCCTGCCCGACCGTCAGGACGTCAAGGACGGCGTCATCACCTACAAGATCGCCGCCCACGCCGCCGACCTGGCCAAGGGCCACCCCGGCGCCCGCGCCCACGACGACGCCCTCAGCCGCGCCCGCTTCGAGTTCCGCTGGGAGGACCAGTTCAACCTCTCCCTGGACCCCGAGACCGCCCGCAAATTCCACGACGAGACCCTGCCGAAGGAGGCGCACAAGACCGCCCACTTCTGCTCCATGTGCGGCCCCAAGTTCTGCAGCATGAAGATCAGCCAGGACATCCGCGACGCCGCCAAGGCCCAGAACGACGCGGGCGCCAGCCTTGCGGACGCCGAGGCGGGCATGGCCGAGATGAGCGCGAAGTTCAGGGCCGGGGGCGGGGAGATCGAGGTGAAGGTGTGAGGCGGTGCTACGCCGCCTTTTCCAAACCCCTCAGGAAGGCCGGGTTAACCGCGTAAACCCGCTGCGATGCAGTGGGGTTTTGTTCACCTTCGAGTCGGCGAATATCATATGCAACGTCGTAGATGAATATCGGCCTCCTACCCTCAATGGCAACACCTAAGAATCCGTACCACAGAAGTAAGCTTATGATTTCATCGTTAGGAAGATCGATTTCCATCCCTGAAAGGATGGATAATATATCCTCCATGCTTAATTTTTCTGGTTTTCCTATGAATCGATAAAAAATATCCTTTGGTGTCCCGGCGACATCTCGCATTTCATAGGCAAAATCAGAAACTAGGTATAGTGACATCTGCTTAAGTGCAGCGTTAACGTCGTCTTCCGTTACAAACGTATGCCCACGGTTCACTGCAAATGCGATCATCCGCTCGCAGATGTCGATTAGAAATCGAGGCCGACGAAGAGACGCGTCAATTAATTTATCGATTGAGCTTTCACTATTAGTTGATGGCGCTAAAGCATTCCATGCCTCTTCGCCAAGACGTTCCGGCAGGTTTGCAAACACACGCTGCCTGAGCATGTGTTTCAACTGCTCAGGATCCGACCAATCGACTTTTATTACATTGTATTTCCCTCGATCTGAGGTTTCATCTACTAGTTTCTCGTATATATCGCTTCTAACGAATACGAGGTGAGAGCAGGATGTTTCTGCTCTTTTAAGTTCTCGTTGAATCTTGTTTAGTGATTTAATTAGGTGCTTTATGGTAGATATGTCGTGTGACTCTACTTGACGCGGCGGCCATCCCTTGTCCAGGTCGTCAATTAGTATGCTGATTTCGTCTATATCCGACGCCATATCCACAACAAATCTTCGCAGATCAGGTATAGGTGACTCGAACATCGCATTTGTGAGGGATTTGCGAAATGAGTCGACTGATTGGAACTGCTTAGCCGCCGTCACGACGTCGCGGACGGCGGATTCTAGACGAGACGTGAAATCGCCCGAAACAGTTGCTTCGGTTAGTCCGAATCGTTCTTCGAATGCACGTATTTTGTTTTGCAGATCGAAGTCATTCTTTGCTTTTCTAAGGGCGCTTGCGTAGACGAAGCGCTATTTCGAAATAAATTACGAACTGCCAGAAGGCTGCAATGGTGTGGTCGAATACCCCGACTTGAACAACGGAAAGCAGGGCTTCCCGCATCTCCGATAAGTTGTGGCTTGCCGGCCGTAGGTCGACCACGCAGTTGCGTTTATCCCGAGAACGGTCAGCAACAATCTGAAAATGGATCGCTGATTTTCCTGACCCTTTTCGGCCTATTACCACGCCCCCTTCCGCGCGACTCGCTCTGGCGAATTCCGCCGTCGCGACGAAATAGAGAGGCAATTTTTGGGTCTCGTTTTCTGCCATCGGGGAACCCAAATCTATTTGGGTTAAGACGGAAAGCCCCGCATCACTTTCTCTACGAGCAGGTTGCTGATTTCTGACAAGTATGTTTGTGGCAAATTCCGTCACATGCGATTCAGTTTCGCGTCTAAATGTTGAGTTCGTTATGAAATCGCGAAAATCGAGAGGGGCGGGGCCATTTTCATATTGAATTACGAGAGCATCTACATCGAACCCGTGACACAATCCTAGCATGAAAGATGCTCTTAGGTTGTGGACGTTAGAATCAACTATTTCATTTGACAGTATAGGTAATATACAGCCCGCAGACGCTGAGATATCTGCAATAGCTTGAGCGGCTGTTAGCCTAGGAACTTCTGCTGGATCAAATGACCTAAACTGTAAGTGTGCATTTCCTACGGCATGAAATATGTGATTTCTGAAATCAGTCTTCACCAATGAGTCAAGTATGAAGAGGGGTTGATTGTAATCTCTTTGCTTTATGTACTTGTTTGTCCATGCAAAATCCGGCCATTTCTCAAGGCAAGCATGCAAGTCGTCGGCATTAGTGTACCCTGCCCATCCTGTTGTATCGAAAAGGCCTATCTCTTGTACTCGAAGGGCGGCATTTATAATGCCATTGTTTAACGTTGGTATTACGGGCTTGTCATTGCCGATGGCGAAGCCGATTTCATAAAAAACGTTATGATTTGGGTATGTGATGTCCGCGATCAGGACATCGGCTTCTGCGATTTTCTCTCGGATCAAGTTATCTATCTTGAAACCAATCGTCTGAAGTGCCTTCCACGTTATAATGGCACCGCCCGTTTTTGACACGGCACCTATGATAGCATCCCGAATTGAGGGCATGCCATCAGGATATGCGTAGAATGCCTTACCTTTCACATCGCCCTCCCGCTATGTTCGGTAAGCCTAGGTAAGTCGTGGAAAGTTTCAAGACTCAAGCTTAAACTGCGATGCTTGGCCACCCGTCCGATCCTGACGCACCCGTCCTCCATCCTCCGCCTTTCAGGCAGGAGGCGGCGCGATGGACGATCAGGCTTCGGGCGGGCGGGAGAAGGATTGGCCCGAGAAACACTGGCATGAGGAGGCGCCGCGCATCATCGCCTCCGGCCGGTGGGAGCAGGACGAGTACGGCGACACCACCTACATCCCCGACCATGTGCGGCCCTCGACCGCCGAGCGGGCCGAGGCGCCCCCTCCAAACCATGATGACGCCCCGCGTGGCCACTATTACGAAGACCCGGCGCCGCGGGACGGCTATCGCGTCCGCTCCGAGGCGACCTGGGCGACGGCGCGGCGCGACTATCTGGCCGGGGATACGGCCGAGGCCGTCTGCGACCGCCATGGGTTGAAGCTGGGGACGCTGCGGTCCCGCGCCGCGCGCGAGGGCTGGCGCCGCTGCGACGCGGGCGACCCGGATCCGTGGCCGCCAAATCTCCTGAATGACGACGACGATCCGGTCGAGGATGCGGCGGCGGACGCCCCCGATCTGGCCGCGATGGCGGCTCAGGCCCTGATGCGGCTGAACCGGGCGGTGCGGCGGGGGCGGGCGGCCGAGGCGGCGTCGTGGCTGCGCACCTGGCGCGCGCTGACGGATCCGGCCCTGCTGGCCGTCGCCGAGCCGGAAAGCCCGCGGCCTGCGCCTGAACCCGACCCGCTCGATACGCTGGAAGCCGACATGAAGGCGGTCGCCGCCGTCGCCCGCGACGCCGCCCGCCTGGCCCCCGACGACCTGCTGGGCCGCCGCGCCGTCGAGGCCCGCATCGCCGTCCTCAGCGCCCGCCTCGCGCCGGAAGAGAGGGCGATGATTTCAGACGATTCAGACGAATTGGACTCTGTTTTTCCCGATCCTTCTCCCCCTGTGGGAGAAGGTGGCCCGTAAGGGCCGGATGAGGGGTGTCGGCGCGCCGTGAAGCGCCTTCTCTCCCTCGGGTTCATGGGAAAACGGGGCGCTCACACCCCTCATCCGTCCGGCTCCGCCGTCCACCTTCTCCCACAAGGGGAGAAGGGCCTTATGCCTTGCCCGCGATTTCGCGCAGGGCGTTGACGAACACCTGCGTCGGCTGGCCGCCGGAGATCAGATATTTGTCCTCCACCACCACGGCGGGGACGGAGGTGATGCCCCGCGCGCGCCACAGGGCCTGCGCCGCGCGCACCTCCTGCATATAGCGGCCGGAGGCCAGCACCTCGGCCGCCTCGGCGCGGTCCAGCCCGGCGGTCTCGGCGGCCTCGGTCAGGACGCCCGCGTCCGAGACGTCGCGGCCGTTCGTGAAGTGGGCGGCGAACAGGGCGTGTTTTAGCGCCGCCTGTTTGTCGGGCGCCGTCAGCCCGGCCCAGTGCAGCAGGCGGTGGGCGTCGAAGGTGTTCCACATGCGGCTGTCGTCGCGGAAGTTCATCTCGACCCCGACCTCGGCGGCGCGGGCGGTGATGGCGGCGCGGTTGGCGGCCGACTGTTCGGGGGTGGAGCCGTATTTGCGGGCCAGGTGCTCGCCCATGTTCTCGCCCTCGGGGGCGATGTCGGGGTTCAGCTCGAACGGCTGGAAGGTGATGTCGGCGGCGATCCCTTCGCCCTCCAGTCGCTCCAAAGCCTGTTCGAGCCCGCCCAGCCCCACGGCGCACCACGGGCACATGACGTCGGAGACGAAGTCGATCTTCAGCGGCTTGAGCGGGGCGGCGTCGGTCATGGCGGCGGCTTTCTGAAACAGCGTGTGTGACGAAGGATATGGGCGCGACGAAGAAGGAGGCAAGCGCGCTTCTCGCGCCGGGGCAGAAGGATTACACAGCGCGCATGAGCGAACTCACCCCTCCCGTCGTCGTCCTCGATAAGTCCCAGATGGCCGACAACATCGGCGCCGTCGCCCGCGTCATGGCCAATTTCGGCCTGTCCGAGCTGCGGCTGGTCAGCCCGCGCGACGGCTGGCCCCAGGAACGCGCCTGGGCCACGGCGTCCGGCGCCGACTGGGTGCTGGACGGGGTGAAGGTGTTCGACAGCGTGGCGGCGGCCATCGCCGATCTGCACACCGTCTTCGCCACCACCGCCCGCCCGCGCGAGACGCGCCAGCCCGTGCGCACCCCGCGTGAGAGCGCCCGCATCCTGTATGACGACACGGCCTCGGGTCTGAAGACCGGCCTCTTATTCGGCGGCGAGCGGGCGGGGCTGGAGACGGGCGACATCGCCCTGTGCGCCGGGATCACGACGATTCCGATCGACCCGAAGCACCATTCGCTGAACCTGGCCCAGGCGGTGGCGATCAACGCCTATGAGTGGCGCACCCTGATCCTGGACGCCCCGCCGCCGCGCTTCCGTGAGGGCGAGCCGCCCGCGTCGAACGACCTGCTGCTGGGGATGTACGAACATCTGGAGGCGGAGCTGGACAACGGCGGCTTCTTCTATCCGCCCGAGAAGAAGCGCTCGATGAGCCAGAACCTGCGCGTCATGCTGGGCCGCGCCGCCTTCACGGAGCAGGAGGTCGCCACCATGCGCGGCGCCATCCACGCCCTGGCCAAGGGCCGAGGCCGGGTGCTGGCCAAGCTGGCGGCCGAACGGGCTGAGGCGGAGAAGAAAGACACGTGAAACTCGCCCTCGTCTATCCGCTCGCGGCGCTGGCCGAGATCGGCGGCTGTTTCGCCTTCTGGGCCTGGCTGAAGCTGGATCGCTCGCCGTGGTGGCTGGCGCCGGGCGTGCTGTGTCTGATCGCCTTTGCTTGGCTTCTGGCGCTGGTTCCGGCCGAGACGGCGGGGCGGGCGTTCGCCGCCTATGGCGGGGTCTATATCGTCGCTTCGCTGGCGTGGATGGCGCTGGTCGAGAAGACGGCGCCTGACCGCTGGGACGTCGTCGGCGGGGCGGTCTGCCTGATCGGCGCGGCGATCATCCTGTTCGGGCCGAGGGCCTAGAGCGCCTCGAAGAAGGCCGGCACGGTCTCGCTGGCGGGACCATAGACGCCTTCGTCGAACAGGCGCGCGCCCTGCGTCGGCTCCAGATTGATCTCCACCGTCCGCGCTCCGGCCATGCGGGCCAGCTGGACGAAGCCCGCCGCCGGGTAGACCGCGCCCGAGGTGCCGATGGAGACGAACAGATCGCAGCGCGCCAGCGCCCGCTCGATCCGCTCCATCTCCAGCGGGATTTCGCCGAACCAGACGATGTGCGGGCGCAAGCGTCCGCGTGGGTGATGAGACGAGGCGTGGGCGGGCTCCAGATTGTCATGCCAGTCGCAGACGACGCCCGAGGCGGTGCAACGCGCCTTCTTCAGCTCGCCGTGCATATGGATCAGCTCGAAGCCCGGCGCGGGCGGGGTCTCCGCGTGCGCCCGGTCGTGCAGATCGTCGACGTTCTGCGTCACCAGCAAGACGTCGCCCGCCCAGCGCGCCGCCAGATCGGCCAGCGCCCGGTGCGCGGCGTTGGGGTGGACGCTCGCCAGCTGGCGGCGTCGCTGGTTGTAGAAGTCCTGCACCAGGGCCGGGTCGGCGGCGAAGCCCTCGGGCGTGGCGACGGCCTCGACGCGATGTCCCTCCCACAGGCCGTCCGAGGCGCGGAAGGTCGGCACCCCGCTCTCGGCCGAGACGCCGGCGCCGGTCAGTATGACGAGGTTCATGCGGGGCTCCTCTGTACGGACAGTCGGTCGTGCAGCCAGTCGATCATGGCGCGGACCTTGGGCGGGACGTGGCGGGGGTGTGGGTGGACGGCCCAGACGCCTTCGTCGGGCGGGCGGGCCTCGTCCAGCAGGGAGACGAGCGCGCCTGAGGCCAGGGCTTCGGCGACGTAGAAGTCGGGCAGTTGGCACAGGCCGAGGCCTTGCAGGACGGCGTCCAGCACCGCCGCGCCGGAGTTGCAGCGCCAGCCGCCGGTGGGGCGAAGCGTCACTTCGCGCCCGGCCTCGGTGAAGCGCCAGTGCTCGGCCGAGCCGATCAGGCCGTCGTGGCTGGCGATCTCGGACAGGTCGCGCGGGGCGCCGCGGCGGGCCAGATAGTCGGGGCTGGCGCACAGGATCAGTCGCCGCGAGGCCAGACGCCGCGCCATCAGCCGGGAGTCGGTCAGATGGCCGAACCGCACCGCCAGATCATAGCCGTCGCCGACCAGATCGCGCAGGCGGTTGTCGAGGTCGAGCTCGATCCGCAGCTCCGGGTTCTGGCGCGCGAAGGCGTTGACAGCGGGGGCGATGAAGCGCTCGCCATAGGAGACCGAGCAGGTCATGCGCAGCAGGCCGCGCGGGGCCTGATCGTCCGGCTGGACGGCGGCGAGCGCCTCGTCGCGTTCGTCGATCAGGCGGCGGCAGCGGGCCAGGAAGTCGCGGCCCGCGTCGGTCAGCTCGACCCGGCGGGTGGTGCGGTGGAGCAGGCGGGTCTGCAGGCGATCCTCCAGCCGGGCGATCTCGCGGCTGACGGCGGAGGTCGACAGGCCAAGACGCCGGGCGGCGGCCGAGAAGCTGGCCTGTTCGGCGACAGCGGTGAATTCGTCGATCCCGTCCCAGCGGCTCATGGGGACGTTGGATCAGGATTATTGCCCTCCAGCAATAATGTTTTGCGGTTGTCGCCGTTTCGACCCGGCCGCAACGGGCGTAGTAAGGTCGCCAAATCACCCGCCCACCTCATGTCCCTGAACCAGCGAGCCGCCGCGCGGCGAGCGTTAGGGACGTCCGAAGGACCAAGACCCATGAAAACCCGCGCCGCCGTCGCGTTCGAAGCCAAACGCCCGCTCGAGATCGTCGAGGTCGATCTGGAAGGGCCGCGCGCGGGCGAGGTGCTGATCGAGATCAAGGCGACGGGCGTCTGCCACACCGACGCCTATACGCTGGACGGTCTGGACAGCGAGGGTCTGTTCCCCTCGATCCTGGGCCACGAAGGCGCGGGCGTGGTGGTGGAAGTCGGGCCTGGCGTGACCTCGCTGGCCGTCGGCGATCACGTCATCCCGTTGTACACGCCGGAATGCCGCCAGTGTAAGTCGTGCCTGAGCCGCAAGACCAACCTGTGCACCTCGATTCGGGGCACGCAGGGCAAGGGGCTGATGCCGGACGGCACCTCGCGCTTTTCCTACAAGGGCCAGACCCTTCACCACTACATGGGCTGCTCGACCTTCTCGAACTACACGGTCCTGCCCGAGATCGCCGTGGCGAAAATCCGCAAGGACGCGCCCTTCGACAAGGCCTGCTACGTCGGCTGCGGCGTGACGACGGGCGTGGGCGCCGTGGTCAACACGGCCAAGGTCGAGCCGGGCGCCAACGCCGTGGTCTTCGGTCTGGGGGGCATCGGCCTGAACGTCATTCAGGGGCTGAAGATGGTCGGCGCCGACATGATCATCGGCGTCGACATCAACGGCGACAAGGAGGAGTGGGGCCGTCGCTTCGGCATGACTCATTTCGTCAATCCGAATGACGTGTCGGACGTGGTGGCCCATCTGGTCGAGCTGACCGGGGGCGGCGCCGACTACACCTTCGACTGCACCGGCAACACCGTGGTCATGCGTCAGGCGCTGGAAGCCTGCCACCGCGGCTGGGGCGAAAGCGTCATCATCGGCGTGGCCGAGGCGGGCAAGGAGATCGCCACCCGTCCGTTCCAGCTGGTCACGGGCCGCGTCTGGAAGGGCTCGGCCTTCGGCGGCGCGCGCGGCCGCACCGACACGCCGAAGATCGTCGACTGGTACATGGACGGCAAGATCGAGATCGACCCTATGATCACCCACACCCTGCCGCTGGAACGCATTAACGAGGCCTTCGATCTGATGCATGAAGGCAAGAGCATCCGTTCGGTGATCGTGTTCTAAGAGAGAGGTTCAGCCATGGGCGACTGGAAACTGCCGTGGACGGGCGCCTGCCTTTGCGGGCAGGTGCGGGTCAGGGTGTCTCAGGCTCCGGTTTTTGCGTCGGCCTGTCACTGCCGCGCCTGTCAGAAGCTGACGGGCGGGGCCTATTCGCTGAGCCTGATGCTGCCAAGCGAAGGGCTGACGGTCGAGGGCGAGACGGAGATCGGCGGCCTGCACAACCCCGTGCCGGAGCATCACTTCTGTCCGTCGTGCAAGACCTGGCTCTTCACGCGCGGCATCGCCGGGGGACAGTTCGTCAACCTGAGGCCCAGCCTGCTGGACGACGCGGCGTGGTTCGTTCCCCATGTCGACACCTGGACGACGCAGCGCCTGCCGGGCGTGCAGTCGGGGGCCGTGGTCGGCTATCCCGAGTTCCCGCCGCCCGAAGATTATGGCGAGCTCATGGGCGCCTACGCCCGCGAGGGCGCGCGCCCCGGCTGAGGTCGGACTGAGCAGGTGCAGCAAAGTTCGTTGCCAAATGAAACCTGCTCGGTTTAGCTGGCGGCGCCCGGCGAAGGGTCGGGCGGATCTGGGAGGATCACCATGTTCACGCACGTCACTGTCGGGGCCAACGACCTCGACGCCTCGCGCAAATTCTACGACGCCGTTCTGGGCGCGCTGGGCCATCAGCCGGGCGCGGAAGGCAATGTGCCTATGCCGGGCGTCTGGTATATGACGCCGCGCGGCATGCTGGGCGTGGTCAGGCCGCGCGACGGGCAGGCGGCCTGTCACGCCAACGGCGGCACCATCGGCTTCTTCGCCCGCAGCCCCGAGGCGGTTGTGGCCTTCGCCGAGGCCGGGGTTGCGGCGGGCGGTACGGCGATCGAGGATCCGGCGGGGCCGCGCACCACGCCTTTCGGTCCGCTGCATCTGGCCTATCTGCGTGATCCGTCGGGCAACAAGATCTGCGCCGTTCACCGGCCGGGCTGAGGATTGAGACGATGAAGACGAAGGCGGCGACTGCGTCGATCATGGCCGTTCTGGCCGTTACGGCGATCGCCGCCTGCAGTCCGGGCGAAGCGCCTGCGCCCGCCGAGCAGGCTGCGCCGGCATGGGTCCGCAAGAAGGTGGTGCTGTATCTGCCGGACCGGGTGATGAAGGAACGGGTCGAGATCGCCGCCCTGTCGCCCTATCTGACGGCCGTGGATGAGGCGGTCGCCGCCGCCGCCGGGACGCAGCCGATGCAGCCGGGCGCGTCGGGGATGCTGTTGCTGATGGTCAAGCCGGGCGAGCGGTCCCGCGCCTTCATCGTCACCGGCGAGCCGCCGATGAAGCCGGAGGTGATCGAGGCGATCGTCAACGCCGCAGGAGCAGTCCCGGCGCCGTCCGTGCGGCAGGGACCCATTCTGGTCGGGCTGCAGTTCAACGCCTGGGGCGGCGGCGCCCAGCCCGAAGGCGCGGTCGCCCCCATTCCGCGCGACTGGTACGCGCATTTCTCGGAAGACGGCGGCGTCCTCGATGACGCCCTGATGGCCAAGGTCTGGCCGGACTGATTTGGAGTTTTTAGTCTGATGGAAACGGTCAAGAGCCACGTCGTTCACGGCGGGACGCTGCGCTATCTGAGGCACGACAGCGCGACGACGGGCACGCCCATGACGCTGTCGGTCTTCGTGCCTGCTGGCGAGGGGCCGTTCCCGGTCCTGATCTGGCTGTCGGGCCTGACCTGCACCGAGGACAACTTCACCACCAAGGCCGGGGCCTATAAGGCCGCCGCCGAACACGGCGTCATCATCGTCGCGCCCGACACCTCGCCGCGCGGGGAAGGCGTGGCGGACGACGCCGCCTATGATCTGGGGCAGGGCGCGGGCTTCTATGTCGATGCCACGCAAGCGCCGTGGACGCCGCATTTCCGCATGGAAAGCTATGTCACGGGCGAGCTGATCGACTTGATCGACGCCCAGTTCCCGACGACGAAGACGCGCTCGATCTTCGGCCATTCGATGGGCGGGCATGGCGCGCTGACGCTGGCGCTGCGCCATCCCGAACTGTTCAAGTCGGTGTCGGCCTTTGCGCCGATTTCGTCGCCGACGCGCTGTCCGTGGGGCGAGAAGGCGTTCACCGCCTATCTGGGCGAGGACCGGGCGGAATGGGCCAAGCATGACGCGGCCCTGCTGATCGAAAGCGGGGCGGCGAAAGGCGTGTTCGACGACATCCTGGTGGATCAGGGCGACGCCGACACCTTCCTGACCGATCAGCTGAAGCCGGAACTGCTGACGGCGGCGGCGCAAAAGGCCGGTCAGGGGCTGACCCTGCGGATGCAGCCGGGCTATGACCACTCCTACTTCTTCATGGCCAGCTTCGTGGACGACCATGTGGCCTTCCACGCCAAGCGGCTGAAAGCCTGAGTGAAATGACCGACGCCGCCCCCGATTTCGATTCCATGTTCGCCGACCTGTGCACCCAGGTCGGCTTTTGCCTGCATGAAAAGGGGCAGAAGAAGGTGATCGCCGCCCTGCCCAAGGGGCTGGACGCCGCCGTCCGCGCGGTCTTCGCCGCCGAGGGCGTGGACGAGCCGAACGCGCCAGGCGATCTGAAACGCGCCGTGCGCGACTGCATCAAGGCGCATGTGACGCGCTGATTCTGCGGAAAACGCTTCGGGGGACGATCTAGCCTTGCAGGCGGCGGCGACGCCGTTAGCATCCCGGTCCATCGCTTTTTGGGAGGAAAGCCATGATGGATCGTCGCCGTCTTCTGGCAGGGGCCGCAGCGGGGGGAGCGCTGGCGGCGATCGGGCCGGTGCGCGCCATGGCCCGCACGACGGGGGCGCAGGACGCCTCCGCCGCCTTCAACGCCCTGATGGACCGGATCGCGCAGGAGATGCTGCTGAGCGATCCGGAAGCCCTCACCATGCTGGGCATGGACCGAGGGCCGATGGCCGACGCCCGCTTCAAGCTGAGCGACCGCAGTCAGGCCAAGGTCGAGGCCGACAAGGCGAAATTTATCGCCGGAATGAGGGATATGGCGGCGATCGACCGCGACGCCCTGCCGGCCAAGGAGCAGATCTATCACGACGCCCTGAGCTTCTTCGGCGAGACGGTGATGCAGGGCTACGCCTTCCCCTACGGCGGCGGCATGTTCCCCTCGCCCTATACGATCAGCCAACTGGGCGGGTCCTATCAGCAGATTCCCGACTTCCTCGATAGCCAGCACCGCATCGAGGCGGCGGACGACGCCGAGGCCTATCTGTCGCGCCTGTCCGACTTCGCCCGCAGTCTGGATGACGAACGTGAGCGGATGCAGATCGACTACACCGCCGGGGCCGTGCCGCCGGACTTCGTCATCGATCGCACCCTGACGCAGATGGAGGCCATCACCGGCACGGCGGCCGCCCAGTCGGTCATGACCCAGTCCATCGCCCGCCGCACGGCCGAGAAGAACATCCCCGGCGACTGGGCCGCGCGGGCCGAGGCCATCCTGACCGACGCCGTCTATCCGGCGATCCGGCGTCAGGCCGAGGCGCTGAAGGCGGTGCGCGCCGGGGCGACGCATGACGCGGGCGTCTGGCGCCTGCCGGACGGCGAGGCCTATTACCGCTACGGCCTGAAGAACTACACCACCTCCTCGCTCAGCCCCGACGAGGTGCACCAGATGGGGCTGGAGCAGGTGGCCGAGATCTCCGCCCGCGCCGACGCCCTGTTGAAGGCGCAGGGGATGACGCAAGGGACGGTCGGGGAACGCATCGCCGCCATCGGCGCGGACCCGCGCTTCGTCTATCCCAACACGGACGAGGCCAAGGAAGAGCTGCTGCAGGAGCTGAACGTCCAGATGGCCGCCATGCAGGCGCGCCTGCCGGACTATTTCGGCCGCCTGCCCAAGTCGCCCTGCGAGATCCGGCGCGTGCCCAAGGCCATCGAGGCGGGGGCGCCGGGCGGCTATTATCAGGCCCCGGCGCTGGATGGGTCGCGGCCCGGCGCCTACTACATCAACCTGCGCGACACGGCCGAGTGGCCCAAATGGATGCTGCCGACGCTGACCTATCATGAGGCGACGCCGGGCCATCACCATCAGATCGCCCTGCAGATGGAGCAGCCGGACACGCCGCTGCTGATTAAGGTGATGGGCTTCTCGGCCTATTCGGAGGGCTGGGGCCTGTATTCCGAGCAGCTGGCGGACGAGATGGGCGTCTATGAAAACGATCCCTTCGGCCAGGTGGGCTATCTGCAGTCGCTGATGTTCCGCGCCGCGCGGCTGGTGGCCGACTCGGGCCTGCACCACAAGCGCTGGAGCCGCGAACAGGCCATCCGCTACATGGTCGATGCGTTGGGCGACAAGGAAAGCACCATCGCCACCGAGATCGAACGCTACTGCGTCTGGCCGGGGCAGGCGTCCAGCTACAAGGTCGGCCACACCACCTGGGTCAGGCTGCGCGAAGACGCCAAGCGGCGTCTGGGCAGTCGCTTCGACATCAAGGGCTTCCATGACACGGGGCTGGCCCTGGGCGGCGTGCCGCTGACGGTGCTGGAGCGGACCATGAACGCCTGGACGCCAGCCTGACGACGACCTGAGTTTCCCGGACGCGCCGGTCCTTCATTAAGCGTGAGTATGGAGCAACGCCCGGCGCGGCGCGGCTTCTTTGGGGGGAGTACCTGAATGATAAATCGCCGCAATCTTCTGCTGAGCGCCGCTGCGACCGCCGCCGCGGCGCCCATGCTGGCCCAGTGCGCCGCCGCTGCAGCCAGCGACGCCGACGCGCGCCTGAACGCCCTGCTGGACGGCTGGTTCGAGGCCGACATCGACGAGGCGCCCGAGCGCGCCACCAACCTGGGGCTGGACAAGGACGCCCGCGCGGGCCTTTCGTCCAAGCTCAGCGAGGCCGGACCGGACGCCATCCGCAAGGACCGCGAGGAGGCGATCAAGCGCTGGGACGAGCTGAAAGCCTTCGACCAGAAGGGCCTGTCCGAGGCCGGGGCGCTGAACTACGCCATCGCCGCCTTCGGGCGCGAAACGGCGGCCCAGACGGCCCGCTTCGACTATGGCGCAGGGCCGGGCCGTCCCTCGCCCTATATCGTGACCCAGCTGTCGGGCGCCTATTTCTCGACGCCCGACTTCATGGACAACCAGCACCGCATCGAGGACGCGGCGGGCGCCGACGCCTTCCTGTCGCGGCTTGAGGCCTTCGCCGGCGTGCTGGACGGCGAGACGGACAAGATCAGGGAAGACGCCGGGCTGGGCGTCATCGCGCCGGACTTCATCATCGACCGGATGCTGCCGCAGATCCGCACCCTGCGCGACACGCCTGCCGCCGACATGGCCATGATCCAGTCTCTGGTCCGCAAGACCGGCGCGCTGAACCTGTCGGGCTATGACGCGCGCGCCGCCGCCCTGGTGGACGAGAAGGTCAAGCCGGCCCTGGTCCGCCAGATCGAGGCGCTGGAAGCCATCCGCCCGAAGGCCGTTCACGACGCCGGCGTGTGGCGCCTGCCGGACGGCGAGGCCTTCTACGCCGCCGGGCTGAAGTCGAACACCACGACCACCCTGTCGGCCAAGGAAATCCACGCCATGGGCGTCGAACAGGTGGCCGAGATCACCGCCGAAATCGACGGCATCCTGAAGTCCCAGGGCATGACCCAGGGCACCGTCGGCGAGCGGGTTCAGGCCCTGAACAAGGACCCGGCCCAGCTGTTCCCCAACACCGACGCGGGCAAGGAAGACCTGCTGAAGTGGCTGAACGAACAGGTCGCTGCGCTGGAGCCCAAGCTGCCGACCGTGTTCGGCCGCCTGCCCAAGACCAACGTCGAGATCCGCCGCGTGCCGGTGTCGATCCAGTCGGGCGCGCCGGGCGGCTACTATCAGGGGCCGCCGCTGGATGGCTCTCGGCCGGGCGCCTACTACATCAACCTGCGCGACAGCGGGAACTGGCCCAAGTTCGCCCTGCCGACCCTGACCTATCACGAGGCCTCGCCGGGTCACCACCTGCAGGTGGCGCTGCAGCGCGAGTCGGGCGAGCTGCCGCAGTGGCGTCGCGCGGGCGGCTTCTCGGCCTTCAACGAAGGCTGGGCCCTGTACGCCGAGGCGGTGGCGGCCAACGACCTGGACGCCTATGCGACCGATCCGCTGGGCCGGGTGGGCTTCCTGATGTCCTATCTGTTCCGGGCGGTGCGTCTGGTGGTCGACACCGGCATCCACTCCGAACGCTGGAGCCGTGAGCGGGCGGTCGAATATATGGCGGCCTCGGGCGCCAAGCCGTTGGACGCCTCGAACAGCGAGATCAACCGCTATTCGGTGTGGCCGGGCCAGGCCTGCGCCTACAAGGTCGGCCATACGGTCATCGCCCGCCTGCGCGAGGAGGCTCAGGCCAAGGACGGCTTCGATCTGCGCGCCTTCCACGACAAGGTGCTGGGCAGCGGCTCCCTGCCGCTGGCGGTGCTGGAAGGGCGGATGCGCGCCTGACGCGCGGCTGAGGCCTGAAACGAAAGACGGCCCGGACGTTTGCGCGTCCGGGCCGTTTCATAGGCGCCGACGAACGCGCGTCAGGTCACGGCGCGCCAGGTGCTCGGCCACAGGTCCTGCGGAACGGCGGTGCAACTCGGCATTTCCTTTTCCTCCAGCAGGGCGAAGCGTTCGCCGGTCCAGGCCCAGACGCCCATGCGGCCGCAATCGCCGATGCCGCGCCCCTTTCCGAAGGCGAACAGGGTCCGGGTTTTCGGATCGTAACGGCTGTTCACCAGCTCGTCGTGGCGGCCCATGGCTGTGGGGAAGTCGATCAGTCGAGGTGCGGTCCCGTCTGCGGGCGTGATGAAATAGACCTGGGTGAAATTATAGGCGCCCTCGCCGCACGGCACGCTCCAGAGCAGCTTGTCGGAGGCCAGGCGGGCGACCTCGACATTCGGCTCGAACCGTTCGCCGATGCGGGTGGCGGCCAGGCATTCCTTGACCTTGGGGTGGGCCAGCAGCGCAGGCGACAGGTCGTCCTGAGGCAGGCCATTCTGGGGAACGGCGGCGGCCAGCGTCACGCGCGGCGCGGCGGGGGCGGCGGGCACGCTGGACGCGGGCTTTTCGCCGCGTCGGATCAGCGCCGTGGTCGTGCCCAGTCGTCCCTGACGCTCGTCGATCCACAGGAAGGCGGCGGCCGCGCCGCCCAGGCTGACCTTCATCTTCTCGTCGCCCCGCCTCAGCGCCATGAAGGAGCCATTGCCCAGATCCCGCAACAGCTCGGCCGAGGGCGTGCGGAAGGCGATGACGTCGCCTTCCTCGTCCATCTTGGAGTTCTTGCCGGCATAGCGGCGGCCGTCGATCTCGGCGTAGACGTCGCCCTGTCCGTCCTGCAGCCCCCAGCCGCCCATGTGGACGACCGGCCGCGCGTCAGGGCCGGGCGCCAGGGAGACCATGACGAAGCCCATGTTCTCCTCGGCCGAGCCGAAGGCGACGCAGTGGTTGGTGTTGTCGCAGGTGGCGGTCCAGTCGCGGAACTCGCGCGTCACGCTGGGCGGATGGGCGCCGTTCTGAGCGGCGGGCTCTACGGCGGAGGCGGAGGCGGAGGCGGCGGGCGGCTCAACCGCCGGGGCCTCAGGCGCAGGGGCGGTCTCCTGTCCCTTGCAGGCGGCCAGCGCCAGAGGGAGCAGGGCGACGGCGGCGACAAACCGGAGGCGATGAGGCGTCATCAGGGATCCCATGCGTTCTGACCGACCGGCGGCGTCAAGCGTAACCGTGAAAGGACCTAGCGGCCAAGCTGAGGTTTCGTTCCGGCGGTTCGGTTCGAGCCGTGCGGCTTTCGTCCCCTTTGCGCCCGCGCGCAGGGGTCGCTATACCGCCTGCACCGAATTCCTTCCCTGAGAGACAGAGGCGTAAGCATGGCCAAGATCAAGGTCGCCAATCCCATCGTGGACATCGACGGCGACGAAATGACCCGGATCATCTGGCAGATGATCAAGGACAAGCTGGTCTTCCCGTATCTGGACCTCGAACTCGACTACTACGACCTCGGCATGGAAAGCCGTGACGCCACCGACGATCAGATCACGATCGACGCGGCCCACGCCATCCAGAAGCACGGCGTCGGCGTGAAGTGCGCCACCATCACCCCGGACGAGGCGCGCGTCGCCGAATTCGGCCTGAAGAAGATGTGGAAGTCGCCGAACGGCACCATCCGCAACATCCTGGGCGGCGTGGTCTTCCGCGAGCCGATCATCTGCTCGAACGTGCCGCGTCTGGTGCCGGGCTGGACCCAGCCGATCGTCGTCGGCCGCCACGCCTTCGGCGACCAGTACAAGGCCACCGACTTCCTGATGCCGGGCGCCGGCACCCTGTCGATCAAGTTCGTCGGCGACGACGGCCAGGTGATCGAACACGAAGTCTACAAGTCGCCGGGCGCCGGCGTCGCCATGGGCATGTACAACCTGGACGCCTCGATCCGCGAGTTCGCCCACGCCTCGTTCGCCTATGGCCTGCAGCGCAACTACCCGGTCTATCTGTCGACCAAGAACACCATCCTGAAAGCCTATGACGGCCGCTTCAAGGACATCTTCCAGGAAGTCTTCGACGCCGAATACGCCGAGGAATTCAAGAAGCGCGGCCTGACCTATGAGCACCGCCTGATCGACGACATGGTGGCTGCGGCCATCAAGTGGTCGGGCGGCTTCGTCTGGGCGTGCAAGAACTACGACGGCGACGTGCAGTCGGACATCGTGGCGCAGGGCTTCGGCTCGCTGGGCCTGATGACCTCGGTGCTGATGACGCCAGACGGCAAGGTCATGGAAACGGAAGCCGCCCACGGCACCGTGACCCGTCACTACCGCCAGCATCAGAAGGGCGAGGCCACCTCGACCAACTCGATCGCCTCGATCTTCGCCTGGACCCGCGGCTTCAAGCACCGCGCCAAGCTGGACGACAACGCCCAGCTGGCCGAGTTCGCCGACACGCTGGAGCGCGTGGTCGTCGAGACCGTCGAGTCGGGCTTCATGACCAAGGACCTGGCCCTGCTGGTCGGCGATCAGCAGTCCTGGCTGACCACCGAGGGCTTCCTGGACAAGGTGTCCGAGAATCTGAAGAAGGCTCTGCCGGGTATCGGCTGAGCTTAGCTCAGAATGACATCAAGGCCCGCCGGAGCGATCCGGCGGGCTTTTTTGTTGTGTGGTATCGCTTCCCTATACCGCTCATCCCGGCGGACGCCGGGATCCAGTGAGAGCGCTACGCTGTGTCCTGTCCGCTGATCTGGGGGGCGCCTGAAGCCAAAGCACTGGGTCCCGGCGTCCG
>KB291728.1:7259-14705 GCA_000318405.1 Brevundimonas diminuta 470-4 | reverse complement strand
GGTCCCGGCGTCCGCCGGGATGAGCGGTAGTCAATGTTGCCTCACCCCATCGTCAGATTTGCTTGGGAACGAGAGCCGGTGAAAACACGCATTGAACCCGCCTGCGATCCATGTCCCTAATCCGCCTAGGGATTTTGGCGCCGTTTCGTCGTTATCGCGTCGCGTTCGTAAGGCAGGGGAGGGCCGATGAACCGCAAACTGATTATTCGTCTGGGGCTGGCGGCGGCGGCCGTCGTCGTGGTCGCCTACGGCGCTTCGCCCCTGCTGGCGGCGCGTTCTCTGGTGCAGGCGGCCAAGGCCGGGGACGCGCAGAGGCTGGAACGCCAGGTCGACTTCCCCGCGTTCCGCGCCAGTCTGAAGGACGAGCTGAACGCCCGCATGATGGTCGAGATGCGCAAGGACAAGCGCCTCGGCGACAGCGGCCTGTCGGGGCTGGGGATGCTGCTGGCGCCCGCCCTCGTCGGCGGGGCGGTCGACGCCTTCGTCACCCCGCAGGCCATCGCCCTGATGGTGCAGGAGGGCCGCGCGCCCAAACCCGAGATCACGCGCCGGGAGCCTCAGGAGCCGAAGTCCGACGACAAGCGCGTGCGCCAGTTCTGGGGCTATCGCGATTTGGATACCTTCGCGGTCACCCTGACCCGCGACGACCAGCCCGGCGAGCAGGTCTCCCTGCTGATGAAGCGCCGCAACCTGTTCGGCTGGAAGCTGGCGGCGATCGATCTGGGAACGCCGGAGTAGGCTTCTCCTCCCCATGCAATGGGGAGGTGGATCGGCGGCGTAGCCGCCGAGACGGAGGGGCTGCTGGGGTCCGTCGTTCTTGATCCCGCTTGGCCCCGCCACCGCTTCGTGGTCCCCCTCCCCATTGCATGGGGAGGAAAGAAAAAGGGCGGCGCATCGGAGGCGCCGCCCTTCGTCGTTTCCGCCTGCGAGGGCGATCAGCCCTTCAGCGCGGCGCGGATGGCGTTCAGGCCGTCTTCGGCCTTCGACCCGTCGGGCGCGCCGCCCTGGGCGAAGTCCGGCTTGCCGCCTGCGCCCTTGCCGCCCATGGCGATGACGGCGTCGCGGGCCAGATCAGCCGCATTGACCTTGCCGGCCATATCCGGCGTGGCGGCGACCGTGATGGCCGCCTTGCCGTCGGTGACGCCGACCAGGGCGACGACGCCCGAGCCGAGCTGCTTCTTGAAGTCCTCGGCCACGCCGCGCAGGCCCTTGCCGTCGACGCCGTCCAGAACGCGGGCGATCAGCTTGATCCCGCCGATCTCTTCGGGGGCGGCATTGGCGCCTGCGCCGCCGCCCAGCGCCAGTTGCTTCTTCAGATCGGCGACCTGTTTCTCCAGCGTCTTGACCGAGGCCTGCAGGCCCTCGACGCGGGCCGGAACCTCGGCGGGCTGGATCTTGAAACTCTGGGCCAGGTGGCGGGCGACATTGGCCTGATCCAGCAGGAAGCGGCGGGCCGCGTCCCCGGTCAGGGCCTCGACGCGGCGCACGCCGGCGGCCACGCCGCCTTCGGACACGATCTTGAACAGGGCGATGTCGCCGGTGCGGAAGACGTGGGTGCCGCCGCACAGTTCGACCGAATAGGCGCCCGGACCTGACAGTGCATGGCCAATGGTCAGGACGCGGACCTCGTCGCCGTATTTCTCGCCGAACAGGGCCACGGCGCCCGCTGCGATAGCGGCGTCGGGCGTCATCAGCTCGGTTGTGACCGGGACGTTCTGGCGGATGACGGCGTTCACCTCGTCCTCGACGCGGGCGATCTCATCGTCCGTCATCGGGGCGTTGTGGCTGAAGTCGAAGCGCATCCGCTCGGCGTCGACCATCTGGCCCTTCTGGGCGACGTGGGCGCCCAGCACGTTCTTGACGGCGGCGTGGAACAGGTGGGCGGCCGAGTGGTTGGCGCGGGTGGTCGGACGCGAGCCTTCCTCGACCGTGGCGGTCACGACCGCGCCGGTGGACAGCGACCCTTGCGTCACTTCCACCGTGTGAACGTGCAGGTCGCCGCCGTGCTTCTTGGTGTCCAGCACGCGGCCTTCGCCGCCGCTCCAGACCAGGGCGCCCTTGTCGCCCGCCTGACCGCCGCCCTCGCCGTAGAAGGGGGTCTTGTCCAGCAGAACCTCGACCGTGTCGCCGGTTGCGGCGGACGAGCTTTCCACGCCGTCCTTGACGATGGCCAGCACCTTGCCCTCGCCCGTTTCGGACTCATAGCCGGTGAACTCGGTGCCGCCGTGCTGGTCGCGCAGGGCCAGCCAGGCGCCGGCCGAGGCCGTCTGGCCCGAGCCCTTCCAGTGCTCGCGCGAGCGATCGCGCTGTTCCGTCATGGCGGCCTCGAAGCCGTCGACGTTGACGCTGAAGCCGCGACGGCGGGCCTCGTCCTGCGTCAGGTCCAGCGGGAAGCCGTAGGTGTCGTACAGGGTGAAGGCCGTCTGGCCGTCCAGCATGTCGCCGGCCTTGAAGTCGGCCGTCGCCTGATCGAACAGGTTCATGCCGCGACCGAGCGTGGTGCGGAAGCGGATCTCTTCCTGCTTCAGCGTGTCCTCGATGAAGGCCTGGGCGCGGCCCAGCTCGGGATAGGCCTCGCCCATCTCCTCGACCAGGGTCGGCACCAGACGGTGCATCAGCGGGTCCTGGGCGCCCAGCAGGTGGGCGTGACGCATGGCGCGGCGCATGATGCGGCGCAGGACATAGCCCCGGCCCTCGTTCGAGGGCGTCACGCCGTCGGCGATCAGGAAGGCGGTCGAGCGCAGGTGGTCGGCGATGACCCGGTGCGACGGGGCGCGCTCGCCCTCTGCCTTGGTGCTAGTCAGCTCTTCGGAGGCCGCGATCAGATTGCGGAACAGGTCGACTTCATAGTTGGAGTGGACGCCCTGCAGTACGGCGGCGATGCGCTCCAGACCCATGCCGGTGTCGACCGACTTCTTGGGCAGTTCGCGAACGATCTCGTCGTTCTCCTTCTCGAACTGCATGAAGACGTTGTTCCAGATCTCGACGAAGCGGTCGCCGTCCTCGTCCGGCGAACCGGGAGGGCCGCCGAAGATGTGGTCGCCGTGGTCGTAGAAGATCTCGGTGCAGGGACCGCACGGGCCTGAGTCGCCCATGGCCCAGAAGTTGTCGTTGGTCGGGATGCGGATGATCTTCTCATCCGCAAAGCCGGTGACCTTCTTCCAGATGTCGAAGGCTTCGTCGTCGGTGTGATAGACGGTGACCAGCAGGCGGGCGGGATCGAGACCGAACTCCTTGGTCAGCAGGGTCCAGGCGCGCTCGATCGCGTGGTCCTTGAAATAGTCGCCGAACGAGAAATTGCCCAGCATTTCAAAGAAGGTGTGGTGGCGCGCGGTGTAGCCGACGTTGTCCAGGTCGTTGTGCTTGCCGCCGGCGCGCACGCATTTCTGCGAGCTGGTGGCGCGGTTGTAGGGCGCTGTCGCCGCGCCGGTGAAATAGTCCTTGAACGGCACCATGCCCGCGTTGACGAACAGCAGGGTCGGGTCGTTCTGCGGCACGAGCGGAGCCGACTGCACCTTCTCGTGGCCGTCGGCGGCGAAGTAGTCGAGGAAGGTGGAACGGATCTGCTTCAGGCTGGTCATGGGCGTATCGCTCTGGAACTCGGGCGCGCGGGAAAAAATATCGGAACCGGCGTCATATAGGGATTTTGCGCCGAACGCATCACTGGCGCGTGATCATGCGGGCGCGGGCGCGTTTTTAGGGCCAGGAGCGCTCTAATCGTGCAGGCGATGCTGCGAGACGATCAGGCCGTCCTCGTCGGCGTAGAGCCAATCGCCGGGGGTGAAGATGACGCCGCCGAAGGCGGTGGGGATGTCGATCTCGCCAATGACGTCGCGGTCTGCGCGCAGGGGGACGGTCCCCAGGGCTTTGACGCCGACGTTCATGGTGTTGATGACGGCGACATCGCGTACGGCGCCGTGGACGACGACGCCGGCCCAGCTGTTGTCGAGGGCCAGTTTCGCCAGATTGTCGCCGACCAGGGCCCGCTTCAGCGAACCGCCGCCGTTGACGACCAGCACGGCGCCCTGTCCGGGGCGCTCCAGCGTCTGACGGACCAGGGCGTTGTCGTCCAGCACGCTGAGGGTGCGGATCGGGCCGTGGAAGGCGGCGACCTTTCCGAAGCTGCGGAAGGGAGTCTGGCAGACCTTCACCACGTCGGCGTTGGCGTCGCAGAGGTCGGCGGTGGCGAAGGTCATGGGGAGGCTCCGGTTCTTTGCGCGAAGCTTGCCCGTTGGCGGTCATGAGAAACAAGGCCTTGCGCGGAGAAACGCGTTGATGTGTCTCAATCTCCGCTCAGCCCGGCGTCCGCCGGGATGAGCGGAGAGGGGGGCCCGCGCAAAAAAAAAGGCCCGCCCGAAGCAGGTCGGGCGGGCCGGTCTCCGTCCGACCGGCCGCGCGGGGTCGGTAGGCGGGTCGCGCGGCGGCGAACGGAGAAGCTCGAGTAGAGGGCTGGATCAGCCCTCCAGGTCCTGGCCCTCGTCGGGTTCGGGGGCGCCCAGCATGTCGTCGGCGATCTTGGTCGTGGACTGGCGCACCGCCTTTTCGATCGAGGCGGCCATGTCGGGGTTGTTCTTGAGGAACTCCTTGGCGTTCTCGCGGCCCTGACCGATGCGGGTGGAGTCGTAGGAGAACCAGGAGCCGGACTTCTCGACGATGCCCGCCTTGACGCCCAGGTCGATGATCTCGCCGATCTTGGAGATGCCTTCGCCGTACATGATGTCGAAGATGACCTCGCGGAACGGCGGGGCGACCTTGTTCTTGACCACCTTGACGCGTGTGGTGTTGCCGACCACCTCGTCGCGGTTCTTGATCGCGCCGGTGCGGCGGATATCCAGGCGCACCGAGGCGTAGAACTTCAGCGCATTGCCGCCTGTCGTCGTTTCCGGCGAGCCGTACATGACGCCGATCTTGTGACGGATCTGGTTGATGAACAGGACGATGCACTTCGACTTGGAGATCGAGGCCGTCAGCTTGCGCAGGGCCTGCGACATCAGACGGGCCTGAAGGCCGGGCAGGCTGTCGCCCATCTCGCCTTCGATTTCGGCGCGAGGCGTCAGGGCGGCGACCGAGTCGACCACCACGATGTCCACGGCGCCCGAGCGCACCAGGGTGTCGACGATCTCCAGCGCCTGCTCGCCCGCGTCAGGCTGCGACACCAGCAGGTCGTCCAGATTGACGCCCAGCTTATGGGCGTAGACGGGATCGAGCGCGTGCTCGGCGTCCACGAAGGCGGCCACGCCGCCCTTCTTCTGGACCTCGGCCACAGTGTGCAGGGCCAGGGTGGTCTTGCCCGAGGATTCGGGGCCGAACACCTCAATCACCCGCCCGACCGGCAGGCCGCCGATGCCGAGCGCCATGTCGAGGCCCAGCGAGCCGGTCGAGACGCTCTCGATCTCGGCCACCTGTCCGGCCTTGCCCAGTTTCATGACCGAGCCCTTGCCGAAGGCGCGATCGATCTGCGCGATCGCCGCCTCTAGAGCGCGTTGTTTGTCGCCGTCTTCTTTACCCACGAGCTTCAGTGCCGCCTGTGACATTGGTTTTCTCTCCCTTGCCATGATTCCCATCTGACTTCGGGAGAGACCCGCCACGGACCCGCTCCCTCGTTGAGACGGACTATGGACATGGTTTGTTCTCGTTCGCAAGATGTTCTCGTGAACTTAACGAGAACGGACTCGCGGGGTGCGACCGATGCTGACGTACAGCCTCTTTTGCCGGCTGGATTGATCCGACAGCCAAGCTCGCGCGTTAGGGATGGCATGACTGACATTGAGACTTCCCCTGTCGCCGAGCCGGCCAAGCCCGCCGTCCTGACCATCCGCAACGCCCGCATGGGCGACGTCGCCGGGATCAACGCCCTGGTCGAACGGGTCTATAAGGACATGCCGCCCTATACGGCCGGGATGCTGCGCGGCCAGATCGCCACCTATCCGGACGGCCAGTTCGTGGTCGAGTTCGAAGGCGAGATCGTCGGCTATGCGGCCAGCTTCCGCATCGACGAGAAGTCGGCCATGGGGCCGCATACCTGGGACCAGATCACCGGCGGCGGCTATGGCGCCCGGCACGACCCGGCGGGGGAGGGGCTGTATGGGATGGAGGTCTGCGTCGACCCCGCCCGGCGGCGCCTGCGCATCGGCCAGCGCCTGTATGACGCGCGCCGCGACCTGTGCGAGGCCCAGAACCTGAAGGGCGTCGTCTTCGGCGGGCGGATGCCGGGGCTGGCGCGGCGCCGCACCGCCTATCCCGACCCGAACGCCTATGTCGAGGCGGTGCGCGACCGCAAGGTGAAGGACCCGATCATGGCCTTTCATCAGCGCTCGGGCTTCGAGCCGGCGGGGGTGCTGCTGAACTATCTGCCGTCGGACAAGGCGTCGCTGGGCCACGCGGCGCGCTGGGTCTGGCGCAACCCCTACTATGTCGAGGCGACGGGCAAGGGGGCGGCCTTTGCGGTCAAGGAGACGGTGCGCGTGGCCACGGTCCAGCTGCAGATGCGCAAGGTCGAGAGCTTCGGCGAGTTCATGGACAATGTCGAATATTTCGTCGACGTGGTGTCGGACTATCGCGCCGACTTCGTGGTCTTCCCCGAGCTGTTCACGCTTCAGCTGCTGTCGCTGGAATCGAAGAAGCTGACCCCGGCGGAATCGATCGAGGCCCTGACCCGCTATACGCCGCGTTTTGTCGAGGCGATGCGCGAGCTGGCGGTCGGCTACAACGTCAACATCATCGGCGGCTCGCACCCGACGCGGACCGAGGACGGCGAGATCCAGAACGTCGCCTATGTCTTCCTGCGCGACGGTTCGGTGCATGAGCAGGAGAAGATCCATCCGACCCCGAACGAGCGCCACTGGTGGAACATCAAGGGCGGCGACCGCGTCCACGCCATCCCCACCGACTGCGGGCCGATCGGGGTGATGATCTGCTACGATTCCGAGTTCCCCGAACTGGCGCGGCGTCTGGCGGACGAGGGGGCGCGCATCCTGTTCACCCCCTTCTGCACCGACAACCGCCAGGGGTATCTGCGCGTGCGCTACTGCTCGCAGGCGCGGGCCATCGAGAACCAGTGCTACGTCGTCCTGTCGGGCAATGTCGGCAACCTGCCGAACGTCGAGAACATGGACATCCAGTATGCGCAGTCGTGCATTCTGACGCCTTGCGACTTCCCCTTCGCGCGTGACGGGGTGGCGGCCGAGGCCAGCGAGAACGTCGAGACGGTGACGGAGGCGGACCTGGACCTGTCCGACCTGGCCTGGGCGAAGGCGCAGGGGACGGTGCGGAACCTGCGGGATCGACGGTTCGATCTCTACAAGACGGTGTGGACGGATGGGGGGTGAAATCCTCTCTAACCGCTCATCCCGGCGGACGCCGGGATCCAGTGAGGGCCGCGCGCACAGGACTTGCGTATTCAGGTCGCGCGTTTGAGGCCAAAGCACTGGGCCCCGGCGTCCGCCG
>KB291728.1:0-7239 GCA_000318405.1 Brevundimonas diminuta 470-4 | reverse complement strand
TGGGCCCCGGCGTCCGCCGGGGTGAGCGGGATTATGAGGGCTGCTTCGCCGGGCTGTCGCGAAACCGGGGCGCAGGGGCGGGCTGCACCACGCCCTGCGCGGTGACGAAGGCGTCGCGGGCGCGGTTGTGCGGGTGGTCGGGGGCTTCGGTCATGGATAGGACGGGGGCGACGCAGGCGTTTTGCGCGTCGGGATCGTTGCACCAGTCGTCGCGGGTGCGGGTGCGGAAGACGGCGGCCAGCTTGTCCTTCAGTCTCGGCCATTGGGCGGGGTCGAACGGCATGGCGAAGTCAGGATCGCTGGCCAACCCTGTCAGCCGCAGAAGTGCGATGTAGAAGGCCGGTTCGATGGCGCCGATGGCGACGTATTTGCCGTCCTTCGTCTCATAGACCTCGTAAAACGGCGCGCCGGTGTCGAGCAGGTTGACGCCGCGCTCGTCGCGCCAGGCCAGACTGGGCGGCAGGGGCGCGGGCATATTCTGGCGGAAGCCCCAGATCATGCTCATCAGCAGCGAAGAGCCGTCGGTCATGGCGCAGTCGATGACGTCGCCCCGCCCGGTGCGCTGGGCCTTCAGCAGGCCCGCGACCATGCCGAAGGCCAGCAGCATGCCGCCGCCGCCGAAGTCGCCGACCATGTTGATCGGCGGGGTCGGCTTCTCGCCCGCCCGGCCGAAGGCGTGAAGCGCGCCCGAGACGGCGATGTAGTCGATGTCGTGGCCGGGCGCAGAGGCCAGCGGCCCGTCCTGCCCCCAGCCGGTCATGCGGCCGTAGACGAGGCGCGGATTGTCGGCCAGCAGCACGTCGGGGCCGAGGCCGAGACGCTCCATGACACCGGGACGAAAGCCTTCGATCAGGCCGTCGGCGGCGCGGGCCAGATCGCGGATCAGGGCGGCGCCCTCGGGCGTCTTCAGGTCGGCCTCGACCAGACGGGCGCGGCTGCGGTTCAGGGGATCGCGTAGGTCGGGCGCGGCGCCGGGGCGGTGGACCAGCACCACCTCGGCCCCATGATCGGCCAGCATCATGCCGCAGAAGGGGGCGGGGCCGATGCCGGCGATTTCGATGATGGTCAGGCCGTCGAGGGTTCCGCTCATACCCGGCACTGAAGCCGAGGCGGGCGGCCCCGTCCAGCTTGCGCCGTCCGGGACCGCCTCTTCGGGGGGAGCTGAATGATGGAAACCGCTCACCCGGCGGACGCCGGGGCCCAGTGCTTTGGCCGAGGGGCGCGACCGTGCTGGCTGGCGCGGCGCGCGTTGCTCTTACTGGGTCCCCGCGTCCGCCGGGATGAGCGGGTTTAGGGAGTCTAGGCCGCGCGGTTCTTCACCAGATCGTCCACCACCGACGGATCGGCCAGGGTCGAGGTGTCGCCCAGGGCGCCCAGTTCGTTCTCGGCGATCTTCCTCAAAATCCGCCGCATGATCTTGCCAGAGCGGGTCTTGGGCAGGCCCGGCGCCCACTGGATCACGTCCGGGGCGGCGATGGGGCCGATCTCCTCGCGGACCTGGGCGATCAGGGCCTTGCGCAGATCGTCGCTCGGCTCGACCCCCTTGTTCAGGGTGACATAGGCGTAGATGCCCTGACCCTTGATGTCGTGGGGGAAGCCGACGACGGCGGCCTCGGCCACGTCGTCGTGCAGGACCAGGGCGCTCTCGACCTCGGCCGTGCCCATGCGGTGGCCCGAGACGTTGATGACGTCATCGACCCGGCCGGTGATCCAGTAATAGCCGTCCGCGTCGCGGCGGCAGCCGTCGCCGGTGAAATACTTGCCCGGATAGGTCGAGGAATAGGTCTCGAAGAAGCGCTGGTCGTCGCCGTAGACGGTGCGCATCTGGCCCGGCCAGCTGTCGGTGATGCACAGATTGCCTTCAGTGGCGCCCTCCAGAACCGCGCCCTCGGCGTCCACGATCTGCAGCTCGACGCCGGGCAGGGGCTTGGTCGCCGAGCCGGGCTTCAGGTCCGTGGCGCCGGGCAGGGGCGAGATCAGGGCGCCGCCCGTCTCGGTCTGCCACCAGGTGTCGACGATGGGCAGGCGGCCTTCGCCGACGACCTCATGATACCAGCGCCAGGCCTCGGGGTTGATCGGCTCGCCGACCGTGCCCAGCAGGCGCAGGGATTTGCGACTGGACGCCTTCACCGGGGCGTCGCCTTCGCGCATCAGGGCGCGCAGGGCCGTGGGGGCGGTGTAGAAGATATTGACCTGATGCTTGTCCACCACCTCCCAGAAGCGACTGACGGTGGGATAGTTGGGCACGCCCTCGAACATCAGGGTCGTCGCCGCATTGGCCAGGGCGCCGTAGACGACATAGGTGTGGCCCGTGACCCAGCCCACGTCGGCGGTGCACCAGAAGACCTCGCCGGGGCGATAGTCGAACACCAGCTCATGCGTGTAGCTGGCCCAGAACAGATAGCCGCCGGTGGTGTGCAGCACGCCCTTGGGTTTGCCGGTCGAGCCGGAGGTGTAGAGGATGAACAGCGGATCCTCGGCGTTCATCGGCTCGGGCGCGCAGTCGGGCGAGGCATTTTCCGTCTCGACGCCCCAGTCCAGATCGCGGCCCGCGACGAAGGGCACGTCGGCGCCGGTGTGGCGCAGGACCACGACGGTCTTCACGCCTGCGACCTTTTCCAGCGCCTTGTCGACGTTGGCCTTCAGCGGAACCTTCTTGCCGCCGCGGCAGCCTTCGTCGGCGGTGATGACAAAGGCAGACTCGCAGTCCTCGATCCGCCCGGCGATGCTGTCGGGCGAGAAGCCGCCGAAGATGACCGAATGCACCGCGCCGATGCGGGCGCAGGCCAGCATGGCGTAGGCCGCCTCGGGGATCATCGGCAGATAGATGGTGACGCGGTCGCCCTTCTTGACGCCGTTGGCCTTCAGCACGTTCGCCAGGCGGCAGACGCGCTCATGAAGTTGACCGAAGGTGACGGCTTCGCTGTCGGTCGGCTCGTCGCCTTCCCACAGGATGGCGGCCTCGTCCCGGCGGTGGGGCAGGTGGCGGTCGATGCAGTTGGCCGAGACGTTCAGCACCCCGTCCTCGAACCAGCGGATGCGGAAGTCTTCCTTCTTGAAGGACACGTCCTTGATCTTCGTCGGGAAGGTCATCCAGTCCAGCCGCTCGGCCTGGGTGGCCCAGAAGGCGTCAGGGGTCTCACGCGCCTGCATCCGGGCCGCTTCATAGCCGGCGCGGTCCATGTGGGCGCGGGCGGCCAGTTCGGCGGGGACGGGATAGATTTCCGGATCAGACACGCGTTTTTCCTCCAGGTTCTTTTATTTGTTCGGCCTTAGAAGCCGTACTTCACGAACAGGATCAGACGGGTCATGTCCCCGTCCAGTCCTGACTCGAGTTTGCGGTCAGCGAACATCACCTCGGCGCCGACATCAAAGGCCGCAACCGGCGACCAGATCAGATTGGCGTGAAGGCTCTGGGCCGAGCGGTTGGCGCTCAGGCCGGTGAGGGCCGTGTCGTTGTCCACCTTCTGCGCCGACCAGATCAGGCTGGAGCGCCAGCCCGGCGCCCAGACGTGGCGATAGGCGGCGAAGCCCGCAACCACGCCGATGGCCTCCAGATCGCCCGAGGCGTCCAGCACGGCGTCGTTGGAGAAATTCAGTCCGACATAGCGGCCGACGCCTTCGCCGCCGGTCAGCATCAGGCGGATGTCGTCCTGGGCCCCGACCTTGAACAGCGCCGAGGCCGACAGACCCCAACCCGTGGCGGTGGAATCGATATTGGTCGCCGGGTTCTGATACTTCAACTGACGCAGGAGGCCGGACAGCTGGACCGCGCCCCACGGACGGCTGAGGCCATAGCGGGCGGTCAGGTCGGGCAGGCTGTTGTCGTCGGCGATGATGCGCGCGCCGCCGCCGAAGGGGGTGGCGGTCGTCTCGGGGTTCTCCAGCGCGATGGAGAAGGGGCCGCGCGTATAGCGGACCTGGGCCTGACGGGCGAAGACCGTGCCCTCGGCCGCGCCGACGAAGTCCGCCGATTCCGGCAGGACGGCGGTGTTCTGGAAGTTGGTCCACTCCTGACCGATCAGCCAGTTGTCGATGGTGACGAAGGCGCGGCGCAGGGCGGGGTTGGAGCCGCTGGTCGTGCGCTGGTCGCCCGATCCGGGCAGGGTCTGGAAGTCCATCTCCAGCCGCGTGCCGATCTTGCGGCCGCCGACCACGCCGTCGGTGGTCAGCCAGAAGCGGGTCTGGCGGGCGTTGAAGTCGGTGGCCACGTCCTCGCTGTCGCCGCCGACGGGGATGGCGCCGGGCAGGTGATAGTCGCGCAAGGGGTCGCCGTTGGCCGGGTCGCCGCCGGAATATTTCGACGCCATGAAGTCGGTCTTGATGAAGCCGCCGAACTTCACCGTGTGGTCGCCGATGCGGAAGCCTTCTTCACGCGGGGCGTCGGAAACGGGCGTCGGCGCCAGCGCCGGGAGCGGCGCGGGGCTGGCTTCAAGGCGCACGATATCCTGCGCCTGCGAGGCCTGCTGCGTTCGGGCGGCGGCGACTTCGGACTTCAGGCTGTTCAGCTCGGCTTCGAGCTGGGCGATACGGGCTTCCAGTGCGGCGCTGGCGTCCTGAGCCAGTGCGGCGCCGGGGACAAGCAGCAACGCGGCCGCAGCCACGCCGCCGAACAGACGGCAGCTTCCCATGAGAGGTCCTCCCAGACCGTTGTTCCGGGCCTGTCTGTCGCAGGCCTCAGGACGGCAGCATTCCGCGCGGTCAGGGTTTGCGGCCATTAGCCATTCGTCTAGTTTCGACCAAAGTCGAGGCGCGGCATGGTGTCGTCGCGACGCGGCCGACGAAACAAGAACCGCGCGTGGGAAGGACCCTCATGGATCGCATCGTCGTCGCCGACGACCACCCTCTGTTTCGCGCGGCCCTGACCTCGGCCGTCGAAAAGGCGTCCGCGGGCGCGCAGATCGTCGAATGCGCCAGTCTGGCCGAGGCGCAGGCCGCCCTGTCCGAGGGGGCGGTCGATCTGCTGCTGCTGGACCTGAAGCTGTCGGATGTGGACGGCATGAAGGGCCTGACCCTGATCCGCGCCGATCATCCGGCCGTCCCGGTCGCCGTCGTCTCGGCCAGCGAAGAGGCACCGACCATCCGCCGCGCCCTGTCGCTGGGGGCGGCGGGCTTCATCCCCAAATCGGCCGCCCTGCCCGAAATGGTCGAGGCCATACAGGCCATCCTCGAAGGCGAAACCTGGGCGCCCGAGGTCGAGGCGGCGGGCGAGGAAGAGGCCGACCTGCAAGCGCGCATCGCCAGCCTGACGCCGTCGCAGCTGCGGATTCTGGAGGGGCTGAAGGTCGGGCGGCTGAACAAGCAGATCGCCTTCGACCTGGGCGTCACCGAGGCGACGATCAAGGCGCACCTGACCAGCGTCTTCCGCAAGCTGGGCGTGCAGAACCGGACGCAGGCGGTGATCCTGGCGCAGTCGCTGGATATCTGAATCCTTCTCCCCTTGTGGGAGAAGGTGGCAGGCGGAGCCTGACGGATGAGGGGTGTGCACGCCCCGGTGTCCGAGTAGGTGCAGCCCGTCCTGAATGACTTTTGAGCGCTGCGCCGACCCCCCTCATCCGAGCGCCTTCAGCGCCCACCTTCTCCCACAAGGGGAGAAGGGTCAGCTTCTCAGGAACGCCTTCAACGCCGCTGGCTTGACCGGCTTCGGCAACAGCACGGCCCCGGCCGCCGCCGCCTTCTCCTTCAGCCCGTCGCGGGTGTCGGCGGTGACGAGGGCGATGCGTCTGACGCCCTGCGCGCGCAGGCGGTCGACGGCGGCAAGGCCGTCCGGCTCGTCGTCGCCCAGATGCAGGTCGACCAGGGCCGCATCGAACGGGCCGACCGCCGCACGGGCTTCGGCGACCGAGCGCGCGGTCACGGCCTGCGCTCCCCAGCGGTCCAGCAGGGCCGTCAGGGCGTCGAGGATGGCGGGTTCGTTGTCCACGCACAGCACCCGCAGACCGATCAGAGGCAGGCGCAGGTCGTCCGCCATGACCTCCGCCTCAGGCACCGCAGAGACGCGGGGAACGGCGACCCGGAAAGTCGTGCCGCGCCCGACGTGCGAGGCCAGCGACAGCGGGTGGCCCAGCAGGTCCGACAGCTTCTGCACGATGGCCAGGCCCAGGCCCGCGCCGGGCTCGTCCACCGGCGCGCCGGGCAGGCGCACGAACTCGCCGAAGACCGCCTGACGGTCCGCCTCGGCGATGCCGCGTCCGGTGTCGCAGACCAGAATCCGCACCCGCTCGCCGTCGCGCCGGGCGCCGATCAGCACCCGCCCCCGGTCGGTGTAGCGGATGGCGTTGGCGATCAGGTTCTGCAGCATGGAGCGCAGCAGGTCGCGGTCCGAGGCGATCCACAGGCTGGACGGCGCCGCCGTCAGGGTCAGCCCCTTGGCGCGGGCGACCGGGGCGAACTCGCGCGCCAGTTCGTCGAACAGGCCGCCCAGAGCCAGCGGCGCCACGGCGGGCCGGACTCCGCCCGCCTCCAGCTTGGACAGGTTCAGCAGGGCGGTCAGCAGGCGGTGGGCGCTGTCGATGGCGCGGTCGGCGTTGGTCGCCAGGCCGCGCGCGGGCGATCCGGCCAGATCCGCATCCTCCCTCAGGGCGGCGATGAACAGGCGCGCGGCGTGCAGCGGTTGCAGCAGGTCATGGCTGGCGGCGGCCAGAAAGCGGGTCTTGGAGGCGGTGGCGTCCTCGGCCAGACGGCGCGCCTCCTCCAGCCTTTCGGTGCGGTCAGCGACGCGGGCCTCCAGCCGCTCATTGGCCTCTTCCAGCTCGCGCGCGGCGCGGCGCAGGGCGGTGATGTCGGTGTAGCTGGTGGCGTAGCCGCCGCCGGGAATGGGCGCTCCGGAGGAACGCAGGATGCGGCCGTCGGGCTGTTCGCGTTCGTGGTCGTGGGGGATGCGGCGGGCCAGGGCCTCCAGCCGCCGCTCGACCCAGGCGTCGATCTCATGATCGGGCACGCCCGCCTCGCCGCGCTCGGCGTTAAGGCGATAGACGGCGGCGATGGGCAGGCCGACGTGGACGAAGCCCGCGGGCAGGTCGAACATCTCGACATAGCGGCGGTTCCAGGCGGTCAGGCGCAGGTCTTCGTCGACTACGCTGACGCCCTGATCGATGTTGTCGAGCGTGGTCTGCAACAGGTCGCGGTTGAACTGGACGGCCTGTGACGCCTCGTCGAGCATCCGCACCACGTCCTCAGGCGCGCGGCCTCCGGCGGCCAGGGCGGCGGCCAGGACGCGGCGGGCGGCGGCGGCGCCGA
>KB291727.1 GCA_000318405.1 Brevundimonas diminuta 470-4 | reverse complement strand
GCCGCCTGCTGGCCGCCCGCCGTGCCGATCGCCGCCCGGTCGCGGGCGCACGCGACCGCTATTGGGTCCTGGGCGGGATCGGCGCGACGGCGGCGGCGACGCTGGGGCTCTACGCCGTGTTCGGCGCGCCGGGCATGAAGGATCAGGCCTATGAGACGCGCGTGCGCGAATGGGCCTCGGCGCCTGAAGCGCTGGAGCCCGCCCAGGTGGCGGCCGTGCTGGGGCAGGTGGTCAAGGACCGGCCCGAGGACCGTCTGGCCCTGACCATGCTGGGCGCCGCCCGGTTCGAGGCGGGGGACCCCATCGGCGCGGCCTCGGCCTTCCGCCGGGCGCTCGCCATCCAGCCGGACGACGCCCAGAGCTGGGCGCGGCTGGGCGAGAGCTTGGTGCGCGCCAACGGCGGAACGGTCGACGGCGACGCCGAGGCGGCCTTCCGTCAGGCGGTCAGGCTGGACCCGGATCAGCTGGGCGCGCGCTTCTATCTGGGCGACGCGGCCCTGGCGCGCGGCGACCGGGCCGAGGCCGAGGCCATGTGGAGCCCGCTGATCGCCGTGCTGGCTCCGTCCGACCCGCGCCGGGGCGAGCTGCAGACCCGTCTGGCCGAGGCCGCGCGATGACGCTTTGGCTCGCCCTGAACCTAGCCCCATATGCGACGGCGTTTTCGCCGCACTCGGATTGTTGAGATGAGCTGGTTGCCCAAATCGCCCAAGGCGCGCCGTCGCCTGTGGGTCGTCATCGCTGCGGCGCCCGTGCTGGCGCTGGCTGTCGGCCTGTCGCTGTGGGCGATGAAGGACAATGTGACCTTCTTCTACTCCCCTTCGGAAGTGACGCCGCAGAAGGTGCCCGCCGGTCAGATGATCCGTCTGGGCGGTCTGGTCGAGGCGGGCAGCGTGCACAAGGCCGCTGACGGCTCGGTCGTCTTCGTCGTCACCGACAATGGCGCGACGGCGCAGGTGATCTATCACGGCGATCTGCCCGACCTGTTCCGCGAAGGGCAGGGCATCGTGGCGCAGGGCGCCTTCCGTCCCGACCGCGTGTTCGAGGCCAGTCAGGTGCTGGCCAAGCATGACGAGACCTATATGCCGCGCGAAGTCGCCGACCGGCTGAAGGAAAAGGGCGAGTGGCGGCCCGACGATGCGGCGGCCCCGGCCGTCGCCGCGCAGCAGGGGGCCTAAGCCTTGATCGTCGAACTGGGCGCCTTCGCCCTGATCCTGGCGCTGGCGCTGTCGGTGCTCAGCCTGGCGCTGACCACGGCGGGACGGCTGCGGCTCAGCCCGGTGTTGGCGGGAGCCGGGGGAGGCGCCATGCTGGCCTCGGCCGGGGCGATCCTTCTGGCCTTCGGCGCGCTGATCTACGCCTTCGTCGTTTCGGACTTCTCAGTGTCGAACGTGGCCATGAACAGCCACACCGACAAGCCGGTCTTCTACAAGGTCGCCGCCGCCTGGGGCAGCCATGAAGGCTCGCTGCTGCTGTGGTGCCTGGTGATGACGGTCTTCGGCGGCGCGCTGGCGCTCGCGCGCGGCCTGCCGTTCGGGTTGAAGACCTCGGCCGTGGCCGTGCAGGCGGCACTGTCGAGCCTGTTTCTGGCGTTCGCCGCCTTCACCTCCAACCCCTTCTTCCGGCTGGACCCGGCGCCGGTGCAGGGCGCGTCGCTGAATCCCCTGCTGCAGGACCCGGCGCTGGCGGTGCACCCGCCGCTGCTGTACGGCGGCTATGTCGGGTTTTCGGTTTGCTTCTCGCTGGCGGTCGCCGCCCTGATCGAGAAGCGTGTCGATCCGGCGTGGGGGCGCTGGGTGCGGCCATGGGCGCTGGCGTCCTGGGCTCTGCTGACCGTCGGCATCGCGCTGGGCTCCTTCTGGGCCTATTACGAACTGGGCTGGGGCGGCTGGTGGTTCTGGGATCCGGTTGAGAACGCCAGCTTCATGCCGTGGCTGGCGGGCGCGGCCCTGCTGCACTCGGCCATCGTGACAGAGCGGCGCGGGGCGCTGGCGGGCTGGACCGTCTTCCTCGCCATTCTGGCCTTCACCTTCTCCATGCTGGGCGCGTTTCTGGTGCGTTCGGGCGTGCTGACCAGCGTCCACGCCTTCGCCGTCGATCCCCAGCGCGGGATGATGCTGCTGGCCATTCTGGGCATTGCTGCGGGCGCGGCCTTCATCCTGTTCGCCCTGCGCGCCCCGGCCATCCGTTCGGGCGCCGCCTTCGCTCCGGTCAGCCGGGAGGGGACGCTGGTGCTGAACAACCTGTTCCTGACGGCGGCGGCGGCGACGGTGCTGCTGGGCACCCTGTATCCGCTCATTCTGGAGGGCGTGACGGGGGCGACGATTTCGGTCGGCCCGCCCTATTTCAACGCCGTCTTCAACCCGTTGATGATCGTCGCCTGTCTGATCCTGCCCGCCGGGCCGTTGCTGGCGTGGAAGCGGGGCGATCTGAAGGGGGCCTTGCAGCGTCTGTGGCTGGCCGCCGCGCTGGCGATCGCCGCCGCCTTCGCCGCCTTCTTCCTGTTCGAGCCGAAGAAGGCGCTGGCCGCCGCAGGGCTGGGCGTCGGGGCGTGGCTGATCTGCGGCGCGCTGGCCGAGCTGGGCGTGCGGACAAAGGCGTTCCGCGCGCCCTTGCCCGAGACGCTGCGCCGCGCCAAGGGCCTGCCGCTGGGGGCCTGGGGCATGGCGCTGGCTCACGCCGGTGTGGGCGTCTTCATTCTGGGGGCCGTGGTCGAGACCAGCTTCAAGGCCGAGGCTGCCGCGACCCTGCCGCTGGGCGGGGAAGTCGCCGCCGGGCCGTGGAAGGCGCGGCTGGACGCGGTTCAGGTCATCGAGGGGCCGAACTATCTGGCTGAACAGGGCCGTCTGACCATCATGCCGGTCGACGGTCGCGCGCCCGAGCGCGTCATCACCGCCGAGCGCCGCTTCTTCCCCGCGGGCGGTCAGACTACGACCGAGGTCGGCCTCGATTTCCGCGGGCTGGACGATGTCTATGTCGTCGTCGGGGACCGGGCGGCGACTGACGCGGGCGAGCGCGCCTGGATCGTGCGCGTCTATTATAATCCGTGGGCGCGGCTGATCTTCCTGGGACCGGCGCTGATGGCGCTGGGCGGGCTGATCTCTCTGCTGGACCGGCGCCTGCGCGTCGGGGCGGGTTCGCGCGCGAAGAAGGCCGCCAAGCCGGTCGAGCCCGTGGAGGCGCCGGCATGAGGCGCGCCGCCGCCCTGTGCGCCGCCGTCCTGCTGGCCAGC
>KB291726.1:55772-68128 GCA_000318405.1 Brevundimonas diminuta 470-4 | reverse complement strand
TCTGACCGAACTGCTGGTCACGGCGTTGGACCTGACGTTTGGCGACTCCGGCGCCGATCGCCGCGCCGCCGCACGCCCCATCGCCCTTGGTCTGGGCGGCCTGACAGACTGGGCCGTGTCGCAGGATCCCGCCGCGCCCCCCCTCCCCGCCGCGGCCGTGGCCGCACAGGTCACGCGCTGCGCCAACGCCGCCTCCGCCGATCTGGCCGCACGCCTTGGCCCCTGCGCCGAGTGGGAGGCGGTGAAGGACGAAACCCTCGCGTCCCTGAGCGAACGCGGCGAGCCGGTCGAGGCCCTGCGGGCCCACCGCCGCCGCCATGCGACCATCAGCCTGTTTGCCGACGACGCCGAACTGGCCCTGCGCCTCGGCGTCTCGCCCTTCGCGGCGACGGACGTCTGGCAGACGGCGGACGGCGAGATAGAGCGCCGCCTGCGCCCCGCCCTGGCCGTCGCCCTGACCCGCGCGGGCGCTGATGTCGCGGCGGCGGAGCGCCACCTGTTCGGCCGCCGCACCCTGGCCGAGGCGCCGGGCGTCAGCCACGCCCGCCTGCGCGAACTGGGTTTCACCGATCTGGAACTTGAGGGGGTCGAGCGCGCCCTGGCCTCGGTCGAGGATTTCGCCGCCGCCTTCGCCCCGCCGGTGCTGGACGAGGGTTTCATCGGCGACGTTCTGGGCCTGACTCTGGCGCCGGGCGAGGACTTGCTGCCGCGTCTGGGCTTTGACGAGGCGGCGATCCGGGCGGCGGGCGATTACGTCTTCGGCCGCCCCGACCTGTCCGATTGGGACGAAGCGCCCGAGGCCCTGCGCCCCCTGCTGTCGCAATCTGGCGAGGCGCTGGAAGCCGAACTGCGCCGCGCGGTCGAACCGTTCAGCGACGCGCCCGACCTGGCGCCCGTCACGCTGGACTGGCGCGCCGATCGGCTGGATCTGGCCCGCGCCCTCGCTGACGCTGCGCTGGACGGCCGTCGCGCCGTCGCCCTGCGCCGCGACCAGCCCCCCGCCGATTTCCGCCTGCGCCTGCCCGAGCTTGAGGCCCCACGCCGCGCCGAGGCTGCGCCCGAGCCCGCGCCCCGCACCGTCGAGCGCGTCATCGAGAAGGTGATCGAGCGCGACCGCACCCGCCGCCGCCTGCCCGATCGTCGCAAGGGCTATATCCAGAAGGCCTCGGTCGGCGGCCACAAGGTCTATATCCACACCGGCGAATACGAAGATGGCGAACTGGGCGAAATCTTCATCGACATGCACAAGGAAGGCGCCGCCTTCCGCTCGATGATGAACAACTTCGCCATCGCCATCTCCATCGGCCTGCAATACGGCGTGCCGCTGGACGAGTTCGTCGACGCCTTCGTCTTCACCCGGTTCGAGCCATCGGGGCGGGTGACGGGGAACGATTCCATTCGTTCGGCGACCTCCATCCTCGACTATGTGTTCCGCGAACTGGGCGTCTCCTATCTGGACCGGCGCGAACTGGCGCAGGTCACGCCGGAGGCCGCCAATCTGGACGGCATGGACGGCGCCCCGGCCGACGCGCCCCAGCCCGTGCCCGCCGCCCGCTTCATCTCGAAGGGCTTCGCCCGAGGCGCAGCGCCGGACAACCTGATCGTCGCTCCGTTCGGCCGGAAGGAGCCGTCGCCGCGCGCCACGCCGCAAGTGCAGGCCGGTCCCTGCCCCGAATGCGGCGACCTGATGCTGACGGATCGGAACGGGACGCCGTCGTGCGGGGCCTGCGGCGCAGCGCCCAAGGTTCAGGGCTAGCAGGCTTGAATCGGGACGCACTGTCCCGAAACGGCGGCCCGCTTCTTGCTGCAACAGGCGCAAAGCCTGGAGCCATTCGCATGATCCGTCCCGCAATCGCCCTTTTCGCCGCCGTCGGCCTGACGCTGACGGCCCTGCCCGCCTCGGCGCAGAACGCCTCGCAGATCGCCCAGGTGCGTCGCGGCGCCTCCTGCCCCGGCTGCAACCTGTTTCAGGGCGACTTCTCGGGCATGGAGCGCACAGGCCTGAACCTGTCGGGCGCCCGCATCCGTCAGGCGGACATCAGCCTGTCGGTGATGAACCGCACCAACTTCAGCCGCTCTGACCTGCGCGATGTCGAGGCCTATGGCGCCGTCCTGTCCAGCTCGAACTTCAACGGCGCCGACCTGACCAACGCCAGCTTCGTGGGGACCTTTCTGGAAGGCGCCTCCTTCACCGGGGCCAAGCTGAACGGGACCAATCTGTCGGGCGCCGAAATGGCGCGTGCGCGCGGCCTGACGCAGTCGCAGCTCAATCAGGCCTGCGGCGATCAGAACACCGTTCTGCCTTTCGGCCTTCGCATTCCCGCCTGTTGAGCGTCGCCTTCGTTACCGCGATTTAAGTAGGGTTTTTACGGACTAAGGCGCATTCAATAAGGGTGATGAAACGCTCGATTTCTCCCCTGCGCCGTCTGGCCCTCGCCGCCTCAGCCCTCACGGGACTGATGGCGGCCGCCCCCGCCACGGCCGGCGCCGTCGACATGATCTGGGTCCAGGATCGCGACGTCGCACGCATGGTGTCGCTGGGCGGAAGCTGCACGCGTTGCGAACTGTCGGGCCGCGACCTGTCGGGCGCCACCCTGACCGGCGCCAACTTCGCCCAGGCCACCCTGGTCGGCGCCAATCTGCGCGGCGCTGAACTGATCGGCTCGAACTTCACAGGAGCGGACTTCAGCCGAGCCGACATGCGCGGCATAGAAATGGTCGGCTCGAACTTCACCAACGCCAAGATGACGAGCGTTCAGCTGATGGGCGCCGAGGCGACGGGCGCCGTCCTGATCCGCGCCGATCTGACCAACGCCAATCTGAGCGGGGCCGAGCTTCAGGGCGTCAACATGAACAGCGCCAACCTGACCCGCGCGCGACTGAACGACGCCGAAATCTTCGGCGCCACCCTGGCCAACATCAACGCCAGCGGCGCCGACTTCAGCAACGCCGACATCAAGGCCTCCAACCTGACGGGCGGCAACTTCAACAGCGCCTCCTTCCGCAACGCCGATCTGGACGGCGCGCGCCTGTCCGGCGGCGACTTCACCCGCACCGATTTTCGCGGCGCCTCCATGCGCCGTACGGACATCCGCGGTCTGGATCTGACGCGCGCGCGCGGCCTCAGCGCCGATCAGGTCTCCGAGGCCTGCGGCGACGCCTCCACCCGCCTGCCCGGCGACATGACGGCCCGCAACTGCCGGGTCAGCGGCGTGCGCGTCATCCGCACCCCGCCTGCCCCTCCGGCGCCACCCGCCCCGCCGGTTCCGCCGCGCCAGCGCAACCTGGTCATTTCATCGGGCAACTGAACCCGGACGCAAAAAAGGGAGGGGTCGCCCCCTCCCTTTTCCAATTCAGCCCTGTGGCTTCAATCAGACCTTGATCGGCAGCTGGGTGCGGATCGACAGTTCCTTCAGCTGACGCTCCTCGACCTCGGCCGGGGCGCTCATCAACAGGTCCTGGCCCTGCTGGTTCAGCGGGAAGGCGATGACCTCGCGGATGGCCTGTTCGCCCGCCAGCAGCATGACGATGCGGTCGATGCCCGGCGCCAGACCGCCGTGCGGCGGCGCGCCGTAACGGAAGGCGTTCAGCATGCCGCCGAACTGCTCCTCGACCACCGAGGCGTCATAGCCGGCGATCTCGAAGGCCTTCAGCATGATCTCGGCCTTGTGGTTCCGGATCGCGCCCGAGCACAGCTCATAGCCGTTGCACACGATGTCGTACTGATAGGCGCGGATGGTCAGCGGGTCCTGCGTCTCCAGCGCCTCCATGCCGCCCTGCGGCATCGAGAAGGGGTTGTGGCTGAAGTCGACCTTCTTCTCTTCTTCCGACCACTCGAACATCGGGAAGTCGACGATCCAGCAGAATTTGAACTGGTCCTCGTCCACCAGTTTCAGCTCCGTGCCGACGCGGGTGCGGGCCAGACCCGCGAACTTGGCGAAGACGCCCGGCTGACCGGCGACGAAGAAGGCCGCGTCGCCCTTGCCCAGACCCAGCGAAGACATCAGGGCCTCGGTCGGCTCCTGCCCCAGGTTCTTGGCGATCGGGCCGCCCCACGACTGCTGATCATCCGACCAGAAGATGTAGCCCAGGCCCGGCTGACCTTCGCCCTGCGCCCAGGAGTTCATGCGGTCGCAGAAGGCGCGCGAACCGCCCGTCGGCGCCGGAATGGCCCAGACGGCGTTCTTCTCGTGGGCGCCCAGGATCTTGGCGAACAGGCCGAAACCGCCCTCGCGGAAGTGATCCGACACGTCCTGCATCTTGATCGGGTTGCGCAGGTCCGGCTTGTCCGAGCCGTACCACTTCATCGACTGCTCGAACGTCAGACGCTCGAAGCCCTTGTGCTCCATCGTCTGGCCGAAGTCGTTGGTGAAGGTGTGGACGCCGTCGATCGGCGACACCGGCTTGCCTTCGCCGAACTCGGTGAACAGGCCGTGCATCAGCGGCTCGATCGCCTGGAAGACGTCTTCCTGGGTGACGAAGCTCATTTCCACGTCGAGCTGATAGAATTCCAGCGAGCGATCGGCGCGCAGGTCTTCATCGCGGAAGCAGGGCGCGATCTGGAAATAGCGGTCGAAGCCCGACACCATCAGCAGTTGCTTGAACTGCTGCGGCGCCTGCGGCAGGGCGTAGAACTTGCCCGGGTGCATCCGGCTCGGCACCAGGAAGTCGCGCGCGCCTTCCGGCGACGAGGCCGTCAGGATCGGCGTCTGATACTCAAGGAAGCCCTGCGCCACCATGCGGGTGCGGATCGACTGGATCACGCGCGACCGCAGGACGATGTTGCGGTGCAGACGCTCGCGACGCAGGTCGAGGAAGCGGTTGCTGAGGCGAATCTCTTCCGGGTATTCCTGCTCGCCGAAGACCGGCATCGGCAGTTCGGCGGCTTCCGACAGGACCTCCACCGACAGGACGCGCACCTCGACCTCGCCGGTCGGCAGGTTGGCGTTGACGGTCGAGCCTTCGCGCAGGACGACTTCGCCATCCACCTTGATCACGCTCTCGGCGCGCAGGCGCTCAACGATCTCGAACCCCGGCGTTTCGGGGTGCAGCACCAGCTGGGTCAGGCCGTAGTGGTCGCGCAGGTCGATGAACAGCAGGCCGCCGTGGTCGCGCTTGCGGTGAATCCAGCCCGACAGACGAACATTCGCGCCGGCATCCGTCGAACGGAGGGCGCCGCAGGTGTGGGTGCGATAGGCGTGCATATCGGATTTCGTCTGAAAACGGCTGTCGAACAGCGTGAATTAGGAGCGGGGAAAGGCCCATCATCGCCCCCGAAAGTCAAGGCTGACGCCTCAAACGCCCATGATACGCCATCCACAGGGCGAGGCCGGTTGTCCCCGTGATCCCGCCCTATCAACAGAGACGCCCGCGCCTCCGCCCGGCTAGGGTCCGGTCATCATGAACGCCTCGGCCGCCGAAATCCGACAACTGCGCCTGCCGCTGCAGCAGGAGACGCCCCAGCGCGCCTCTGATCTGGCGATCTCGGTGGCGAACGCAGCGGGCGTGGCGACCCTGGCGACATGGCCCGAAGCGCCCGGCGCCGTCCTGGCCCTGTTCGGCCCGGCCGGTTGCGGCAAGAGCCATCTGGCCGCCGCCTGGGTCGAACGCACCGGCGCCATCGCCCTGCACGGCGCCGAGGCGGCCCTGATCGACCCGCTGGAGCTGGAAGGCCGCCCCGTCCTGCTGGACGACGCCCAGGAAGCCGACGACGAGAGTCTGTTCCACCTGATCAACCTGACCCAGTCAGGCGGCGGGGCCCTGCTCTTGGTATCGCGCGATCCGCCCGCCTCGTGGGTCGCCGACCTGCCCGACCTGCGCTCGCGTCTGAACGCCATCCGCACCGTGGGTATAGAGGCGCCCGACGACGTCGTCTTCGCCGCCATGCTGCGACGGGCCTTCGCCAGCCGCAACATCACCCCGGCCGATGAACTGATCGACTATCTGGTCCGCCGCATCGACCGCTCGGCCGAAGCCGCCGAAGCCGTGGTCGACCGCCTGGACGCCCTGCACCGCCCGGTGACGCGCGTGCTGGCGCGGCAAGTGCTGGACGGAGAGCAACCCTAACCTCCCGCTCATCCCGGCGGAGTAGTTAAGTCCCGCCTGCCGCGACACAATCGCGGTTGCAGCCGTCACAGGCGCGCGCGACAACGGAATCATGACCGATATCGCGCCCATCGCCGTCGACACCACCGGCGAGGAAGTCCCCTCCTCGCGCGCGCCTCAGCTGGAGCTGTCCGAGGCGCTGATGGCTTCGCCCGAGCGGTTCATCAACCGCGAGCTGTCGTGGCTGGCGTTCAACGGCCGCGTGCTGGAAGAGGCGGCGAACGAGGGCCACCCGCTGCTGGAGCGCGTCCGCTTCCTGTCCATCTCGGCCAACAATCTGGACGAGTTCTTCATGACCCGCGTGGCGGGCCTGAAGGGGCAGTTCCGCGAGCGCATCCGCGTCGTCTCGCCCGACGGCCTGACCCCCGCCGAGCAGCTGGAGCAGGTCAACGCCGCAGCAGGCGGCCTGATGGCCGAACAACAGCGCCAGTGGCGCGTCCTGCGCAAGGAGATGGCCGCCGCCGGCATCGAGATCGTCGAACGCGCCCGCATAACCAAGACCGAGCGCGAGCGGCTGGAGCCCGAGTTCCTGAACCAGCTGTTCGCCGTCCTGACGCCGATGGCCATCGACCCGGCGCATCCCTTCCCCTTCCTGCCGAACCTGGGCTTCTCACTGGCGCTGAAGCTGCGGCGCAACAGCGACAACCGGGTGCTGTACGCCCTGGTGCCGGTGCCGACGCAAGTGCGGCGCTTCTGGGCGCTGGCGACGGACGGGCGGTCGACGCCGGGGCGGACGCGCTATGTCTCGCTGGAAAACCTGCTGCTGCTGTTCATCGACCACATGTTTCCGGGCTGCGAGATCCTGGAAAAGGGTCTGTTCCGCCTGATCCGCGATTCCGACATCGAGATCGAGGAAGAGGCCGAAGATCTGGTCATGGAGTTCGAAGAGGCGCTGAAACAGCGCCGCATGGGCTCGGTCGTCCGCATCAAGATTCAGGCGGACATGCCCGACGACCTGCGCGACTTCATCATCGCCCAGCTGCACGCCCAGCCGCAGGACGTGGTGCTGGTCGACGGAATGCTGGGGCTGGCGCAACTGTCCGAACTGATCCCCGGCGGCCACCCCGACCTGAAGTTCAAGGGCTATGAGCCGCGCTATCCCGAGCGGGTGCGCGACAACGGCGGCGACATCTTCGCGGCGGTGCGCGAAAAGGACATGCTGATCCACCACCCGTTCGAGAGTTTCGACGTGGTGGTCCAGTTCCTGCGTCAGGCGGCGCGCGACCCGCACGTCATCGCCATCAAGCAGACCCTTTATCGCACCTCCAAGGACAGCCCCATCGTCGCCGCCCTGATCGAGGCGGCCGAGAACGGCAAGAACGTCACCGCCCTGGTCGAGTTGAAGGCCCGCTTTGACGAAGAAGCCAACCTGCGCTGGGCGCGCCAGATGGAGCGGGCGGGCGTCCACGTCGTCTTCGGCTTTGTCGAGTACAAGACCCACGCCAAGATGAGCGTCGTTGTGCGGCGCGAGGGCGAATCCTTGCGCACCTACTGCCACTTCGGCACCGGCAACTATCACCCGGTCACGGCCAAGATCTACACGGACCTGAGCCTGTTCACCTGCGACCCGGCGCTGGGCCGCGACGCCACGCGGGTGTTCAACTACATCACCGGCTATGCGGCGCCGGACGAGCTGGAGGCCCTGGTCGTCTCGCCGCTGAACATGAAGACCAGCCTGATCGAAATGATCAGCAAGGAGATGTCGGCCGCCGCCAAGGGCAAGCCCGCCGCCATCTGGGCCAAGATGAACGCCCTGGTCGACCCCGAGATCATCGACGCCCTCTATCGCGCCAGCCAGCAGGGCGTGCGCATCGAACTGGTCATCCGGGGCATCTGCTGCCTGCGCCCCGGCGTGACGGGCCTGTCGGAGAACATCCGGGTCAAGTCGATCGTCGGCCGTTTCCTGGAGCACAGTCGCATCGTCGCCTTCGCCAACGGTCACGACCTGCCCAGCAACCGGGCGCGGCTCTATATCTCCTCGGCCGATTGGATGCCGCGCAACCTGGACCGCCGGGTCGAGGTGATGACGCCGATCCTGAACGCCACCGTCCACGATCAGGTGCTGGATCAGATCATGGTCGCCAATCTGAAGGACGACGCCCAGAGCTGGGTGCTTGAGCCTGACGGCTCCTATCGACGCGTGATCCCCAGCGGATCCGAACGGCCCTTCTCGGCGCACAAATATTTCATGACCAACCCCAGCCTGTCCGGGCGCGGCCGCAAGGTGAAGACCCTGCCCGGCGCCCTGTCCTATCCGGGCCTCAAGGTGCGGAAGCGTCGCTGATGAGCCCCGAGCGCGAATACAAATCGAAGCAGATCGCCGTCATCGACATCGGCTCCAACTCGGTGCGCCTCGTGCTGTACCGGCTGGAGGGCCGCGCGGTCTGGACCATGTTCAACGAGAAGGTGCTGGCCGGTCTGGGGCGTGATCTGGCCGCCACCGGGCGCCTGTCGGAGCCGGGCGTGGTCATGGCCATGACGGCGCTGCGCCGCTTCGCCGCGGTGATCGAAGGGGTCCAGCCCGATCAGGTTCTGGTCGCCGCCACCGCCGCCGTGCGCGAGGCCCAAGACGGCCCTGAGTTCTGCGAGCGCGTGGCTGCAGAGACAGGCCTTCGCATCCGCGTCCTCAGCGGCGAGGAAGAGGCGAAATATTCGGCGCTGGGCGTGCTGGCGGGCGATCCCGGCGCGCGCGGCGTGGCCGCCGACATGGGCGGCGCCAGTCTGGAGCTGACGCGGATCGGCGATGGTCCGCGCGGCAAGGGCGTGACCCTGCCGCTGGGCCCGTTCGCCCTGCTGGACGCCAAGGGGTTCGACGCCGAGCGCCTGCGCGCCCGCATCGCCAAGCGGCTGGAGCCAGTCCAGGACGACTACGCGACCTCGACGCTCTACGCCGTCGGCGGCGCCTGGCGCAGCCTGGCCCAGATGCATATGGCGATGGTCGAGCACCCGATCCGCATCGTCCACCAATACGCCATGAGCGCCGCCGACGCCCGCGACATGGCCCGGCTGGTCGCGCGCCAGTCCCGCGCATCGCTGGAGAAGCTGCCTGGCCTGTCCAAGCGCCGCGCCGAGACCCTGCCCTACGCCGCCCTGGTGCTGGAGGGGTTGATCGACAGACTGGGGCTGTCGTCTGTCTGCTTCTCGGCCTGGGGCGTGCGCGAAGGACTGCTTTATCACGGCATGGACCCCGCCATGCGGGCGGTCGATCCCCTGCTGGCCGGGTGTTCCGCATGGGGCGGTCGTCAGGGGGTGGACCCCGCCCTGCCCCGCGCCCTCGACGGCTGGCTGCAATCCGTGATCTCGGCCCTGCCCGAGGTGTTCGGCGAGGAACGCGACGCCCTGCTGACCTCATCGGTGTGCCGACTGGCGGACTTGGGCGCGCGCCTGCACCCGGACCATCGCGTCAGTCTCGTGTTCGATCAGGTTCTGTGGTCGCCCATTCCCGGCCAGACCCACGCCGAGCGCGCCTTCATGGCCGTGGCGATGAACGCCCGCTATGGCGGCGAGGCGCGCACGCCCGCGCCGGAAGCCGTCGACCGTCTGCTGTCGGAAAAGGGCCAGAAACGCGCGCGAGCGCTGGGGCTGGCCATGCGGCTGGCCTGCGACCTGTCGGGCCGCTCGCCGCAGTTGCTGGCCAATGCTGCGGCCACGGTCGAGAAAGGCGCCCTGCGCGTCACCGCCGCCAACGGCTACGCCGACATGCTGCTGGGCGAACAGACGAAACGGCGCGCCAAGGCCCTGGCCGAAGCGATGGATCTGGCGCTGAAAATCTAACGCGACAATCTCCTCCCCACTTCGTGGGGAGGTGGATCGGACGCAAAGCGGCCGAGACGGAGGGGCTGCTTGGTTCCGCCGCCCTAAGAGACCCCTCCACCGCTACGCGGTCCCCCTCCCCACTTCGTGGGGAGGAAAAAGAGGCGTCGCGACGGCTGCTAACCCTCGATCTCGACCACTTCCACGCGGGCGCCGTTCAGCACCAGGGCGATCTCGCCCTTCTTCAGCTTCAGCGCGTCTTCGCCGAACAGTTCGCGGCGCCAGCCCTTCATGGCCTCGACGTCCGCCTTGTCGTTCAGGGCGATCTTTTCGAGGTCCGAGACGGTGGCGATCAGCTTGGCGGCCACGCCCGCATTGTCGCTCTTGGCCTTCAGCAGCACCTTCAGCAGCTCCACCACCGAGGGCGGCGCGGGCTGGTTGTTGGCCGGGCGCTCCAGCTTGGGCGCATGGGCTTCGGGGTCCGCCAGGACGCGCTTCAGTTCGGCCGCCAGCTCCAACCCCAGACGCGAGCCGCCGAAGCCCTTGGGCACCGAGCGCAGGCGGTTGAAGGCGTCCGGATCGGTCGGCGTCTGGACGGCGATCTCGTCGATGGCTTCATCCTTCAGGATGCGACCGCGCGGCTGATCGCGCTCCTGCGCCGCGCGCTCGCGCCAGACGGCGGTGGCGACGAAACCAGCCAGGTATTTGGCGTTGAACTTCTTGGGCTTCAGCCGCTTCCAGGCGTTCTCGGGCGAGGTATCGTAGAGGGCGGGGTCCGTGACCGCGCCCATTTCCGACATGACCCAGTCCAGACGGCCTTCCTTCTGCAGCCGGTCGCGCAGCTTGGGATAGAGGGCCGACAGGTGCGTCACGTCGCCCAGCGCATAGGTAAGCTGCGCGTCCGACAGCGGGCGGCGCGCCCAATCGGTGAAGCGGCTGCCCTTGTCCAGCTCCTGACGCAGCATCTGGCGGACCAGGGCCTCATAGCTGACCTGATCGCCGAACCCTGCGGCCATGGCGGCGACCTGGGTGTCGAACAGCGGTCGCGGCATGGCGCCCAGCTTGTTGAAGATCTCCACGTCCTGACGGGCGGCGTGGAAGACCTTCAGAATCGATTCGTCCCGCAGGATGTCGAGGAAGGGCTCCAGATCCAGCCCTTCGGCCATCGGGTCGATGATGGCGGCGTCGGTAGGCGAAGCCGCAGCCTGAATCAGGCACAGCTTGGGCCAGTAGGTGGTTTCCCGCATGAATTCCGTATCAACGGTGATGAACGGGGCCTTGGCCAAACGCTCGCAGAAGGCGATCAGCGCGTCATTGGTGGTGATTGGCGTCATTCCGATGCTATAGCCCCGCGCGACGCCGTCGTGGCAAGAGCGCCGCGACAAATTTTCGCCCCCGATTTCGAGCCGTGACCGATGAGCGACACCCCCGAGGCCCTAAACAACGGCCTGACCTACGCCGATGCAGGTGTGGACATCGACGCCGGAGAACAGCTGGTCGACGCCATCAAGCCGTTGGCGAAGTCCACGCGCCGCCCCGGCGCCGAGGCTTCGCTGGGCGGATTCGGCGCCCTGTTCGACCTGAAGGCGGCCGGTTTTGAAGACCCGCTGATCGTCACCACCACCGACGGCGTCGGCACCAAGCTGAAGATCGCCATCGAGACCAGCCGTCACGACGGCGTGGGCGTCGATCTTGTCGCCATGTGCGTCAACGACCTGCTGGCGCAGGGCGCAGAGCCGCTGATGTTCCTGGACTACTACGCCACGGGCAAGCTGGACGTGGACGCCGCGCGCCGCGTCGTCGCGGGCATCGCCGAGGGCTGCCGCCAGTCGGGCAGCGCCCTGGTCGGCGGCGAGACGGCCGAAATGCCGGGCATGTATTCGGGCGGCGACTATGATCTGGCCGGCTTCTCGGTCGGCGCGGTCGAGCGCGGCAAGGTCCTGCCCTATCTGGACCAACAGAAGCCGGGCGACGTCATCATCGGCCTGGCCTCCTCGGGGCCGCACTCGAACGGCTATTCCCTGATCCGCAAGGTGGTAGAGAAGTCCGGCCTGGCCTGGGGCGACGACGCCCCCTTCGCCAAGGACCAGTCGCTGGCCCAGGCGCTGATGGAGCCGACCCGCATCTATGTGAAGCCGGTCCTGCCGCTGATGAAGGCCGACCTGATCAAGGGCGCGGCCCACATCACGGGCGGCGGCCTGATCGAGAACCCGCCGCGCTGCATCGCCGAGGGTCTTGAGGCCAGCTTCGACTGGGACGCCTGGCCCATGCCCGCCGTCTTCCAGTGGCTGGCCGAGACGGGCGGGATTTCCGACCACGAGATGCGCCGCACCTTCAACTGCGGCGTCGGCTTCATCCTGATCGTCGCGCCGGAGAACGTGGAGCCGGTGCTGGCCGCCCTGCTGAACGCGGGCGAGACGGCCTTCGTCTGCGGACAGCTTCAGGCGGCGTAGCTTCCACGCCTCCCCTCCTCCGTCATCCTCGGGCTTGACCCGAGG
>KB291726.1:27297-55752 GCA_000318405.1 Brevundimonas diminuta 470-4 | reverse complement strand
GTCATCCTCGGGCTTGACCCGAGGATCGAGGGCGGCGGCGCGCTCTCCCTGCCAACCTCGCGCAGGCAGACAACTCGATCCTCGGGTCAAGCCCGAGGATGACGGCGAAAAACATAGCTTCGACGAAAAAAGGCCCCGGTCGCGCTGACCGGGGCCTTCTTCATTTCAGGTTGTCGCTCCTAGCGAATGCCGCCGTTCTGCGTCTCGTCGTAGAACTTCGCCATGTCGGTGTAGAGCTGCTCCAGCGCCGGGCGGGCCGTGTACATCATGTGGCCGCCTTCATAGTAGGTGAACTCCAGGTTCCGGCGCAGATGCGGTTCCAGCATCATCTGGGCCAGATCATACTCGGTGCTGAAGAACGGCGTGGCGGCGTCGTAATAGCCGTTCAGCGCCAACACCTTCATGTGCGGATTGCGGCGGATGGCGGTGGCCAGATCGACCGCCGTGTTCGGCGTGGTCTGCGGGCCGCCGACCGGCGGACGGTGGCTCCAGTCCCAGTCGAAGCCCGGCAGGCCGCGCGCCGACTGGCGATAGTCCATGTCCGTGCGATAGTTCAGCGTCGTGGCCACATAGTCGCGGAAGATGCTGAAATAGGCGCCGGTGATGGCGCTGCTGGACGGGTCTTCTTCCGGCGAGGCCCCGACGGCGCTGGCGTCGATGCCCAGGTAGCGGGTGTCCAGACGACCGACAGTCTGGCGACGGTCGCGCAGCAGCTCCTTGCGGAACGGGCTCAGCTCAAGGCGCAGATTGGCCTGATCCAGAACGTCCGGGGAAATGCCGATCAGGGCGCTCATCTGCTGGGCGATCTGGGCGCGCTCGGCGTCCGAGATCAGGTGCCCCTTCGACAGGGCGGCCGAGTATGGGCCGATGGCGAACTCGCGGGCGCGCTGGACGTGCTCTTCCAGGCTGGGCTTGTTCGGGATCTTGTTGTGATACCAGGCCGTCGCCGCATAGGTCGGCAGCAGGGTGACGAAGTTCTGCGGATAGCCCGGCTGGCGCACGCCGTAGTTCATGATCGACGACAGCAGGACCACGCCGTTCAGCGACATGCCGCGGCTTTCCAGCTGGTGCACCAGGGCGCCGGCGCGCAGGGTGCCGTAGCTTTCGCCCAGCACGTACTTCGGGCTGGACCAGCGGTCGAACTTGGTCGTGTAGCGCATGATGGCGCGGGCGAAGGTGTCCGCGTCCTGATCCACGCCCCAGAAGGCCGAACCCGGCGTCTCGCCCAGCGGACGCGAGTAACCGGCGCCGACCATGTCGATGAAGACCAGGTCGGTCTTGTCCAGCAGGGTCATGTCGTTGGGCGCCAGGTTGAACGGCCCCGGACGCTCGACCACCGGGGCGTCGGTCTGGACCCGCATCGGCCCGAAGGCGCCCATGTGCAGCCACACCGTCGGCGAACCCGGCCCGCCGTTGAACATATAGGTGATCGGGCGGCGGCCGACCGGCTGACCGTCCAGCGTATAGGCCACATAGAAGAGGCTGGCCGTCGGCATGCCCGCATCATTGCGGACCGTCAGCGTCCCCGCCGTCGCCTTGTAGCGCAGGGTGCGGCCGTGAGCGTTGACCGAGTGGCTGGTGGTCACTTCGGCTTCATCGGCGACAGCGCGCGCCCAGTTCTTCTCGATCTGGTCGGCGGTGACGTTGCGCAGACGCTCGGAGGCCGAGCGGACCGGCCCCGAGCCGCCGCTGGACGCGGCTTCCTGAGCCATGGAAACGGCCGGAGCGGCCAACAGGGCCGCTGCGCAGGCGGCGGTCAACAGACGACGCATATAGGATACTCCCCCTTGGATGCCGGACTCCCCGGCGCATGGACGCTAACGCCGCCGTTTCCGAAGAAGCAACGGAGTTTGCGTCAGTTCAACGACAATGGTTCGGCGCCCCTACGCCCTCCCCCGCGACCCTGCCGTCCCTCTTGCTAAGTCGCCTTCGGGGCCGCATGGCAGTCACGCCATCTTCCACGCGTGAGCCGCCCATGTCCGTCGCCAAAACCCGTGTCGCCGTCCTGATCTCCGGGACCGGCTCGAACATGGTCAGCCTGATCGAGGCGGGACAGGCGCCCGATGCGCCATATGAAGTCGTGCTGGTGATCTCCAACATCGCGGACGCCGCCGGTCTGGACAAAGCGCGGGCGCTGGGGGTCGAGGCCGTCGCCGTCGAACACGCCCCCTTCGGCAAGGATAGGGAGGCCCACGAACGCGCCGTGGACGCCCTGCTGCGCGAACATGGCGTTCAGGCCGTCGCGCTCGCCGGTTACATGCGCCTGCTGACGCCGTGGCTGGTGCGCGGGTGGGCGGGCCGGATGCTGAACATTCACCCCTCGCTGCTGCCGCTTTATCCCGGCCTGAACACCCACGCCCGGGCCATCGAAGCGGGCGATCATGAGGCGGGCTGCACCGTCCACATCGTCACCGAGGGCGTCGATGAAGGCCCTGCCCTGGGCCAGGCGCGCGTGCCCATTCTGCCCGGCGACACAGCTGAAATTCTCTCCGAGCGCGTCAAGGCGGCGGAACATCAGCTTTATCCCCGAATTCTGATGAATTTTCTGAACGCTCCGAAACCTTAACGATTTTTAATGCGACAGCCGGTCGCAGGCGGGCGCAGTTTGCCCGCAAGCACGAATGCGCCGCTCTGACGGCGCAGGCGCGCACGTCTGCACCACTGGGAAAGACCCGATGATGAAAACCCGCCTGATGGGCGCCGCCGCCATGGCCGTCGCCCTCGCCTTCACGGCTCAACCGACCCTGGCCCAGCACGCCCACGCCTCGGCGGCGGCCTCCACCGCGCCCGAGATCAAGCCCTGGGGCTTCGACCTGGAGGGCCGCGACCTGACGGTGAAGCCGGGCGACGACTTCAACGCCTACGCCAACGGCGTCTATCTGCGCGACACCCAGATTCCGCCCGACAAGGCCCGCTTCGGCCCGTTCGACGTTCTTTATGAGAACTCGCAGGCCCAGCTGCGCGCCATCATCGAGACCAGCGCCGCCAACCCGACCAACGCCAACGCCCAGAAGGTCGGCGCCCTGTACGCCAGCTTCATGGACGAGGCCCGCGTCAACCAGTTGGGCGCCCAGCCGCTGGCCGCCGATCTGGCCGCCATCCGCGCCGTGACGAACCACAGCGACATGGCCCGGCTGATGGGCGCCAGCCACGAAGGCTTCGGCGGCTCCCTGTTCGGCCTGGCGGTGTTCGAGGACCTGCAGGACCCGAACATCAACTCGGCCTATCTGGGTCAGGGCGGTCTGGGTCTGCCGGACCGCGACTATTATCTGAAGCCCGACTTCGCCTCGCAGCGCGAAGCCTATGTCGCCTATGTCACGCGCGCCCTGACCGCCGCCGGGTGGGACAATCCGGCCCGGGCCGCCGCCGACATACTGGCCTTCGAGACCAAGGTGGCCGAGAAGCACTGGACCACGGTCGAGCGTCGTCAGATCGACAAGATCTACAACCCGACCCCGGCTGCGCAACTGGCGACCTTCGCCCCCGGATTCGACTGGGCCGCCTTCCTGCAGGCGTCGAAGGTCGAGAACGTCCCGACCCTGGTGCTGATGGAAAACACCGCCATCCCCGGCATCGCCCAGGTGTTCGCCGATGCGCCGATCGAGACGCTGAAGGCCTGGCAGGCCTTCCAGACCGTCGATCAGGCCAGCCCCTATCTGTCCGACGCCTTCGTCGACTCGCGCTTCGAGTTCCGCGGCAAGACCCTGCGCGGCCAGCCCGAAAACCGTCCGCGCTGGAATCGCGGCGTGGTTCTGGTCGACGGCCAGCTGGGCGAGGTGCTGGGTCAGGAATACGTCCGCCTGCACTTCCCGGCTTCGTCCAAGACGCAGATGGAGACGCTGGTCGCCAACCTCAGCGCCGCCATGACCGAGCGCCTGAAGGCCCTGGACTGGATGAGCGAGGCCACGCGCGAGCAGGCCCTGCTGAAGATGTCCAAGTTCGGCGTGAAGATCGGCTATCCTGAGAAGTGGCGCGACTATGATGGTCTGGAGCTGAAGGCCGATGACCTCTACGGCAACGTCGAGCGCGCCGCCGCCTTCGACTGGGCTTGGAACCGCGGCAAGATCGGCCAACCCGTCGATCCGCTGGAGTGGGGCATGACGCCCCAGACGGTGAACGCCTACTATAACCCGCCGCGCAACGAGATCGTCTTCCCCGCCGCCATCCTGCAGGCGCCCTTCTTCGATCCGAACGCTGATCCGGCGGTCAACTACGGCGGCATCGGCGCCGTGATTGGTCACGAGATCACCCACGGCTTCGACGACCAGGGCCGCAAGACCGACGCCAACGGCGTGCTGCGCGACTGGTGGACGCCCGAGGACGCCGCCCGCTTCGAGGAACGCGCCAAGACGCTCGGCGCCATCTACGCCGCCGAAGAGCCGGTGCCGGGGATGCACATTAACGGCGACCTGACGATGGGCGAGAACATCGCCGATCTGGGCGGGCTGCTGATGGCGCTGGACGCCTATAAGCGCAGCCTGAACGGTCAACCGGCCCCGGTGATCGACGGCCTGACCGGCGAACAGCGGGTCTTCCTGGGCTGGGCCCAGGTGTGGCGCGAGAAGTCGCGTGACGAGGCTCTGAAAGAGCAGCTGACCACCGACCCGCACTCGCCCGGCATGGCGCGCGCCGCCACCCCGCCGCGCAACATCGACGCCTGGTACGCCGCCTTCGGCGTCACCCCGGATCAGGCGGAATACATCGCCCCCGAGAAGCGCGCCCGCATCTGGTAAGCGGCGCGGCCGGCGACGGACAAAAGGAAAGGGCGTCGGCTTCGCGGCCGACGCCCTTTTTTCTTATCGCGCGGCGAAAACCTTACTCGTGCGGCTTTCTCGGCGTGGTGGCGGCGCCGCCGATGGCGCCGATGGCCGCGCCGGCGACCGTCGCGCCGGTGTTGCCGCCGATCGCCTGACCGGCGACCGCGCCGCCCAAGGCGCCCGTGGCGGCGCGTTGTTCCGTAGTGGTGCCGCATGCGGCCAGCAAGGCCGTCAGGCCCAGCACCGGGGCAAGCTTCAACATCGTCTTCATGGCGGTCATCCTTGTTCTTCTTCGAGAGGGACGGCGTGACCGTGAAAACGAAACGGCCCGCCCCCGGTTCCGAGGGCGGGCCGAATTGTCACACAGCTTGACCGAGAAGGATCAGGCCGCGTCGGGTCGGAAATTAACCAACGATGTCGGCGTCCGTGAAGAACTGCTCGATCTCGATCTTGGCGTTGTCCAGCGAGTCCGAACCGTGGACCGAGTTCTCGCCGATCGACAGGGCGAAGAGCTTGCGGATGGTGCCTTCAGCGGCGTCGTTCGGGTTGGTAGCGCCCATGACTTCGCGGTACTTGGCGACGGCGTCAGCGCCTTCCAGCACCTGCACGACAACCGGCTCGGCGATCATCTGCGAGACCAGTTCGCCGTAGAAGGGACGCTCGGCGTGCACTTCGTAGAATTTCTTGGCTTGCTCTTCGGTCAGCTTGACGCGGCGCTGGCCGACGATGCGCAGGCCGGCGCCTTCGATCACGGCGTTGATGGCGCCCGTCAGGTTGCGGCGGGTGGCGTCCGGCTTGATGATCGAGAACGTGCGTTCGGTCATGGGAGTGACTTCTTGTTTGGGAGTTTGAGGGTCGGCGGCTTATAGCGAGCGCCGCACATCTTTCCAATATCCCCGCGCGTAAGCCTTTTTCTTTCCGGTTCCCATGCTGCAGATCAAAAACCTGACCTACAACGCCTGGGGCCGCGAGTTCCTGGACGACGCCTCCGTCAGCCTGCCGCCGGGTTCCAAGGTCGGCCTCGTCGGCCGCAACGGCATCGGCAAATCGACCCTGTTCAAGCTGATCCTGGGCGAACTGGCCGCCAACGGCGACGAAATCTCCCTGCCCAAGACCGCCCGCATCGGCTCGGTCGATCAGGAGCACCCCGCCACGCCGGTCAGCGTCCTGGACACCATTCTGGAAGCCGACGTCGAGCGCCACGACCTGCTGACCCGGCTGGAAACCGCCGAGCCCGAGGAAATGGGCGAGATCTGGGGCCGCCTGATCGAGATCGACGCCGACAGCGCCCCCGCCCGCGCCTCTGAAATCCTTGCCGGTCTTGGCTTCAGCCACGATGACATCCTGCGCCCGATGGCCGAGTTCTCGGGCGGGTGGCGGATGCGCGTGGCCCTGGCCGCCGCCCTGTTCGCCGAGCCGGATATGCTTCTGCTGGACGAACCGACCAACTACCTCGACCTGGAAGGCGCCCTGTGGCTGGAGCAGCGGCTGAAGCGTTATCCGCACACGGCCCTGATCATCAGCCACGACCGCGAACTGCTGAACGGCGTCTGCACCCACATCCTGCAACTGTCGAACCGCAAGCTGGACCTCTACACCGGCAACTACGACACCTTCGAAAAGACGCGGGCCGAGAAGCTGCGCCTGATGGCGTCGACCCAGGCCAAGCAGGACGCCGAACGCGCCCACCTGCAGAAGTTCATCGACCGCTTCAAGGCCAAGGCGTCGAAGGCCACGCAGGCCCAGTCGCGCGTCAAGCGGCTGGAGAAGATGCAGCGCATCGAACTGCCGCCCGAAGAGCGCGTCGCCCCCTTCACCCTGCCCTCGCCCGAACGCCCCCTGCCCCCGCCGCTGATCCGGCTGGAGAAGGCCAACGTCGGCTATGAGCCGGGCAAGCCGATCCTGAAGAACCTGAACCTGCGGATGGATCTGGACGACCGCATCGGCCTGCTGGGCGTCAACGGGGCGGGCAAGTCGACCTTCGCCAAGCTGATCGCCAAGGCCCTGACCATCGAGACGGGCGAGTTCCACCGCGACGGCAAGATGCGCGTGGGCTGGTTCCACCAGCACCAGATCGAGGCGATGGACCCGACCGACACGCCGTTGGAGATCATCCGCCGCGCCATGCCGGACGCCTCGGAATCCAGCCGCCGCAGCCGTCTGGCCCAGTTCGGCCTGCCGTTCGAGAAGCAGGAGACCACCGTCGGCGCCCTGTCGGGCGGCGAGCGGGCGCGCCTGCTGCTGAACCTGGTGGCGATGGATGCGCCGCACATCCTGATCCTCGACGAACCGACCAACCACCTGGACATCGACAGCCGCCGCGCCCTGCTGGACGCGCTGAACGAATACACCGGCGCGGTCATCCTGATCACCCACGACCGCTCACTGATGGAGCTGGTGGCCGACCGCCTGTGGCTGGCCGCCGACGGCTCGGTGAAGCCGTTCGACGGCGACATGGACGACTATCAGAAGTTCGTCCTCGACCGCGCCAAACAGGCCGGCATGAAGCCCAGCCAGGTCAAGCATGAAGAGGTCGCCGCCGAGGCCCCCGCGCCCGCCGCTGCCCCCAAGGCCGAGAAGAAGAAAGGCCCCTCGCCCTCGACACTGCGTCACGCGGTGAAGAAGGCCGAGGACCGGATGGCCCAGCTGACCGCCGATCTGGCGCGCCTGGACGACGACCTGGCCAACGCGGCCGTCAATGATCCCAAGAAGCTGGAAGGCCTGACCCGCGCCCGCGTCAAGGCCCAGGCCGATCTGGATCAGGCCGAGACCGACTGGATCGCCGCCGAAGAAGCCCTGGCCGAGGTGTCGTAATGAGCAAGTCGCCGCCGCCCCTGCTGACCAAGGACGAGATGCAGGAGGCGGCCGCCCGCCTGCAGACCTATCTGCGCGACGAGATGGAGGTCGAGGTCGGCCGCCTGCCCGCCGAGATGCTGGTCGAGTTCATCGGCCGGGACATCGGCCGCCTGTTCTACAACCGCGGCCTGCGCGACGCCGAAACCGTCGTGCGCCAGAAGGTCGAGGACGTCGCCGACGCCCTCTACGGCCTGGAGCGATAGGTCCCGCCGCCCGGTTCCCGCTCACCCCGGCGGTCGCCCGGGATGAGCGGATATTCCAGGAACCCTAGCCGCAGCTGACGCGCGTCACGACATTGGTCTTGTCGTCGTAGGTGAAGGTCACGCGGTTCTCGCGATAGTCCATCGTCGCCGCGCAACTGCTGCACAGGACGCGGAAAATACGCCCGCGCGGCGCTTCGGCCGGAATGGTCGAGCGATTGCGGCCGACATACTCCTGATAGTCGCTGGCCTTGCAGGCCACGGGCGTCGCCTCGCCGCCCGGCGCGGTCGTCGTCCCGCCTCCTTGCGTCGGCGCACAGGCCGCCAGGGCCAGGAAACCTGCGGCGGCGCTCAGCGTCAGAAATGACTTCATAACGTCGTCCCTCATGATCATCCGCAGCGGACCTGTTCGATCAGGCCCGTGCGCTGGTTGTAGAAGATGTTCAGCCGGTAGGGCGAATAGTCCTCGGTGATCGGGCAGGTCGTGCAGGCGACCCGGCGGTTCACCACATCCACCGGAACGGGAATCTCGGTGCGAGGTTTCCCGATCAGCCACTGAAACTCATCCGCCTTGCACATGGCGGCGCCCGAAGCGTTGCGCACGCCCGGTTCAGACAGATAGGGCCGCTCAGTCGGCGAAACCGGCGCAGCGGGCGTGGTCGGATAGTTCGGCGACGCAGCCGCCCGCGTCGGGGTCGTGGCGTTTGGGGGCGGCGAAGCGCAGGCCGCGACAGCCAGTGCGCCTGCAACGGCGATCAGGCCGCCTTTTCCCAGCGCCCCTCGTCCGATTGTTTCCAGTAGGCCAGGTCGGCGCCGTCCGCCTTCAGCGTCCGCCAGCGCCCGCGCGCATGGTTCAGCGCCTGCTCGTCCCGACCGTCGAAGATGATGAAGCAACGTGCGAACTCCTGCGTGGCCCCAAGCTCTGAATCATCGACGATGAACAGCGCCTGAGCGCCATTCAGATTCTCGCCCGATTCGGACAGAAGCACAGGCTGGCGCGCGGCGTGATCGCCGTCGGCCCGTCCGTGAGGCAGGAAGCTGTCGTCGCGATAGGTCCATAACAGCTCGTCGATATCGTCGAGCCGATGCGAGGTCGCGCCCCGGATCAGGGCGCGCCAGCCCCGCTGAAGCGTGCGCTCCAGCAGGGTCGGCAGCACCTGTTCCAGCGTCGACCGCTCCAGGTGGTAGAACCAGATTTCCGGCTTGGCGTCAGACACCGGGCCCTACCTTCCTGAACAGGGATCAGCCTTCGTAGTGGTCCGCGACCATGCGGTCGAGCAGACGCACGCCATAGCCCACGGCGCCGTCCGGCACGGTCGGGTTCCTGGAGTCCTTCACCCAGGCGGTCGAGGCGATGTCGATGTGCGCCCACGGCACGCCGTTGGTGAAGCGTTGCAGGAACAGGGCGGCGGTGATCGAGCCGCCGGCGCGGCCGTTGCCCATGTTCTTCACATCGGCGATCGGGCTGTCGATGTGACGCTCGTATTCGGCCGGGATCGGCAGGCGCCACGACTTTTCGCCCACCTTCGGACCGGCGTCGGCGATGTTGGCGGCCAGTTCGTCGCTGTTGGTGAAGACGCCCGCATATTCCAGGCCCAGCGAGATGATGATGGCGCCCGTCAGGGTGGCCAGGTCGATCATGAACTTCGGCTTGAACCGATCCTGCGTGTACCAGAGGGCGTCGGCCAGAACGAGGCGGCCCTCGGCGTCGGTGTTCAGCACTTCGATGGTCTGGCCCGACATGGAGGTGACCACGTCGCCCGGACGCTGGGCGTTTCCGTCCGGCATGTTCTCGACCAGGCCCAGGACGCCGACCACGTTCACCTTGGCCTTGCGGCCCGCCAGGGCGTGCATCAGGCCGGCCACGGCGGCGGCGCCGCCCATGTCCCACTTCATCTCTTCCATGCCGTCGGCGGGCTTCAGGCTGATGCCGCCGGTGTCGAAGCAGACGCCCTTGCCGACGAAGGCGATGGGGGCCTCGCCTTCCTTGCCGCCGTTCCACTGGATGACGGCCAGCTGGCTTTCACGCACCGAACCCTGACCGACGCCGAGGAGCGAGCCCATGCCCAGCTTCTCCATCTCGGCCTCGCCCAGGATCTCGACCTTGGCGCCCAGAGCTTCCAGCTCCTTCACGCGGCGCGCGAACTCGGCCGGGTACAGGATGTTGGCGGGCTCCGACACCAGATCGCGCGAGAACAGCACGGCGTCGGCCACGGCCGACAGCGGGCCGAAGGCGACCTCGGCGGCGGCGACGTCAGACGTCACGACACGCACCGTGGTGACCGACGGAATCTTCTCGGCCTTCTGCTTGGTCAGGTATTTGGCGAAGCGATAGGCGGCCAGGCGAACGGCGAAACCGGCGCGGGCGGCCAGTTCCGGCGACAGGTGCGACGCCTCGATGGTCAGAACCTCGGCGCCCGACAGCTTGGTCGCCTGATAGGCGGCGGCGGCGGCGGTTTCCACCGCCAGATCGTCCTGCTTGTCCGCCGCGCCCGCGCCGACCAGCAGCACGGCGTTCGCGTCGATCCCGGCGGGGGCCGCAACGTTCAGGCTGCTGTTGGATGCGCCGTTGAAGCGGCTGTTCTTCATCGCCTTGGTCAAGGCGCCCGAGGACGCCTGATCCAGCGCCGCTCCGGCGCCGGCGAGGGCTCGTCCTTCATTCACCAGCACGGCGAGAATTTCTGCGGCGCCGGTCGAAGCGACGAATTCGATTTTCATGAAACTGACTCCAGACCGGAAAAACCTGTCCCGGTCACGCTTGAATTTGCCTTGGTCGCGGCGACGGTTTCGTCGGGGCGGCCGGATGTGTATTACATGGCTCGCATCGCCCTGGCCTGCAACACGTTCGCAGCCGATTATACGACCTTTCCGGCCTTATGACCCTGATCCAGAGGTATCTTTTCCGCCAGATCGGCCTGCCTGTCGTGGCGGCGGTCGCGGCGCTGGCCGGTATCGGCCTGCTGAGCCAGAGCCTGGATCAGCTGGAAGTCATCGTCGAGCGCGGTCAGAGCGTCTGGGTGATGGTCAAGCTGACCCTGCTGGCCCTGCCGCAGTTGATCGCGGTCATCCTGCCCATCGGCCTGTTCGTCGGCGCCCTGATCGCCCTGACGCGGTTGCAGCGCGAGCAGGAGCTGACCGCCGCCTACGCCGCCGGGGTCAGCCGCTGGGCCCTGATCCGGCCTGCCCTGCAGATCGCCCTGATCGTCACCGTCGTCGCCCTGCTGGTGAATGTCTTCGTCCAGCCCTGGGCCCAGCGCGAGGGCCGCCGTCAGGCCTTCGCCATCCGCACCGACCTGGCCGCCCTGCTGGTCGAGGAAGGCCAGTTCGTTCAGGGGCCCGACGGCTTGACCGTCTACGTCCAGCAGATCGAGCAGAACGGCCTGATGAAGAACCTCTTCGTCTATCTAGACAACGGCAAGACGGTCACGACCTGGGACGCCGAAACCGCCCGCTTCGGCCGCGTCGACGGCCTGCCGGTGCTGACCATGCAGAACGGGTCAATGCAGCGCTATTCCTCGCGCGAAGTGCTGAACCAGCTGTCGTTCGACCAGCAGGTGTTCGACCTGTCGCCCTACGCCCAGACCACCGAGCGCATCCGCTTCAAGCCCTCGGACCTGTGGCTGACCGACCTGTTCGACCCGACGCCCGCCCTGCTTGAGACCGCCGGAACGCGCGGCGAGCTGGCGGCCGAGGGCCATTCGCGGCTCGCCTCGCCCTTCTACGCCCTGGCGGCGATGGCCTTTGCCCTGGCGGCCATTCTGGGCGGCGCCTTCAGCCGGACAGGCTACACCGGCCGCATCGCCAAGGCGGCGGGCGCCTTCCTGCTGCTGCGCGTCATCGGCTACGGCCTGGTGGCGGCCAGCGCCTGGAACGGCGCCCTGAACATCCTGCAATACGTCGTGCCTCTGGCCGCCACGGCTCTGGCTCTGCGCATCCTGTTCCGCGCGCTCAAGCCGCGCCGTCGCCGCGCCTCGTCGCCGTTGGCCCGCGTGAAGGCGAGGCTCGCATGAAACTCCGTCTCGGCCGCATCGAACGCTATGTGCTGATCCAGCAGATGAAGTCGCTGGGCGTGGCCTTCGCCGTCATCGCCGCCCTGGTCATGTTGATCGACTTTGTCGAGGTGTCGCGCGGGCTGAACTCCTCGGGCGAGTTGTCCAGCGCGCGGATTTTCGGCCTGGTGCTGGTGAAGTCGCCCTCGGTCATCCTTCAGCTTCTGCCCTTCGTCTTCCTGTTCGGCACCCTGGGCGCCTTTGTCAGCCTGAACCGGCGCAGCGAACTGATCGCCATGCGGGCGGCGGGCGTATCGGCCTGGCGCTTCGTCCTGCCTGCGGCGGGGGCGGCCGTGCTGCTGGGCGCGCTGACCGTCACCGTTCTGGGCCCAATGGCCGCCGCGGGCGACGGCGTCTGGCAGCGTGAGCGCGGCCGCATCTCAGGCTCGACGCCCGGAGGCGATTCTCGCGAATCCGTCTGGCTGCGCGAAGGCGACGAGAACCGCCAGATGATCATTCGCGGCGGACGGCAGGAACAGGCCACCGGCCGCCTGCTGGACGCAACCTTCTTCATCTACACCACCACCTCGGGCGGCCATCGCGTCTTCACCGAGCGAGTGGATGCGGCCACCGCCACCCTGAACGCCGGGCGCTGGCGCCTGACCGACGCCTCGGGCGCGCAGACGGGCCAGCGGGCGGTCCGCTACGCCACCCTCGATCTGCCCTCCAACCTGGCCGACAAGGAAGCCTTCCAGCGCTTCGCCCGCCCGCAGTCCACGCCCTTCTGGTCCCTGCCCAACCAGATTCGCCGCATCGAGGACGCGGGCTTCGCCTCCACCGCCTATCGCCTGCGGTTGCAGCAGCTGCTGGCCACGCCGCTGGTCTTCGGCGCCATGTCGATCCTGGCGGCGGCCTTCTCGCTGCGACTGATGCGTCTGGGCGATCTGGCCCGGATGACGGTGGCGGCCGTGGTGCTGGGCTTCGCCTTCTTTTTCCTGAATCAGTTCTCCTCGGCGATGGGCTCGGCCGAGGTGGTGCCGCCGGTCATCGCCGCCTGGCTGCCGCCCATATTGACGGCTCTCGCCGCCTTTACCTTGCTGATCTATACCGAAGACGGCTAATCGGGCGGTTTCCGCCCGGCCGGTAATGAGTGGACACCGCATGACCCATCGCCGCCTCCCCCGTATGGGAGCCCTGCGCCTTCGGCTGTTGACCGGCGCGGCGTTGGTCATAGGCGCGCCCCTCTCTTCGCTGGCGTTCGCCCCGGCCGCACAGGCCCAGACGGCGCCCGTCCCCGTTCAGGCCCCTGCGCAGACCACGACCCGGGCCGCGCCCGGCGCCGACGGCCTGACGCCCGACGCCGTCTTCGTGGACGCCGATTCCGCCCAGCGTCAGGGCGACGTCATCTCCGCCCACGGCTCGGCCGAGGACCGGGTCCTGGCCCGCTTTCAGGACCACAGCCTGCGCGCTCGTGACCTCACCTACGACCTCCAGAACCAGGTCGCCACGGCTTCAGGCGACGCCGAGCTGACGGCGCCGGACGGTTCGGTCGTCCACGCCCAGAGGATCGAACTGGATTCCGACCTCAAGGCGGGCGTCGCCGTCGACCTGGCCACCCGGCTGTCGAACGGCTCCAGCCTGATGGCCGCCACCGCCGTTCGCCGCTCCGAGACGGTCAGCGAGCTGAACAACGTCATCTTCACCCCCTGCCCGATCTGCACCGTGGACGGCGCGGCCAAGACGCCCAGCGTCTCCATCCAGGCCTCCAAGGCGGTCCAGAACGAAGAACTGCGCGCGATCCTGTATCGCGACGTGGTGTTCCGGCTGGGCGGGGTTCCGATCTTCTACCTGCCCGCCTTCTCTCACCCCGATCCGACCGTGGACCGAGCGTCGGGCTTCCTGGTGCCGTGGGGCGACTATCAGGCGGGACGCGGGGTCTCGCTGGAGATTCCCTATCTGCACGTCATCTCGCCCTCAGAGGACGTGCTGGTCAGCCCCCAGTTCAACACCAAGGTCGCCCCGCTGCTGAACCTGCAATGGCGCAAGCGGTTCACCGATGGGATGATCGTCGCGCGCGGCGGCGCCACCTACGGCCGCAGCTTCGGCGACTTTGATCTGGACGGCGACGGCCAGGCGGAAAGCAACGTCCGTTTCGGCGACAAGACGACCCGCAGCTACCTCCTGGCCCACGGCAAGTTCGATCCCGACGGCCCGTGGCGCTGGGGCTTCACGGCCGAACGTGTCTCGGACAAGACCCTGTTCGACCGCTATGACATCCGCGACGCCTATCAGGACAACGGCCTGTACTACGGCGACAGCCGCCGCCTGATCAGCCAGATCTACGCCGAGCGCCAGACCCAGCGGTCCTATCTGTCGGTTGCGGCCTTCACCATGCAGAGCCTGCGGGTGGCCGAGATCAACCCGATCACTCCGGCGCTGAACGTCTTTGAAGACGACAACACCCTGCCGCTGGTCGCACCGCTGATCGAAGCGCGCTGGGAGCCTGAAGGCCCTGTGCTGGGCGGTCGTCTGCGCCTGCGCGGCTCGGCCGTAGCGTTGACGCGCGACGCCTATGTCGGCTTCCCGACCCTGGCGCCCGAACTGATTCCCGGCGGGCCGACCGACGGCCTGCCCGGCGTCGACAGCCGCCGCATCACCGGCCAGGCCGAGTGGCGCCGGGTGCTGACCTCGCCCATCGGCGTGCGGTGGGAGCCGTTCGTGGACCTGCGCGCCGACATCTATTCGGTCGATGACCTGCCGCCCGCCCTCGGCGTCGAGAACGAGACCTACACGCGCGCCCGCACCAGCGCCGGCGTCGACGTCAGCTATCCGCTGTATCGTCCCCTCAGCGCCTCGTCCGACCTGATCCTCGAGCCGATGGCCCAGCTGTCGATTTCAAACAAGGCAGACCTGGACCCGCGCATCCCCAACGAAGACAGCCAGATCACCGAGCTGGACCACCTGTCGCTGTTCCGCATGGACCGCTTCCCCGGCTACGACCTGCTGGAGGGCGGCCTGCGCTTTACGGCAGGCGCCCGCGCCACCCTGCGCTGGGACGAGGTGCGTTCGGCCAGCCTGTTCATCGGCCGCAGCATGCGCGCCGACGACCAGGACGAGTACCTGACGCCGATCCCGGATGATCCGAGCCGCCTCTATGACCCGTCGGGACTGGCCAGCCGGACCTCGGACTGGGTCGTTCAGGGAACTTTCAATCCGTCGGACCGGATGCGCGGCTGGTTCCACGCCACCGTCGACGGCAATGGCGAGATTCGCCGCGCCGAAGCGACGGTCGACGGCCGCTGGGGCCGCCGCAACCTGGCCAGCGTCAGCTACATCGTCGACCGCTCCAATCCGCTGGACGGACCCGAAAACCGCAACTACGAATTCGTCCAGCTGTCGGGTCACCAGTTCGTCTATGGCAACTGGGGCGTGGCGGTGACCGGCATCGCCGATCTGGAACGCGACATCATCACCCGCTCGGAGGTCGGCCTGTTGTTTGACGACGACTGCTTCCGCATCGAGCTGGGCTGGCGTCGCGACAATACCCGCGTGCGCCCCACCGGCCCGGCCGAGGGCGTCTATATCCGTCTTAACCTCGCCACTTTTGGAGGTTCAGGCTATGATCGCGGCAATATGCGGTAGGCATGGCGTTGATTGCGGCTTACGGGGACGTGCGCCCTGGCGCGGCGGCGCGGACAGCGCCGCTTACCGGATTGGGCCGGATTGGGACCGCTTTAGGGAATCAGGACTGACGATGCGTTTGAAGCGTTACTCTACGGGAGCCGCCCTGGCCGCCCTCATGGTCGTGGCGGCCGTGGAGCCTTCATGGGCCCAGACGGCGCCTGCCCCTCAGGCTCAACCCGGCGCGCAGTCCGCGGCAGGGGCCCTGAATCCGGCGGCGGAAGAAGCGCCCCAGCGCGCGACGCCCGCGCCCCAGTTCCGCATGGCCGACGGCATCATCGCCACGGTCAACGACCGCATCATCACGGGCTTCGACCTGCGCCAGCGGATGCTGGTCGTCATGGCCATGTCCCAGTTGCAGCCGACTGAGGAAAACATCGCCGCGATCCAGCAGCAGGCGCTGAACGACCTGATCGAACAGCACCTTCAGGCGCAGGAAATCGCCAAGTTCGACCAGTTGAGGATCACTGACGACGAGGTCGATCGCGAAATCGCCGACATGGCGCGCCAGGCCGGCGCCAGCCCGGAATCCTTCCTCACCTTCCTGCAACAGGGCGGCATCGCCCTTCCCGCCTTCCGCGAACAGATCCGCACCGAGATCGGCTGGCGCGAACTGGTCGGCGGACGCTTCCGCGACCGCGCCCGCGTCAGCAAGGGCCAGGTCGATCAGGCCCTGCGCCAGCTGACGGAATCGGCCACCAAGCCCCAGTATCTGGTCGGCGAAATCTACCTCGAAGCGGCTCGTGTCGGCGGGATGCAGGAAGCCATGAACGGTGCGCGCCAGCTGGTGCAGCAGATGATTCAGGGCGCCCCCTTCATGGCCGTGGCGCGCCAGTTCTCGGCCGCCCCTTCGGCCGCGCGCGGCGGCGACGCCGGCTGGATCGTCCAGGGCACGACCCAGCCCGCCCTCGAATCGATCATGGACACCCTCGAGGTCGGCCAGCTGTCGAACCCCATTCCCGTCGATGGCGGAGTCTACATCCTTTACATGCGCGACAAGCGCTCGGGCGTCTCGACCAGCATGGTCAAGATGAAGCAGGTCATGATCGAACTGCCCGAGACCGCCGACGAGGCCCAGGTCGCCGCCGCCACCCAACGCCTGGACGCCCTGCGCGGCCAGCTGACGTGCGACAACATCCTGACCCGCGCCCGTTCCGAAACCGGCCTGCTGGGCGCCGATCTGGGCGAAAGCGACGTCGCGGATCTGCTGCCGCAGTTCCAGCAGGTCGCCCGCTCGGCCGAAATCGGCTCCATCAGCACCGCGGTGCGCACCCCTCTGGGCGTCCACCTGCTGGCCGTCTGCGACCGTCGCCTGGGCGGCCCCGAGGCCCCTTCTGCGCAACAGGTCGAAAGCCGCCTGCAGAACCAGAACTACGCCATGCTGGGCCGCCGCTATCTGCGCGATCTGCGCGAAGACGCTCTGATCGAAATCAAGCAATGACCATGCTCCGGCCGCTCATCGTCACGATGGGCGACCCCGCCGGGGTCGGGCCGGAGATCATCGCCCGCGCCTGGTCGGTGCTGTCGTCGCCGCCCGGCCCGCTGGCCCCGATCACGCCCTTCGTCGTGGTCGGCGACGCGCAGGTGCTGAAGGCGCAGGGGCAACCGGTCGAGGCCGTGCTCAGCCCCTCGGACGCCGCCTCCGTCTTCGGCCGCGCCATCCCCGTCCTGCACCATCCGGCGCCTGCGCCCGTGACGCCGGGCCAGCCTGAACCCGCCAACGCCGTCGCCGTGGCCGACTGGATCGAGCGCGGCGTCGATCTGGTGATGTCGGGCGAAGGCTGCGGCCTGGTGACGGCGCCCATCGCCAAGGCGCCCATGTACGCCTCAGGCTTCCGCTTTCCTGGTCACACCGAGTTCATCGCCGAACTGACCGCCGACGTCCCGTTCAGCGGCACGCGCGGCCCTGTGATGATGCTGACGGCGAAAGACCTGCGCGCCTGCCTCGTCACCATCCATGTGCCGATCGACCAACTGCCTGAACTGGTGACGAGCGAGCGCGTCGCCCGCGTCGCCCGCGTCGTCCACGAATCGATGAAGCGCGATTTCGGCATCGCCTCCCCGCGTCTGGCCATGGCCGCCCTCAACCCGCACGCAGGCGAAGGCGGGGCCATCGGTCTTCAGGAAGTGACGGTGCTGCGCCCGGCCGCCGAGGCCCTGCGCGCCGAGGGATTGAACATCACCGACCCCCTGCCCGCCGACACCCTGTTCCACGAAGAGGCGCGGGCGCGCTACGACGCCGTCGTCTGCCTCTATCACGATCAGGCGCTGATCCCGGTGAAGACCCTGGACTTCTGGGGCGGGGTCAACGCCACCCTGGGTCTACCCATCGTCCGCACCTCGCCCGACCACGGCACCGGCTTTGACATCGCCGGCAAGGGGATTGCCCGCGCCGACAGCTTCATCGCCGCCGTCCGCCTAGCTTCCGAGATGGCGTCCGCCCGCGCCAACCGATAGCCTTCTCCCCTCGGGGGAGAAGGTGGGCGCCGAAGGCGCTCGGATGAGGGGGCGGTGACCATGTGGCAAACGCCAGACCGCACAAGGCGCGCCGTCGGCAACGCCGAACGCTCACCCATGCCGAGGCAATATTTTGGCGAATTGTCCGTGACCGCCGCTTCGATAACCTCAAGTTTCGTCGTCAGACGCCAGTCTGCGGCGTGATCTGCGACTTCGCCTGCACGGAAATTCGACTCATCGTAGAACTGGACGGCGGCGTTCATAAGCTTCATGACGCCCGGGATGCTGAACGTGACGCCAGACTGGAGCAGGCGGGATTCATGGTGCTGAGATCGGGCAATGAGGCCTTTCTGTCCGACCCCAACGTCCTGTTGGGCGCGATCCGACTTCGCGCGGCGCAGGTGCGGACCCAGCCCCCTCATCCGAGCGGCTCCGCCGCCCACCTTCTCCCCCGAGGGGAGAAGGAGAAGTGACCTTGCCCTCCCTGCGTGAAACGCTCGACGCCCACGGCCTGTCGGCCAAGAAGAGCTTCGGCCAGCATTTCCTGCTGGACCTCAACGTCACACGGAAGATCGTCCGCTATGCCGGGCCGTTCGACGGACGCGCCGTCATCGAGGTCGGCCCCGGCCCCGGCGGCCTGACCCGCGCCCTGCTGGAAAGCGATGCGGGCAAGGTGGTGCTGGTCGAGAAGGACCCGCGCTTCATCCCCCTGCTGTCTGAACTGGACGACGGCTCGGGCCGCCTGAACATCGTAGAGGCCGACGCCCTGAAGGTGAAGGAAGCCGACCTGGTCGAGGGGCCTGCGCATCTGGTCTCCAACCTGCCCTACAACGTCGGCACGCCGCTGCTGATCAAATGGCTGACGGGGCCGTGGAGCCCTTGCGCCCTCACCCTGATGTTCCAGAAGGAAGTCGCCGAGCGCGTGGTGGCCCAGCCGGGCGAGGACGCCTATGGCCGCCTGGCCGTCATCAGTCAGGCCGTGGCCGAGGCGCGGATCGTCATGCACCTGCCCGCCGCCGCCTTCACCCCGCCGCCCAAGGTGGCCTCGGCCGTGGTGCATCTGGTACCTTTGGCCGAGCGCCCCGCCCCCGACCGCCTGAAGCGGCTGGAACGGGTCACGGCGGCCGCCTTCGGCCAGCGTCGCAAGATGCTGCGCTCCAGCCTGAAACAACTCGGCGGCGCCGCCCTGTGCGAAGCCGCTGGAATCGAACCCGACGCCCGCGCCGAGACCATCGACGTGGCGGGCTTCCTCAGATTGGCCGACGCTTTGACATGACAGTAGAAATCGAACCCTTCCGCGCCATCGCCATCAGCCGCATCGCCCACGAGATGAAGGCCAAGGGCCAGTCGGTCATCCACATGGAGTTCGGCCAGCCCTCGACCGGCGCGCCTGCGCCCGCCCTGGCCGAAGCGCACCGCGTGATCGACGCCGAGGCCGGCGGCTATTGGGAAAGCCCCCTGCTGCGCGCCCGCGTGGCCAAGCTGTACAAGGACCGCTACGGCGTCGAGATCGACCCCGAGCGCGTCATCATGACCGCCGGCGCCTCGCCCGCCCTGGTGGTGGCGCTGAACATGCGCTTCGCCCCCGGCGACCGGGTCGCCATCGCCCGCCCCGGCTACGTCGCCTATCGCAACACGATGAAGGCCCTGCACATCGTCCCGCAGGAGATCGACTGCGGCGCCGACGTGCGCTTCCAGCTGACGGCCAAGGCCCTGCGCGAACTGGACCCCGCGCCCCAGGGCGTCATCATCGCCAGCCCGGCCAACCCGACCGGCACCGTCATCGCCGAGGACGAGCTGAAGGCCATCGTCGAGGTCTGCCGCGAGCGCAACATCAGCATCATCTCGGACGAGATCTATCACGGCATCACCTACGGCCACGACACGCCCTGCATGTTGCAGTTCGACGACAAGGCCATGATCGTGAACAGCTTCTCCAAATACTGGAGCATGGCGGGCTGGCGTCTGGGCTGGCTGATCCTGCCGGAAGAAGAGGTCCAGCAGGCGCGCGCGCGCATGGGCAACATGTTCCTGACGCCGCCGACGCTCAGCCAGTTCGCCGGTCTGGCCGCCATGGACTGTGAAGACGAGCTGGAAGCCAACATCGACGTCTATCGCGCCAATCGCGAGTTGATGCTGGAAGCCCTGCCGGCCATGGGCCTGCGCTCGATCGCCCCGCCGGACGGCGCCTTCTACATCTATGCGGACATCGGCCACCTGACCAACGACAGCATGGCCTTCTGCGAAAAGCTGGTGCGCGAGACGGGCGTGGCCACGGCGCCGGGCGTCGACTTCGATCCGGTCAACGGCCACCGCTTCATCCGCTTCAGCTTCGCCGTCTCGACGCCCGAGATCGAGGATGCGCTCAGCCGCCTGAAACCCTTCTTCGCCGCCCGCACAGAAGAGACTCAGGAACAGCAGACCGCGTAGGGGCGTTCGACAAGCCCCGGAACCTTCGGAGCTTTCATGTCGAAATCGCGTCTCGCCGCCTCTGTCCTGCCCTTCATCGCGGCTGCCCTGACGGCCTGCGGCTCTCCGGCCGAAACGCCCAGGCCGGAGCAGCCGCCGACGGCCGCCCAGCCCCCGGCGCCCGCCGCTCTGACCCGCGAGGCGGTCGAAAGCGCCGTGTTCGAGACCGCTCCCGCTCCCGTCGAGGGCCAGCCCGCCCGTCCCGACGCGGCGACTGCGCGCGCGCAGATTCTGCTGGACCGCGCCAACTTCTCGCCGGGCGTCATCGACGGCCTAGGCGGCGACAATACCCGTCAGGCCATCGCCGCCTTCGAAAAGGCCGCCGGCCTGCCGCAGGACGGGGTGCTGGACGCCGAGGTCTTCCGCCGCCTGACCGCAGGCGATGACGGCCAGGTCCTGACCGACTACACGATCACCGCCGCCGACCTCGCAGGCCCCTTCATCGGACAGGTTCCGGCCAGTCTGGCGGACATGGCCAAGCTGGAGACGGTCGGCTACGCCACGCCGCTGGAGATGCTGGCTGAAAAATTCCACATGACCGAGGGCCTGCTGCAGGCGCTCAACCCCGGCGTCGACTTCGGCAAGGCGGGCCAGACCATCGTCGTGGCCGCCGTCGCCCATACGGATCTGGCAGCCGACGTGGCCCATATCGTCGTGAACAAGGCCGAACGCTCGGTGCGGGTCTATGACGCCTCAGACAAGCTGCTGGCCTTCTATCCCGCCACCATCGGCAGTTCGGCGCGCCCGGCGCCCTCGGGCGAGCTGACCGTCGTCGGCGTCGCGCCCGAGCCGAACTACACCTACGACCCCGACCGGGTCAGCTATGACCGGGGCGACCGCAAGGTCATCGTGCCGCCGGGGCCGAACAATCCGGTCGGCTCGGTGTGGATCGATCTGTCGCGCGACACCTACGGCATCCACGGCACGCCGGACCCGTCCAAGGTCGGCAAAACCTTCTCGAGCGGCTGCGTCCGCCTGACCAACTGGGACGCCGAGCAACTGGCCTCCAAGGTCAAGCCGGGCGTGCGCGTGACCTTCCGCTAGGCGCCGTAAAGCTCCGCCGCCGTCCGCCCCGGCGCGTCCAGTTGCGTCAGCGGCAGCGGCGGCGGATCCAGCTTCACGCCCAGCGCCTGATAGGCCGCCGCGCTGGAGAATCCGTACGGCGCTGCGTCCGCATTGCTGAAAGCGTAATAAACAGCGCTGACCCGCGTCATCACCGCCGCGGCCAGGCACATCGGGCACGGATGGCCGCTGGCGTAGAGGACCGCGCCCGACAGATCGACTCCGCCCAGCGCCGGTCCCGCCTGGCGCAGGGCCTCCATCTCGGCGTGGGAGCTGGGATCGTTGGTCGCCAGCATCCGGTTGACGCCGCTGGCGACCACCGCGCCGTCCTTGACCAGCACCGCCCCGAACGGCCGTCCGCCCGCCCTGACGTTCTCCAGCGCCAGATCGACGGCCCGGGTCAGCCAGCGGCGGTGTTCGGCCTCGCTCATGGACGTCAGACCACTTCCTTCAACAGGGCGGCCTTGTATCCGTCGACCCACAGGTTGCGGCGACGGCAGCTGCGCTCGGCGTGATAGATGTGCGCCAGTTCGGCGTAAGACCGGTCGAAGTCCTCATTGACCAGCACATAGTCGAAGTCGTCGCAGTGCTCGATCTCGCCCTTGGCGTTAGCGACCCGGCGCTCGATCACGTCCTCGGCGTCCTGAGAGCGCGTCACCAGACGGCGGCGCAGTTCCTCAAGGCTGGGCGGCAGGATGAAGACCCGCACGGCGTCGCCGGGGCATTTGGCGGCCACGTCGCGGGCGCCCTGCCAGTCGATGTCGAACAGAACGTCGCGGCCCTCGGCCAGCGCCCGCTCGACCGGCGCGGCCGGGCTCCCGTAGCGGTTGCCGTGCACGTCAGCCCATTCCAGGAAGGCGTCGGCGTCGATCAGGCGCTGGAATTCTTCCTGGCTGACGAAGTTGTAGTCGCGCCCGTCCACCTCGCCCGGGCGGATGTCGCGGGTGGTCATGGAGACGGACAGCTCCAGCCCCTTGTGGTCGGCCATCAGGCGACGGCACAGCGAGGTCTTTCCGGCCCCCGACGGACTGGCCACGATCAGCAGGACGCCACGGCGGGGGGTGCGGTTATTCGACATTCTGTACTTGTTCTCGAAGCTGCTCGATGACGGCCTTCAACTCCAGGCCGATTCCGGTGAGCGCGGTCGTAGCGGATTTCGAGCAGAGGGTGTTCGCCTCGCGCATGAATTCCTGCATCAGGAAGTCGAGTTTTCGACCGGCGGGGGGTTGCTGCAACAGTGCGCGGGCCGAGGCGACGTGGGCCGTCAGCCGGTCCAGCTCCTCGCGCACGTCTGCCTTGGTCGCCAGCGCCGCCGCCTCAAGGAAGACCCGCTCGTCCAGACCGGGCGCATCAGGCGCCAGTTCGCTGATACGGCGCGTGAAACGCTCGCGGATCGCCTCGACCTGCGCCGAGGCCTCAAGCTCGGCGCGCGCGACCAGGGCCTCGATGGTCCCGACGAAATCGTGGATCACCGGCGTCAGCTGCTCGCCTTCGCGTTGGCGCGACGCCTTCAGCGCGTCCAGCGCCTGTTCGACCGTGGCGGCCATGGCCGCCTCAAGGGCTGCGCGAGCCTCGGCGTCCTCGTCCTCCTCGGCGACCTCGATCACGCCGCGCAGGGCCAGCAGGCCGTCGGCCGAGGGCGGGGTCGCCCCCTCCTGCGCCAACTGGTTCGCCAGCCGCAGATAGGTCGCCAGCACCGCCTCATTGACGCGCGGCGCGGGTTCGGTACCCTCGGCGCGCTTGGCCTGAAGGCCCAGCGTCACCTGACCCCGGTTCAGCCGCGCCTGAGCCGCCGCCTTGGCCAGCCGCTCCAGATTGTCGAAGCCGTGCGGGCCGCGATAGCGCGTCTCCAGCGACCGCCCGTTGACCGAGCGCGCCTCCACCGTCCAGGTCCAGCCGTCCAGCGCCCCGTCGGCCCGGCCGAAGCCGGTCATGCCCGATATCTGGCCCGAGATAGAATTGCTCATCGTCCGGCCTCCGTCGGCACGCGAATGACCTTGGCGCCCGGCGGAATGGCGATGGCCGGGCCTGCGGCTTCGTCCGTCATCGGCGCAGGCGAGGTCTCCGGCGCGCTCTCACCCGCCGCCAGACCGGCCTTGCGGCGCTCGATCTCGCGCCAGCGGGCCACGTTCAGCAGGTGCTCCTGATAGGTGCGGGCGAAGACGTGGCCGCCCGTTCCGTCGGCGACGAAGAAGACGTATTCCGAGCGCGGCGGGTTCAGCACGGCCTTCAGCGCCTCCTCCCCCGGATTGGCGATGGGCGTCGGCGGCAGGCCGTCGATCAGATAGGTGTTCCACGGCGTCGGTTTGCGCAGTTCCGACAAAAGGATGCCGCGCCCCAGCGGCCGCCCCTTGGTCACGCCGTAGACGATGGTCGGATCGCTCTGCAGCCGCATCCCCAGACGCAGGCGGTTGGTGAAGACGGCCGCCACCTCGGGCCGTTCCGAGGCGATGCCCGTCTCCTTCTCGACGATCGAGGCCAGGATGACCGCCTCTTCGGGCGTCGTGACCACCGTGGCGGGCGAGCGGGCGGCCCACAGCGTATCCAGCTTGGTCTTGGCGGCGCGCTGCATCCGGGCGACGACGGCGGCGCGGGTCTCGCCGCGCGTGACCTCATAGGTCTCGGGCCACAGGCTGCCCTCGGGCGGAACCTCGACCTCGCCGGTCAGGACCGGCTGCTTCATCAGGATGTCGACGGCCTGAGCGCTGGACCAGCCCTCGGGCAGGGTCACGTAGTGGCGCACCGCCTTGCCGTCGACCAGCAGGCCCACCACCGTGGCCAGAGAGGCGCCCGACGGCACCTCATATTCGCCCGCGCGAATCTTGCGGTCCGCGCCCGTCAGACTGATCGCGGCGCGGAACAGGTCGGTGGAGCGGATCACGCCCGCCGATTTCAGATTGGCCGCAATGGCCGGAACGCCCGCCCCGGACGGCAGGGTGACGATGGTCGCCTCGCCTTCCGCCGCCTTTGGCCCCGGCCCCCAGTAGATGGCCCAGAACGCCACCAGCGCGGCGACCAGAAACAGACCCAGCGTCCCGGCGGCGGTGATCAGGCCGACGCCGAGACCAGAACGACCGGCTCCGCCCCCGCTTCCCTTTTTCGGAACGCGCGACTTGGGAATGCGAACCTTGGGGGTGCGGCGGGACGGAGCCTTGGCCAAGTCAGTCGACCTTCTTGAAGATCACGGCCGCATTGGTGCCGCCGAAGCCGAAGCTGTTGGACATGGCGACATCGATCTTCCTGGCCTTGCCCTTGTGCGGGACCAGGTCGATCGGCGTCTCCATCTCCGGGTCGTCCAGATTGATGGTCGGCGGCGCCATCTGGTCGCGGATGGCCAGGACCGAGAAGATGCTCTCGATCGCCCCGGCGGCGCCCAGCAGGTGGCCCGTCATCGACTTGGTGGACGACACGGCCAGGTCCTTGGCGTGGTCGCCGACCAGCCGCTCGACCGCCTTCAGCTCGATCCAGTCGGCCATGGTCGAGGTGCCGTGGGCGTTGACGTAGTCCAGGTCGGACGGCTGCATGCCCGCGCGCTTCAGCGCCGCCTTCATGGCCCGCAGGCCGCCGTCGCCGTCTTCCGACGGGGCGGTGATGTGATAGGCGTCGCCGCTCATGCCATAGCCGACGACCTCGGCGTAGATCTTGGCGCCGCGCGCCTTGGCGTGTTCGTACTCTTCCAGCACCATGATCCCCGCGCCCTCGCCCATGACGAAGCCCGCATGGCCGCGATCATAGGGACGCGACGCCTTCTCCGGCGTGTCGTTATAGGCGGTGCACAGCGCCTTGCAGGCCAGGAAGCCCGCGATGCCGATCGGCACGACCGAGCTTTCGGCGCCGCCCGCCACCATGACGTCCGCGTCGCCCAGGGCGATCATCCGGGCCGCATCGCCAATGGCGTGGGCGCCCGTGGCGCAGGCGGTAACGACCGAGTGGTTCGGGCCCTTCAGGCCGTGGCGGATCGAGATCTGGCCCGACGCCAGGTTGATCAGGGCCGAAGGGATGAAGAAGGGGCTGACGCGGCGGACGCCCTGTTCCTTCAGGACGATGGCGGTGTCGGCGATGGGGCCCAGGCCGCCGATGCCCGAACCGACCATGACGCCGGTCGCTTCCTTGTCGTCTTCCGTTTCCGGCTTCCAGTTCGCGTCGGCCAGCGCCTCGTCGGCGGCGGCGATGGCGTAGACGATGAAGTCGTCGACGCGCTTGCGATCCTTGGCCGACATGACCTGATCAGGATCGAAGACGCCGGGCTGGCCCGCCTCGCCGCCGCCGCGCCCGTCGACGCTGGGCACCTCGCCCGCAATGGTGCAGCCGTAGCCCTCGGTGTCGAAGGCGGTGATCGGACGGATGCCCGAGCGGCCTTCCAGAATGCCCTTCCAGACGTGCTCGACGCCCGTGCCCAGAGGCGTGACCAGGCCGAGGCCCGTGATGACGACGCGGCGCATGGTTCGCGCTCCTTCTTGGTCAGAATCGTAACCAGAAACACTAATGGCCGCCGGACGGTCCCGCTAGGGGTCCGTCACGGCGGCCATCAGCTGGTAAGTGCGACGAATCGCAGCCGGATCAGGCGGCCAGCTTCTCGTCGATGAACTTCACCGCGTCGCCGACGGTCTGGATGTGCTCAGCGGCGTCATCCGGGATTTCGACGTCGAATTCTTCTTCGAAGGCCATGACCAGTTCGACGTTGTCGAGCGAGTCAGCGCCCAGGTCGTCGATGAAGGAAGCCTTCTCGGTGACCTTGTCCGGATCGGCGTCCAGGTGGTCGATCACGATCTTGCGGACGCGTTCGAGGGTGTCGGACATGAGTGTCTCTCTTGCCTGTTTGAAATCGCCGTGATGGCGGGTCGTGGGTTGTTTCGCCGTGTCACGGCTGCCTGCCGGGATCAAGCCTCAATGAGACTCACCCCCGAAAGACGTCCGTGCCCTTTAGCACAGGGTGCGGAAGTGGAAATAGTCTGTTGCGCGTCGTGATGACACTTCACGCCTTGATCAAATCATCGCCATGCCGCCGTTAACGTGCAGCGTCTGGCCCGTCACATAGCCCGCTTCATCCGACGCCAGATAGACGGCGGCCGAGGCGATTTCGTCGCCCTCTCCCAGGCGCCCGGCCGGAATCTTGGTCAGGATGGCCTCGCGCTGCTGGTCGTTCAGCACGTCGGTCATCGGCGAGGCGATGAAGCCCGGCGCGATGCAGTTGACCGTGATCCCGCGCGAGCCGACTTCCTGGGCCAGCGACTTGGAGAAGCCGATCATCCCGGCCTTGGAGGCGCAATAGTTGGTCTGGCCGGGGTTTCCGGTGACGCCGACCACCGAGGTGATGCCGATGATGCGGCCCGAACGGCGCTTCATCATCCCCTTCACCGCCGCGCGGGTCAGGCGGAAATAGCTCTCAAGATTGATCTGGATGACGGACTGGAAGTCCTCGTCCTTCATCCGCATCAGCAGGCCGTCCTTGGTGATGCCCGCGTTGGCGACCAGGATGTCCAGCGGGGCGCCGGCCGCTTCCTCGGCGCGGGCGACCAGACCGTCGACCGAGTCCGCATCCGACAGATTGGCGGCGGCGAAGAAGGCGCGCTCGCCCAGTTCCTTGGCCAGATCGGCCAGCACGGCCTCGCGCGTGCCGGACAGGACGACAGTCGCGCCTTGCGCGTGCAGGGCGCGGGCGATGGCCCCGCCGATGCCGCCGGTCGCGCCGGTCACGAGGGTGGTCTTTCCCGAAAGATTGAACATTGAAATCTCCGCTCATCCCCGCGGAGGCGGGGACCTAGGCTTTAGCTTCAAGCGCCGCATCTCGTTCCCAAAGAACTGGGTCCCCGCCTCCGCGGGGATGAGCGGCTTCAGATGGTTTTCGCGAAGGCTTCCAGCTCTTCGGCCGTGTTCAGCGCCAGGGCCTCGGCGTCGGGGGCGATGCGCTTGGCCATGCCGGTCAGCACCTTGCCCGAGCCGACCTCGACGAAGCGGGTCACGCCGCCTTCAGTCGCCATCCACTCCATGCTCTCGCGCCAGCGCACGCGGCCCGTCACCTGCTCGACCAGCAGGCGGCGGATGACCTCGGCTTCGGTTTCCGGCCGGGCGGTGACGTTGGCGATCACAGGCACAGCGGGCGCGATGATCTTCGCGTCAGCGAGCGCGGCGGCCATTTCGTCCGCAGCAGGCTGCATAAGCGGACAGTGGAAGGGCGCCGAGACGTTCAGCGGAATGGCGCGCGCGCCCAGTTCCTTGGCCTTCTCGATGGCCAGGTCCACAGCCGCCTTGTCGCCCGAGATGACGACGTTGCCCTTGTTATTGTCGTTGGCGACGACACAGACGCCTGCGGCCGAACCGGCCTTGGCGGCCTCTTCAGCCAGCGCCAGATCGGTCTTGGGCCCGATCAGCGACGCCATCGCGCCCTTGCCCACCGGCACGGCGCGCTGCATGGCCTGACCGCGCAGCTTCAGCAGGCGGGCGGTGTCCGACAGGCTGATCGCGCCCGCCGCCGCCAGGGCCGAATATTCGCCCAGCGAGTGACCGGCGACGAAGGCCGCGCGCGCCACGTCGACGCCGAACTCGACCTTCAGCACCCGCGCCGTGGCGACCGACACGGCCATCAGGGCCGGTTGGGCGTTTTCAGTCAGGGTCAGTTGATCTTCGGGCCCCTCGCGCATCAGCTCGAACAGCTTCTGGTTCAGGGCGTCGTCCACCTCGGCGAAGACTTCGCGCGCGCTGGCGAAAGCCTCGGACAGGGCGACGCCCATGCCCACCGACTGGCTGCCCTGACCGGGAAAGAGAAGCGCGAGGCTCATCCGGGATCGTCCGTCATCCGTTGAATCAAGCCGCGAGGGGTAGGCGAATCCCTCCCCTACGGCAAGAAGCCGGTTGAAGAGGGGTCCCGCCATTCCTTTCCGCTCATCCCGGCGGACGCCGGGACCCAGTTCTTTGGCTTCAAGGCGGCGCGGCTGACAGGACGGACCTCAGATCGGCGCTCTCACTGGGTCCCGGCGTCCGCCG
>KB291726.1:0-27277 GCA_000318405.1 Brevundimonas diminuta 470-4 | reverse complement strand
CGGCGGACGCCGGGACCCAGTGAGAGCCCCGCGCTCCACGCCTGCCGATTTGACATTACCTTTCGTCCCGCCGCTCAGATGCGGCCAAAGTACTGGGTCCCGGCGTCCGCCGGGATGAGCGGATACTTAAGCCTTCAGTCCTTTCCGCGCGCCGTGCAGGGCCGATCGTCCGGCCCCGCCGCACCGTTGCAGCGACGCTTCACCATCAAGGTGTCGGGCGTCTCGACCAGACGCTTGGTCCCGTCCGCCTGCCGCTCCAGCGTGAAGGCGTCATACAGGCCGCCGGTCGCCGTGAAGGCGCGGAACGACAGGCGATCCGCCTCGACGTCGATCAGTTGATACAGCTCGGTGTTCTCGGCCGCGCGCACCGGCTGGGTGTCGGCCCGGTCGTTCAGCCCATACATCTTGGAGCCCGTGACCGAGACCACATAGACCGGCCCCTGCGGACGGCCCGCCGCGCTGTCGGCGCGCGAGGCCTCGGCCCCGGCGGGGTTGGAGACGCGGCCATAGCAGTGGTCATGCCCCTGCAGCACCAGATCGATGTTGCGGGCGTCGAAGATCGGCTTCCATGCGGCCTTCAGCTCCTCGGTGTCTTCAGGACGGGCGCAGGTGTAGATCGGCTGGTGGAACAGGGCGACGTTCCAGCGCGCCGGGCTTTCGGCCAGCACCTGATCCAGCCAGCGCGTCTGGTTTTCCCCCGCGCCCAGGTCGATGGCCGCCGTGCCGTCCAGCACGATGAAGCGCACGCCCTGATAGTCGACATAATAGCTGGTCGCCTTCGCCCCTTCGGCGCCGTTGTCCGGCAGGGCGAACTGCAGCGGCCAGTGCGGGCCCAGAGCGCGCGACTCCTCGCCGTTCGGCAGGATGTGGTCGACGTATTCATGGTTGCCGCTGGCGGGCAGTTGCGGCGTCATGGCGAAGGCGCGACCGCCCGCCTCGGTCCATTCGCCCCACTCGTCGTCGTGAACCTTCTCGTCGCGCTGGGCCACCAGATCGCCCGCGTGAACGACCAGAGCCGCGGGTCCCGCCTCCTTGAAAGCCGAACGGATGACCCGCGAAGCGACCTCCAGAATGTCGTTCTGGGTGTCCCCCAGATAGATGAAGCGGAACGGCGCGAACTCAGCCTTGGCCGTGCGGAACGGCAGCCACTCGCTCCAGCCGTCGGCCGCGCGCACGCGATAGACATAGCGCGTGTCCGGCTTCAGCCCGTCAAAGCGCGCCTGATGGTACAGGGCGCGGCCGTTCTCGTTCTCGATAGAAGCCGTGGTCCCGGCCACGGTGCGGGCGGCGAAGCCCAGCAGCGGGCCGTCGATCTCCTCGGCGATCTGGGCCTCGGCGACGGTCTGGCGCGTGTCGGTGCGCCAGGCGACAGCGGCGCCGCGCGCGGCGTCGGCCGCGGGACTCAACACGATCCGGTCGGCCCAGCCCTTGGCCGCCCAGCGCCCGTTCGGCGCGTGCAGCGGCGCTGGCTTCCCCGCCGCCTCCAGAGCCATGGACGGCGCGGCGGCCAGCAGGGCGGCGGCGGCCAAGGACGCGACTTGGCAGGCGACAGACAGCTTCATGACGATAAAAATCCCCGAACCCGATTGGTCAGGGGCGATGCCTACCGGCCCAATGCGACGGTACGCCGGGGCTTTTGTGAAACTCCTGCGAGGAATAGGCCGCTCACGACCGAAGCAGCCGACGTGCGCCCGCGCCGAGCCTTGCCCTGACAGGGTTTTTCCCGTATAGGCGCGCCCTTTCCAGGGCTTCGGTCCTGCTGCGGAACGTCAAAGGGCCGGGAAACTCCCGTCCGCCGCATCAGGAGCCATCGTGGACGAACTCCCCGGTTCGCTCGCGCCGATGTCCGCCAAAGGAGAATACCGCATGGCTCTTTACGAGCACACGGTCATGACGCGCCAGGATATCTCGGCGCAACAGGCCGAAGCGCTGAACGACACCATCAAGGCTCTGATCGAAGAAAACGGCGGCTCCGTCGCCAAGATCGAGTACTGGGGTCTGCGCAACCTGACCTACCGGGTCAAGAAGAACCGCAAGGCTCACTATTCGCTGATGGCCGTCGACTGCCCGCCGGCCGCCATGGCCGAAGTCGAGCGCCAGCTGTCGATCAACGAAGACGTGCTGCGCTGGCTGACCATCCGCGTCGAGGAACTCGACCTGGAGCTGTCGCCCCTGCTGGCCCGCCGCGAACGCGAGCGTGACCGCAGCGCCCCGCGCGGCGAAGACGCCGCGGCTTCGGAATAAGGAACCGGATCATGACCGATACGACTGCCCCCATCCCGGGCGCTCCGGCCGGCTCCGGCCCGGCCCGTCGCCCCTTCTATCGTCGCCGCAAGGTTTGCCCGTTCTCGGGCGCCAACGCGCCGAAGATCGACTACAAGGACGTGAAGCTGCTGCAGCGTTACGTCTCCGAACGCGGCAAGATCGTGCCTTCGCGCATCACCGCCGTTTCCGCCAAGAAGCAACGCGAACTGGCCAAGGCCATCAAGCGCGCCCGCTACCTGGCCCTCCTGCCGTACGTGGTGAAGTAAGATGAAGGTCGTTCTGCTGGAACGCGTCGAGAACCTCGGCGCCATCGGCGACGTCGTCACCGTCAAGGACGGCTTCGCCCGTAACTTCCTCCTGCCGCGCGACAAGGCGCGTCGGGCCACGGAAGCCAACCTGAAGGCCTTCGAAATCGAACGCGTCGCCATCGAGCAACGCAACGAGAAGAACAAGGCCGACGCTCAGAAGATCGCCGACAAGATCGACGGTCAGAGCTACGTCATGATCCGCCAGGCCGGCGAAACCGGCCAGCTGTACGGTTCGGTCGCAGGCCGCGACGTCGCTGAAGCCGTTCGCGCTGAAGGCGGCAAGGTCGAGCGTTCGCAGGTCGTGCTGAACACGGCGATCAAGACGCTGGGCGTCCACGAGGTGCTGGTCCGCCTGCACCCCGAGGTCTCGGCCACGGTCAAGATCAACATCGCCCGTTCGGCCGACGAAGCCGAGCGTCAGGCCAAGGGCGAGGACGTGATCCGCAGCCAGTTCGACGACGAGCGTCAAGCTGCTGATCAGGCCGCTCAGGAGCTGCTGGAAGGCGGCGCCGGCCAACAGGAAGGCTTCGGCGACGAAGCCTGATCCTGTCGCTTCGGCGAGACGATCTGAAGGGGCGCTTCCGCAAGGAAGCGCCCCTTTTTCTTTGCCCTGCCTCCCGGACAAAGCCGCAGCCTACCCTTAGTTTTTCTAACTGACCTGTTAAGTAATCTCGATACCCGACGCCGTCTTTGCGCCGCAGTATCGCCGCGTCTCGTCACATTCGACGCGCCGGAGCCGCCATGCCTTCAGTCCAGTCCCGCCCGACCTGGGAGCCGCGTTCGCAGGCCGCTCCCTGTCGCGATTGTGACTGATTTCGGCCCTCGGAAACTTCTCGTTAGCCTTACCGACGCAGGCTTGGACCGTCGCGCTTTCAGTATGCGGCGCCTTCCCCGCGTCCAACCAGAAAAGCTGATCTCTCCCATGCCTATCGCATCGCTCCGCCGCCCCGCCCTGCTGGCCGCCGCGTCCGGCGCCGCCCTCCTGATCGCCGGCGCCGCCCAGGCCCAGAGCACGCCCGACAACGCCACCTCGGTGGACGACATCGTCGTCACCGGCACCCGCGTCGCCAACCGCACCCGCCTGGACACCGTCGCCCCCGTCGATGTCGTCACCGCCGAGGCGCTGGAACAGCGCGGCACCACCGAACTGGCGGCCCAGCTGGCGGCGACGGTCCCGGCCCTGAACTTCCCCCGCCCGTCGGCGACCGACGGCACGGACTCCATCCGCCCGGCGACCCTGCGCGGTCAGGGCCCCGACCAGACCCTGGTCCTGGTCAACGGCCTGCGTCGTCACCAGACCGCCCTGGTCAATCTGAACGGCTCGGTCGGGCGCGGCTCGTCCGCCGTCGATCTGAACGCCATTCCGTCCACGGCGGTCGAGCGGATCGAGGTCCTGCGCGACGGCGCTGCGGCCCAATACGGCTCGGACGCCATCGCCGGGGTCATCAACCTGCGTCTGCGCGAGGCGCGCGAGGGCGGCGGCGCCAGCGTGACCTACGGCTCCTACGTCACCGACTTTACCGGCTTCTACGGCCGCGAGGGCGACATCCGCGACGGCGACACCGTCACCGTCTCGGCCTGGCAGGGCTTCGGCCTTGGTCAGGACGGCTTCCTGACCGCCTCGGTGGAATACCGCGACCGCGACAGCACCAACCGCTCCGACATCAACCCGACGCTGGGTCGCGTCACCGGCGGTCAGGGCGACGCGGCGGTCGAAGATATCTCCGCCTACCTGAACGCAGGTCTGCCGCTGGGCAACGGCTGGGAGGCCTATGGGTGGGCCGGGTATCAGCAGCGCGACGCCTCGGCGGCCGCCTTCTACCGCACCCCGACCGACAACGCCCAGAACCCTGACTACGGCGCAGGGCGCAAATATCCGAACGGCTACCTGCCCTACATCCTGACCGACACCACCGACTGGACCGCCGCAGGCGGACTGCGCGGCGAAGCGGGCGGCTGGGCCATCGACGTCAACCTGGGCTACGGGTCGAACAAGATCGAGTTCGGCGCCGAAAACACCATGAACCCGACATACGGGATCAACGGCCAGACCTCGTTCGACGCCGGGTCGCTGGAATACAGCCAGCTGGTGTTCGGCGCTGACGCTTCGCGCCAGTTCGATCTGGGCTGGGCCGGTCCGCTGAACGTCGCCTTCGGTCTGGAAGCGCGCCGCGAAACCTACAAGATCGGCGCAGGCGAAGAAGCCTCCTACGCCCGGGGGCCGGTCCTGACGGCCGGCGGCACGACGCTGAACTGGGGCTCGCGCGGCTTCACCGGCTTCACGCCCAGCAACGAAGTCGACGAGGATCGCAGCAACGTCGGCGTCTATCTGGATCTGGAAGGCGAGGTCGTCAAAAACCTGACCCTGTCCGGCGCCCTGCGCTACGAAAACTATTCGGACTTCGGCGACAACGTCTCGGGCAAGATCGCGGGGCGCTATGACTTCAACCCGCACTTCGCCATCCGCGGCGCCGTCTCGACCGGCTTCCGCGCGCCCAGCCTGCAACAGCAGTATTACACCCAGACCGCCGTCCTCTACATCAACAACGTCCCCTATGAGACCGGCACCTATCCGTCGATCAGCGATGTGGGCGCGGCGCTGGGCGGCACGGCGCTGGAGGCCGAAACCTCGGTCAACTATTCGCTGGGCTTCGTCGTGCGCAACGGCCCGTTCGAGCTGACGGCCGACGCCTATCGCATCGACATCGACGACCGGATCATCCTGTCGGAGACCCTGACGGGCAGCAACACGGCTGCGCCGGGCAGCAACGCCAAGACCATCTTCGACCTTCTGGCGCCCTATGGCGCCACGGCGGCGCGCTTCTTCATCAACGGTGTCGACACCGAGACGACGGGCCTGGACGTCGTGGCCCGATACCGCGCCGAAACCTCGGTCGGCCACCGTCTGGACTTCACCCTGGCGGGCAACGTCAACGACTTCAAGGTGACCAAGACGCCGATGACGCAGACCGGCATCCTGCCGACGCCGACCTCTCTGTTCGGGCGCCAGGCAGTCACCCGCTTTGAAGAAGGCACGCCGCCGTGGAAGGTCGTCTTCCAGACGGATTGGGAAGCGCAACGCCTGGGCGGCACCTTCCGCCTGACCGGCTATGGCGACGTTCTGGCCGCCGGCGCCAGCGAAGCCACCGATCTGCAACTGGGCGACGCCCTGGTGGCCGATGTCGAGGCCCGCTACCGCTTCAATGATCGCGTCACCGTCTCGATCGGCGCGGACAACATCCTGGACCAGTATCCGCGCCAGAGCCTGCGGGAGAACAACACGACTGGCGCCTTCCCCTTCTCCAACTTCTCGCCTTACGGCTTCAACGGCCGCTTCGTTTACGGGCGGCTGGCGGTGAAGTGGTGACGGCTGCGGGGCGCGCGTCTGACGGCTTCCTCCCTGGCCTTTGAGCGCGCCTCCATCGTCGGGCGCGGCGTGCATCGAAGCCGCCGCGCCCGACGAAAACTTAATGCACGACGCCGTTCGATGGTCATGGTTCCGTCGCAAGCCGTGCGCTAGGCTCCGCCTCTCACGAGAGGGAAGCCATGAAACCCGCTGCGTTCGCCGTCTTCGCCGCCCTGGCGCTATCCGCCCTGCCGGGGGCCGCCGCCGCCATGTCGGTTCAGGAGTTCCTGACCTCGGCCAACCGCATCCCGCGCAATCCGACCGCCCTGCTGCGGTCAGACACGCGGCGGCTGATGAATGAGATAAGCGGCGCCTTCCAGGCTGTGCGCGACGATCAGGCCGTCGCCAAAGCCGCCGGCCGCCGCCCCGCGGCCTGCCTGCCCGAGGGCAAGATCAGCCTGTCGGCAGAGCAGATCCTGGACCACTTCAACGCCATCCCCGCCCAGCGGCGCCACATCAGCGTCAACCAGGCCGTCCGCGAATGGATGGCCGAACGCTATCCCTGCCCGACCTGACGGGCGCCCGCACTTGCACTGCGGCGTCGGCGGGCGCATTTACCCCCCATGTCGCGTTTCGTTCTCGCCCTCATCGCCGCGCCGCTGGCTTCGGTGACGCTGTTCGCCTCCGCTCCCACGGCCCAGGCCCAGTCGTCCGACATGACCGTCCAGCAGTTTCTGACCATCGGCCAGAACATCCCGCGCAACCGCGCCGTGGCCATGATGCGCCCGGACACCCGTCGCCTGATCCGCGAAGTCACCGGCGCCGTCAGCACGGTGAAGGCCGAGCAGGCCTCGGCCGTCTCGGCCGGTCGCCGCCCGGCCCACTGCATCCCCGAATCCGGCACCGGCATCACCCCCGAGACGCTGGTCGCCCGCTTCGAGACCCTGCCCGAGGCGCGGCGTCGCGTGACCGTGACCCAGGCCGTGCGCGACTGGATGGTCGAGCGCTACCCCTGCCGCAGCTGATGGCCCCTCACTGATCCGACAGCGGTTTTCCGCGCCCGTCCACAGGCGCAGGCGACTGTCCACGACGACGACCGCGCCCGCGTCTGACGCAGGGCGCGCCTATGGCTATTGATGATGTCGATGAACGCCTTCGCCTCCATGCCCTATGATTCCGCCAACGACGCCGTGCAGGTGTCGTCCATGCCCCACAACCTGGAGGCGGAGCAGGCCCTGCTGGGCTCGCTGATGTTCGACAACGCCGTGTTCGAGCGCCTGTCGGACCGGCTGCGCGGCAGCCATTTCTACGAGCCTTTCCACCAGCGCCTGTTCGACGCCATCGAGGACCACATCCGTCAGGGCCTGCTGGCCGAGCCGACCATTCTGATGGAGCGCTTCAAGCAGGATCCGGCGTTTCAGGAGTTCGGCGGCCTGCGCTACCTCGCGGACCTGGTGGACCGGGCGCCGCCTGCGGCCAACGCCCCCGACTACGCCCGCGTCGTCTATGATCTGGCCCTGCGCCGCGATCTGATCCGCATCGGCGGCGAGATCATCAAGGAGGCGCCCAATCCCGAGACGCCCGCCGACGAACAGATCGAACAGGCCGAGCAGACGCTTTATTCGCTGGCCGAGACGGGCAAGCCGTCGTCGGGCTTCGTCAGCTTCTCCCATGCCCTGTCCGGCGCGGTCGAGATGGCGGGCGAGGCCTATCAGCGCGAGGGCAAGCTGGCGGGCCTCGCCACCCGTCTGGATGACCTGGACCAGAAACTGGGCGGCCTGCACCCCTCCGACCTTCTGATCCTGGCGGGCCGTCCGTCGATGGGCAAGACGGCGCTGGCCACCAACATCGCCTTCAACGTCGCGCGCAACTATCGCTGGGAGCCGACGCCGGACGGCGGGCGCAAGACGGTCGACGGCGGCGTCGTCGCCTTCTACTCTCTGGAAATGAGCGCCGAACAGCTGGCCATGCGTATTCTGGCCGACGCCTCGGGCGTATCCTCGGACAAGCTGCGCAAGGGCGAGATCGACGCCTCGGACTTCGGCAAGATCCGCGACGCCGCCATCGAGATCGGCGAAAGCCCGCTCTACATCGACGCCACCGGCGGCCTGTCCATCTCCAAGCTGGCGGCGCGCGCACGAAGGCTGAAGCGGATGGAAAACGGCCTCGACCTGATCGTGGTCGACTACCTCCAGCTCGTGACGACCGGCGACAACAGCCAGAAGAACCGTGTGCAGGAAGTCTCCGAAATCACCGGCGGCCTGAAGGCGCTGGCCAAGGAGCTGAACGTCCCCATCATCGCCCTGTCGCAGCTGTCGCGTCAGGTCGAGCAGCGCGAGGACAAGCGGCCCCAGTTGTCCGACCTGCGGGAGTCCGGCTCGATCGAGCAGGACGCCGACTGCGTCATGTTCGTCTATCGCGAAAGCTACTACCTGGGCCGCGCCGAACCGCGCGAAGGCACCGAAGAACACCTGAAGTGGCAGGAAGACATGGACCGCCTGCAGCATCAGGCTGAAGTGGTCATCGGCAAGCAGCGCCACGGCCCCATCGGCATCGTCAAGCTGGCGTTCGATTCCAACACCACCCGCTTCGGCAATCTGGCCCACGACGGCCGCTACGGCGGCGCCTATGCGGATATTCCGGAGTAAACGCTCCACCCTTCGGTGGGCGCTCCGCGCGTGTCGCTAGGACATAAAAGCCGGTAGCGCCGCACGAACAGCGGCCTATAACCCTTTTTCATGACCTCCCCCGCCCTTGCTCCCGCCGTCCTCAACGTCGATCTGGACGCGCTCGCCCGCAACTATCGCACGCTCGAAACCGTGACGGGCCGTCCGGTCAATCCGGTCGTGAAGGCCGACGGCTACGGCCTGGGCGCCGCCGCCGTGGCGCTTCGGCTGATGGCCGAAGGCGCCCGCACCTTCTTCGTCGCCCGCGCCGCCGAGGGCGTACGTCTGCGCGAGGCGATCGGGCCCGAGCCGGTCATCTATATTCTGGACGGCTGCCACGGCGATGGCGCGGCCATGCTCAAGGCCTCGAACCTGCGACCCGTCATCAATCACCCGACCCAGCTTCAGACCTGGCAGGCGGCGGGCGGCGGCGCCTGCGCCCTGCAACTGGACACCGGCATGAACCGACTGGGATTCCGAGTGGAGGATGCGCCTGAACCGTTCGAGGGCCTCGAACTGGTGATGACCCACCTGGCCTGCGCCGACGAGCCGTCGAACCCGCTGAACCGCGCCCAGCGCGACGCCTTCGCCGCGGCGGCCCAGCGCTACCCCGGCGCGACGCGCTCGTTGGCGAACTCGGGCGGCTGCTTCCTGGGGCCGGACTTCGCCTTCGACGTGGTGCGGCCGGGCATCTGCCTGTACGGCGGCGGCCCGGAAGGTCGTCCCCATGAAAAGATCGCCCCCGTCGCCAGCCTCATCGCCCAGGCGGTGCAGGTACGCGACGTGCCTGCGGGCGAAACCGTCGGCTACGCACAGGGCCACAAGGCCGACCGATCCCTGCGCGTGGCGACCGTCGGCGCCGGCTACGCCGACGGCGTGCTGCGCTCCTACAGCCCCAAGGGACAGGTCTTCATCGCAGGCGAGATGCGGCCGATCATCGGCCGGGTGTCGATGGACGTGCTGGCCGTCGACGTGACCGGCCTGGACGTCAAGGCGGGCGATCCGGTCGAGATCTACGGCGCCAGCCGCCTGATCGACGACGCGGCCACGGCGGCAGGCACCATCAGCTATGTACTGCTGACCTCGATCACCCCGCGCGTGCCGCGCGTCTACAAGGGCTGAATAGCAAAGGGCCGGGGCGCGCCGCCCCAGCCCTCATCTTCAGCTTCAGCTTCAGCTTCAGCTCAGGGCGAAAGCCGTCGCGCCCACGCCGACGATGACGAAGCTGGCGATGACCGCTGCGACCAGCGACCAGACGATCGCCCACAGAATAATGGCCGCCACCACCACGACGATGGTGTAGCCCAGCGCCTTTTCAACCGTCGTCTTCATCAGCACCGGCAGGCCCAGATACATCAGGTAGAAGCCGTAAAGGCCGATCAGCCCCGCCAGCCAGCCCAGCGTCGGGATGATGTTCAGCACGCCCGCCACCCACATCGGCGTCATGGAATAGACGGCGACCTGCATCGCCTTGACCCGGTCCCTGGTGCCGCCGAAGGTCGGCGCCAGGGCGTCGATGATCATGCCCAGGATGTAGACGCTGATCAGGCTCAGCACATAGCTGAGCGCGCCCGCCAGCACCGGACCCACCAGCCCGCGATGACCGAAGGCGATCTGGCCCACCACAGTCGCCACCGCCGGAATGGCCGCCAGAACCACCGCGTAGTTGGTGAACAGCCCCTTGATGGTGGCGCTCTCGGCGTCGATCACCGGCCATTCGAACTTGGGCCGCGTCAGGATGAATTTGGCCCGCGAGACGAGCGAAGGATCGACGGCGGGGGGATTTTCCAGGGTCATTGGTTCGCCTTCTGGCAGGTTGAGTCGGTCACGCCTTTATCATGGCAGAATGACGGCTGTGTGGACGGCTGCGCAAGCCCGTGCTCTGCCTATGACAGTTTCGGACGTATCGCGCTCCGGCCCGCCTGCCTTCTGCGCTCCGATCTGCTAGATCTGAGCCATGGCGCGCGACTCTCTTCTCTTCGTCTGCAAATCCTGCGGGGCGGTTCATTCCAAATGGGCCGGGCAATGCTCGGCCTGCGGCGAGTGGAACGTCCTGGTCGAGGAATCCAGGGCGGCCCCGCCCGGCGCCATGAAGCCCGCCTCAACCGTGCGCGGGCGCGGGGTCCAGTTCGAGACGCTGCAGTCCGACACGCCTGAACCGCCGCGCATCGTCACCGGGGTGACCGAGTTCGACCGCGTCTGCGGCGGCGGCGTGGTGCCGGGCTCGGCCATCCTGCTGGGCGGCGACCCCGGCGTCGGCAAGTCGACCCTGCTGCTGGAGGTCACGGCCAAGGCCGCCCGCAACGGCGCCAAGGTCGCCTATATCTCGGGCGAAGAAGCGATCGAGCAGATCCGCGCCCGCGCCAAACGCATGGGCGTGGCCGACGCCGACGTGGCCCTGGCCTCCGCCACGGCGCTGCGCGACATCCTGACGAGGCTGAAGCGCGATCCGTTCGACATCGTCATCATCGACTCCATCCAGACGCTGTGGAGCGACGCGCACGACGCCGGCCCCGGCTCCATCACCCAGGTGCGCGCCTGCGCCGCCGAACTGGTGCGGCTGGCCAAGAACGGCGGCCCGGCCATCGTCCTGGTCGGCCACGTCACCAAGGACGGCCAGATCGCCGGACCGCGCGTGGTCGAACACATGGTCGACGCCGTCCTCAGCTTCGAGGGCGAGCGCGGCTATCCCTTCCGTATCCTGCGCGCGGGCAAGAACCGTTTCGGCGCCACCGACGAGATTGGCGTGTTCGAGATGGGCGACGCCGGCCTGCGCGAAGTGCCCAACCCCTCCGCCCTGTTCCTGGGCGAAGGCAAGGACCGGGCGCCCGGCGCCGCCGTCTTCGCCGGGATCGAGGGCTCGCGCCCTGTTCTGGTGGAAATTCAGGCTCTTGTCGCGCCCTCTGCATACGGCACGCCAAGACGCGCCGTCGTCGGCTGGGACTCCGGCCGCCTCGCCATGCTGCTGGCGGTGCTGGAGGCGCGCTGCGGCCTCGGTTTCGGCGACAAGGACGTCTATCTGAACGTCGCGGGCGGCATGCGGATCAACGAGCCCGCCGCCGATCTGGCCGCCGCCGCCGCCCTGATCTCTTCCGCGCTCGACATGCCCCTGCCTCAGGGCTGCGTTGTCTTCGGCGAGATCGGCCTGTCAGGCGAGGTCCGCGCCGTCGGCCGCGCCGAGGCCCGCCTGCGCGAGGCCCAGAAGCTGGGCTTCGAGCGCGCCCTCGCCCCGCCACAAGCCAATGGCAAGGTGAAGAAGGGCGATGTCGCCCTGACCGTCGTCACCCGCCTGACCGACGCGGTCGAGCGAATCTCCCAGAACCGCTATTAGGGCGCGTTCCCCATATCCTTGAGGCCGCAGCGCGCGTGACCGGCTACGACGTCTTCGTGATCCTGGCCCTGCTGGCATCAGGCGCCGCCGGATGGTTCCGGGGCGGCATGCGCGAGATCACAGCCCTGTTCAGCTTCATGCTGGCGGCGCTGCTGGCGCTGATCACCCTGCCGTGGACGGCGCCAGTCGGGCGCTCTCTGGTCGATCCCGACTGGGCCGGGTCTGTGCTGGCCGTGGGTCTGGTGTTCGTCATCCTCTATTTCGGCCTGCGCTTTATCGGCTCGGCCATTTCGCAGGGCGCGCGCGGCCATGCGCTGGGCGTGGTGGACCAGACGCTGGGCCTCGGCGTCGGCCTGATCCGCGCCCTGGCCCTGATCGGGGCGGTGCATCTGGTCATCATGGGCGCCCTGCAGGACAACCCGCCGCGCTGGCTGTCCGAGGCGGCGACCGCGCCGGTCAGCGAAGGCGCCGCCCGCGCCATCCAGATCGTTCTGCCCACGCTGGGCAAGGGCGCCGACGCCCTGACTCCCGTCGTGGGTTCTTCCGTCCGCGAAGGGTTTTCATCGCAATGAGCCTTGCCCCCGACGCATTCGCAGACTACGTGCGCGTCGCCGCCCATTGAGTTATCCTCCCCCGGTCATCGGAGCCTGACGATGCGCCACCATATTGCCGAACCCGTCGTTCACCGTGAGCATTGGCGTGAGCCGGAGGACGAGCAGCTTCGTCTGGAATGCGGCGTCTGCGGGGTCTGGGGGGCGCCGGAAAACGAGGCCTCCTCCATCGTCGCCCTGGGCCTGCACGCCCTGCAGCATCGCGGGCAGGAAGCCTGCGGCATCGCCAGCGTCCATGACGAACTCTTCTATACCGAGCGGCATCAGGGCCTCGTCGGCGACGCCTTCGGCAACGCCGAACTGAGCAAACGCCTGCCCGGCACGGCCGCCATCGGCCACACCCGCTACTCCACCGCAGGCGGCAGCTTCCTGCGCAACATTCAGCCGATGTTCGCCGACCTGGACCAGGGCGGCATCGCCATCGCCCACAACGGCAATCTGACCAATTTCAAATACCTGCACGCGCAACTTGTCTCTGAAGGTGCGATTTTCCAGTCCACGTCGGACTCCGAGGCCATCCTCCACCTGATCGCCCGCAGCCGTAAGGCCAAGATCGTGGATCGCTTCATCGACGCCCTCAGCCGCATCGAGGGCGGTTACGCCCTGATCGCTCAGACCCGGCTGAAGCTGATCGGCGCGCGCGACCCGCTGGGCATCCGCCCGCTGGTGCTGGGCAAGGTCGGCGAGGCCTGGGTGCTGGCCTCCGAGACCTGCGCGCTGGACCTGATCGGCGCCACCTTCGTGCGCGATGTCGAGCACGGCGAGGTTGTGGTCATCGACGACGAGGGCCTGACGTCGATCAAGCCCTTCGCCGCCCGCGCCGCCCGTCCCTGCCTGTTCGAATACGTTTACTTCGCTCGTCCCGACTCGGTCGTGAACGGCCGCGCCGTCTATGAGGTCCGCAAGGAGATGGGCCGTCGCCTGGCCCGCGAACATGTGGTCGAGGCCGATATCGTGGTGCCGGTGCCCGACTCGGGCGTTCCCGCCGCCCTCGGCTACGCCCAGGAAAGCGGCCTGCCCTATGAGATGGGCATTATCCGCAGCCACTATCTGGGCCGCACCTTCATCCAGCCCAGCCAGGGCGCCCGTCAGAAGGGCGTGCGGATGAAGCACAGCCCCAACCGCGCCGCCCTGGAAGGCAAGCGCGTCGTGCTGATCGACGATTCCATCGTGCGCGGCACCACTTCGCTGAAGCTGGTCCGCGCCGTGCGCGCGGCGGGCGCCAAGGAGGTGCACCTGCGCTCGGCCAGCCCGCAGATCCTCTATCCCGACTTCTACGGCATCGACATGCCCGAACGGTCGCAGCTGATGGCCGCCACCCACAGCATGGAAGAGATGCGCGCGGTGCTCGAAGTCGATTCCCTCGGCTTCCTGTCCATCGACGGCCTGTACGACGCGCTCGGCGCCGGGCCGCGCGATCCCGCCAGCCCGCAGTTCACCGACCACTACTTCACCGGCGACTATCCGACCCGCCTGCTGGACCGCGAGATCGAGGAAGGCGGCCGCGATCCGCGCGGGAAGCAACTTTCTCTGCTTGTGACCGCTTAAGGCTGGATGATCCAGCTCGGCTACTTCACGCTCGACACGCCTGACGCCGACAAGGCCCGCGCCTTCTATGCGGGTCTGTTCGGCTGGCGCTTCGACGACGCCTCGTCCAGCCCGACCTACGCCCATGTGGCCCAGTCCGATCCGGCCTTCGGCATCACCAAGGGCGAGCAGAAGGCCTTTCCCAACCTCTATTTCCGCGTCGACGACATAGAGGCGGCCTGCGCCCGCGTGGTCGAACTGGGCGGCCGCGCCGCCGTGCCGGCTGAAAGCCCGTCCGGCCTGTCCGCCGTCGTCAGCGACGACCAGGGCGTCAGCTTCAGCCTGTGGCAGCCCGCACCGGGTTACTGAGCCTTCCACCTCGCGTCCGGCCGCGCTATCAGCGAGCCATGTCCGAGAATGCTTCCCTCCCCCTCGCCAATCGCGTCGCCCTGGTCGTCGGCGCTTCGCGCGGCATCGGCCGCGAGGCCGCCCTCGCCCTGGCCAAGGCCGGCGCCCACGTCATCGCCGCCGCCCGCACCCAGGGCGCGCTTGAGGAGCTGGACGACGAGATCTTCGCCGCCACCGGCCAGCACGCCAGCCTGGTCCCGTTCGACCTCGTGGACGGCGGCGCCATCGACCGGCTGGGCGGCGCCCTGTTCGAGCGATTCGGCAAGCTGGACATCTGGGTTCAGGCCGCCGCCACAATGGGCCCGTCGGGCCTGACCCCGGTCGCCCACGCCGAGCCGCGCGAGTTCGCCAAGGTCGAGAAGATCAACTTCACCGGCGTCTATCGCCTGATCCGCTCGCTGGAGCCTCTGCTGCGCGCCTCCGACGCCGGTCGCGCCATCCACCTGACCACCAGCGTCGCCAGCCAGCCGCGCGCCTTCTGGGGCATGTACGCCGCGACCAAGGCGGGCGCCGAGGCCCTGGTCAAATGCTGGGCGGACGAGATCGAAAGCACGTCGGTGCGCGCCTGCATCGTCGATCCGGGCCGGATGCGGACGCAGTTGCGCGCCCAGGCCTTTCCGGGTGAAGATCCCGAAATCCTGCCCCATCCTTCGGAGATCGGCCCCCTGATGGTCGAACTGGCCCGCCCCGACCTCACCCCGCCCCTGACCGTCAGCTTCAAGGAATGGAAGCAGGGTCTGTCGGCGGACGCCCTGGTCTGACACCCGAATGTCCGGGGGAGCGGGCGCAGACGACCAGATGATCCTGGCCCCGGCGGGGAAGCGTCCCTCGCTTCCCCTGGTCCGCGCCGCCCCACTGGCTGATATCGTGGCGGTCGTCGCCTCGATCGGCCTGATCCTGACCTATGTCGGCTTCTGGAGCGCGCCGCTGACCGGCTATGGCGCGCGATCGGCCGACTTCCTGCGCAATTTCTACTATCCGGCCTATCTGCTGGCGCTGGTGCTGGTCTGTATGCGCCCGGGACGGGCGTTGAAAGGGATGGTGCGCTCGCCGCTGCTGATCGCCCTGCTGCTGCTGACGGCCGCGACCTATTTCTGGTCGATCATGCCGGACCTGACGGCGCGGCGCATTCCCGCCCTGGTCTTCACAACTCTCGCTGGCGTGGCGCTGGCGTCGCGGTGGAGCTGGAAAAGCCTGACCGAAATCGTGGCCGGGACGCTGGCCGTTCTGGCGGTGATGTCCTTCCTGCTCGGCGCGCTGCTGCCGGACTTCGGCCGGATGCAGGAACTGTTCCCTGGCGCCTGGCGCGGACTGTGGCTGGAAAAGAACTCGCTCGGCAACGTCATGGTGAAGTCCACCGTCTTCATGATCGCCGCGGGCATGATGGCGCCGGAACGACGCAAGCTCTGGTTCGGCCTGGCCCTCCTGCCCGTCACACTCATCGTCCTGTCGACGTCGAAAACCGCCCTGGTGGTGCTGTTCCTGTCGATGGCCGCCATGGGCTTCGTAGCGATTGTGAAGTCGGGTCCGCTGCGCGCCGTCATCGCCACCTGGCTGGCGGTCGTGGTGGTGATCGGCGCGGGCCTGTTGATCGCAATGGAGACGGATACCTTCTTCGCCCTGCTCGGCAAGGACGCCACCCTGACCGGCCGGACCGAGATCTGGTCCGGCATCATGCAGCAGATGTCCGAGCATCCGTGGCGCGGCTTCGGCTATGGCGCGGTGTGGGACGACCCCAGCTTCACCGGCCCCAAGGCGTGGATCGGTTATCAGGCCCACTTCATGCCCGCCGACGCCCACAGCGGCTGGCTGGAGCTCTATATCGCCCTGGGTCTGGGCGGAGTCATCCTGTTCGCCCTGTTCCTGCTGCAGATCTGGGCGCAGTCCTTCTGGGCGGCCTATACCAGCCCCGCAGGATGGCTGGCCCTGCCGATGATGACCTCCTACACCATCACCATGATGACCGAGAGCATCGCCATGAACTGGCACGAGTTGCGCTGGGTCATCGTCGTCGCCATCGCGCTGAAGCTGGCTCTGGGCGACGAGCCCGCAGCCCCGAACCCGATCGCGCCAAGGCCGCTGTCGCGCAGGTGAGCCGTTACGGAATGAACGGGGCGTCAGCCCTGTATCAGACCCTCTGGCCCAGCCAGCTTGCGTGCGCATATCGAGTAGCGGTTGGCGGCCGCCGCATAGTCGGACAAGGCCGCCGTATAGTCGTTCAGCGTATCGACATAGGCGTTGAAGGCCTCGCCATAGGCCGCCAGCTCACGCTCGAAAGCCGAATAGACCGCCGGACGGCAGTTATGCCGCGCCCGCGCCTCATCGACACAGGACGGCGTCGCAGGTCGCGTGGGTTTGACCGGGCGGATCACCGGGGGCGCTTCGGGCGCCCGGCACTCCGCTGTTACGGCCGCCGCCTCTCCTGCCTGGACGACGAGCGCCAGCATAAGAACCACTGCAAGCATCAACCCCTCCTTCAACCTCCGCAGACGCTGACGCCCGCATAAAAGAAGCGGCGCCTTAACGCTTGGCGCCGCCCTTCTGGCCCGTACGGACGCGGCCCGAGCGCGACATCTGACGGGCGCCGCCGCGCGCGCCCTTGCCCACGAAGGCGTTGGAGCCGGCCTTCTTGGACGCGCTGGCCTTCAGGCCGCCCAGAGGCTTCACCTTGGGCTTGATCCCGGCCTTGGCCTTCTGCTCCAGCGCCTTGCCGGGCAGGTTGGACAGCTTCTCGGCCTTCTCGGCCTTGATCACCCGGCGCGGCGCGGTCTTGGCGTCGCCCTTGAACCGTTCCGGCCCCGACTTGGCGCCGCCCGCGGCATAGGGGTTGGCCGAGCCCGACTTGACGTTCAGGCGGATGGGCGTGCCCTGCAGGTCAAAGCTCTCGCGGATCGAGTTGACCAGATACCGCTTGTAGTGATCCGGCATCGCCTCGGCCCGGCTGGCCATCAGCACGAACGTCGGAGGACGCGCCTTGGTCTGGGCGATGTATTTGGGCTTGATGCGCTTGCCGTCCACGGCGGGCGGCGGGGGCCTCTGCGTCGCCAGGGACAGCCAGTCGTTCAGGTCCTTGGTCTTCACCTTGACCGACCAGGTGTCATAGGCCTCAAGCACGGCGGGCATCAGGCGCTCGACGCCCCGCCCGTTGAACGAGGACAGGGCGACAAACGGCGAACCGCGCAGTTGCGGCAGCTTGTCGTCGGCCAGACGCTTCAGCTCGGCCAGACGCGCCTGGGGCTCTTCTTCCAGATCCCATTTGGCGGCGACATAGACCAGCGCCCGCCCTTCCCGCTCAACCAGATCGGCCAGTTGCAGGTCCTGGGTGTCGAAGGCGTCGTCCTTGTCCATCACCATCAGCACCACCTCGGCGAAGGTGATGGCGCGGATGGTGTCGGCGACCGACAGCTTTTCCAGCTTCTCCTGAACGCGGGCCTTGCGGCGCATCCCGGCGGTGTCGATCAGGCGGATGTTGCGGCCTTCCCAGACCCAGTCCACCGAGATGGAATCCCGCGTGATCCCGGCTTCCGGGCCGGTCAGCAGGCGGTCGTCGCCGATCAGGCGGTTGATCAGGGTCGACTTGCCCGCATTCGGGCGGCCGATGACGGCGATGCGGATCGGCTTTTCGGGCTCGTCGACTTCCTCGATGAAGATGTCTTCCGACGCCGCCACGACGGCCTGATACAGGTCGGCCATGCCCTCGCCGTGCTCGGCCGAGATCGGCACCGGCTCGCCGAAGCCCAGACCGTGCGCCTCGCCCACGCCGCCGCCGCTCTCGCGGCTTTCGGACTTGTTGGCCAGCAGGATGATCGGCTTGTGAACCTTGCGCAGGCGATCGGCGAAGATGCGGTCCAGAGAGGTCACGCCCTCGCGCGCGTCCATCATGAACAGGATCAGATCCGCGTCCTCGATCGCCGCCTCGGTCTGCTCGCGCATCCGGGCTTCCAGGCTTTCGTCGGTGACGTCCTCATACCCCGCCGTGTCGATCAGGGTCAGGTCCATGTCGCCGATCACGCCGTCGGCGTAGCGGCGGTCGCGGGTCACGCCGGGGCGATCATCGACCAGCGCAAGGCGCTTGCCGACGAGGCGATTGAACAGTGTCGACTTGCCCACATTGGGGCGGCCGACGATGGCGACCTTCAGAGCCATGTCGGCCTTCTAGCTTAAATCGGGGGAAAGGTCAGCGGATGCTGACCAGCTGACCCTTGTCGGTCAGGACATACAGGGCGCCGTTATAGGCGGCCGGGGCGATATAGGCGGCCGAGCCCAGCTTCAGGCTGGCGGTCTGGGCGCCGGTCTTCGGATCAAAGGCAACCGCCTCGCCGTCCGAGTTGACCAGCACCAGACGGTTGGACGCCAGGATCGGACCCGACCAGACCGGACGCACGGTCCGCTTGCCGAAGCCCAGGAACCCGCCTTCCTTGCGCACGCGGCCTTCGTTCAGGTCGCGGGTCCAGTAGACCTGCCCCGTCTCGCGGTTGACCACGGTCAGTTCGCCCGACTTGGACACCACATAGAGCACGTCGCCGACAGGCAGGGGCTGGTTCACGCCCGCCACCGGCAGGGACCACTTCGGCTGGCCGCTGCGCAGATCCATAGACTGCAGCACGCCCGACTGGCTGACGGCGTAGACCTGGCCGCGGCTGACCACCGGGCGACCGGCGATGTCGCGCAGTTCCGACAGGGCGCTGGTGCGGCTGGTGCGCGACAGCACCTGCTCCCACACCGGCTGGCCGTTCGAGGCCTGCAGCGCCACGATCTGACCCGAGGAGAAGGGCGCCACCACCGTGCCGCCGCTGACCGCCGGGCTGGAGGCGCGCATGATGCGGGCCGGCTCGGTGATGCCGCGATAGGACCAGTCCTGCTGGCCGTTGGCCACGTTGAAGGCCATCAACTGGTTGTCGACGTCGACGACATAGACCCGCTGGCCCGACACCGTCGGCGCGCCGTGGATCGGCAGATCGACCGGGGTGCGCCACAGCTCGGCGCCCGTATTGGCGTCGAACGCCGTCATGACGCGATAGCCGGACGAGACGAAGACCTTGCCGTCGCTGACGGCCAGACCGCCGCCGAAGCCGCCGCCGCCCGCCCCGCCGCCCAGGCCGATGCCCAGGACGCGACGACCGCGATCGACTTCCTCGACCTTGACGCTGGCCTTCCAGACCACCTGACCGGTGCCGGTGTCGACGGCGGTCACGCCCGCCTCGCCGTCCAGAACGAACAGCTTGCCGCCGTCAGCAACGACCGGCGACATCACCTGATTGGTCCGTCCCGATCCGGCGCCGATGTCACGACGCCAGGCGACGGCGAAATCCGGCGCGGCGATGACGTGCTCGACGGCGTTCTCGGCGTTGCCGCCCGGCTGGCTCCAGCTGGTGGCCGCCTGCGGTCCGGGCAGGAAGAAGTCACGGCCCGACAGAGCCGCCGACGGCGTCAGCTGCTGTTCGAACTCAAGAATGGAGATCCGCTGGCCTTCGCTGGCGGTCGCCACCGGGTCCTTACCCCCGCCCAGACCGAACGGCAGGGCTTTGCGAACGGTGCCGCAGGAGGCGACGGTCATCGCCAGACCGCACAGCAGAGCGACTTTCAGGGTTTTGTTCATGCGAATCGTCCCGAAGGCGTCAAATCAAGGGCGAGCGGCCGGGGCCGCAGCGGCGGGAGCGGCGTCGGCCTCAGCGACCGGCGCGGCCGGAACTCCAGCGGCAGGCGCAGCAGGCGTCGGCAGGGCCGCAGCGGCCTTGACGATGGCGGCCAGGCTGGCGGCCGTGCCGGTGTCGATCGCCTGAACGGCCGCCTGGGCGCGCTGACGCACCGGGTCGGGCACGTCCTGCCCCAGTTGCAGCTGAACGAAGGCCTGACGCGCCTCAGCGGTCTTGCCGTGCTGCAACTGCGCCATCGCCAGCGCTTCCTGGGCGAACGGCTGCAGCGGGCGCTTGTCTCGGGCCAGCGGCTCCAGACGCTTCTGCACGTCTTCCAGCGAACCGGCGTCCATGACCAGGAAGGCGGCCTTCAGCGCGGCCATGTCCGACAGGATCGGATCGCGCGTCGCCTTGGCGGCTTCGTCGAACAGGGCGACGGCTTCCGTCGTCTTCTTGTCGGCCAGCGCCAGACCGCCCTGTTGCATCAGGGCCAGCACCTTATAGCCACCGCCGACCTTGGCGGCCTCGGCGAAGGCGGCGTCGGCTTCGGCCGACTTGCCGGACTGCAGGGCTTCGACGCCCTTTTCATAGGCGGCCGAAGCCTTGTCCGCCTGCGAGCTCACATACGACTGCCAGCCCCACCAGGCCAGAGCCGCGACCAGGGCGACGGCCAGCAGCCCGCCCAGAATCGGCAGCCAGGTGCGGGCCAGACGCCGATAGCGTTCGGAGCGAAGCTCCTCCTCGACCTGTTCGAAGACATCAACCACGAAGCGTCGCCCCAAAAAATGCAGCCAAGGCCGATCATTAAAAACGCCGCGACCCTAGAGGTTCGGCGTCATCGCCGCAACGCAGGCGTTGGGCGCGAAACGGCTTTTTCCAGCCCTAAGCCGGGACTGGGGCGGGAAAACGGCGCTCAGATCTGTTGCGACAGCTTCACCGCGCCCGCCGCCAGCAGGGCGACCAGCACCCCGGCCGTGACCCAGAACATCTGCATTCCGCCCATCGAGCCCATCGCGCTGACGGCCGCGTCGCCCAGTCCGGACCGCTCCAGCAGCGACTGAATCGCCAGCCCGCCCTGCGCTCCGGCCGAATCAAGCGACCCCGCGCCCGCCTCGGCGGTAAGACTGTTCGGACCCAGATGGAAGTTGACGTTCAGCAGTTCGCGCACGGCGATGACGCCGCCCGCCAGCCCCGCCACGGACAGAGCCATTGAACGGAAACGCGACGCCTTGTTCAGCCGCGCCGCCACATCGGCTTCAAAGAACACCGAATCGGGGAACTGCGGCGCCTGGGCGAACAGGCGCTCGATCGCAGGATCGAATTCATCAGCCGACATGGGATGCGCTCCCGAGTGCAACCGGCCCCGGCTGGAGCCGGGCCCGAAGTTTATCCAGACCACGCTTGACATGAGACTTCACCGTTCCAAGCGGCAAATTCATGGCCGCGGCGATTTCCGGGTGCGACAGCCCCGCGCCGTGGCACAGGGAGACGCACAGGCGTTCGGCCTCGCTAAGCCCCTTCAGCGCCTCGTCCAGATCGACGCGGCCGATGCTGTCGACGACGGGCGCGACATGTTCCGTTTCGTTTTCAGCCACATAGCGCGCCTCCTTCGAAATACGCTTCAGATACAGGCGGGCGGCGATGCGCTTGATCCAGGCCGCGAAGGTGCCCTCGCCCCTGAACTCGGCGCATTTCTCGAACGCCAGCAGAAAGGCGTCCTGAGCCACGTCGTCGGCCATCGCCGGCTGGGCGCCCATGCGGCGCAGCAGGCCGCGCACCGCCGAGCCGTGCCGACGGACCAGCTCGCCGAACTCTCGGCGGCCGCCGCCAGCCGCCAGCCCGGCCAGTTCGACATCGTGCAGATCGCGTAAAGGTTTGGCCATGACGGCTTCCCTGCCCTGATCCGCCTCAGCCCTTGTTCTTGTTGAAGATGCTCAGGATGATGAAGGCCAGACCGATCATGCCCGGAATCGCCGCGCCGCCCGCGATGGGATAGAAGGCGTCAGCCTCGGCGAAGCTGACCGCATAGCCCAACAGGGCGATGCCGATCGCCACCGACAACAGGATCACCCCCGCCCGCAGGTCGCGATGCGCCGTCTGAACCGGCTTTGAATTGTCCTTGCTGATGGCCTCGATGACTTCAGGCGGCAGCGACTGTCCCTTTTCGACCGAGGCGCGAAGCGTGGCCTGCATGTCGCGCCGCTCACGGCTCTTGAGCCACGTCGGCACCAGAACGATGGCCGCAATCATCGCAAAGAACGCGAGAGGGACGAGGATGTCGTTGTTCATGGCTTCGACCTTTTGAATGCCTGTTCGGCCGAGCCTGATACGGCGGCCTTCTGATCACAAGAGGCGACGGTCACGGCCTACGGATGCAGTCGCGCGCATGAACTCTTCGTAATGCGTCACCACAGCGTGACTCGACACGCTCGGCGCCGCGTTCGACGGTGCCGCCGGACCCTTCGGAGGCGCCGAATGAACATCACCTATCGCATCGTCCAGCACGACGGCGGCTGGGCCTATCAACTTGGCGACAGCTATTCCGAGACCTTCCGCAGCCACGCGGCGGCGTTGGCGGCGGCCTCGGCGGCGGCGCGCGAACAGCGCGTGCCGGACCGCACGTCCTGGATCGAATACGAAGACGCCTCCGGCCAGTGGATCACCGAACGCGCGGATGGCCACGACCGCCCCGACACGGCCGTCGAGGACTGACCCTCAGCCCTTCAGGGCCTCGGCGTAGAGGTCCGGCTTGAAGCCCAGCAGCGTCCGCCCGTCGCCCAGATCCAGCACCGGCCGCTTGATCATCGACGGCTGGGCCAGCATCAGGTCCACCGCCTTGGCGGCGTCGACATCGGCCTTGTCAGCGTCGGGCAGCTTGCGGAAGGTCGTGCCCGCGCGGTTCAGCACCTTTTCCCAGCCATGCTCGGCGACCCAGCGCTCCACATCGGCGCGATCCGCGCCTGCGGCCTTATAGTCATGGAAGTCATAGGCCACGCCGTTCTCATCCAGCCAGACGCGCGCCTTCTTCATCGTGTCGCAGGCCTTGATGCCATACAGGGTGCGGGTCATGGGCGAACTCCAAGCGTGACAGACAGCCGGGGTCTCGCATCGAAGCGCGGACGGGTCAATTTGGGGGCGCGGGGGCAGGTCCGTTTTCGCCCCCTTGCAGACGTTCAGATGCAACGTCTTGAAATCGATAAAATCCGATCCAAGCTTCAGTCGAACTTCGGGAGCGGCCGCGATGACCAACAAAGCGCATTGGGAACACATCTATCAAACCAAGGCGGCGGACGAGGTAAGCTGGCACAGTCCGCACTTGGAGACTTCGCTCAGGCTCATTGAAGACGCAGCCCCTAGTCGGGACAGTTCGATCATTGACGTCGGCGGCGGCGAGGCGACTTTGGTCGATGATCTTGTGATGCGCGGCTACAAGGACGTGACCGTTCTCGATATTTCGCAAGCCGCAATTGACGTGGCGAAGGCTCGATTAGGTATGACCGGGTCAAAGGTGCAATGGATCACCGGCGACATAACGGGAGTAGAGCTGGAGGTCGATCGCTATGACATTTGGCATGATCGGGCCGTCTTCCATTTCTTGACCAGCGCGGACGACAGAGCGGCCTACGTCCGTCAGGTTGCCCGAGCAGTTAGACGAGGAGGTCACGTCATTGTCGCGACCTTCGGTCTGGAGGGGCCGGAAAAATGCAGCGGATTGGATGTCGTTCGATACGACGCCGAACATCTGCACGGCGAGTTCGGGCCAAAGTTCCGGCTCCTGGATAGCGTCACTGAAGTGCACGAGACGCCGTGGGGTACGCCGCAGCAGTTCATGTATTGCTTCTGCCGGCTGGAATGAGAACGCTAAAGTCAGATAAGCCTCAGCGTCCGCTCCCACCCATAGCTGACATTCGGCGACCTACGCCTTCACAGCACTCCCAGCACAGCCTCCAGAGGCCGCCCGATCGCCGCACCCTTGGACGTCTCGACAATGGGGCGCTCGACGATGACCGGGTTCTCGATCATGGCGGCCAGAACCGTGGCGTCGTCGGCGTCGGCGGCCAGAAGTTCGGCGGCCTTGGCCTCCTTCTTGCGCAGCAGGCCCTTCAGCCCGCCGCCCGTCCCGCGCGCCAGACGGTTCAGCGTCTCGGCGTCCCAGCCGGTCTTCAGGTACTCGACCACCGTCGGCTCGATCCCGCGTTCACGCAGCAGCTCCAGCGCCTTGCGCGAGGTCGAGCATTTCGGGTTGTGATAAACGGTGACGGTCATGGACGAACTCCTGTCTGCACCCTGACCTAGGCCGTGGGGCCGTCTTTCGCCAGCGCCGTCGCCCCGCGCAGGCCGCCGACGTGCAGCAGCAGGCACAGGATCATCGCCGCCCCCGCCACGCCGAAGCTCCAACCCGGCAGGCCCGCCGCGCCCAGCGGCGCGCCGACCATCAGGCTGACCGACAGGGCGCTGAGCTCATAGACGGCCCACACCATGCCGAACCCCGGCAGCAGTCGGTTCGGACGGCGCCATTGCACCCGGCCCAACAGAAAGGCCATGGCGGCGAAGAAGACGGCGAAGCCCGCCGTTGTCCCGCGCATGGCTTCATGCTCGGGCGCCCCCATGAACCAGACAAGAGCCGCCTGCATCAGGCCGACCGCGCCCCAGATCCAGAAGGCGATGGCGCTGCCGCGCGCCAGCGCCGCCGCCGTCTCGGCCGAATCGACCGGGGCGAAGGGTTGGGGCGGTGCGATCCGACGGTTCATGCGCGACTCCCTGACTGAGGCGGCGAAACTATCCCGCCAGGCGCCGAAATCCCAAGGGCGTGAGAGAGATATCGCCCCGCCTTCACCTTTTTCCCGCGCCCGTCTAGGGTCGCCGCCATGCGGATCGAACCTCAGGATCAGGCCGTGCTGGACCACGTCGCGGCCCGTGGCGACGCCATTGTTCAACGCGCCATCGACTGGTCCGACATCAACTCAGGCAGCCGCCACGCCGAAGGGCTGGCGCGGATTCTCGACGTTCTGGACGCCACGGCGCGGGCCGCCTTCGGCGCGGCGGCGACGGTCGAGGGCGTGCCGACGCAAGGCTCCACCACCGTCGCCGACAGCGGCGCGGTGATCGCCGAGAGCTACGCCGACTGCCTGAAGATCACCGTCCGGCCCGAGGCGCCGCTTCAGGTCGTGCTGACCGGCCATTACGATACCGTCTTCCCCGCCGACAGCGCCTTCCAGCGCGTCGTCACGCGCGACGACGGCGCCCTGAACGGCCCCGGCATCGCCGACATGAAGGGCGGGGTCAGCGTCATGCTGGCCGCGCTGGAAGCCTTCGAAACCCATCCCGACAAGGCCCGCGTCGGCTGGACCGTCCTGCTGTCCCCTGACGAAGAGATCGGCTCCCCCGCCTCGGCTCCCCTGCTGGCGGAACTGGGCGCGCGGGGCCATGTCGGCCTGACCTATGAACCCGCCCTGTCCGACGGCACGCTTGCGGGCGAGCGCAAGGGCAGCGGCAACTTCCACCTGATCGTCACCGGCAAGGCCGCCCACGCGGGCCGCGCCTTCCACGAGGGCGCCAACGCCGTTGCGGGCGCCGCCATCATCGCCGCCCGCCTGCACGGCCTGAACGGCCAGCGCGAGGGCGTCACCGTCAATGTCGCCAGGATCGCAGGCGGCGGCCCCCTCAACGTCGTGGCCGACAACGCCGTGGTGCGCTTCAACGTCCGCGTGCCGGACGCCCAGAGCGCGACGTGGATCGACGAAACGGTGCGCGGCCTCGCCGCCGAGCCGCCCTTCCCCGGCCTGACGCTGGACCTGCACGGCGGCATGACCCGCGCGCCCAAGCCGATGGACGCCAGCCAGACCGCCCTGTTCCACGCCGTACGCGACGCGGGCGACCTGCTGGGTCAGACCATCGCGTGGAAGCCTTCCGGCGGCGTCTGCGAGGGCAACAACCTGCACGCCGCGGGCCTGCCCAACGTCGACACCCTGGGCGTCGTCGGCGGCGACATCCACTCGGATCAGGAGTTCGCCTGGCCCGCCAGCTTCGTCGAGCGCGCCCAGCTGTCCGCCCTGATCCTGTGCAAGATCGCCTCGGGCGAGATCGACGCCCTCAAACTGAAACAGCTCCGACTGGAGACGATGTAACCGCATGCTCGTTGTTCGCCCCGCCGGCCCCGCCGACCTTCACCACCTGCTCGAACTGGCCATCCTGTCCGGCCCCGGCTTCACCAGCCTGCCCGAGGACGCCGACGTCCTGAGCGAGCGGCTGGAACTCAGCAAGGCCAGCTTTGAAGGCAAGGTCGCGCCCGAAGAGGCCTGGTACACCCTGATGCTGGAAGACGGCGACACGGGCGACATCGACGGCATCGGCTCGGTCAAGGCGACCGTAGGGCTGAAGCGGCCCTTCTTCAGCTTCCGCGTGGTCAACAACACCGTCCAGTCGCCGTCGCTGAACGTGAAGCTGAACCATCAGACCCTGGTGCTGGTGAACGAATGCACCGGCTGGACCGAGGTCGGTTCCCTGTTCCTCAAAGCCGACCGGCGCAAGGGCGGCGCCGGGCGTCTGCTCAGCCAGTCGCGCTATATGCTGATCGGCGCCCAGCCGGACCTGTTCGCCGACAATGTGCTGGCCGAACTGCGCGGCGTCTTCACGCCCGACGGCTACTGCCCCTTCTGGGACCATGTGGCGCACAAATTCTTCCCGATGGATTTCGACGACGCCGATCGCATGACCGGCTCGACCGACAAGCAGTTCATCCTCGACTTGGCGCCGCGCCATCCCATCTACATCGACCTGCTGCCCGAACCGGCCCGCGCCGTGATCGGCAAGGTCCATCCTCAGGGCGTGCCCGCGATGGCCCTGCTGGAAAGCGAAGGCTTCCGCCCCAACGGCCTGGTCGACATCTTCGACGCCGGGCCGACCGTCGCCTGCGGTCGCGACAACATCCGCACCGTGCGCGACGCCCGCGTCCTGACCGCCCGCATTGAAAAAGAGGTCGAGGTCGATCTGCCCTCCCTCGTCTCGACCGACAGCGTCGCCGCCTTCCGCGCCGTGCGCGCCCGCGTCCTGATCGACGGCGAGACGGCCCTCATGACCCCCGACGTCGCCGCCGCCCTGAAGATCAAAGACGGCGCCACGGTACGGGTGAAGTCGTGACCCTCGGGATTTCCCGCTCATCCCGGCGGACGCCGGGAC
>KB291725.1:29107-164383 GCA_000318405.1 Brevundimonas diminuta 470-4 | reverse complement strand
GCGGCAGGCGCGCGGGTCGGCGGCGGCAGGGGCGCGTTGCCGCTGGGCGGCGGAGGCGGCGGCGGGGCCATTCCGTTGTTCGGCGTACGGACACCGACCGGCGACGGGCCGGTGGCGTACGGGTCGGAGCCCCCATCTACGGCGCTGTCGGGCAGGATGATGCGCTGTCCGGCCGAAATGGCGCCGCGCGGCCCCAGGCCGTTCAGGTCGATCAGGATCTGCACCGGCGTGCGGAAACGGCGGCCCACGCCGGAAATCGTATCGCCCGGCTGAATGACATAGGTGGCGCCCGGCATCCCCGGATTGCCGCCTGTCGGCGGCGGCGTCACCGTGATCGGCGCGCCCGTCGAGGGATAGGCAGGCCCGCCCGGAGGCGGCAGACCGCCGCCCTCGATGCTGCCCGCCGGGGCGCGCGGGCCTTCTTCGATCGGCGGCCGTGCAGGCTGCTGCGGCTGCGTCGCCTGGCCCTGATAATAGGGATTGTTCGGATAGGCGCCCGACTGCTGTCTCTGAGGCGCTTGCGGATAGCCGCCTGGCGTCGTCGGCCGGGTCGAGTAGCGCGGCTCGCTCGGATAGGTCGAACACGCCGTGACCGCCAGCGCCCCGCCGACGACCGCCGCCGCCCTGATCCAGCCTGTAAAGCCGCTCATGCGTCTCTCCGTATTAACCATGCTCGCCGGTTTGCCCCGACCCGATGGAGAATCCAACCCGCTAACCCGCGCAAAAGTGGGGCGGAAAGGTTAATGGAGCGGTGAGATTTCGCCCCCTAGCCCTCTTTCGCCGTCCCCTCGACCAGGGGAACGAAGCGGACCTCGCACAGGCTTTCGCGCTGAAAGCTGCCGTCCGGCTGGCCGGTGTAGCGGTTCAGCATCTGCACCGAGGTGCGGCCGACCGGCGCGACTAGGACGCCGCCCGGCTTGAGCTGTTTCAGCAGTTCCGTCGGCTCGTGCGGCGAGGCCGCCGTAACCATGATGCGATCGAACGGCGCCTGTTCCGGCCAGCCCTGCCCGCCGTCCCCGTGGCGGGTGAAGACATTGTCGATGCCGAGGATTTTCAACCGGTTCTCGGCCTCGGTTAAAAGGCTCTTGTAACGCTCGACCGAATAGACGAAGCGCGCCATGCGGCTGAGCACCGCGCACTGATAGCCGCTGCCGGTGCCGATCTCGAGGACGCGGTGGCGCGGCTGGACGTCCAGCGCCTGGGTCATCAGGCCAACGATATAAGGCTGGCTGATCGTCTGGGCGCAGTCGATGGGCAGGGCCTGATCCTCCCACGCCTGATCGAGGAATTTCTCATGGACGAAGACGGCGCGGTCGATGGACTCCATCGCCTTCAGCACCCGCGCGTCCGTCACCCCCTGACGCCGCAGCGACAGGATCAAGCGGCCCGCGCGGTCGTCCCTGAGACTCATTTTTCGTGCGGCCCCTTGGGCGGTGCGCCGCCCAGCACCTTCTTCAGATCATTGACCGACTGCATGTGCGTCAGGTCGATGTGCAGCGGCGTGACCGAGATGCGGCCCTCGTCCATCGCGCGCAGATCGGTGCCGTCGGCGTGCTCCTGCGGCGCGCCCCGGAACGCCATCCAGTAGTAGTCGCGGCCGCGCAGATCGGTGCGGCGGATGGCGTGCATCTCGCCGATGTCGCGGAAGCCCTGGCGCGTCACCTCCACCGACTTGACCAGCTCAGGCGGAAGGCGCGGGAAGTTGACGTTCATGACCACGCCCTCCCCCCATTTCTGCTCCAGCAGGCGAGCGACGATACCGGGACCAAAGGCCTCGGCGGTTTCCCAGTGCGCCACCACGTCGTCGTGGAAACGCTCCAGCGACTGCGACAGGGCGATGGAGCGGATGCCGAAGGCCATGCCCTGCAGCGCGCCGGCCACCGTGCCGGAATAGCTGACGTCCTCGCCCACGTTGTGACCGCGATTGACGCCCGACAGCACCAGGTCGGGCTTCTCAGGCATGATGTCGTTGACGGCCAGGATAACGCAGTCGGTCGGCGTGCCGGTCACGGCGAACCGCTTGTCGCCCAGCTTGTTGACGCGCAGCGGCTCGGTCAGGGTGATGCCCCGCCCCTTCGCCGACTGCTCGGTCTGGGGCGCGACGACCCAGACATCGTCCGACAGGGTGCGGGCGATCTTCTCGAGGCAGGCCAGGCCCTCGGCCTCGATGCCGTCGTCGTTGGTGAGGAGGATACGCATCAGTTGGACGCTACGCCTACAGTCTTGAGTCCGCCCATATAGGGCTGCAGGGCGGCCGGAACCGCGATGGTCCCGTCCTCCTGCTGATAGTTTTCCATCACCGCGACCAGGGTGCGGCCGACCGCCAGACCCGAGCCGTTCAGGGTGTGCAGATACTCGGTCTTCTTCTCGCCCGCGCGCTTGAACCGGGCGTCCATGCGCCGGGCCTGGAAGTCGCCGCAGTTCGAGCAGGAACTGATCTCGCGATAGGTGTTCTGAGAAGGCAGCCAGACCTCGAGGTCGTAGGTCTTCTGCGCCGAGAAGCCCATGTCGCCCTTGCACAGCAGCACCTTGCGATAGGGCAGCTCCAGCGCCTGCAGCACCGCCTCGGCGCAAGCAGTCATGCGCTCATGCTCGGCGTCGGAGTCCTCGGGACGGCAGATGGAGACCATCTCGACCTTGGAAAACTGATGCTGGCGGATCAGGCCGCGCGTATCGCGCCCCGCCGAACCGGCCTCGGCGCGGAAGCACGGCGTCAGCGCGGTCATGCGCATGGGCTGAGCGACCTCATCCTCGGACAAAATCTGCTCGCGCACGAGGTTGGTCAGAGAGACTTCGGCGGTGGGGATGAGGTAACGGGCGTCGTTGACCGACTTAGCTCCAGCCGCAGGGATATACGCAGTCAGTTTGCCGTGTTCATCTTCAAAGATATCTGCGCCACTGACATTCGGCACGAAAACGTTGTCCCCTGACATCACGGGATTGCCATTAGTGTCCGTCGCCAACGTGGCTTTGCTCGTTGCGAAGAACAAATCTTCTTCGAACTTAGGCATTTGCCCTGTGCCAAACATCGCCTCGTCGCGCACCAGCAGCGGCGGGTTTACTTCCTGATACCCGTGCTTGTCCGTCTGCATATCCAGCATAAACTGGCCGATGGCGCGTTCCAGACGCGCCAGTTGGCCCTTCAGCACGGCAAAGCGCGAGCCGGACATCTTCGCGGCGGCTTCAAAGTCCAGCAGGCCCAGAGCCTCGCCCAGGTCGGCGTGATCCTTGGCCGGGCCGGTCGTGCGGGGCTCGCCCCACTTCAGGACTTCGACGTTGTCGTTCTCGTCCTCGCCGTCCGGCACATCGGCGGCGGCCAGATTCTTCAGCCCGGCCAGGAGGTCGCGCAGTTCGGCGCCCTTGGCGGTTTCGGCCTCGCCCGCCTCGGCGATTTCGCCCTTCAGCGCCTCGACCTCGGCCTTCAGGCGGTCGGCCTCGGCCATGTCCTTCTTGCCCATGGCGGCGCCGATAGCCTTGGAGGCGGCGTTGCGCTTGGCCAGGGCGTCCTGGCCGCGCGTCTGGGCGGCGCGCAGGTCGACGTCCAGCGCCAGAATGCGCGCGACGACATCGGCGGCGTCATCCACGCCGCGCGACGACCAGCCCGCAACGAAGGCTTCGGGATTGTCGCGAATGGCTCGGATATCGTGCATGGCGTCGCTCTTTCGGCGCTCAAGGGAGGGAGAGCCGAAGGCTGTAGCGCCCCGCGCGGAGTCGGGCAAATGCTGAGGCGGGTTTCGGCGCCCCCTTTTCGTAACAGTCGTAGTTGCCTATATGGTTTTCCAACGGCGCGGCGCAGGCTGCGCACAATCGGAGAGCGCACAATGATCGACGTCAGACCCTTCAACACCCTCGGCGGCGCCAACCACGGCTGGCTGAACGCCAAACATCACTTCTCGTTCGCCAACCACTATGATCCCAAACGCATGGGCTGGGGACGCCTGCGCGTCTGGAACGACGATGAGATCGCCGCGCAGTCGGGCTTTCCGCCCCACCCGCACGCCGACATGGAGATCATCACCTATGTCCGCACCGGGGCGATCACCCACCAAGACTCGATGGGCAATACCGGCCGCACCGCGGCGGGCGACGTTCAGGTGATGAGCGCCGGGACCGGCGTGCGTCACGCCGAATACAATATGGAGAACGAGCTCACGACACTGTTCCAGATCTGGATCGAGACGGATCGACCGGGCGCCCAGCCCTCGTGGGGGCAGCGCGAGTTCCCCAAGAGCGACCGCTCGGGCCGCTTCAGCGTTGTCGCCTCGGGCGATCCGGCGGACGAGGCGCTGACGATCAACGCCGACGCCAAGGTGCTGGCCGCCACGCTGAAGGCGGGCGAGAGCCTGTCCTATGATCTGGCCAACGGCCGCCGCGCCTATCTGGTGCCCGCCGTGGGCCAGGTGGACGTCAACGGCACGACGCTAAACGCGCGCGATGGCGCGGGCATCATCGACGAGCCGACGATCACCATCACGGCCAGGGAAGACGCCGAACTGGTGATGGTCGACAGCCTGTAAACCTGTCGAGCAGCCTGACCCTGGGAACGCCCCAGGGTCAGGCGCTGTATCAGAGACCCAGCTTGGCCTTCAGGATGTCGTTGACGGCGGCCGGGTTGGCCTTGCCGCCGGTAGCCTTCATGACCTGACCGACGAACCAGCCGATGGCCTGGGGCTTCTCGGCGACGGCGGCGGCCTTATCGGGGTTGGCGGCGATGATCTCGTCCACCGCCTTCTCGATGGCGCCGGTGTCGGTGACCTGCTTCAGGCCGTGCTTCTCGACCACCTCGGCGGGCGAGCCTTCGCCGTTCCAGACGTGATCGAAGACTTCCTTGGCGATCTTCGACGAGATGACGTTCGTCTCGATCAGCTCGACCAACTGGGCCACGTGGGCGGCGGGCAGCGGGTTGTCGCTGAAGTCCTTGCTGTCCGCAGCCAGCCGGGCCGAGACCTCGTTCGTCACCCAGTTGGACACCAGCTTGGCGTCGCGGCCTTTCGCGGCGGCCTCGAAATAGTCGGCCTTGGCCTGTTCCGAGATCAGCACGCCGGCGTCGTATTGCGACAGGCCGTATTCGCTCATGAAGCGGCGGCGCTTGTCATCCGGCAGTTCCGGCAAGCTGGCCTTGATCTCGTCGATCCAGGACTGTTCCAGCACCAGCGGCAGCAGGTCGGGGTCCGGGAAGTAGCGATAGTCCTGCGCTTCTTCCTTGGAGCGCATGGAGCGCGTCTCGCCCTTCGCCGCATCGAACAGACGGGTCTCCTGCGTGATCGAACCGCCGTCTTCGAGGATTTCGATCTGGCGGCGCGCCTCATACTGGATCGCCTGAGAAATGAAGCGGAAGCTGTTGACGTTCTTGATCTCGCAGCGCGTCCCCAGGAAGCTGAAGTCGCCCGTTTCCTTGAACTTGTCGTAGTTGCCGGCGCGGCAGACCGACACGTTCACGTCGGCGCGCAGATTGCCCTTCTCCATGTCGCCGTCGCAGGTGCCCAGGTAGATCAGGATGGTCCGGATCTTCTTGACGTAGGCGACCGCCTCTTCCGGCGAGCGGATATCGGGGCGCGAAACGATCTCCATCAGCGCCGTGCCCGCACGGTTCAGGTCGACGTAGGATTCGGTCGGCGACAGGTCGTGGATCAGCTTGCCCGCGTCCTGTTCCAGGTGCAGGCGCTCGATGCCGACGTTGAAGAAGCTGCCGTCCTCGGCCTCCACCTCGACCACGCCCTCGCCCACGATGGGGTGATACAGCTGGCTGATCTGATAGCCGGTCGGCAGGTCGGGATAGAAGTAGTTCTTGCGGTCGAACTGGCTCTTCAGATTGATCTGGGCGCGCAGGCCCAGGCCCGACTTCACCGCCTGCTCGACGCAATACTTGTTCAGGGTCGGCAGCATGCCGGGGAAGCCCGCGTCGATCAGCGATACCTGCTCGTTCGGCCCGGCGCCGAAGCCCACCGCCGCGCCCGAGAACAGCTTGGCGTTCGAAGCGACCTGGGCGTGGATCTCCAGACCCATGACGATTTCCCAGGCGCCGGTGCGGCCCTGGATCAGTTTGGAGTTCTCAGTCATGCTCACCACCAACGGTCCGGCTTGGCGACGAAGCCCGCCGCGTCTTCGAGGGCGCCCGCTACCTGGAAGACGGTCGCTTCATCTAGGGCCTTGCCGATGACCTGCAGACCCAGCGGCAGGCCCTCGCTGTTCAGTCCCGCAGGCACCGAAATGCCCGGCAGACCGGCCAGATTGGTCGTCACCGTGAAGACGTCGTTCAGATACATGGTCAGCGGATCGATCTGCTTGTCGCCGATGGCGAAGGCGGCCGACGGGGTGGACGGCGTCAGGATGGCGTCCACCTTGCCCCATACATTGTCGAAGTCCTCGGCGATGCGACGACGCACCTTCAGCGCCTTGACGTAATAGGCGTCATAGAAGCCCGCCGACAGCACATAGGCGCCGATGGTCAGGCGACGCTGGACCTCCTTGCCGAAGCCTTCGGCACGCGAGGCGGCGTAGAGGTCATCCAGCGACGAGAAGTCCTCGGCGCGATGGCCGAAGCGCATCCCGTCATAACGGGCCAGGTTCGACGACGCCTCGGCCGGAGCCACGATGTAATAGGTCGGCAGGGCGTATTTGGTGTGCGGCAGGCTGATCTCGACGATCTCGCATCCGGCAGCCTTCAGCCAGGCGACGCCCTGTTCCCACAGCGCCTTGATCTCTTCGGACATGCCGTCGATCAGATATTCCGCCGGAACGCCGATGCGCAGGCCCTTGACCGACTGGCCGACCGACTGGGTCCAGTCGGGGGTCGAGACGTCGAGGCTGGTCGAGTCCTTCGTGTCGAACGAGCACATTGACTTCAGCAGCAGGGCGGCGTCCTTCACCGTCTTGGTGATCGGACCCGCCTGATCCAGCGACGAGGCGAAGGCCACCATGCCGAAGCGGCTGGCGCGGCCGTAGGTCGGCTTGATGCCCACGGTGCCGGTGAAGGCGGCGGGCTGGCGGATCGACCCGCCGGTGTCCGAGGCCGTGGCGGCCAGGCACAGGTCAGAGGCCACGGCCGAGGCTGAACCGCCCGACGAACCACCCGGCGTCAGTTCGGCGTCCGAACCCTTGGCTTTCCACGGGTTCTTCACAGGACCGAAGGCCGAGGTCTCATTGGCCGAGCCCATCGCGAACTCGTCCATGTTCAGCTTGCCCAGCATGACCGCCCCGTCGCGCCACAGATTGGCGGTGACGGTCGATTCATACGGCGGCACGAAACCGCGCAGCATGTTGGATGCGGCGGTCGTCTGCACGCCTTCGGTGCAGAACAGATCCTTGATCCCCAGCGGCGCGCCTTCCAGCGCCCCGCCCTCGCCCTTGGCCAGCTTGGCGTCAGAGGCGCGCGCCTGTTCCAGCGCCTTGTCCGCCGTCACCTCGATATAGGCGTTCAGCGTCGGGTTGGAGGCCTCGATATTGGTCAGGAAGGCCTGGGTCAGCTCTTGCGACGAGAAGGTCTTGGCCTTTAGGCCGTCGACGGCGTCAGCCAGCGTCAGTTTGGTCAGATCGGTCATGACTTACTCCACGACCTTGGGCACGACGAAGAAGCCGTCGGCGGACTTGGGCGCGTTGGACAGGACGTCAGCGACCTTGTCGCCGTCCGTCACCACGTCGTCGCGCAGACGCAAGGGTTGAGACACGTTGGAGGTCATCGGCTCGACGCCCTGCACGTCCACCTCGTCCAGCTGTTCGATCCACTGCAGGATGCCGTTCAGCTCCTGGGCCAGCGGCTCCAGGCGGTCCTCGGGGGTCTTGATGCGGGCGAGATGCGCAACCTTGCGCACCGTCGCGGCGTCGATGGCCATGCGGCCCTCCAAAGCATGAGAGTCTGAGGGGGCGGGATTAGCGTTTCAACGCCGCTTCGACAAGGATCGGACGCCGCTCTTCGTCCAGCTTGACCATGGCGACCAAAGGCCCCCTATCCTGATGCTCCGCCTGCCACGACTATAAAGGCCCGCCTGCAAGGAGACCTGACCATGAAGATCACCGGCCCCCAAGCCCGCGCCGCCCGCGCCCTGGTGCAATGGCCGCGCGACCATGTGGCCCGCCTGTCCGGCCTGACGGTCGATGTCTTGGCCGACTTCGAGCGCGAGAACGTCGACCCCGGCGACGAGGCCCGCAGCCGCCTTCAGGCTGCGCTGGAGGAAGGCGGGGCCGTGTTTCTGAATGAAGAGGATGGCGGCCTGGGCGTGCGGCTAAAGTTCAACCGCAAGGACGTCCGCTCGATACGCCGCATGGAGAATGAAGGCGGGCCGGTCGGAGATGATGACGTGTGAGTCACTCCCCCCTCCGCTCATCCCGGCGGACGCCGGGACCCAGTGCTTTGGCTCATAAGGCAGAAACCTTGCCCGTATTGCTTAATAGTCGCGGCCCGGCGTGCGTGCGGCTCTTACTGGGTCCCGGCGTCCGCCGGGATGAGCGGGTAAAGGGCTCCGCGCTTTGACACGCGGCCCGTCTGAGCCTAACGCCCGCCCGTGCCTGTATTTGACCTCTCAGACCTCTCCGCCGCCTGCCCGCCCAACACCCCGTGGCTGGGTCTGGATCTGGGCGAGAACACCATCGGCGTCGCCGCCTCCGACGCCGGGCGTATCATCGCCAGCCCGCTGGAGCTGATCCGCAAGACCAAGTTCAGTCAGGACGCCGAACAGCTTTTCAAGATCATGGACGGCCGCAAGGTCTCTGCCCTGATCATCGGCCTGCCGCTGAACATGGACGGGAGCGAGGGGCCGCGCGCCCAGTCGTGCCGCGCCTTCGCCCGCAATCTGGAACGGTTCCGGCCGGTCAACGTCGCCTTTCAGGACGAGCGGCTGTCGACTACGGCGGTCGAACGCTTCCTGATCGACGAGCTGGACCTGACCCGCAAGCGCCGCGCCGATGTGGTGGACCGCACCGCCGCCGCCTGGATCCTGCAAGGCGCGCTGGACCGGTTGCGCCCCTGAGATGGCGGCCATTCTCGCGGGCGTCCTGCCGGTCTTCCTGCTGCTGGCGCTCGGCTATGGCCTGAAGAAGTCGGACTACCTGCCCGACGCCGCCTGGCGGCCGATCGAGAAGCTGGCCATCAATGTGCTCTATCCCGGCTTCCTGATCCCGGCGATCTGGAACGCGGACCTGTCGGGATCGACCGCAGGCGCGGCAGGCGCCGCCGCCGTGACGGTGTCCATCATCATCTCGGCGCTGACCCTGCTTTCAAAGCCTCTGCTGCCACTCAGCGGCCCGGCCTACACCAGTGTGTTTCAGGGCATGATCCGCTGGAACAGCTTCGTCTTCCTGCCGGTCGTGCAGGCGACATTCGGGCCTGAAGGCGTGGGCCTCGCCGCCGTGGTCATCGCCGCCATGATCCCGGTCAGCAACATTCTAAGCGTCGTCGTCCTGGCTAAATGGGGCGCGGACCAGCGCGGCGCCTCGCCCAAGGCCCTGTTCCGGGCGATGATGTCCGAACCCCATCCTGCTGGCCTGTCTGCTGGGGCTGGCGCTGAACTTTTCGGGCGCGCCGCAGCCGCCCGGCGTAGCCGAGACGCTGCAACTGCTGGGATCGGCCGCCCTGCCGCTGGGCCTGATCGTGGCGGGCGCAGGCCTCAGCTTCCGCGAACTGGCCCGCACCCGCGTCACGGTAGGCGCCGTGGTGGTGGTCAAGATGATCGTGACGCCGCTGGCCATGTGGCAGCTGGCGCGTCTCTATGGCGGCGATGAACTGGCGCAGGGGATCGCCCTGCTGTGCGGAGCCGCGCCCGGCGCCGCCTCGGCCTATGTGCTGGCGCGACAGATGGGCGGCGACGCGCCGCTGATGGCCGGGATCATCGCGGCGACGACGGTATTCTCGGTCATCGGCATCCCTGCGGCCCTGCTGCTATTCCATCTGGCCTGAGTCCCGCCTATAGCGGCGTCTCAATGACCCACGCAGCGCCTGTCACCGATCTCATCAAGGAACGGCTGACGCCGTTTCCTCGCGACCACTTCCTCGCCGCCGGAGACCTCCATCCGCCGGCCGCCTTGGCCTTGCTGGACCTGGCCGACGCCTTCGTCGACTTCAACAGGCAGTCAGCCAAGGGCGTGGACCTGATGCGCGGCCAGACGGTCGTGAACCTGTTCTTCGAGAATTCGACGCGAACCAGTTCCTCCTTCGAGATCGCGGCCAAGCGTCTGGGCGCCGACGTCGTGACCATGCCGGTCGCCTCCTCCTCGGTGAAGAAGGGCGAGACGCTGATCGACACCGCTGTGACGCTGAACGCCATGAAGCCGGAGATTCTGGTGGTGCGCCACGCTTCTTCCGGCGCGGTGGACCTGCTGTCGCAGAAGGTCGGCTGCGCGGTCGTCAACGCGGGCGACGGGCGGCATGAGCACCCGACGCAGGCCCTGCTGGACCTGCTGTCCATCCGCCGCGCTTTCGGCGACGTGGGCGGGCTGAGCGTCGCCATCTGCGGCGACATCGCCCACAGCCGCGTGGCGCGCTCGAACGTCGCCCTGCTGCAGATGATGGGGGCGCGGGTGCGGCTGATCGGACCGCCGACGCTGGTGCCCGGCGACGCCGACCGCTGGGGCTGCGAGGTCTTCCACGACATGAAGGAGGGGCTGACCGGTTGCGACGTGGTGATGATGCTGCGCCTTCAGCTGGAACGGATGGCGGGCGCCCTGATCCCCTCGACGCGCGAGTATTTCCGCTTCTGGGGGCTGGATCGCGAAAAGCTGGCCTGGGCCGCGCCGAACGCCAAGGTCATGCACCCCGGCCCGATGAACCGCGGCGTCGAAATCGATTCCGACGTGGCCGACGACCTGAGCGTCTCCCTGATCCAGGATCAGGTCGAGATGGGCGTCGCCGCCCGCATGGCCGTTCTGGCCGCCCTCGCCCACCGCCGCGCGGGAGGCGCCGCATGACCGCCCAGACGCAACCCCTCGCCATCATCAACGCCCGCCTGCTGGATCCCGCCAGCGACTATGACGGCCCCGGCGCGATCCTGATCGCCGACGGCCGCATCGTCGAGGTCATTCACGGACAGGCGACGCAACGCCCCGAGGGCGTGCAGATCATCGACGCCGAGGGCCGCTGCCTGGCGCCCGGCCTGATCGACATTCGGGTCAAGACCGGCGAGCCGGGCAACGAACCCAAGGAGACGCTGAAGTCGGCCAGCCTGTCGGCGGCGGCAGGCGGCGTCACCACCATCGTCGTCCAGCCCGACACCGACCCGGCCATCGACGACCCGGCCCTGATCGACCACATTCAGCGGCGCGGCGCGGCGCTCGATCTGGTCCACGTCCGCGCGGCGGGCGCGGCCACGCAATCGCGCGACGGCGAGCGCATGGCCGAGATCGGCCTGATGCACGAAGCGGGCGCCCTGTATTTCACCGACGGCGATCGGGTGATCCGCAACACCCGCACCCTGCAACGGGTGATGTCCTACGCCGCCTCGTTCAACGCCCTGATCGCGTGTCGCCCGACCGAGCCGTGGCTGTCGGAGGGCGCGGTCGCGACCTCGGGCGAACTGGCGACCCGGCTGGGCCTGTCCGGCGCCCCCGCCATCGCCGAACGCATCCAACTGGAGCGCGACCTGGCCCTGGTCGAACAGACCGGCGCGCGCTTCCTGATCGACCAGATCTCGACCGAGGGCGCGCTGGAGACGCTGGCCCGCGCCCGTGCGCGAGGGCTGGAGGTCGCGGCCTCGGCCTCGATCAACCATCTGTGCTTCAACGAGATCGACATCGGCGACTACCGCACCTTCTACCGGCTGGACCCGCCCCTGCGCGCCGAGAGCGACCGGCAAGCCCTGGTCGAGGCGGTTCGCGACGGCCTGATCGACGTCATCACCTCCGCCCACTGCCCCGAACCGGCCGAGAACAAGCGCCGCCCCTTCGCCGAGGCTGAGCCGGGCGCCGTGGGTCTGGAGACCCTGCTGCCCGCCGCCCTGACGCTGCACCACGATTACGGCGTCGACCTGCTGGACGTGCTGCGGCCGCTGACGCAGGGGCCGGCAGCCCTGCTGGGGCTGGAGGCTGGTGAGCTGTCGCAAGGGTCGCCTGCCGATCTGGTGCTGTTCGACGCCGGGGCGCCGGTGGTGATCGACGCCGCGACGCTTCGCTCCAAGTCGAAGAATTCGCCCTTTGACGGGCGGCGACTGCAAGGGAAGGTCTTGCTCACCGTCGTTTCGGGCCGCATCGTCCACGACGCACGTTAAGGGGAGCGAATCACTTGCAGGATCTGGCGGGGCCGGCGCTCCTTACGCTCGGGCTTGTGGCTATTGGCGGATACCTGCTGGGCTCCATTCCGTTCGGCGTGGTCCTGACCCGCGCGGCGGGCGCGGGCGACGTGCGCAACATTGGCTCGGGCAATATCGGCGCGACCAACGTCTTGCGCACCGGGCGCAAGGATCTGGCCATCGCCACCCTGATCCTGGACGCGGGCAAGGGTGCGGTCGCCCTGCTGATCGCGCGGCACCTGCTGGGCAGCGACGCTGCGGGCGCCATCGCCGGCGGCGCGGCCTTTCTGGGCCACCTGTTCCCCGTCTGGCTGGGGTTCAAGGGCGGCAAGGGGGTGGCGACCTTCTTTGGTCTTATCCTGGCCGCGTGCTGGCCCCTGGGTCTGTTGGCGGCGACGACCTGGCTGATCATGGCCTTCGCCCTGCGCTATTCCTCGCTGTCGGCTCTGGTGGCGGCGGCGCTGACGCCGCTCTACGCCCTGCTGCCCCTGCCCGCGCTGGGTCTGCCCGCGCCGCAGCCGGTCTTCATCATGGCGGTCTTCACCGCCGTGCTGATCTTCATTCGGCACCATGAGAACATCGGCCGCCTGCTGAAGGGCGCCGAACCCAAGATCGGGGCCAAGAAGGCGTGACGCCCCTGTCGGAGGCAGAGCGTTTCGCCCGCCTCCGGCTCGCCCGGACCGACCGCGTCGGCCCCGTGGCCTTCTCCCAGTTGCTGCAGCGGTTCGGTTCAGCCGAGCGCGCGCTGGAGGCCCTGCCCGATCTGATGCGCAGTCGGGGCCGCACCGGCTATTCCATTCCGGCACCCGGAACCGTCGAGACCGAACTGGAGGCCGGCGCCCGCCTCGGCGCGCAACTGATCCTGTGGGGCGACGCCGCCTATCCCGAGGCCCTCGCCGCCGTCGATCCGCCGCCGCCTCTGTTGTGGACCCTCGGCGATGCTGCGCTGATGCAGCGGCCTTGCATGGCCATCGTCGGGGCGCGTATCGCCTCGGCGGGCGGCCAGCGCATCGCGCGCGGCCTGGCCCAGCAGTTGGGCGAACAAGGCCACGTCGTCGTCTCGGGTCTGGCCCGCGGCGTCGATGCGGCGGCGCACCTTGGCGCTCTGGATACCGGCACGGTCGCCGTTCTGGGCGGCGGCGTGGACGACATCTATCCGTCCGACAACGCCGACCTGTATCGCCAGATCGCCGAGCGCGGCTGCATCGTCTCGGAAAGCCCCGTCGGCGCGCGAGCGCAGGCGCGCGACTTCCCGCGCCGCAACCGCATCATCTCGGGCCTGTCGCGCGGCGTGGTTGTCGTCGAGGCTGAAATCCGGTCCGGCTCTCTCATCACCGCCCGGCTGGCGGGCGAACAGGGCCGCGATGTCTTCGCCGTGCCCGGCTCGCCGTTGGATCCGCGCTCCAAAGGGCCGAACGAACTGCTGCGTCAGGGCGCCATCCTGTGCGAGGGGATCGAGGACATAGAGCGGGCCTTCGCCTCTCTACGAACCCTGAGGGAGCCGCCCGCTGATTCGCCGTTCGACGCCGGGCGACCGGAACAGATGGATGACGAGGTGCTGGATCGGATAGAAGCCCTGCTGTCCCCTTCGCCGGTCAGTCGCGACGAACTGGCGCGCGCCGCCAGGTTGTCGATTGCGGAAACAGCCGCCGCCCTGCTGGAGCTTGATCTCGCAGGGCGGGCGACCTTGCTGCCCGGCGGCATGGCCTCGACCTAGGCCGGGGCGGTGCGACGAGCCATGTCCGCCGCATTCTCCAGAATGCCGGCCAGCCTTTCATCCCCGTCCCAGCGGGCCATTCCCGCAAGCTCCATAGCCATGGCGGCCACATATTCACGAACCGGATAGTCCGTCAGATCAGGGCTTGGCGCCTCTCGGCGTCGCTGTGCTGTCTTGCTCATCGTCAACCCTCCCGAGAACGTCTCAGAGGAACACAACTTACAATGGTTTGCAAACTCGCGTTACCCGGAAAGGTTGCCCACTTGAAATGCGCCGATTGACTTCCGGCCGCGCCGCAACCACGTTCGCGCCCCCTTTTCCCCGATAGAGCGCCATGAATCTCGTCATCGTCGAGAGCCCCGCCAAGGCCAAGACCATCAATAAATACCTGGGCTCGGACTATAAGGTTCTGGCTTCCTACGGCCACGTCCGCGACCTGCCGTCGAAGGACGGCTCGGTGCTGCCTGACGATGACTTCGCCATGCACTGGGAGGTGGACGCCAAGGCCTCCAAGCGCCTGTCCGAGATCGCCGAGGCCGCCAAGGCCGCCGACCGCGTCATCCTGGCGACCGACCCCGACCGCGAGGGTGAGGCGATCAGCTGGCACGTTCTGGAGATCCTGAACAAGAAGAAGGCGCTGAAGGACACGGACGTCCAGCGCGTCACCTTCAACGCCATCACCAAGTCGGCGGTGCTGGAGGCCATGGCCAACCCGCGCCAGCTCGATATGGAGCTGGTGGACGCCTATCTGGCGCGCCGGGCGCTGGACTATCTGGTGGGCTTCAACCTGTCGCCGGTGTTGTGGCGCAAGCTGCCGGGCGCCCGTTCGGCGGGCCGCGTTCAGTCGGTGGCCCTGCGCATCGTCGTCGACCGCGAGATGGAGATCGAGCGGTTCAAGGCTCAGGAATACTGGTCGATCGAGGCCGATCTGATCGCCGACAGCCCGCCCTTCACCGCCCGCCTGGTCAAGCATGAAGGCAAGCGGGTCCAGCGTCTGGACATCGTGTCCGAGGCCATGGCGATGGCCGCGCGCGAAGCCGTCCACAGCGGCGACTTCACCATCAGATCGGTGGAGAAGAAGCCGGCCAAGCGGTCCCCCGCCCCGCCCTTCACCACCTCGACCCTGCAACAGGAAGCCGCGCGCAAGCTGGGCTTCACCGCCCAGCGCACCATGCAGGCGGCGCAGAAGCTGTATGAGGGCGTCGACGACACCGGCGGCCTGATCACCTATATGCGTACGGACGGCGTCTATGTTACGCCCGAGGGCATCGCTCAGGCGCGCGAGGCCATCGGCCAGCGTTTCGGCCCCGCCTATGTCCCGGCCGAGCCGCGCTACTACAAGACCAAGGCCAAGAACGCGCAGGAAGCGCACGAAGCCATCCGTCCGACCAACATCCTGCGCAGCCCCGACACCCTGCGGCTCGATAGCGATCTGCAGCGTCTGTACGAACTGATCTGGAAGCGGATGATCGCCTCGCAGATGGAATCGGCGCGTCTGGACCGCACCACGGTCGAGATCGAGACGCCCGACGGTCAGACAGGCCTGCGGGCCACCGGCCAGGTCGTGGTCTTTGACGGCTTCATCGCCGCCTATGAAGAAGGCCGCGACGAAAAGCAGAAAGGCGCCGAGGACGAGGAAGATGAAGGCGGCCGCCTGCCCGCGCTGAAGGAAGGCGCCAAGGCCAAGGTCGAGGCGATCCGCACCGACCAGCACTTCACCGAGCCGCCGCCGCGCTTCTCGGAAGCCACCCTGGTCAAGAAGCTGGAAGAGCTGGGGATCGGCCGCCCGTCGACCTACGCCTCGATCCTGACGACCCTGCGCGACCGCGAATACGTCCGCATGGACAAGAACCGCTTCTTCCCAGAAGACAAGGGACGGCTGGTCACGGCCTTCCTGGAGCAGTTCTTCGCCAAATGGGTCGAGTACGACTTCACCGCCGCGCTGGAGACCCAGTTGGACGAGGTGTCGGCGGGCGACCTGGACTGGAAGACGCTGCTGCGCCGCTTCTGGCAGGACTTCCACGCCGCGACGCAAGCCGCCGGCGAACTGCGTACCACTGCAATCCTGGATCACCTGAACGAGGCGTTAGGCCCGCACATCTTCCCCGACAAGGGCGACGGCTCCGACCCGCGCCAGTGTCCGGTCTGCCATGAAGGTCAACTCAGCCTGAAGACCAGCCGCTTCGGCGCCTTCATCGGCTGCTCGCGCTATCCGGAGTGCAAATACACCCGTCCCGTCGCCTCGCCTGACGCGGCCGACGGCGGCGCCGAGAGCGGCGATCGCGAACTGGGCGTCGATCCGGCGACCGGCCAGCCTGTGCACCTGAAGATCGGCCGTTTCGGCCCCTATGTCGAAACCACGCCGCCGGATGCGGAAAAGCCCAAGCGCTCGTCCCTGCCCAAGGGCTGGACCCCTACGTCGATGGATCTTGAGAAGGCTTTGCGTCTGCTCAGCCTGCCGCGCGACGTGGGCCCGCACCCCGAAGACGGCAAGATGATCACCGCCAGCCTGGGCCGCTATGGCCCCTTCGTGGCGCACGCGGGCACCTACGCCAACGTCGCGGACATCGAGGAAGTGTTCGACGTCGGCCTGAACCGCGCCGTGGCCCTGCTGGCTGAAAAGCGCGCGGGTCGTGCGGGTCGCGCCTCGGCCGCCGCGCCGCTGAAGGAACTGGGCGCCCACCCGGAAACGGGCGAGGCCGTTCAGGTCATGGCCGGGCGCTACGGCCCCTACGTCAAGTCGGGCAAGATCAACGCCACCCTGCCCAAGGGCACGGCGCCCGAAGACATGACGTTGGAGGCCGCCCTGCCCCTGCTGGCCGCCAAGGCCGGCGCGGCGCCGAAGAAGAAGGCGCCCGCCAAGAAGGCCGCTGCGAAAAAGCCCGCGGCGAAGAAGGAGCCTGCGGCCAAGAAACCGGCCGCGAAGAAGGCTCCCTCCAAGAAGGCTGCGGAAGCCGAGTAAGACGAAGCGCCCTCGTTCTCGCGAACGGGGGCGTTTTTCTTACCGCCCTGCAATCAGTTCGTTGCGGACACGGCGCCCCAGAGGGTCGCGTCCGGGCCAGCTCTCGCCCACCGAAGCGTCGACCAGGGGCGTGCAGAAGCGCGAGATGATCATGCGCGGGCGAATCTCGTTCAGGCAGATCTTGTCGCCTTCGCGCGCCCAGCGAGCCGTCAGACGGCGCCCGTCTGAAAACAGGGCGCGATAGGCCCCGTCGCGATCAAACCAGTGTTTGACCCAATCGCCGTCAGGATAGTGGGAGACAACCGTATTGCCGAACGCCGCCTGCATGGCGTCAGCAGCCCGTCCACGATCCGACGCCTTGGCGCTGACTGGAGCGACAAGCATCACCGCGATCAATACGGCAGCGCGCATTCGACATCCTTCTCCCAGTCCCCGAGGCGACCATACAGCCCGCGCCGCTGTTGCCAAGCGGAGCCATTGCGAACGGAAATACTTGACTGACGAGTAGGGCTTTCTTTATACGGCCGCAGGCTCGGAACAGGACTGGCGATGCGCGCCGCCCGCTCGCCCACGAGGGGCGGTTCCGTCAGCTGAAGGCGTTTGCGAACGTTATCCTCCGTCCCTTCAGGACTGCATGACTGAGTTTTCCAAGCTGGGCCTTTCGCCCACGACCCTGCAGGCGGTCGCCGATACCGGCTACACGACCGCCACCCCCATTCAGGAACAGGCCATTCCCGTGGCCCTCGCCGGCCGCGATGTCCTCGGCATCGCCCAGACCGGCACCGGCAAGACAGCCGCCTTCACCCTGCCCATGGTCGACCGCCTGGCCTCGGGCCGCGCCCGCGCCCGGATGCCGCGCGCCGTGGTGCTGGCCCCTACGCGCGAACTGGCCGACCAGGTGGCCGAGAGCTTCGCCAAATACGCCAGGGGCACGCGCCTGAACTGGGTGCTGCTGATCGGCGGCGTGTCGATGGGCGACCAGGTCGCCGCCCTGAACAAGGGCGTGGACGTGCTGATCGCCACGCCGGGCCGCCTGCTGGACCTGTTCGATCGCGGCAAGATGCTGCTGACCGGGGTCGAGCTGATGGTGGTCGACGAGGCCGACCGGATGCTGGACATGGGCTTCATTCCGGATATCGAGCGCATCTTCAAGCTGACGCCGCCACGTCGCCAGACCCTGTTCTTCTCGGCCACCATGCCGCCGGAGATCACGCGCCTGACGCAGCAGTTCCTCAAGGATCCGACCCGGATCGAGGTGGCGCGCCCGGCCACGACCGCCGACACCATCACCCAGCACATCACCCGCCTGCCGACCTCGGACCCCAAGGCCAAGCGGACGGCTCTGCGCGCCCTGGTCGAACGCGGCGAGGTTCAGAACGGCATCGTCTTCTGCAACCGCAAGTCGGAAGTCGACATCGTCGCCAAGTCGCTGCAGGTCCACGGCTTCGACGCCGCGCCGATCCACGGCGATCTGGACCAGTCGCTGCGGATGAAGACTCTGGCCGACTTCCGCAGCGGCGCGCTCAAGTTGCTGGTCGCCTCGGACGTCGCCGCACGCGGTCTGGATATTCCGGCCGTCAGCCACGTCTTCAACTATGACGTTCCGCACCACGCGGACGACTACGTCCACCGCATCGGCCGCACCGGCCGCGCCGGGCGTCTGGGCGAGGCCTTCATGATCGTGACGCCCGCCGACGACAAGTCGTTGGACAAGGTGCTGAAGCTGATCAAGAAGGAGCCGGTCGAGCTGCCGCTGGACGGCATCGACTTCGCCTCCATCAAGGACCGCCCGCGCGACGACAGCCGCTCAAGCCGCGGCCGTGGACGCGGCGAACGCAGCGAACGCAGCGAACGCGGAGGCCGTTCGCGTCGTTCGGTCGAAGAAGCGCCCGTCGAAGTCGAAACCCAGGTCGAAACAGCGCCGACGCCCGCGTCTGAAGCCGAAGCCGCGCCTCAACGCACGCGCAGCCGCAAGAAGGCCGAAGGCAAGACGACGCCTGCGGCCCAGAAGACGCCCCAGAAGGCTAATCAGGCTGAAAGCCGCCAGCCCGCGTCCCTCGCCGGAAATCCTTTCGGCGATGACGTCCCGGCCTTCCTGCGTCGCCCGGTCGTTCTGGCCGGATAAGGCCGGTTTGCGAACTTAACCCTGCGTTACAGAAGACCGGTATAGCCTTCCGGCTCACGCAGCGCAGGGGCAGTTCAGGCATGACCACCCAGGTGGAAACCACGGTTCGCAGTCCAGAAGCCTATACTCTGGCGCACCGCGCCGTGGACGCCATGCAGGCCGCCGCCGTGTGGCCGACGCCGTTGAACTTCGAACTGTGGCTGCACTACCTGGGCGACCCGGACGGAACGCTGGGGCAGGAGATTTCGCGCCTTCTGGCGACAGGTGCGCCCTTCACCGATTCGACGGCGGAAATGCTGGCCGCCGAGTTCCTGCCGCGCGGCCGTCTGTCCGAAGAAATTCGCGACGCCGGCGCCATGCTGAACAGGGAACTGGCGGCTGTGGCGGGCGCCATCGACAAGGCGCGCGAAAGCCAGGCCAACTACGGGCACACCTTGGCTGACGCTGTCGACCGGATGGCCAGCGCAGGCGACGCCGACAGCCTTGGAGATATCGTGTCTTCGCTAGCGGATGCGACCCGCCGCATCCGGCGCCATACCGCCGCGCTGGAACGCCGCCTGGAATCGTCAAATCGCGAAGTGACCAGGCTGCGCGATCACATGGAGCAGGTGCGCCGCGACGCGATGACGGACGCTCTGACCAATCTGGCCAACCGCAAGGCGTTCGACGAACACCTGCTGCGGCTGTGCGATGAGGCGGAAAGTATGGGCGGCTCGATCGGGCTCGCTATCATCGACATCGACCATTTCAAGCGCTTCAACGACACCTGGGGGCACCAGACGGGCGATCAGGTGCTGCGCTATGTCGCCAGCGTCCTGGGCCGGGTGTCGCGGGCGCCGCGCATCGCCGCCCGCTATGGAGGCGAAGAGTTCGCCCTGATCTTCCCCGGCGAAACGGCGGGCGCCATCGAAGCCGCGCTGAACGCCATTCGTGAGGAAATCGCCTCCCGCGCCCTGCGCCGTCGCTCGACCAACGACGATCTGGGCGCCGTGACCATCTCCGTCGGCTTCGGTCTGCGCCGCCCCGGCGAAACCGCGAGCCAACTGCTGACGCGGGCGGACGAGGCGCTCTATGCCTCCAAGCGCAGCGGGCGCAACAAGGTCACCGCCGCCGCCCATGCCGTGTCCGACGCCGCCTGAGGCTTCACTTTAGGCTCGCCTCTGAACGGCAGGCTGGCATAGTCGCCTGATGCGAAGCCTGCTGTTCAACATCGCCTATTGGGCGCTTTCCATCACCTACGGCCTGGCCGCCGCCTTTGCGGCCCTGGCGCCGGGCCGAAAGGCCACGAGCTGGATCATCCGCCGTTATGTCCGGCGCATGGTGCAGGCCATGAGCCTGTTTGCGGGCATCCGTATCGAGACGCGCGGCAAGGAACGCCTGCCGCAGGGCGCCTTCATCATCGCCTCGAAGCACCAGAGCTGGGGCGACGGCTTCGCCACCTATGACCAGTTCGACGATGTGGCCTTCGTCACCGGCGATCATCTGGAGAAGTTCCCCCTGCTGGGAACAGTGCTGAAAAAGCTGGGCGCCATCGTCGTGAACAACTGCGGCGGCCACGCCGCCCGCGCCGCCCTGAAAGAACGCGCCGCCGACGCCAATCGCGAGGGCCGCAAGATCCTGATTTATCCGGAAGGCCATCTGGCCAAGGTCGGCGAGAAGTTCCGCTATCGCTCGGGCGTCTGGCACATGTATCGCGACTTCGACATGCCCGTCGTGCCTCTGGCGACCAATCTGGGCCTGTTCTGGCCGCTGGAAGAGTTCCACAAGAACCCCGGCACGGCGACGCTGGAATTCCTCGAACCCATCCCGACCGGCCTGCCGAAGGCCGAGTTTCTGCAACGGCTTGAAGCCGTCGTGGAAGGCAAGACGGCCGAACTGATCGCCGAGGCGACCGGACAGCCGGTCACCCCCGCCGTGCTGGTCGAATCCAAGGAAGAATCCGCCAAGGCCGCCGAAGCGGCCAGGACGGTCAGCGAGGCGGCCTAGGCCGCCGGGATCACTGCGCCTTCATATTTCGTGGCGATGAAATCCTTGATCGCCTGACCACGCAGAGCGTTGGCCAGGGCCTGGATGCGCGGGTCGTTCTGATTGTCCGGTCGCGCGACCAGATAGTTCACATAGGGGCTGTCGGCGCCTTCCAGTTGCAGCGCGTCGGTCTTAGGCTTCAGCCCGGCGTCGAGGGCGTAGTTGGTGTTGATCACCGCGCCGTCCACTTGAGGCAGGATCCGCGGGATGGTCGCGGCCTCGACCTCCTGGAACTTCAGTCCCTTGGGGTTGGTCGCGATGTCGCGCACCGTCTGCAGCGGGTTTTGCGGGTCCTTGTGCGTGATCAGGCCCGCCGCCTGCAGCAGCAACAGGGCGCGGCCGGTGTTGGAGGCGTCGTTGGGCAAGACGACTTGAGCGCCGTTGGGCAGGTCAGCCAGCGTCTTGTGCTTGCGCGAATAGAGGCCCAGCGGCTCGACGTGAATGCCGGCGACGGTGATCAGGTTCGTCCCGCGCGCCGTGTTGAACTCGTCCAGATAGGGCTTGGTCTGGAAGTAGTTCACATCCAGCCGTTTTTCAGACAGTTGCACGTTCGGCTGAACGTAGTCGTTGAAGACCTTGATCTCGATCGGCACGCCCTCGGCGGCCAGGATCGGCTTCACCTGCTCCAGGATTTCAGCGTGCGGCACGGCGGTAGCGCCGACCAGCAGAGGCGCGCCCTCGGCCCCCGCCTTCTTGCCCGCGCCCTGACCGCATGCGGCAAGCGTCAGGACAGCAGCGGCGGACAGCAGCAGCGAACGGCGGATCATGGGGCGGGCTTTCGTAAAATCAGCGGTGCGAGACCTTAGCGACCAGACGGTCGCCGATCATCTGCAGAATTTGTACAAGGATCAGCAGCAGAACTACGGTCACGACCATGACGTCGGTCTGGAAGCGCTGGTAACCGAACCGGATGGCCAGATCGCCGAGCCCGCCTGCCCCCACAACGCCGGCCATGGCCGTATAGCTGACCAGGGCGATGGCGGTGACGGTCGCGCCCGCGATGATGCCCGGCATGGCCTCGGGCAACAGGGCGCGCGTCACGATCTGGAAGGTCGAGCCGCCCATGGCCTGCGTCGCTTCGACCACGCCCTTGTCCACCTCGCGCAAGGCCGTCTCGACCAGACGCGCATAGAAGGGCGCGGCCCCGACGACCAGCGGCGGAATGGCGCCCGCCACGCCCAGAGAGGTGCCGACCAGCAATACCGTCACCGGCAGCATGACGATCAGCAGAATAATGAAGGGCACCGAACGCAGCACATTGACGACGAAGGACAGCACGGCGTTCAGCACCGGATTGGCCGCCAGCCGCCCCTTGCCCGACAGGTACAGCAGCACGCCCAGCGGCACGCCCAGGATCACGGTCAGCACCATCGATCCGCCCAGCATCAGCAGGGTGTCGATCGTCGCCTTGCCGATATCGGCCCAGTCCACATTGGCGAACATCAGACCGCCTCCACCACGACGCCGCGTGCGGCCAGTTGCGTCAGAGCCGCCTCGGCGTCGCCGCCGGTGAAGGCCACCGTCATCTGACCGTAGGGCTCGCCCCGGATTCGGCTGATGCGGCCCGACAGGATCGAATAGTCGACGCTCGCCGTGCGCGCGACTCGGCTCAATTCCGGCTCATAGGTCGAGGAGCCCCGGAAAGTCAGGCGGGCCATGCGCGCCCCGGCAGGCGCGACCGAGGCGTCGATCGCCTCCTCCCCCTCGGCCAGCATGGCGCGCGTCACGGCGTGCTGCGGGTGCAGGAAGACGTCGGCCGTCGCGCCCTGCTCAACGATCCTGCCGTCCTTCAGCACGGCCACCCGGTCGCAGACGCGGCGCACCACCTCCATCTGGTGGGTGATCAGCACAATGGTCAGGCCCAGATCACGGTTCAGCCCGTCCAGCAGGGTCAGGATGTCCTCGGTCGTCTCAGGGTCCAGGGCGCTGGTCGCCTCGTCGCACAACAGGACGCTGGGACCGCAAGCCAGGGCGCGGGCGATGCCGACGCGCTGCTTCTGGCCGCCTGACAACTGGGCCGGATGCTTCTTCGCGTGATCGGCCAGCCCCAGTTGCGCCAGCAGTTCGGCCGTGCGCGCCTTCACCTCGGCCTCAGACCGCCCTTCCAGACGAAGGGGGAAGGCGACGTTGTCCTCAATCGTCTTGGCGTTCAGCAGATTGAAGTGCTGGAAGATCATGCCGATGCCGCGCCGCGCCGCGCGCAGCTCGGCGGCGTTCAGGGCGGTGATCTCCTGCCCATCGACGAAGACCTTGCCCGCGTCGGGCGTCTCCAGCCGGTTGATGGCGCGGATCAGGGTGGACTTGCCCGCCCCTGAACGGCCCACCACGCCGAATACCTCGCCGCGCGCGACGTGCAAGTCGACAGCGTCCAGCGCCGTGCGCTCGCCCGCCGCGCTACGATAGCGCCGGGTCACCCCCTCCAGTCGGATCATGTCAGTCGGCGTCCAAAGCAGCGGCGGGGATGATGGTGACGCTCTCGCCGCAGCCGCAGGCGTCGGTCTCGTTCGGATTGTGGAAGACGAACTTCGAGGCCAGCTTCGTCACCTCATAGTCGATCTCGGAGCCGATCAGAAACAGGACCGCCTTGGGCTCGATCAGGATGGTGACGCCCTTGTCCTCGACCACCTCGTCCAGCGGCTGAATCTCTTCGGCATAGGCGAAGGTGTACTCCTGCCCGGCGCAGCCGCTGTTCTTCACGCCGACCCGCAGGCCGACGTAGTCCTTCTCAGCGTTGTCCATGATCTCGCGCACGCGCGCGGCGGCGGCGTCCGTCAGGGTCACCGCCTTGGGCCGGGGGCGTCGGGGCCGGGTCGTGGTCTGAAGCTCGGTCATCAGGGCCTCATCAGAACATGTTCAGGGCCAGCTTGGCCTCATCGCTCATCTTGGAGGCGTCCCACGGCGGATCAAACACCAGATTGGCCCTGGCGCTGCGGACGCCGTCGACCTTTTTCACCGCGTCCTCGACCCAGCCGGGCATTTCGCCGGCGACCGGGCAGCCCGGCGCCGTCAGCGTCATCTCGACCAGCACGTCGCGATCGTCGGAGACGTCGACCTTGTAGATCAGGCCCAGCTCATAGATGTCGACCGGGATTTCCGGATCGTACACCGTCTTCAGCGCCTCGATCAGGTCGTCCGTCAGCTTGTCCAGCTCGGCCTGAGACAGCGCGCTCTTCTGCGGCTCGTCCCAGCTGGCGGCGAAGGCGTCGCTATCGCTGATCGCGTTGTGGGTCTTGGCGTCGTCCATACTCGTCACACGAAGAAGTTGCGCGCCTTGATCAGCGCGTCCACGAAGGCGTCTGTATCCTCCATGGTGTTATATAGGGCGAAGGAGGCGCGCGTGCTTGCGCTCACGCCCAGTCTTTTCGCCAGCGGCTCGGCGCAGTGCAGTCCGGCCCGCACGGCGACGCCGTATCGGTCCATGATCTGAGCCACGTCATGAGCATGGGCGCCCTCTACGGCGAAGGTCAGCAAGGCGCCCTTCCCTTCTGCCCTGCCCAGAATCCGCAACCAGTCATGGTCGGCCAGACGCTCGACCGCGTGGCGGTACAGGGCTTCCTCGTGCGCCTGAATGGCGGCCGGTTCATACTGCGACAGCCACTCGATCGCCGCGCCCAGGCCAACGGCTTCCAGGATCGGCGGCGTCCCGGCTTCAAACCGGTGCGGCGGTTTGGCGTAGGTCACCCGGTCCTTCTCGACCGTTTCAATCATCTCGCCGCCGCCCTGATACGGCGGCAGGGCCTCCAGCGCCTCGGCCGCGCCGTACAGGACGCCGATGCCGGTGGGACCGAACAGCTTGTGCCCGGTCAGGACATAGTAGTCGCAGCCGATGGCCTGCACGTCCGGCGCTGCGTGAACCGCGCCCTGACAGCCGTCGACCAGCACCCGCGCCCCGGCCGCATGGGCCAGACGGGTGATCTCGGCGACCGGGTTGATGGTGCCCAGCACATTCGACATGTGGGTGACGGCGACCAGCTTCGTCTTGGGCCCCAGCAGGGCGGCGAAGGCCTCCATGTCCAGCGAGCCGTCGTCCTTGATCGGTGCCCATTTCAGCACCGCCCCGCGCCTTTCGCGCAGGATGTGCCACGGCACGATGTTGGAGTGGTGCTCCATCTCGGTGACGATGATCTCGTCGCCAGGCTGGATCGACAGGCCGACGCCGTTGGCGACCAGGTTGATCGCCTCGGTCCCGCCCTTGGTCCAGACGATGGTCTCCGGCGACGGGGCGTTCAGGAAGCGGGCGACGATCTCGCGGGCGTGCTCATAGGCTTCCGTCGCCTCGTTCGACAGGGTGTGCAGGCCCCGGTGAACATTGGCGTAGCTGCCTTCCATCGACGCGACCAGGGCGTTGATCACCGCGCGCGGCTTCTGGGCCGAGGCGGCGCTGTCCAGATAGACCAGCGGCTTACCGTTCACCTGACGCGACAGGATCGGGAACTGCGCGCGGGCGGCGTAGGGGTCGAACCCCGTCACAGGTGCGTTGATCACAGGCGAGCCGTCAGCCATTCCCGCACCACCTCTCTGGCGCCTTCATGCTCGATGCGGTCGACGACCTCGATCAGGAAGGCGTGGGTCAACAGGGCGCGGGCTTCATCAGCCGAAATGCCGCGCTGCTGCATGTAGAACAGGGCGCTTTCGTCCAGCGTCCCGACGGTCGCCCCGTGGGCGCACTGCACCTCGTCGGCATAAATGATCAGCTCGGGCTTCACGTCGATCTCGCCGCGATCCGAGGCGATCAGACCGTGGTGGCCCATGCGGGCGTCGGTGTCGTCAGCGCCCTTCTGGACCAGGATCTTGCCCTGGAAGACGCCGCGCGCCTCGTCCCGGACAACGCCCTTGATCAGCTGGCTGGTCGTGCCGTTCGGGGAGACGTGGTCGATCACCGTGGTCAGGTCGAAGTGGCGCGCGCCGTTCAGAAGATAGAGGCCATCCACGCGCGCATCGGCGCCCTCCGCCCCATGACGCAGGCGCGTCTCGTGACGTTGCAGCCTGGCCCCGGTGGCGATGATCGTCTGGCGATAGCGACCGCCTGCCTCTAGCCGCACCTCGGCCTCGGCCACGGAAATGGCGTCGGCGGGTTCGTTGGTCAGGACGATGCGGGTCACCTCGGCGTCGGCGGCGACGTCGATCTCGACCTTGTTGTGGGCGACATAGGCCGAGCCCTTGCCCTCATGCGTCTCCAGAAGCAGCAGGCGCGCGCCGGGGCGGGCGACGATGCGCGCCGCCGCCGTATGACCGGTGCCCGTCGCATCCGAGATGAAGCGCAGGCGCAGCGTCTGATCGCCCGAGGCGATGTAGTCCTTCACCCCGACCGGGCGGCCGTTGGCGAAGACGACGGCGTCGCCGCCCAGATCATAGAACGGCCCCGGCGCGCCGACGACGGCCGTGCCGGACGGTTCGGGCGCTTCACGAAGAAAGCGCTTCAGATCACTGTATTTCCATTCCTCGACCCGCCGCGAGGGAAAGGTCGCGGCGTCGGTCAGGTCCAGCCGGGCGAGCGCCTTCATGCCGCCTCCGGCAGGAACTTGTCGTAGCCTTCCGCCTCCAGCTCATGCGCCAGCTCAGGCCCGCCCGAAGCGACGATGCGGCCGCCCGCCAGAACGTGCACCCGGTCCGGTTTGATGTAGTCCAGCAGGCGCTGATAGTGGGTGATCACCAGCATCGACCGTCCCGGGCTGCGCATGGCGTTCACGCCATCGGCGACGATGCGCAGGGCGTCGATGTCGAGGCCGGAGTCCGTCTCGTCCAGGATCAGCAGCGACGGCTCCAGCAGGGCCATCTGCAGGATCTCCATCCGCTTCTTCTCACCGCCGGAGAAGCCGACGCTCAGCGGCCGCTTCAGCATGTCGAAGTCCATCTTCAGCGACTGCGACGCCGCCTTGACCAGCTTCAGGAAGGCCGGGGCGGAAACCTCTTCCTCGCCGCGCGCGCGCTTCTGGGCGTTCAGCGCCGTGCGGATGAAGGTCATGGCTGGCACGCCGGGGATTTCGATCGGGTACTGGAACGACAGGAACAGCCCCGCCGCCGCGCGCTCTGCCGGTTCGATATCCAGCAGGTCAATGCCGTTCCACGAGGCGGAACCGTCCGTCACCTCATAGCCGGGACGGCCCGACAGGCTGTAACCCAGCGTCGACTTGCCCGCCCCGTTCGGCCCCATGACCGCATGAACTTCGCCCGCAGGCACATCGAGCGTCAGACCCTTGAGGATCGGCTTATCGGCGACGGAGACGTGGAGATTATTGATCTTAAGCATTGTTTTTCTTTTTCAATTCACTCAGCCGACCGAACCTTCAAGGCTGATCGCCACCAGCTTCTGAGCTTCGACGGCGAACTCCATCGGCAGTTCCTGCAGGACGTCGCGGACGAAGCCGTTCACCAGCAGGGCCACGGCCTCCTCTTCCGACAGGCCGCGCTGCTGGGCGTAGAAGAGCTGGTCCTCGGACAGGCGGGTCGTGGTCGCTTCGTGCTCCAGCTGGGCCGAGCCGTTGCGGACCTCGATATAGGGGATGGTGTGGGCGCCGCACTCCTTGCCGATCAGCAGACTGTCGCACTGGGTGAAGTTGCGCACCCCGGTCGCCTTGGGGTGGATCGACACCAGGCCGCGATAGGTCGAGTCCGACTTACCCGCCGAAACCGTCTTGGCGATGATGCGGCTGCGGCTGTTCTTGCCCAGGTGCAGCATCTTGGTGCCGGTGTCGGCCTGCTGATGGCCGTTGGTGATGGCGATGGAATAGAACTCGCCCGAGCTTTCCTCGCCCTTCAGGATGCAGGATGGGTATTTCCAGGTAACGGCCGAGCCCGTTTCAACCTGCGTCCAGCTGACCTTGGAGCGGTCGCCGCGGCAGTCGGCGCGCTTGGTCACGAAGTTGTAGATGCCGCCCTTGCCCTCGGCGTCGCCGGGGTACCAGTTCTGGACGGTCGAATATTTCACCTCGGCGTCGTCCAGAGCGATGATTTCGACGACCGCCGCGTGCAGCTGGTTCTCGTCGCGCATCGGCGCGGTGCAGCCTTCCAGATAGGAGACGTACGAGCCCTTGTCGGCGATGATCAGGGTGCGCTCGAACTGGCCGGTCTGGCTGGCGTTGATGCGGAAATAGGTCGACAGCTCCATCGGGCAGCGCACGCCCGGCGGGATGTAGACGAACGAGCCGTCGGAAAAGACCGCGCTGTTCAGGGCCGCGAAATAGTTGTCGCTGACCGGCACGACCGTGCCGAGGTACTGACGCACCAGATCAGGATATTCACGCAAAGCCTCGGAAATCGGCATGAAAATCACACCTGCCTTGGCTAGTTCTTCCTTGAAGGTGGTGACGACCGAGACGCTGTCGAACACGGCGTCGACCGCCACCTTGGGCGCGCCCTGAACGCCGGCCAGGACTTCCTGCTCCTTCAGCGGGATGCCCAGCTTGGCATAGACGGCGAGCAGTTCGGGATCGACTTCGTCCAGCGACTTCGGCCCCTCCTTCTTCACCGGCGCGGCGTAATAGTAGAGGTCCTGATAGTCGACCGGCTCGTACTTCACCGCAGCCCAGGTCGGCTCCTCCATCGCCAGCCAGCGCTCATAGGCGGCCAGACGCCATTCCAGCATCCATTCCGGCTCGCCCTTCTTGCCGGAGATGAAGCGGATGATGTCGGGGTTCAGGCCCTTGGGCGCGAACTCCTGCTCGACGTCCGTGGTGAAGCCGTATTTGTACCGCTCCAGCTCCGCGACTGTGTCGATTGTTTCCTGAACGATAGCCATAGTTTACGCGACTTCCTTTACGCGCTCTTGCAGGCGCGCCTTGTGCTTGTCCCAGGCCGCGACCCAAGCGTCGGCGAAGCGGGTCCAGTCCGTCTCGGTCGTGCCCCAACCGCCGGAGACGCGCACGCCCCCGGTCGCCAGATGATGCAGGCCCATGGCGCTGATCGCCTTGGACGGCTTGACCTTGCCGGACGAGCAGGCCGAACCGGCCGAGACCATGATCCCGGCCAGGTCGAGGGTGATCAGCTGCTGCGGGCTGTCCCAGTTCTCGACCGCCATGAACAGGGTGTTGGGCAGACGCTCGACTGCGCCGCCGATGATGGTGGCGCCCGCAGCCTTGACCCTGGCTTCAGCCGCATCGCGCCAGCCGACGTGCGCCATGGCGGCGTCCAGATCGCGCGCGGCGCAATCGGCGGCGAGACCGAAGCCGGCGATGCCCGGCACGTTCTCGGTCCCGGCGCGCAGGCCGCGCTCCTGACCGGCGCCGTGCAGAATGCGCACGGCGGACACGCCGTCCTTGAGAACTAGCGCGCCCACGCCCTGCGGCCCGCCCAGCTTGTGCGCCGAGAGGGTCAGGCTGTCGGCGCCCAGCGCCTTCATCATCACCGGGACCTTGCCCGCCGACTGAATGGCGTCGACGTGCAGCCAGCCGCCCGCCGCATGGACCAGACTCGCCGCCTCGGCGATCGGCTGGATCACGCCGCTTTCGTTGTTGGCGTGATGGATGGCGACGACCGCGCGGCCCGGGCGCGCCAGGGCCTCAGACAGCCAAGCCAAATCAACCACGCCGTTCACATCCACCGGCAACACCTCGACCGGAACGCCGCTGACAGCGGCGGCTTCGGCTACGCACGGGTGCTCGGTCGCGCTGACGATCAGCCGCCCGCAACCGGCCGCCAGCGCGCTGTGGATCGCCTGGGCGTTGGACTCGGTGCCGCCCGACGAGAAGATAATCGCCGTCGGATCAGCCCCGACAAGATCAGCGACCTGCGCCCGCGCGGTCTCGACGCGCGCCCGCGCCCGGCGCCCAGCGGCGTGCACGGCCGATGGATTGCCGTTATCAGCCAAGGCCTTGGCCATGATTTCCTGAACCTCAGGGCGAACCAGGCCGGAGGCGTTGTAGTCGAGATAAACGCTCACGCTGCGGCCTCCATCGAGCCTGCGCCCATACGCGCCCGCCCCGTCCGCTTCTCGATCACGTCCGCGAGGCTGACCCCGGCCAGATAGCGATGGATCTCTGCGCCCAAGTCTTCCCAAAGGTCATGGGTGATGCAGCGAGCGCCGCCCGTCATACAACCGCGCGGCGTGCCGTGGGCGGCGCAGCGCGTGGCGCGGATCGGTTCGTCGACCGCTAGGACAATGTCCGCCACGACCATCTCGCCCGCCTCTCGGGCCAGCCGGTAACCGCCGCCCGGTCCACGCACGCTCTTGACCAGACCGCCCTTGCGCAGGCGCGCGAACAGTTGCTCAAGATAGCTGAGCGAGATTTCCTGACGCGCCGCGATTTCAGCCAGGGAGACGGCCCGATCGGTCCCGTTTTTCGCCAGATCGGCCATCGCCATGACGGCGTAACGTCCCTTGGTCGACAGACGCATCCCAATACCTCAAAATTCTACCGCTTTTTAGGCCCGCTGTGCTAAGACCCCCGGCCTTGCTGGCGAGCGCGTCGCGCAGGGGGGACTTAGAAAGTCCTACCTGAGTGGTCAAGTATTATCCGCTCGCGAAACCACTGTTGATCGTAGGGACCGCCATCCATGCCTGAAGTTATCCTGCCTGGCGCCTCCGGCCGCATCGAAGGCCGTTATTCTCCTGGCAAGCGTCCCGACGCGCCGATCGCCCTGATCCTGCACCCCCACCCCAAGGCGGGCGGACACATGAACAACCCCGTCGCCCTGACGATGCACCAGTTGTTCGTCCAGCGCGGGTTCGCCACCCTGCGCTACAACAGCCGCGGCGTGGGCAAGTCGCAGGGCGAGTTCGACAGCGGCATCGGCGAGCTGGCCGATGCCGCCACGGCGCTGGACTGGCTGCAGGCCAACAACCCCGCCGCCACCCAGACCTGGGTCGCGGGCTATCAGTTCGGCGCCTATATCGGGATGCAGCTGCTGATGCGCCGCCCTGAGACTGACGGCTTCATCTCGGTTTCGCCGCCGTCGAACATCTATGACTTCAGCTTCCTGGCCCCCTGCCCGGCTTCGGGCCTGTTCCTGCACGGCACGGCCGACACCGTGGTGCCGCCCGCCGATGTCGAGCGCGTGGTGAACAAGCTGCGCACCCAGAAGGGCATCGTCATCGACTACGAACTGGAAGAAGGCGCAACCCACTTCTGGCAGGATCACATCGGCGCGGTCGAGCGCCGCGTCGGCGCCTATCTGGACAAGCGGCTGGAAGAAAAGCCAGCCTGACCGTCTTGGGCTCTGCGCGGAGGCCTAACCTCCGCGCAGGTCCGCCACAGCGCGAGCGTCGCTCAATTTTCGCGACACGCGGGCCATGATGCGAAACGCGCTTCATATTGCGCAAGCGTGTGCGGAAATCCTGCTTCGGCACGACGATGGTCGGCGTTCGCGGGATCCTCGAGGTTGTCGTAGTCGATAACCCAGCGGCCGTTCTTGCAGGTGACTTGCGTACCGTAGCGTTGCGGACGCCCCTCGTTCACAGCAAGCCGATCATACATCAGACCAAACTGCGCCCCGTCGACCTCGCCCGCAGCTACCAGGGGTTCGAGAACGGGCACGAAACGTCGCCACTGCTCTAGGTTCGAGTGCTGGATGATGAGAAATGCCGTCTGTGACGGCCCCTCGCCATAGCGGCTTTTGAGGAACCACCCCTCCGGCGGCAACATGGCGAGCAAGGCGTCCAGATTGGCCTCATCCGCGTCATTCTGAGCCTGCCACATTGCTCGGTTAGCGGCCTGCTCCTGCTCCGGAGGAAGTGTGCTCAAATCGATCTTCAGCATCGCCTCCCGTCCCATCTGGTCCAGGCGATACATCCGAAGAAAGCGTTCCTGATCGTCCTGAGGAGGCGGCGCTTCCGCCTGCCGTCGCTTTTCCTCGGTGATTGTTTCGAGCACGGGACCGATCAGGGCTCGCGCCTCGGCGCTCAGTTCATCCGAGAGGGAGGATGTCTCTGCCTGCCCCAACAGAAACAGTGTGGCGATCCATGTAATCATGCGTGCCTCCCTAACAAGGAAGTTGCACCACGGATTGTGACAAAATTACGTCGTTCTTTAGTGATCGCCTTCCGCAGCGGCCACGGCGGCGGGGCGGTGAGCGCGGACGCACCAGACGACGCTGACGATCATCAGGATCATGGCGATAATCTCGATGATGGTCGGACCGCGCTGTTCCCAGATGAAGCCGTAGATGAAGGCGAACAGGGTCTCGGACACGATCATCTGCCCCAGCATGGTCAGCGGCAGCAGACGGCTGGCCTGGTTCCAGAAGGCGTTGCCGATGACGGAGGCGAAGATCGCCACGCCTGCGCTGACGCCGATCAGGCGCAGCCAGGCGTCGTCCGTCATGCCGCCCAGCATGAACAGGGACGGGATCACCAGCACCAGCGCCAGCGCGCCGGTGACAACGCCGGTCAGCAGCGACCACTCATGCGGAGTGACGTTAGGCAGGCGGCCCATCCAGCGACTGTTGCCCACGGCGAAGGCGGTCCAGGACAACAGGGCCGCCAAAGCGCACCCCAGGCCGATCAGCGTGGCCGCGCCGCTCTGCGCCGCCGCGCCGCCGCCCTGGCTTAAGGACTGCCAGCCGATCAGACCGACCGCGAGCGCCGCCACGGCGATGGGCGGCGCGACGCGCGACAGCGGCGGAGACTCCTTGTCCCTTAGCCCCCACAGGGCCACGACCACGGGCACCATGCCGACGATCAGGGCAGAGGCCGCGACGCCTGCGTAGTGGACGCTGACGACCAGGAAGGCGAAATAGACCAGATTGCCTGCCAGGCTCAGCCAGACCAGCGCGCCCCACGCCTTGCGCGTCAGGGCCGCCGTCACCCGCCGCCAGCGCGGCGCGATCAGCATGACCGCGATCAGGCCGTAAGCCAGGTAACGTCCCGCCGTCAGCAGCAGAGGCGAGGCCTCGGGCACGACCTTTGGGGCTAGGAAGACCAGCCCCCACAGCGCGCCTGCCGCCAGCCCGCTGGCGACGCCCCAGAAACGCGATGACGCCGCCATTATTCCGCTCCCGGCTCAACGATACGGCCGCCGGTCATCGGCGCCGAAACGCCCGTGGTGCCAGGGAAGCTGATCGGCAGACCCAGACGACAGCGGGCGGCCAGAAAGGCGAAAGCTTCGGCCTCGATGGAGTCGCCGCGCCAGCCCTTGTCCTCCGCCGTCGAGACGGGCACGCCGACGCGCTCGCGAATGGCGGCCAGCAGCACGGGGTTGTGACGACCGCCGCCGCAGACGACGATTTCCTTCGGCTGCTCCGAACAACGGGCGACGCCCAACGCCACGGCCTGCGCCGCGAAGGCGGTCAGGGTGGCGGCAGCGTCTTCCAGCGACAGATCCGCCACCGGGTCCAGCGAGAAGTCGAAACGGTCCAGCGACTTCGGGCCGCTCGCCGCGAAATAGGGATGGGCCAGATAGGCGTCCAGCACGGCCTGATCGACGGCGCCCGCCGCCGCCAGACGGCCGCCCTCGTCCATCCGCTTCTTCATGCGGGACTGGACCAGCAGATCGACCATGCCGTTGGCCGGGCCGGTGTCGAAAGCTTCCAGCTCGCCGTCGGCGTGGATCAGGGTGATGTTGCCGACGCCGCCGAGGTTCAGCACGGCGACCGGCCCCTCCATCCCCGCCTTGCGGACCAGCGCTGCGTGATAGACCGGCGCCAGCGGCGCGCCCTGCCCGCCCGCCGCCACGTCGGCGCTGCGGAAGTCAAAGGCCGTGGGCACGCCCAGCCCTTCGGCCAGGCTGGCGGCGTCGATCAGTTGCACGGTGCGGCCCGGCAAGTCCGGCGTCGGCGCTTCGTGCAGCACTGTCTGGCCGTGGACGCCGACCAGATCCAGCGCGCTGGACTTCACCCCGTTCACCGCCATGAAGCCGAGGGCGGCGGCCAGGTGCGCGTCAGCCACCGCCATGCGCGCGTCCTCGAAGCTGTCCGGCTCCTCCTCGTCGCGTTCCCAGTCGAAGGCGTCCTCGATGGCGTCCTCGATGACGGCGCGGGTTTCGCCGTCCAGCTTCATCTCGCCGGCTGGGCCGAAGGACAGGATGTCGTGGCCGTCCGTCTCGATCACCGCCATGTCCACGGCGTCGAGCGAGGTGCCGGTCATGAATCCGAGCACGCGCAGGGTCTTTTTCGGGGAGGTCGTCATGGCGGCTTGACTGCCACGTCGGGCGCGACGTAGCTAGCGCCCATGATCGCGCAACCGGCCCTTTTCGCCACCTATTACTACGGCCTCTACTAGAGAGCGGCCGCGATCCTTGCCGCCCTTCCCTCGGCGGCAATATTCCTCGGAAGACGGCCGCCGGTTCTGATGCTACGGACCCGACCATGACCGAGCCCACGACCCAAACCGTTTCCGAAACCGCCTTCAAGTCGGACTTCCTGCGCCTGATGAAGGCGCGCGGCTATATCCACCAGATCACCCACCCGGTCGAACTGGACGAGGCGGCCGCATCCGGCGTGGTCACGGGCTATATCGGCTTTGACGCCACGGCGCCTTCGCTGCACGTCGGCCACCTGATCCAGATCATGCTGCTGCGTCGTCTGCAGCAGGCCGGACACAAGCCTATCGTCCTGATGGGCGGCGGCACGACCAAGGTCGGCGACCCCTCGTTCAAGGACACCCAACGCCCCCTGCTGACCGAGGAAAAGATCGCCGAGAACATCGCCGGCATCAAAGGCGTGTTCGAGAAATTCCTGACCGTCGGCGACGGCCCGACCGACGCCATCATGCTGGATAACGACGAGTGGCTGTCGCAACTGGGCTACCTGCAGTTCCTGCGCGACTACGGCACGCATTTCACCATCAACCGGATGCTGAGCTTCGACTCGGTCAAGCTGCGCCTGGATCGTGAGCAGCCGCTGACCTTCCTCGAGTTCAACTACATGCTGATGCAGGCGACCGACTTCCTGGAGCTGAACCGTCGCTATGGCTGCTCGCTGCAGATGGGCGGCTCGGACCAGTGGGGCAACATCATCAACGGCGTCGAACTGACCCGCAAGGTGGACCAAAAGGCCGCCTTCGGCCTGACCACGCCGCTGCTGTCCACCGCCTCGGGCCAGAAGATGGGCAAGACGGTCGGCGGCGCCGTGTGGCTGAACGCCGACGCCCTGTCGCCGTTCGACTACTGGCAGTACTGGCGCAACACCGAAGACGGCGACGTGGGCCGCTTCATGCGCCTGTTCACCGACCTGCCTCTGGATCAGATCGAGCGCTATGAGGCGCTTCAGGGCGCCGAGATCAACGACGCCAAGAAGGCGCTGGCCGACGCCACCACCTCCATGCTGCACGGCGCCGAGGCTGCGCACGCGGCCCGCGCCGCGGCCGAGGCCGCCTTCGAGAAGGGCCAACTGTCGGCCGACCTGCCGACCGTCGAACTGCCGCGCGATGAGGTGATCGGCGCCATGATCGCAGCCGTCACGACCAAGGCGGGCCTCAGCGGTTCCAATGGCGAAGCGCGTCGCCTGGCCCAGGGCGGCGGCCTGCGCCTGAACGACGAGGTCGTCAACGACGGCGCCCGTCTGATCGAAGAGGCCGACCTGAACGCGGACGGCGTGCTGAAACTCGGCGCCGGCAAGAAGAAGCTGGTGCTTGTGCGGCCGGTGTAACAGCCGCCTTTCTTCCGCTCATCCCCGCGCACGCGGGGATCCAGATGGAGCGTGCTCTACCGTGGCCTTCTACGTCTATATCGTGGCCAGCCAACGCAACGGCACGCTCTACATCGGCTCAACCGATGATCTGATCGCCCGCATCAGTCAGCATAAGACCGGCGCGTTTGGCGGTTTCACCGCCCGATATGGCGTGACCCAGCTTGTGTGGTTCGAGATACATGGTTCACGCGACGACGCCTTTCGGCGCGAACGTCAGTTGAAGAAATGGAAGCGGCGCTGGAAGCTGCAATTGATTGACGAGAGCAATCCCGAATGGACCGACCTGTTTGACACCGTGCGACTGGGCGGGCTCAAGGATGCATCGGACTGGGTCCCCGCGTGCGCGGGGACGAGCGGAAATGAGAAAGAGCTGTGACCGACATCGCCGAAAACACCCCCGCCCCTGCTTTCGATCTGGCGACAGACGGCGATGGGCGGGTGTCGCTGGACGGGCTGAAGGGCAAGAACGTCGTCCTCTACTTCTATCCCAAGGCCGACACGCCCGGTTGCACGACCGAAGGGCAGGACTTCTCGACCCTGATCGACCGGTTCGCCGCGGCGAACGCGGTCGTGATCGGCGTGTCGCGCGATACGGTGAAGAAGCTGGACCGCTTCAAGGCCAAGCATGACCTCAAGGTCGTGCTTGGATCCGACGAAGACGGCGTGGTCACGGAAAGCTGGGGCGTGTGGGTGCTGAAGAAGCTCTACGGTCGCGAATACATGGGCATTGAGCGCGCCACCTTCCTGATCGACGGCCAGGGCGTGGTCCGCCGCGCCTGGCGCAACGTCAAGGTCAAGGGCCACGCCGAAGAGGTTCTGGCCGCCGTCGAAGCGCTTTGATCGGTGAGCGGGGTTCGGAAGGCCCCGCTTGACCTCTCCGCCTCAGCCCGCACTAAGTGTCGCCAGGGATTGCATCCTCAGGGGCTGACATTGACCAGACGCCGATAATCGCGGCGTGACGCGGAGAGCATGAATGTTCAACAAGAACAAACCGTTCGACAACAACCCCTCTGGCGGAATGGGCATTCCCAAACCGCCAGAGCCGATCCAGCCCAAGCCGGAACCCGCCGCCCCGATCGCCGCCGCGCCTGCCCGTACGCCTGAACCGGCGCGCCCCGCCGCCCGTTCCTCCAGCCTTTCGACCCTGTCCGCGGGCGTGAAGTATGAGGGCAACATCTCCGGCGCCGGCGAACTTCAGGTCGACGGCTCGCTGAAAGGCGACATCCGCGTGGTGCGCGTGGTGATCGGCGAAGGCGGCGCGGTCGAGGGCACGGTTCACGCCGACATCCTTGAAGTGCGCGGCCGCGTCTCGGGCGCCATCGTGGCCAAGCAGGTCAAGCTGTTCGCCACCTCGCGCGTCGAGGGCGACATCACCCAGGAGCAACTGGCGATCGAACAGGGCGCCTGGTTCCAGGGCCGCTGCACCCAGGCCAAGCGCGACACGCCGGGCGCCAATATGCTGGAAGCCCCTGCACCCGTCGAAAAGCCTGCACCCGCCAAGACGGACCCCAAGGTCGAAGCCAAGCCCGCCGCCTGATCGGCGCAGGCGCTGAAAACGAGAAAGGGCGGCCCGCAAAGGCCGCCCTTTTTATATCCTGGTCCGACCGACGTTTCAGCCGTCGCGGGTTTCCCCCACGCGCGCCGCCAGCGCCGCGCCCATGAATTGGTCCAGGTCGCCGTCCAGAACGCCTTGGGTGTCCGAGGTTTCGACCTCGGTCCGCAGATCCTTCACCATCTGATACGGCTGCAGGACGTAGGATCGGATCTGGTGGCCCCAGCCGATGTCGGTCTTGGCGTCGGCCAGAGCCTGGGCCGCCGCCTCACGCTTCTGCAGCTCCAGCTCATACAGACGCGCGCGCAGCATCTTCCAGGCCTGATCGCGGTTCTGGTGCTGCGAACGGCCAGCCTGACAGGCGACCACGGTGTTGGTCGGAATGTGGGTCAAACGCACCGCCGAGTCCGTCTTGTTGACGTGCTGACCGCCCGCGCCCGACGCGCGATAGGTGTCCGTGCGCACGTCCGACGGGTTGATGTCGATCTCGATGCTGTCGTCCACGACGGGCGAGACCCCGATAGAGGCGAACGACGTGTGCCGTTTGGCCGCCGCATCATAGGGGCTGATGCGCACCAGACGGTGAACCCCCGATTCCGACTTCAGCCAGCCATAGGCGTTGGGGCCGGAGATCAGCAGGGTCGCCGACTTGATGCCGACCTGTTCGCCGGACTCTTCTTCCTGAAGCTCGACCTCATAGCCGTGCGCGCGCGCCCAGCGGCTGTACATCCGCAGCAGAATGCCGGCCCAGTCGTTGGACTCGGTGCCGCCGGCGCCGGAATTGACCTCCAGATAGGCGTCATTGCCGTCCGCCTCGCCGGATAGCAGGGCTTCCAGTTCGGCGCGCGCGGCCCGGTCCTTGATGGATTTCAGCTGTTCACGCGCTTCTTCGAGGGTGGCTTCGTCGCCCTCCTCGTCCGCCATTTCGGCCAGCATGATCCCGTCTTCGAGACCCTGCTCCATTTCCTTGACGGCGTTGACCTGCGTCTCCAGCCGCGAGCGTTCGCGGCTGACGGCCTGGGCCTGTTCGGGGTTGTCCCACAGCGTCGGATCCTCGACCCGCGCGTTCAGCTCATCGAGCTTTCTTAGAGCGACATCCCAGTCAAAGTCGCCTCCTGAGCAGAGCGACGCTCTGCTCGATGTCGGCCTTCATGGCCTCGACATCCGATCTCATCGCAAACTCCTGCGAACGAAAGTCCCCGCACGAACAGGACCGCGCCGCGCGTGGTCCGATCAAGGAGGGACAGGTGAAACGGCGCGCCTGTAAAGCAGGCGCGCCGGGTTGGCAGCTTACCTAGAGCGTCAGTAAAGGCCGCTCAAGTCCTCGGCCGGCTCCTTCTTCGGCGGCGGCGGCGCAACCGGAGGCGGCGCGGTCGGCGTCGGGGTCTGGGAGCGGACCTCCTGCTCACGACGGATGACGTCGTAGTAGTTCTGCGGCCCTTCGGGCTGTGCCGGCGGCGGCGCTTCTTCGCGCAGCTGACGCTCGGTACCGGGGCGGAAGGCCTCTTCGATGCCGTTGACGGTACGGAAGATGGCGTTCTTCGGCTTCACGAACGGCCGCGCAGGCCGCTCCTTCAGCGCGTCTTCCATGAAGTCGATGAAGATCGGCACGGCCGTCGAGGCCCCGGCTTCGCCGCCGCCCAGCGAGCGGTTGTCGTCGAAGCCGACGAAGACGCCGACCACGATGTCGGCCGAGAAGCCGACGAACCAGGCCGAGCGGTATTCATTGGTGGTGCCCGTCTTGCCGCCGACCCACGGACCCAGGCTGCGAGCGCGAGCGCCGGTGCCGCGCTGAATCACGCCTTCCAGCATGGAGGTCATCTGATAGGCGGTGATGGGGTCGATCACCTGGGTTCCGCGATCCTGAAGGCGCGGCGATTCCTGACCGCTGAAGCCTCGTCCGCAGTCGCGGCACTGGCGACGGTCGGCGCGGTGGATGGTCTGGCCGTTCCGGTCCTGAGCCAATTCGATCAGATAGGGATCGACCCGGCGCCCGCCGTTGACGAAGGCGGCATAGGCGGCGGTGATGCGGTAGGGCGTGGTCTCCCCCGCCCCCAGCGACATGGCCAGGTTCGGCGACATGTCGTCGACGACGCCCATCTTCTTGGACAGGTCGACGACGTTCTTCATGCCCACCGCCTGCGCCAGACGCACGGTCATGACGTTGCGCGACAGCTCCAGCCCGCGCCGCAGGGTCTGCGGGCCATAGAACTGACGGCTGTAGTTCTGGGGCGTCCAGGCGCGGCCGCCGGGGCCGCCGGGGAAGCTGATCGGCGCATCCAGCACGATCGAGGCCGGGGTGAAGTCGCCTTCGAGCGCGGCCGCATAGACGAAGGGCTTGTAGGCCGAGCCCGGCTGGCGCTTCGCCTGGGTGGCGCGGTTGAAGCTGGACAGGGCGTAGGAATAGCCGCCGACCATCGCCAGGACGCGGCCCGACTGCGGCTCGATCGCGACCAGGGCGCCGTTGACGGCCGGAACCTGCTTCAGGGCGAACTGGCCGTTCTGGCGTTCGACGAAGATCAGGTCGCCGCGCTTCAACGGGCGACGTCCGGCGTTGGACCACGTCACATCGGCGGCGCGAAGCGGGCCCGCCTGATCGTCCTTGGCCGTGCGGACGCGGATCGTGCCTCCGCTGACGCTTTCGACGGCGGCGGCCTGCCACGAACGGCGCTCGGGCGGGCTCGTGCGCTTCTGGGCCTCGGCCTGCCAGCCCTCAGCGAAGTCGGTCGTGCCCCAGGCGCCGCGCCAGCCGTGACGACGGTCGTAATCTTCAAGACCCCGCATCAGGGCGTCGCGCGCCGCCGACTGCAGCTGCGGATCAAGCGTCGTGCGCAGATAATAGCCGCCGCGATTGACCTCTTCCTGACCGAACAGGGCGATGGCGCGACGACGCGCCTCCTCCACGAAGAAGTCGGCGTCGGCGTACTCGGCCCGACGCGGCGCAGAGCGGGTGTTCAGCGGACGGGCCAGCGCCGTCTTCAACTGCTCTTCCGACAGCCATTTATTGTCGGCCATTTCGCCCAGCACCCAGTTCCGACGCCCCAGCGCAGCAGCCGGATAACGTTTCGGGTGGTAGTTGGTCGGCCCCTTGGGCAGGGCCCCCAGAAAGGCCGCCTCGTCCGGCGTCAGCTGATCCAGCGACTTGCCGAAATAATTATAGGCCGCCGAGGCCACGCCATAGGAGCGATAGCCCAGGTAGATCTCGTTCAGATACAGTTCGAGGATCTGCTCCTTGGTCAGCGTCGCTTCCAGACGGCTGGAGAGGACCGCTTCCTTGAGCTTGCGGTTCAGGCTGGTTTCGCTGGTCAGCAGGACGTTCTTGGCGACCTGCTGGGTGATGGTCGAGCCGCCCTCCAGACGCTTGCCCGACATGACGTTGAACACGTTCTTGAACATGGCCCGGCCGATGCCGGACACGTCGATGCCGCCGTGATTGAAGAAGTTCTGATCCTCGGCCGCCAGGAAGGCGTGAACGACCGTCTGCGGCACCTGGTCATAGGTGACGTAGATGCGCCGCTCGTCCGAGAACTCGCCGATCAGGGTCCCGTCGCCGGCATAGACGCGCGTCGCCGTCGCGGGGCGATAGTCAGCCAGTTCAGAGGCGTCCGGCATGTCGTGCAGGACCCAGGCGGCGTAGATGGCCACCACCACCCCGGCCAGGGCGATGCCGCCCAGCAGGGCCACGCCCGCCATGACGAACCAGCGTTCAGCTATCTTCACCACGAACTCCGCAAGACGCACCCCATCATCGCTCGTTTATCGCGCGTCGCGCGGCGCGCAAAGCGGAACCGCACTTATCCCTTGTCGCGCAGCAGACGCGCCTTGTCGCGCTGCCAGTCGCGCTCGGCCGCCGTCTCGCGTTTGTCGTGCAGTTTCTTGCCCTTGGCCAGGGCGATCTCCAGCTTCGCCTTGCCCGCCTCGTTCAGATAGAGACGCACAGGCACGATGGTGCGCCCGTCGCGCTGAACGGCGCCGATCAGCTTGTCGATCTGCTTGCGGTGAAGCAGCAGCTTCCGGTGACGGCGCGGCTCGTGATTGAAGCGGTTCGCCATCTTGTAGGGCGGGATGTCGGCGTTGATCAGCACCATCTCGCGCCCCTCGGGCGAGACATAGCTCTCCGCGATATTGGCCCGACCGTCGCGCAAAGCCTTGATCTCGGTGCCCCGCAGTTGGAGCCCCGCCTCGATATGATCTTCGAGGAAATAGTCGAAGCGCGCACGACGGTTCTCGGCGATCGTTTTCTGTTTGGGCGCGTCGGCGGCCATCAGGCGACTCCGGCGGCGGCCAGCGCCTTGTCGATGGCCGGCTTGACGCCCTCGGCCGTCAGCGACAGCGGCAGACGGACCTCTTCCGTGCACAGACCCAACTTGGCCAGGGCGTATTTGGCGGGCGACGGGGAGTTGTCGAGGAACAGCGCCTTATGCAGACCGATCAGCCGCTCCTGCCACGAGCGCGCAGCGGCGAAGTCGCCGGCCTGGACAGCGTTGTGAAGGGCGACCATGGCCTCAGGCGCCACGTTCGAGGTCACCGAGATGACGCCCACGCCGCCATGCGCGGCATAGCCAAGATAGCTGGAATCATCGCCCGAGATCAGGTCGAAGGCTCCGTCGATATTGGCGCGCATCCAGCTGGCCCTCGCCACATCGGCGCTGGCGTCCTTGATGCCGACGATGTTCGGGTGCGCCGCCAGGGCCGCCACCGTCTCATTGGCCAAATCCACGCCGGTGCGGCCGGGCACGTTATAGAGCAGGATCGGCAGTTGGACGGCGTCGGCCACCGCCTCGAAATGCGCCTGCATCCCGGCCTGCGACGGGCGGTTGTAATAGGGGGTCACGACCAGGGCGCCGTCGGCGCCGACCGTCTTGGCGAAACGGGTCAGTTCAATCGCCTTGTCGGTAGCGGACGAGCCCGCCCCCGCGATGACGCGGATGCGACCGGCGGCGATGGCGACGCACTGCTCGACCACGCGCTTGTGCTCATCCAGATGCAGCGTGGCGCTCTCGCCCGTGGTGCCCATCGGCACGACGCCGTGAACCCCAGCGGCGATCTGGCGTTCCAACAGGCGCTCGAAAGCGGCCTCGTCCACGTTTCCGTCACGAAGAGGTGTGATCAGGGCGGTGATCACGCCCTTGAACAAGGGGGCGGTCATGGGAACAACATACCTGCGCGGAGAATGGGCGGCGGTCCGCCCGTCACTAATCGGCAAAGGGTAGGTTGCCCGCCGCCTGGCCGCAACCAAAGATGAATGAGGATCAGATATCTAATGATCGCGACGACCGTGGCCGCCGCCCTGGCGATACTGACTCCACCGGCTCAGGACGTGTTGAACAGCACGCCTGTCCCCTACTCCGCCAGCCAGGGCGGAATCATCAGCAGTCAGGACGCCGCCCTGGTTCAGCAGGGGCTGACCGCCGCGCGGGCGCGCGACGCTTTCGGCACGCAGGCCATCATGGCCCGGATTTCCGACCCCTCGGCGCGCAAACTGGTCGAATGGGCGCTGGTTGACACGTCGGACCGGCAGATGTCCTACAGCGATCTGGCGCTGGCGCAGACCGACCTGGCCAACTGGCCGCGCGGCGGATCGCGCAGGGCGGCGGGCGAACGGGCGCTGGACATGGCTGGCCTGTCGCCGGACGCCGCCATCGCCTTCTTCAACGGAACCGCCCCGACCACGGCCCAGGGCGCGATCGCCCTGGCCGGCGCCTTGGAACAGACCGGCCGCCGTCAGGAGGCCCAGGCGCTGATTCGCGACTGGTGGCGCACCCAGAGCTTTGATGAGGCCCAGCAAAGCCGCATCTATTCGCGCTGGAGCGGCTGGCTGACCAGCGACGACCACATCACGCGGCTGAACATGCTGCTGCTGGGGCCGCACGGCCCGGCGACGCGCGCGATGGTCGCCCTGGTTCCGGCTGAGCGGCAGACCGTCGCAAATACGGTGATGGCGCTGCGCACCGCCTATACCCCCGACGCCATCGTCGGAGGCCTGTCGCCGTCGCAGGCCAACGACCCGGCCGTGGTGCTGGAACGGGTGCGCCTGTTGCGCTCGGCCGGGCGCCAGTCAGAAGCATTCCCGCTGCTGTCCGCCCTGCCCGCCGCGCCGTCGCATACGGACGGTCAGAACACCCTGTGGAGCGAGCGCCGCAACTACTTCCTGGACGCCCTGCAACAGGGCAATGCGCGCGCGGCCTATGCCGCCATGAACGGTCACGGCTTCCCCTCGGGCGAGCGCAAGGTCGACGCCGAGTTCTTCGCCGGCTGGGTGGCCCTGACCAAGCTCAATGATCCGGCCACGGCGGCCCAGCATTTCGAGGTCCTGCGCAACGCCTCCTCGACCCCGATCACCCAGGGCCGCGCCCTGTACTGGCTGGGCCGGGCGGCGGAGGCGCGGGGCGACCGCGTAGGCGCCCAGCGCTGGTATCAGGCGGGCGCCGAGCACTGGCAGACCTTCTACGGCCAATTGGCGGCGGAAAAGGCCGGGGCGACCACCCTGACGCTGCCGGGCGAGCCGGCGCCGTCGCCGGAAGACGTCAACCGCTTCGAGGGCAATGAGGTGGTCCGGGCGACCCGCATTCTGGGCCAGATCGGCGAAAAGACCCTGATGCGGGTGTTCGCCTATCATCTGGATGATGAGCTGCCTTCGCCCTACGACCTGTCGCAGTTGTTCGACCTGATGCAGGGCTATGGCGACCAGTTCGGCTCGATGATGGTCGGTCGCGCGGCCAGCCAGCGCGGCTTCGTCATGCCCGAGCGGATGTATCCGATCCAGTTGCCGCAACAGGTTCCGGGCATGGCGCCGAACGAGTTCGCCCTGGCCATCACCCGTCAGGAATCCAGCTTCGATCCGCTGGCCCGCTCGCACGCCGATGCGCGCGGCATGATGCAGCTTCTGCCCGCGACGGCGCAGGGCGTGGCGCGTCGCATGGGCCGCCCGTTCAGCGCTGAACAGCTGTGGGACCCGGAGATCAATATGACGCTGGGGAGCTATCACCTGGGCGAACTGATGAACAACTTCGGCGGGTCGCCCCTGCTGGCCGCCGTCGGCTACAACGCCGGACCGGCCCGTCCGCCGCAGTGGACCGCCCGTTGCGGCGACCCGCGTCAGGCCCAGGTCGATCCCATCGACTTCATCGAATGCGCCCCCTTCACCGAGACGCGCAACTACATGATGCGGGTGATGGAGAATATGCAGGTCTATCGCGCCCGCCTGAACGGCGGCTCGGCTCCGCTGACGCCGTCGGCGGATCTGGCGCGCGGCACGCCGCCGAACGCCGGACCACGCCCCTATCAGCCGTGATGTGACAGGCGACGGGCCGCCAGCCACGGCCCGTCCAACGCCTCCAGCCAAACGGCGTCCAGGTTGAAAACAGTCTTCAGAATACGCGGCGACAGGGCCTCGGTCGGCGCGCCTTCCGCCGCCGTGCGGCCCTGATCCAGCACCACGACCCGGTCGGCGAAACGCGCCGCCAGACTAAGGTCGTGCAGGCTGACCAGGACCCCGCGCCCTGCATCGGCGCGCGCGCGCAAAAGCTCCAACACCAGAAGCTGGGCGTCCGGATCCAGACCGGCGATCGGCTCATCGGCCGCCAGCAAAGGCGCCGGCACCGTCAGGGCGCGCGCCAAAAGCACGCGCGCCCGCTCGCCGCCCGACATCTCGGCCACGCCGCGATCGGCCAGATGGCCGACGCCGACCTCGTCCAGCGCGGCGCGGGCGCGCTCCAGCGCCGCCTCTCCGGTCAGGAAGGGCGCGCCCAATGCGGCCACCTCCACCGCTGGCAGATTCCAGGCGATGGAGCGGTCCTGCGGCAGATAGGCCGCGCGCTCGCCCCGCTGGCGTTCCGACAGGCGCCGGGCATCATCGCCGCCCAAACGAGCGGTCCCTTGCGTCAACGGCGTTAGCCCGAGGGCGGCGCGCACCGCCGTCGACTTGCCCGCCCCGTTCGGCCCGCACAGGGCCACGACCTCTCCCAGCCGCACGGACAAGGACGCGCCGTTCAGCACCCGGGCGTCGCCGATGCGGGCATGGGCGTTTTCAAGCTCAAGCAAGACAGTCACAGCCGCCACTCCCGCGCCGCGCGCCAGGCGATCAGGGCGAACAGCGGCGCGCCCACCAGTGCGGTGAAGACCCCCAGCTTCAGTTCCTGATCCGTCGGCAGCATCCGCGCCATGAGGTCGGCCACCACCAGCATCAGACCGCCCGCCAGGGCCGAGGGCGCCAGCAACCGCCCCGGATCGCCGCGCACCGCCGCTCGCACCAGATGCGGCGCCGCCAGTCCGACAAAGCCGATGACCCCCGCCACAGCCACGGCAGCCCCCGCCGCCAGCGCCGACGCCGCCAGAGCCAGCACCCGCATCCGCCCCATCGACAGGCCGGACGCCCGCGCCGCCTCCTCGCCCAGCGTCAGCATCCTCAACCCCGGCGACGCCCCGCGCGCCAGAAGCGCTGCGATCAGAAGCGCGGGCGCCACCCAGGCGACGTCGTTCCAACTGCGATTCTCGACCGATCCCAGCAGCCAGTTCATCACCTCGGCCGAGGCGATCGGCGACGGCGACAGGTTGAAGATCAGGGCCGTGAGGGCGCCAGCGAAACTGGACAGGGCCACGCCGAACAGGATCAGCGCCTCGGGCGCCCGCACCCGCGCGGCCAGGACGATCAGCAGGCCGCCCCCGACCGCCGCGCCGAACAGTGCCGCGCTTTCAACGGCGCCGGGGATGGCCGCCAGCCCCAGCACGATGGCGGTCGCGGCGGCCAGGGCCGAGGTCGCAGAAACCCCCAGCACCCCCGGCTCGGCCAGAGGATTGCGCAACAGTCCCTGCATCACCGCCCCGGCCAGGCCCAGCGCCGCACCGACCAGCAGGGCGCAGACCGCGCGCGGCGCACGAACCAGCCACAGCACCTCGCCGGGACCGGACGCGGGCTCAGACAGCGCCTGGGCGTACTGCGCCGCGCTGAAGGCTGTCTCTCCCAGAGTTGTCGCCAACCCGAGCGCTGCCGCAAGGGCCAGCCCTAGAGCGATATTCAGTCTCGTCGCGCCCGTCATTTCGCCTGCTCCCCCAGCAGAACCGCCGCATCCGCCGCGAACCATGCGGGACAAGTCAGGGCCGCGCCGGGCAGGCTGGCCGCCGTGCGCTGCGCGGTCGCCCGGCGCATGACCGGATGACGCCCTGCGCCGCGCCAATCCGACCGGGCCAGATCGAAGAACCCCTTCACATAGAGCGCAGGCGGCGTCAGCAACACCCGCTCAAGCCCCAGCGGCTGATAGCCGGGCTGGACCACTCCATTGCGGAACCCGGCCGCGCGCAGGATGGCGTCCATCAATGACCCGGGCCCGCTGGTGAAGCCGCTGGCCGTCACATAAACAGCCGATCGCCCCCGGCCGGCGCCCGACGCCTGTTTCAGCCGCGCATCCATCTGCCGGATCAAGGCTTCGCCGCGCGCGGGGCGATTCAGGGCCGCCGCCACCTTGCGGATATTGGCCTTGACCCCCTCCATGTCCGTGGCGTCGTCGATGCCGACCGTGCGTACGCCGCGCCGGTCCAGCGCGTTCAACAGCCGGGCGTCGCCGCCCCAGTAACGAACCGCCACGTCCGGCTGAAAGCCTGTAGCCGCCTCCAGCGTCGGGCGAACCATCCGCCGCCCTTTCGCCGCCTGCCGCATCCATGCGTCGGGATCGTCGGCGCGCGGCGACAGGGCGAGCTCCGCGTCAGGCGCGAGGGCCAGGACGAACTGATCGGCGCATTGGTCCAGCGCCATCACCCGCAGCGGCCGCGCCTGTACGGCGGTAGACAAGGTGGCTGTGATCAGGAGGACCAGCCCGCGCAGACGCCGCCTCACAGGGCGGTCAATCCGTTGAACAGCACGTCCAACTGGGTGCGGATCAACACGTCCCGCTCGGCCCAGTCGAAATAGGGCTTGGTGATCATCAGGGAGACCAGTCCGTGAACGCTGGCCCAGATCACCTGGGCCAGGACCCGCGCGTCACCGCGAAGGACGCCCTGCGCCACCGCATCCTCTACGACCGCCACCACTGCCGCGAACAGTTCGCCCCCCGCCTTCTGCGCGATGGTCTCGACGCCGTGGCGCGTCTCAATCGTCGGGGTCAGATAGGCCAGTCGATAGGCGTTGGGGTGTTCAAAGCCAAAGTCCACATAGCCTTCCGCGATACGCCGCAGACGCGTCAGCGCCGGGGCCGTATCCGCCAGAATGCCTCGATTGCGTTCCGCCAACCTCTCAAAGGTGTTGCGGCAGATCTCGTTGAGGATTTCGCCCTTGTCGGAGAAATGCATGTAAAGCGCGGTCGACGACAGCCCGACCTCATCGGCGATCTTGCGGATGGTGGCGCCGTCATAACCGCTTTCGACGAAAATGCGCTCGGCCGCCGTCAGGATCTCGGCGCGACGCTCGTGCCCGTCTCCCTTGGCCTTGCGGTTCGATCGCGACGCGGAAGTCGTAGAAACCGACAATCAACTGGCTCCTTGAACGAGGGACTGAGTCCTGATGTGAGGTTAACTCGACCAGCCCCTCTAGCCAAACCCAAGCTTTGGGATATCAATGATATTAACATTGCGTTAAATCGGCGGAGGCGTGGTGGATTACCAACAGGCTGGGATGGGGTCAGCGCGCATCACCCTGACGCGCGTACAGGCGATTTCGATAGGCTTCGTCCTTACCTTGGGCGTCGTCGCCGCCGCCGCCGTGCCGCGGTTCGCCGGATGGCTTCTGATATCGACGCAAGTGGGGTTTCTAACGCTTGCAGCGTGGCGGCTAGGACTGATCGCGGTCCACGCCTGCGCGCCGAGGGCGGCCTCGCCGGCTGGTTGGGACCATGAAATCTGGCCGCGCTACACCATAGTGGCCGCTCTCTATCACGAGGCGCAGATACTGCCCCATCTTGTCGAGCGGCTGGATGCGATCGATTATCCCAGAGACCGCCTGCAAGGCTTCCTGGCGCTGGAAGCTGACGACCACGCGACAATCGCTGCAGCTTCACAGCTGAAGCTGCCCGACTGGTTGAGCGTGCTGGTGGTTCCGCCCGGCACGCCGAAGACCAAGCCACGCGCGCTGAATTACGCCCTGGCGCGCGCGTCAGGCGACTTTCTGACCATCTACGACGCCGAAGACGACCCCGATCCGCTGCAACTGAAGGAAGCGGCGATAAAGTTTCGCGACGAGGGCGACGTGCTGGCCTGCGTTCAGGCCCCCTTACGCATCCGCAGCCGCCAGAAGAACAGCCCTCACCCCCTGCTCGATCGCCAGTTCGCCGCCGAGTACGCGGCTCTGTTTGAGATCACCCTGCCCGCCATGACTCGGCTCGGCCTGCCCTTTCCGCTGGGAGGCACCAGCAATCATTTCCGGGTTTCGGTGCTGAGGGCGTTGGGCGGGTGGGACTCCTGGAACGTGACCGAGGACGCCGATCTTGGGTTCAGAATCTGGCGTTCAGGGTTCCGTCTTGGCGTCATCAGCCGCCCCACCTATGAAACGCCGCCCGGTCCGGTGCGCCTGTGGCTGCCGCAACGGACGCGCTGGCTGAAGGGCTATCTGCAGACGCTGGCGGTGCATACGCGCTGGACCGAGGGCATGGGATGGCGCGGCTGGGCGGCGCTGATCCTGACCATCGGCGCGGGCCTGGGGTCGGCGGCGGTTCACGCCGGCTGTATGGCATGGGTCGCGGTGGTCTGCCTGATGTCGGCGATGGACCGGCAATTGCCGTCCCTTTCGGTTCTGGGATGGGCGGTGTTGATCGTCGGCGTGGCCGCCGCCTGGATCACCAAACACCGTGGCGCACGGGTCGCCGGGACGCCCTATGGCCTGCTCGATATGGCGGCCTCGCTTCCCTACTGGTTCCTGCTGAGCCTCGCCTTCATGCACGCCGCCGTCCGGTTGGCGCTGGAACCGCACCGCTGGGACAAGACCCCGCATCAGGACCACGTCGAGCCGATCATCGTTCCTGACGCCTATCCCGACGCTGGACGAGCAGCGGCCTGAGCGCCTATCAGCGCGCATGGCTCCGGTTCTTTCCTCCTCGCCCGAAACCCTCGTCACGCACGGGTGGTCGGACTACGCCCTTCTGGACAGCGGCGACGGCCGCAAGCTGGAGCGTTACGGCCGCTATACCGTCGTGCGTCCGGAACCCCAGTGCTTCTGGAAAGCTCATGACGAGTCCGCCTTCGAGCGCGCCAACGCCATGTTCGACCCCCAGCAGGAGGAAGAGGATTCCGGCCGCTGGCGCTTCGACGCGCATGGACCGATCGACGCCTTTCCATTGAAGTGGCGCGACGTGCGTTTCATGGGGCGGTTCACCCCGTTCCGGCACCTGGCCTTCTTCCCCGAACAGGCGGCCAACTGGGACTGGCTGGACGCGCGCGTCCGCACCCTGCAGCAGCCGAAAATCCTGAACCTGTTCGGCTATACCGGCGTGGCCAGTCTGGCCTGTTCGGCGGCGGGCGCGCACGTCACCCACGTCGACGCCTCCAAGAAGTCCGTGACCTACGCCCGCGAGAACGCCGAACTGTCCGGTCTGGCCGATCGCCCGATCCGCTGGATCGTCGAGGACGCCCGCAAGTTCGTAGCGCGCGAAGTCCGGCGCGGCAGCAAATATGACGGCATCATCTTAGACCCGCCGAAATACGGTCGCGGCGCCAACGGCGAGGTCTGGCGTCTGTTCGAGGATATGCCGGAGTTGCTGAAGGACTGCGCCGCCCTGCTGTCCGACGACGCTTCCTTCCTGCTGCTAAACGCCTATGCGGCGCGAATTTCCGGCCTGTCTCTAGCCCATATGATGGCTGAGGCGACCCATGATCGCGGCGGGCGCATCGACTGGGGCGAACTGGCCCTGTCCGAAGACGGCGAGAGCGCCCGCGCCATCGGCCTGTCCTTCTTCGCCAGATGGAGCGCCTGATGTCCGAACGCCTCATCACGTCCCTGACCAACGACACCATCAAGGCCGTCCGCGCCCTGCACATGCGCAAGGAGCGCGAGGCGACGGGCCGCTTTCTGGCCGAGGGGCTGAAATTCATCGGCGAGGCGCTGGATCAGGGCCGCGCCCCGGTCATGCTGCTGGTCGGCCAGGACGCCCGGCCCCACCCCCTGCTGGATCGCGCCAAGGCCGAGACGATCAAGGCCGGCGGCCAGATCATCGTCGTCACCCACGCCATCCTCGAAAAGATCAGCCGCCGCGACAATCCGCAGACGGTGTTGGGCGTGTTCGAGCAGGTCTATACGCCGCTGGACGCCATCCGGCCCGACGCCAAGCCCTGCTGGGTGGCGCTGGAGCAGGTGCGTGATCCGGGCAACCTGGGCACCATCATCCGCACGGCGGACTCGGCCGGATGCGGCGGCGTCATTCTGATCGGCGACTGCGTCGATCCCTTCTCGGTCGAGGCCGTGCGCGCGACCATGGGCTCGGTCTTCGCCGTCAGCATCAGCAAGGCGACGCGCGAAGAGTTCCTGACATGGCGCGCCTCTTGGCCCGGCAGCGTCATCGGCACCCGTCTGGACGCCACGCACGGCTATCGCGACAGCCCGGTGCGTCACCCGGCCCTGATCATGATGGGCAACGAACAGGCGGGTCTGACGGACGAACTGGCCGCCGCCTGCGACCTGAACGTCAAGATCCCCATGCGCGGCCGCGCCGACAGCCTGAACCTGGCCATCGCCACGGGCATTATGGCCTATGCAGTGACGGATGCGGCCTACGGCTCCGGTCTCTAGGCCTCGCCTTCGGTCCTGATCCGGCCCATGCCGATCAGGGCCAGGACCGTCAGCAGGGCTGCGACCGTCAGATAGGCGCCGACGGCCTGAAGCCCGTAATGGCTCGCTAGCCAGGTTGCGGCATAGGGCGCCAACGACGCGCCCAGGATGCCCGCCAGATTGAAGGTCATGGACGCGCCCGTATAACGCACCGTCGTCGGGAACGGTCGCGCCAAGGCCGCGCCCAGGGGGCCGTAGGTACAGCCCATCAGGCTGAAGCCGATGATGAAGAAGGCGACAACGCCGACCATGCCGCCGCTGCCGAACAGAGGCGCCAGGATCAGGCCGAACAGGGCGATGGCGGCTGAAGTGACCAGCAGCGTCCGCCCCTGCCCCCATCTGTCCGCCGCCAAAGCCGCCAGCGGAATGAACAGGCCGAAAAAGCAGACGCCCAGCAGCTGGATCGGCAGAAACTGCTCGCGCGTATAGCCCATGCTGGTCGTGCCCCAGCCCAGGGCGAAGACGGTCATCAGGTAGAAGAGGACGAAGGTCGCCAGCCCGGCCAGCGTCCCGGTCAACAAGGCGAACTTGTGGTGCGCGACGAGGGTCAGCGCCGGCGCCTGAACCCGCTCGGCCCGGTCGATGGCGCGCTTGAACTCAGGGGTCTCGGTGATCTTCAGCCGCATCCACAGGCCGATGATGACCAGCAAAGCGCTGGCGATGAAGGGAATGCGCCAGCCCCAGGCCATGAACTGGCCCTCGCTCATCACCTGGCCCAGGACAATGAAGCTGAGGGTCGACAGGATGAAGCCGATCGGCGCGCCCAGCTGGGGAAACATGCCGAACCAGGCCTTCTTGCCCGGCGGGGCGTTCTCAGTCGCCAGCAGCACCGCCCCGCCCCACTCGCCGCCGAGGCCCAGCCCCTGCCCGAACCGGCACAGCGCCAGCAGCAGGGGCGCGATCACGCCGACGGAATGCCAGGTCGGCAACAGGCCGATGGCGATGGTCGACAGCCCCATGGTCATCAGGGCCGCCACCAGCGTCGCCTTGCGCCCCACTCGGTCGCCGAAATGTCCGAAAACGACCGCGCCGATCGGTCGGGCGAAGAAGGCGATGGAGAAAGTGGCGAACGAGGCCAGCATGGCGGTCATTCGGTCGCCGCCGGGAAAGAACAGGTCCGGGAACACCAGCACCGCCGCCGTGGCGTAGATGTAGAAGTCGTAGAACTCGATCGTCGTGCCGATCAGGCTGGCGAACAGAACGCGTCGCTTGGAGGTAGGAGGCGGTGAAACAGCGGCGTCGGTCACGCGAAATCCTTAGATTGACGCACGATCTTTGCGGCGCGCCGCCATCTGACGTCAAGCGACGCGATCAGGTCCCGCGCGGCTTGGCGCGGGTGGTCGCGGTCGCATTGGCCGGGTCTTCAGGCCAGGGATGGCGTGGATAGCGACCGCGCATCTCGCTGCGCACCGCCGCCCACGACCCGGCCCAGAAGCCCGGCAGGTCCTTGGTCACCTGCACCGGCCGTCGCGCGGGCGACAGCAGGCTGAGCGTCAAGGGAACGCGCCCCCCGCCGACGCTCGGATGTTTCTTCACCCCGAACAGCTCCTGCACACGAATTTCGACGCGCGGCCCGCCCTCGGCGGCGTAATCGATGCCTGCGCTGCCCAGCGGCGTGGTCAGGCGCGTGGGCGCCAGTTCATCCAGCTTGCGCTGCAAATCCCAGGGGATCAGGGCGCGCAGGGCTTCGGCCAGTTTGCCGTCGCCGATGTCGGCCAGTGATCGCGCGCCGTCCAGAAGAGGCCAGAGCCAATCCTCGCGCGCCGCCAGCAGACCTTCATCCGATACGTCGGGCCAGGCTTCATCCAGTCCGCGCATGAAGGCGAGCCGCGCCCGCAACGCGCCCGCCTGCTCGCCCCATTTCAAGGCGCCGAGGCCGCCGACCTCAATCTCGGACTTCAGCGCCGCCGTCATGGTCGCCCGATCCGGCGCCCCGACGACCTTCTCATCCAGCACGAGCGCCCCGATGCGTCGAATGCGCCGGATCACCGGCTTGCCGGACGGCTCGCGCGCCAGCCGGTCCTCGACCTCGATCAGACGCGCCAGATCGGCTTCCAGCGTCGCGGCGTCCAGCGCCGCCGCCAGACGGATGCGGTCGCGGGCGTCTCCGCCGCCCAGTTCCGCCACGGCCAGCCACGGCTCGCGCGCCAGATGATCCGTCGGCTCGATGAAGGCGCCGCGCCCCGAGGCGAGCAGCACCTCGCCCGGCTTGCCCTTGGCGCGCGCGATGCGTTCGGGGAAGGCCTCCGCCAGCAGCAGGCCCGCGTCCGCCTCGCCGTCCCGGCCGCCGCCCGCCGCCCGCGCCCAGCGTTCCGCCAACTTCATGGCGTCGCGACCGCGTGGCGAACGATCCCGCGCCAGCCCCTTCAGCCGGTCGTGCAGGTCGACGCCGTTTCCGCCGAGGCCCGGTTCGCTCAGCACCGCCGCGATCTTCGCCCCGCCGAGCGCGTCGCCCTGATCCGAAGCCACGGCCACCATGTGCGCAAGGCGCGGCGCTAGTGGGATGCGCGTCAGCCGCCGCCCATGCGACGTCAGGTCGCCTTTGGCGTTCAGCGCGCCCAGACGCGTCAGCACTCTGCGCGCCTCGGCCATCGCCCCGGATGGCGGCGGGTCGAGCAAGGCCAGCCCCTCGACCGACTTCGCCCCCCAGCGCGCCAGATCGAGGGCGAAGCCCGTCAGGTCCGCCTCCTGAATCTCGGGCCGTTGATGGGCGACCAGACCGCGCGTCTGTTCCTCGTCCCACAGGCGATAGCAGACGCCCGGTTCGACCCGGCCCGCGCGGCCTCTGCGCTGCTCAGTCGAGGATCGGCTGACCTTGACGGTCGCCAGCCGGGTCAGACCGCTGGACGGTTCGAAGCGTGGCACGCGCGACAGGCCGCCGTCGATCACCACGCGCACCCCCTCGATGGTCAGGCTGGTCTCGGCCACGGAGGTCGCCAGCACCACCTTGCGGCGACCCGGCGCTGCGGGCTCGATGGCCCGGTCCTGCTCGCCCTTGTCCAGCGCGCCGTAGAGGGCGACCACGTCGACCGACGGATCACGCAGCCGCTCGTTCAGGCGCTGAACGGTGCGGTGAATCTCGCCCTGCCCCGGCAGGAAGGCGAGCACGGAACCGGTCTCGTCGTGCAGAGCCTGAACCACGGCCTTGGCCATGGCGTCCTCGAACCGCTCGACCGGGTTACGGCCCAGATAGCGGGTCTCGACGGGGAACATTCGTCCCTCGGCCTCGATCACCGGCGCGCCGTCGAGCAGGCGCGACACGCCCGCGATGTCGAGCGTCGCCGACATGACCAGCAGGCGCAGATCGTCGCGCAGCACCGCCTGACTGTCTCGCGCCAGCGCAAGGCCCAGATCGGCGTCCAGACTGCGCTCGTGGAATTCGTCGAACAGGACGGCGCCGACGCCCTCCAGTCCCGGGTCGTCGAGAATCATCCGGGTGAAGACGCCCTCGGTCACCACCTCGATTCGCGTGTCCGGGCCGATCCGGCTCTGCAGGCGCGTGCGATAACCGACGGTTTCTCCGGCCTTTTGGCCAAGACTGGCGGCCATGCGATCGGCGGCGGCCCGCGCGGCCAGTCGTCGCGGCTCCAGCACCAGAATCCTGCCGCCCGCCAGCCACGGCTGGTCCAGCAGGGCCAAAGGCACGACCGTGGTCTTTCCTGCGCCTGGCGGGGCCGCCAGGACAACCGCAGAGGTCTGAGCCAGGGCGGCCTTCAGCGGCTCCAGAACGGCGTGAATCGGCAACATAAAAGCGGCTGTAGCGCCTTCAGGCGGGTTCACGAAAGCGTCGTCGGCGCGTCATCCCTCGTAAACCGCGTTGCGCGCGCGGCCTCAGATGGCTAGCGTCCCCGCCCAAGAAGGCGACCCGGGAGGGGTCGTCGCATATGTTGGGGGCGCAACTGCATGTCTGCAGACGGCGTAAAGCCTGCCGGTAATCGGCTATTTCTCAAAAAATCCATCGCCCAAATTCAGAAGGAAGCCGCCAAGAGCGAGCTGAAGCGGACGCTTGGCCCGCTGAACCTGATGAGTCTGGGCATCGGCGCCATCATCGGCGCGGGCATCTTCGTGCTGACCGGTCAGGTGGCTTCGGCCCACGCCGGCCCGGCCATCATGTTCTCCTTCGTCATCGCCGGCATCGCCTGCGGCCTGGCGGGCCTGTGTTACGCCGAACTGGCGTCGACCATGCCGGTGTCGGGCTCGGCCTACACCTATGCCTATGGAACACTGGGCGAGGTTTTCGCCTGGGTCATGGGCTGGCTGCTGGTGCTGGAATACGGCGTCGCGGCCTCGACCGTGGCGGTCGGCTGGTCCGGCTATGTGGTGTCGATCCTGAACGACTTCGGGATCAGCGCCAGTCTGTTCCCGACAATAAGTTACCCCGGAGGCGAAGGACCCCAGTGGGCCACCCCGCTGATCCAGTATGTCGCCTCCGGCGCCGATGCGGGCTTCCCGCTGACGGGCACCTTCAGCCTGGTCGCGGCTGTCGGCATTGCCGCCGTATGCGGCCTGCTGGTGCTGGGCGTGTCGGAATCGGCGAACATCAACAACGCCATCGTGGTCATCAAGATCGTCGTGCTGCTGACCTTCATCGCCGTCGGCCTGCAGTACATCAATCCGGCCAACTGGGATCCCTTCGTCCCGCCGCAGGGCGACAGCTGGGACCAGTTCGGCGTGGGCGGCATCTTCCGCGGCGCCTCGATCATCTTCTTCGCCTATGTCGGCTTTGAAGCGGTTTCGACCGCCGCCGCCGAGGCCAAGAACCCGTCGAAGGACGTGCCGATCGGCATTCTGGGCGCCCTGTTCGTCTGCACCCTGATCTACATGGTCGTGGCCGCCGTCATGACCGGCGTCGTTCCCTACCTGGAGCTGGCTTCGCCTGCCCCGATCGCCGTCGCCATCGACCGCATGGGTCTGGAATGGGCCAATGTGCCGCTGGCCGGCGCGCCGGCCGGACAGCTGAACCTGATCGCCTTCCTGATCAAGATCGGCGCCATCACCGGCCTGTCTTCGGTCATGCTGGTGCTGTGCTACGGCCAGACGCGCATCTTCTACACCATGGCGCGCGACGGCCTGCTGCCCAAGGCGTTCGCTGTGGTGCACCCGAAGTTCCGCACCCCGTGGATCGGCACCATTCTGCTGGGCATCGTCATCGCCATCGCGGCGTCCTTCCTGCCCATCTCGATCCTGGGCGATCTGGTGTCGCTGGGCACGGCGACGGCCTTCGCCATCGTCTGCCTGTCGGTCATCGTCCTGCGCATCAAGCACCCGGAGATGGAGCGTCCGTTCCGCGTTCCGGGCGGCATGGTCACGGCCGTGCTGGGCATCCTGGCCTGTCTGACGCTGGCGTCGTTCAACTTCGTGCCGATGGTTCAGCATGCGCTGAACGACAACCCGCTGCCGCTGACGATCCTGGGCGTCTACGCTCTGGTCGGCGCCCTGATCTACGGCCTGTACGGCTTCGCCCACTCGAAGCTGGCCAAGGGCATCGACATCACCGAGGACGTGAAGCTGGAATCGGCGGTCGACGCCTTCGGCCACGGCGTCGACAACAAGAAGGACGACTGATCCCGATCAGTCGTCCCGCGCACCGCGTCTGCAAGTTGCGGCGGCCAAACGGCCTCAAGCAGCGCGAAGCGCGGTAGGCCAAAGAAAGAGAGAAAGGCCCCGGAGCGATCCGGGGCCTTTTTCATGGCCGGACGGGATTGCCGAAACGGCCGCCCTCGCCTACAGCCTCGGGCGAACCTATGCGGATGTGGCGGAACTGGTAGACGCACCAGATTTAGGTTCTGGCGCCGCGAGGCGTGGAGGTTCGAGTCCTCTCATCCGCACCAGGCTTTCAACCGTTCAGCAAATCAGCCAGCACCGGCGGCAGCTGCTGCGGCAGATCCTCTGAGATCAGGCCCGGCCCGAACCGCCGCGCGGCTTCAGAATGCATCCACACCGCCGCGCGCGCTGCATCGAAGCTGTCCATGTGTTGGGCGACCAGACCCCCGATCATGCCGGCCAGAACGTCGCCGCTGCCCGCCGTCGCCAGCCAGGGCGAACCGTCGCCGTTGACGGCCAGGCGCCCGTCCGGCGCCGCTATGACGGTCGCAGCGCCCTTGAGCACCACGATGGCCCCGGCGAGCCGCGCGGCCTCCTGCGCCGCGCCCTCTCGGCCCTGCGCCTCCAGCAGACCCGGAAACAGTCGCTCGAACTCGCCTTCGTGCGGGGTCAGGACATCGTCACGGTCCAGCCAGGCGAACAACTGCTCGGGTCGATCGCGAAACAGGGTCAGCGCGTCCGCATCGACCACCAGCGCCGCGCCCGTGCGCGCCAGAGCCGCCAGGTTCAACGCCGTGCTTTCAATCAGGCCCGCAGCGGGACCGATCACGACGGCGTCCATCGGATCGGCAAGCGCCTGCAGTTGCTCAGGCGTCGCGAAGCTGGCCAGCATCACCGCCTCGAGCGACGGCGCCAGAACCGGCGCCGCGTCCGGCGGGCAGAAGACCTTGACCAGACCCGCGCCAACCCTGAGGCCCGCCCTGGCGGACAGCCGCGCCGCCCCGGTGGACAAGGCCCCGCCCGACACGACGCCCAGTCTGCCGCGGATGTGTTTGTGGCTGTCAGCGCCCGGTCGGGGCAGCAGATGACGCCACTCAGAGGGACTGTTACCGAACTTCATGTGGATTTCCGTTCACGGACGGCCTCTGGGCGCGAAAATCGCTTGCCAATTTGTGCGATGCAATGTCCCTTTACCGCCCGAGCGTCGGACCAAACAAGGAGCCGGCTCGGGACTTGCCATGAAGAAGATCGAAGCCGTCATCAAGCCATTCAAGCTGGATGAAGTGAAGGATGCGCTCCAGGACATCGGGGTGCAGGGCATGACTGTGTTGGAGGCCAAGGGATATGGTCGCCAGAAGGGTCATTCGGAACTCTATCGCGGCGCCGAGTACGTCATCGACTTCCTGCCCAAGATCAAGATCGAGGTGGTGGTGGCCGATGACCTGGCGCCGGCCGTGGTCGAGACGATTCAGAACGCGGCCCGCACCGGCAAGATCGGCGACGGCAAAATCTTCATCACCAGCCTCGAAGACGTAATCCGTATCCGCACGGGCGAAACCGGCGCCCAGGCCATCTAGACCAACGGCCGCCTCTCGGGGCGGCCGATTTCAATTACCCAGTACAGGACCTCCTCCCCATGAGCGCCGCCGAAAAGATCCTGCAGGAGATCAAGGATAAGGACGTCCAGTACGTCGATCTCCGTTTCACCGACACGCGCGGTCGGGTCCATCACGTCACCTTCGACATCGGCATGGTCGACGAGGAATTCCTCGAAGACGGCACCATGTTCGACGGCTCCTCGATCGCCGGATGGAAGACGATCAACGAGTCCGACATGCTGCTGAAGCCGGACCTGTCGAGCGCCTTCGTCGACCCCTTCTACCAACAGACCACCCTGTTCATGTTCTGCGACGTGCTGAACCCGGACACGGCCGAGCCCTACAACCGCGACAGCCGCTCGATGGCCAAGAAGGCGCTGGCCTATGTCCAGTCGTCGGGCGTGGGCGATACCGTCTTCTTCGGCCCGGAAGCCGAGTTCTTCGTGTTCGACGACGTGCGCTGGAACACGGCGCCCCACGACACCCGCTACAGCTTCGACTCCACCGAACTGCCCGCCAACACGGGCGCCGAATACGCCGAGGGCAACCTGGGACACCGTCCGGGGCCCAAGGGCGGCTACTTCCCGGTCAACCCCGTCGACTCGGGCCAGGACCTGCGTGGCGAGATGCTGGCGGTCATGAAGGATCTGGGTCTCAACCCTGAGAAGCACCACCACGAAGTCGCCCCCGCGCAGCACGAGCTGGGCCTGAAGTTCAGCGACCTGCTGACCATGGCCGACCGGATGCAGCTGTATAAATACGTGATCCACAACGTGGCCCACGCCTATGGCAAGTCGGCGACCTTCATGGCCAAGCCGATGTTTGGCGACAACGGCTCTGGCATGCACGTCCACATGTCGATCTGGAAGGACGGCAAGCCTCAGTTCGCGGGCGACAAATACGCCGGCCTCTCGCAGGAATGTCTTTGGTACATCGGCGGGATCATCAAACACGCGAAAGCCATCAACGCCTTCGCCAACTCGACCACCAACTCCTACAAGCGTCTGGTGCCCGGCTATGAGGCGCCGGTGAAGCTGGCCTATTCGGCCAGCAACCGCTCGGCCTCGATCCGCATCCCGCACGTGACCTCGGCCAAGGCCAAGCGTCTGGAAGCGCGCTTCCCCGACCCGATGGGCAACCCCTATCTGACCTTCGTGGCCCTGCTGATGGCGGGTCTGGACGGCATTGAGAACCGCATCGATCCGGGCGCGGCCGCCGACAAGAATCTGTACGACCTGCCCCCCGAGGAGCGTCACTCGATCCCCGAAGTCGCCGGTTCGCTGCGCGAGGCCCTGGACGCTCTCGACGCCGACCGCGCCTTCCTCAAGAAGGGCGGGGTCATGGATGACGACTTCATCGACAGCTACATCACCCTGAAACAGGAAGAAGTCGCCCGGCTGCAACTGCACCCGCACCCGGTCGAGTTCGACATGTACTACAGCTGCTGATCGCCGGTCACAGGTAAGCTTCCCAAAGGCGTCGGGTCATGCACCCGGCGCCTTTTTCAGGCTTGCAGCCGTCCACATTGATGAACAACGTTCTTTATGATCATGATGCTCCATCGACAGGAGGATCTGATGGTACGGCTGACCAAAATCGCTCTTATCGGAAGCTTGTCTCTGCTCGCATCCAGCGCCTGGTCCCAGACCAACGTGGGGGCTGACCACTATGGCGGTCTTCCATGGTCAGTCGCTGCGCCTCAAGGTGCGGAATGGACGCTGAGCTGCGGCTTCACACCCGTTACGCTTGAGATGAGCATCTATGATCGCAAGCACTGGGCCAACCGCCTTAACCGCACAGGTCGCGGTCCGCAACGCGGTCGCCTTCCCGGCGACAACGGCAGTTGCACGCTGACGAAAACCAACGGCTCAGGCGCGGTCGCCATCGCCCTGGTCAAAGACGGCGTGGCCAAAAGCGCAGCCACACTTCACCGGGAAAAGCCGGTCACCGTCAACGTCTTCTAAGGTCAAGCTCAGGCCGTGGCCGCATCGTCCTTCTTGCGGCGCAGTTCGATGATGCGGACGCACCAGATGGAGACCTCGTAGAGAAGGACCATCGGGATGGCGAGCATCAACTGGCTGATCGGGTCGGGCGGCGTCACAACGGCCGCCACAACAACCACAGCCACAATGGCGTAGCGGCGCCCCTTGGCCATCAGTTCGCTGCTGATCAATCCCGCGAGGCCCAGCAAGGTCATGACGACCGGCAACTGGAAGCACAGGCCGAACGCGAGGATCAGCGCCGTCACCAGATTGAGGTAATCCGACACCTTGGGCAGCAGTTCCGCCGCCACATTGTCCCCGATGATCTGCTGGCTCAGCGAGAACCACATCACGAACGGCAGCATGACGTAATAGACCAGCGCCGCCCCCAGCAGAAACAGCACCGGCGCCGCGATCAGGAACGGCAGGAAGGCGCCCTTCTCATTGCGATACAGCCCCGGCGCGACGAAGCGGTACAGCTGCCACGCCAGCACCGGGAAGGCGACGATGACCGCGCCCAGCCCCGCCAGCTTCATCTTGGTGAACAGGATTTCCAGCGGCGCCGTATAGATCAGGCGGACGCTGTGCTGATCGACTTCCGGCACCGGGATCAGCCCCGCGGTGCCCATGATCAGGTTGAACGGCGACACATGGCCATGCGCGCCCACCGCCTGGTGGAAGGCGGCCGAGACCACATAGGGCTTCACCAGAAACAGATACAGCGTCTCTGAAAAGGCGAAACAGCCGATGAAGGCGATGACGAAGGCGACCACGCAGATCATCAGCCGCGAACGCAGCTCGATCAGGTGATCCATCAGGGGCGCGCGCGAAGCCTCGATGTCGGCTTCGTCGCGGTCGTCGCGGCTCATAGATCGACCTTTTTGGTGCGCTTGACCTTGGGACGCGAAGCCGGCGGTTTCAGCGACGACGACGGAGCGTCGGGCTTCGACGCCGGTTTGCGGACCTTGGCCTTGGGCGTGGCGGCCGTGTCAGACACGGCCTTCTTCGCTCTGGGCTTCGCTGCCGCCTTGGCTACAGGCTTCGGCGCCGCGACAGTCGTGGCGCCATCAGGCCATTCGTCCACGCCCGTAGCTTCAATCCGAGCCTCATCCTGCACGACAGGTTCAGCGGCCGCCGCGGTCTCAAGCGGCGCTTCAAGCTCATTGCGGATATCCTTGAAGGCTTCGTCCGCCTCGGCGCCCAGGGCGTACATCCCCTGCCCCGTACGCAGCGCCTCTACTTCCTTGCGGAGTTCATCCAGTTCGGACTGGCGCGCCATCTCGTCGAAGCTGGCGCGGAATTCGTTGGCCATGCCGCGCGCCTTGCCGACGAATTGCCCAACCTTGCGCATAAGCACAGGCAGGTCCTTGGGCCCCACCACCAGCAGGGCCACAATACCGATGACAAGGATTTCGAACCCGCCGATTCCGGGGCCAAGACCACCCATGGTTCAGCGTCTTCCGGCGAAAATCAGCGGTTCAGTTCTTCTTTTTCGGCCTCGGTGCGCGGCAGGGCGCCCGGGGCTTCCTTGCCCTTGGCGTCCGTGTCGTCCTTCAGGCCGTCCTTGAAGGCGCGGATGCCCTTGGCCGCGTCGCCCATGATGCCCGACAGCTTTCCGCGGCCGCCGAAAAGGACCAGCACGACAACGACGACAATGGCCCAGTGCCAGATGCTCATGGAGCCCATGGCGATACCTCCTCAAGGGGCGGCCGCGCCCATACGCGCCCCACCGACTGATTGTTGTGCGTCATATAGGCTGAGTGATGGCGATGCGCCAAGGGAGGCTGTAGGCATCGCGACCATGAATCCTAACGATCACGTCATCATCCACACCGACGGCGCCTGCAAGGGCAACCCCGGCCCCGGCGGCTGGGGCGCCATCCTGCAAACCGGCGGCGGCCACGAGAAGGAACTCTGGGGCGGCGAGGCTCTGACCACCAACAACCGCATGGAATTGATGGCGGCCATCATGGCGCTGGAGGCGTTGAAACGGCCCTGCCGCGTCGATCTGCACACCGACAGCAAATACGTCATGCAGGGCGTGACTGAATGGATTCGCGGCTGGAAGGCCCGAGGCTGGAAGACCGCCGACAAGAAGCCGGTCAAGAATGAAGACCTGTGGCGGCGCCTCGACGAGGCCCGCAGCCGCCACGAGGTGAAATGGCACTGGGTGAAGGGCCACGCCGGCCACGCCCTGAACGAGCGGGCCGACGGACTGGCTAATCGCGGCGTGGAGGAGTTGCGAGGGCGTTAGGCCGCCCGCACCTTCAAACGCGGACCGGACACCGATTCGACGATGACGCTCTCGCCTGCGAGAGGCGCCGCGCCCTCGATCTCGGCCGGCCATTCCGACCCCGAGACGAATACGCGCCCGCGTCCATCGACAAAGGCTTCGACAACCCGAGCGCGCTCGCCGATCAGACGGACGTCGCGGTCGTTAATGTCGGGCTGATCCTTGGGGTTCACGCGCTTGACCAATCGGCGCGACATCACCGTCGACGCCACCGTCAGCGCCGCAAAGACGCCGATTTCGATCGGGAGTCCCAACTGGGGCGCCACAGCGGTCAGCAAGGCGGTCAGCCCCGCCGAGACCGCCGGCCACAACAGCCACTCGGTCGAGGCCGTCGCCTCGATCCCCAGCAGGACGACGCCGATCGCCAGCCACAGCCAGAACGGCTGCGACGCATGAAGCGAAACGATCCAGTCCATGACCTACTCCGTCGTCGGCACGGCGCCGCCTGAACGACGCGGTGCGGCGCGCGGCGCAGCTTGGCGGGCCTCGGTGCGGACCTGCTGCTGCTCCTTGGCCAGGCCGACCAACTCGCCGACGCCGGCGATGGTGCCGACCAGGGCGCCCATTTCCGACGGTACGATGACCGTCTTCTGCTGCGGACTGCGGGCCAGTTCGGCGAAGGCCTCGACGTACTTCTGGGCCACGAAGTAGTTGATGGCGTTGACGTCGCCGCGGGCGATCGCCTCGGACACCATGGCGGTGGCCTTGGCCTCGGCTTCGGCTTCACGCTCACGCGCCTCGGCGTCGCGGAAGGCGGCTTCGCGGCGGCCCTCGGCCTCAAGGATCGCGGCCTGTTTGGCGCCCTCGGCGCGGGCGATGGCGGCCTGCTTCTCACCGTCCGCCTCGGTGATGACCGCGCGGCGCTCGCGCTCGGCCTTCATCTGACGCGCCATGGCGTTGGTGATGTCCACGGGCGGCGTCAGATCCTTGATCTCGATGCGGTTGGCCTTGATGCCCCACGGCTCGGTCGCGGCGTCGATGACGTGCAGCAGGCGGGTGTTGATGCTGTCGCGCTGGCTCAGCACCTCGTCCAGCTCCATCGAGCCGACCACGGTGCGCAGATTGGTCATGCACAGTTGGGCGATGGCGTAGGTCAGGTCGTCGACGCGATAGGCCGCTTTGGCGGCGTCCATCACCTGAATGAAGACGATGCCGTCGACCTTCACCATGGCGTTGTCGCGGGTGATGACCTCTTGAGTCGGGACGTCCAGCACCTGCTCCATCATGTTCATGCGGCGACCGATGCGCTCGACGAACGGGGTCAGGATGTGGATGCCCGGCGTCAGAGTCTTGGTGTACTTGCCGAACCGCTCCACCGTGAACTCACGGCCCTGCGGCACGATCTTGATCACGCTGAACAGGAAGATGAGCGCGAAGACCGCGAACATCACAAAGAAAATCAGCGAAAAATTCATTAGGCCCTCCGATGTGGAGACCAGCTTATCCGCCGCACGCCTGCTGCGCCATCGAATCCGGTTCCCTCAACATGACATCGCCGTCAGCGATCCGGCGCGCCATGCGGATGATCCGCCTCGTTTCTTCCCAATCCACCTTGGCGAGCGCGGTCTCGAACGGGAAAAAGGCCGCATCAGCCGCGTCATCGGCCGCCACGGGCTCGCCCGCCACCCAGCGCGCGGCGTAGTCGATCAGGACATAATGACGCCCCGCCTCTGGAAACAGGCCGTCCACCACGTCGATCAGGCCGATCAGTTCGGCCTCTACGCCTGTTTCCTCGCGCAGTTCGCGCAGGGCGGCGTCGGCCAGACGCTCGCCCGGCTCCAGCCGTCCGCCCGGCAGGCTCCACTCGCCCACGCGCGGCGGCGTGCCGCGCCGGATCAGCAGGACTTCGTCGCCTTTCAGGCACACCACGCCCACGGCCGGCGTCGGAATCATGTTTTGCCCTTAAATTGACCGCCAGAAGGCATGGTTTTGCGCTTCCACCACGTCGCGCCTTTTGCCACAAGGCCGATATGACCCTCCCCACGCCAGAATCCCTCGCTGAACTGAAGGCCGCCCTGCCCGGCGCCTGGACGCAAGACGCCGCAGAGATGGCGCCGTGGCTGACCGAATGGCGTGGTCGCTGGACCGGCGAAACGCCCCTGCTGCTGCAGCCCCGCACGACCGAAGAGGTCGCCCGCGCCATCGAGATCTGCGCCCGTCACGGCGTGGCCGTGGTGACGCAGGGCGGCGGCACCGGACTTGTCGGCGGCCAGATTCCTTACGGCGAGGTTCTGCTGTCCACGCGCAAGCTGCGGACGGTGCGCGACGTGACGCCGCTGGACGACGCCATGACGGTCGAAGCGGGCGTGACCCTGCTGGAGGCGCAGGAAGTGGCCAAGGAGAAGGACCGCTTCTTCCCCCTCAGCCTCGCGGCCGAGGGGTCGGCCACCATCGGCGGCGTGATCTCGACCAACGCAGGCGGCACTGCGGTCCTGCGCTACGGCATGATGCGCGATCTGGTGCTGGGCATCGAGGCGGTCATGCCCGACGGTCAGGTGTTCAACGGCCTGAAGCGCCTGCGCAAGGACAATACCGGCTATGACCTGAAGCAGATGTTCATCGGCGCCGAGGGCACGCTGGGCGTCATCACGGCGGCCACGCTGAAGCTGTTTCCCATCATGCGCAGCCGCGCCACGGCCATCGTCGGGCTGGAGAGCCACCACAACGCCGTTGAACTGCTGGCCCGCGCCAAGGCCGAGACCGGCGGCGGCGTAGAGGCGTTCGAGCTGATGAAACGGCTGGGCATGAGCCTGGTGCTGAAGAACATCCCCGACACACGCGAACCGCTGGAGTCGACGCCGCCCTGGTATGTGCTGATCGAGCTGGCCTCAGGCGAGCCAAACGGCGCCGAGGCGGCGATGGAGCGCCTGCTGACCGCCGCCTTCGAGGAAGGTCTGATCGTCGACGCCGCCATCGCCCAGAACGACGCTCAGAAAGCCGAGTTCTGGCGTCTGCGCGAAGAGCATTCGGCCGCCCTCAAGCCCGAAGGCGGCGGCTGGAAACACGACGTCTCAGTTCCCGTATCGCGAATCGCTGATTTCATCGACGAGGCCACGGCGGCGGTGGAGGGGTTCCATCCCGGCTGCCGCGTGTCGGTCTTCGGCCACGTCGGCGACGGCAATCTTCACTATGATGTGATCCCCGGCGTGGGCGAGGACGTCGCCGCCTTCATCTCTCGCTGGATGGAGGGATCGCAGGTCGTGCACGATGTCGTGGCCCGTTACGACGGCTCCATTTCGGCTGAACACGGCCTGGGGCGGCTGAAAACCGACGAGGCGCGACGTTACAAATCGCCGCTCGAAATAACGACCATGCAGGCGATCCGTCAGGCCATCGACCCCCAGCGGATCATGAACCCGGCGGTCCTCTTTTGATGACTTGCGACCGTATGTGACGTTTCAGGCGGTTCAAAACGTCATGGAAGCGGCCTATGAGGCCCGCTCTTGAGACGCATACGGAGTCGATCGTCTTGTTGATCGTCCTGTCCCCGGCCAAAAAGCTGGACTTCAACCCGCCCGCCATCGACGCCCCCGTGACGCCAAGGCGATGCGCCGATGAGACGGCCGAACTGGCCAAGGTGACGCGTGAACTCAGCCGCGCGGACCTGCGCCGTCTGATGTCGATTTCCGACGCCCTGGCCGAGTTGAACTACCAACGCTTTCAGGCCTTCGACAATGAGACGTCCGAGGGCGCGCTTCAGGCCGTCTTCGCCTTTGCGGGCGATGTCTATGAGGGGCTGTCGGCCCGCACCCTTTCGGTGGACGATCTGAACTGGGCGCAGGATCACCTGCGTATCCTGTCGGGGTTCTACGGCCTGCTGCGTCCGCTGGATGCGATCCAGCCCTATCGGCTGGAGATGGGCATCCGGCTGAAGACCAAGCGCGGCGCCACCCTGTATGATTTCTGGGGCGAACGGATTTCCCTACGCCTGAACGAAGACGCCGGCAAACTGCCCGAGCAGACGCTGGTGAACCTGGCCAGCCACGAATATTTCGGCGCCGTCGATGCACGGGCGCTGAAGCTTCCGGTCGTGACCCCACACTTCAAGGAGAAGAAGGATGGCGAGGCCCGCATCATCTCCTTCTATGCCAAGAAGGCGCGCGGCGGCATGGCCCGCTTCGCCATCGAAAACCGGCTGGAGAAGGCCGATGACCTGAAGGCCTTCGACCGCGACGGCTATCGCTTCGACAAGACTCTATCGACGGACACCGACTGGATATTCATCAGGGAAGGAAATTCCTGATCGCCAGATTGAACGACTGCGGTTAGGTTGCGTTGCAGCATCATCTTCCACGGGTTCTTTCTGTCATGTTCGCGATGAACGATCTCAAAGGCCGCGTCGCGGTCGTCACCGGCTCGACCTCGGGCATCGGGCTGGCGTTTGCGCGAGCTGTCGCCCTGTGCGGCGGCGATGTGGTGCTGAACGGCCTGGGCGACGCCGAAGCCATCGAGAAGACGCGCACCGATCTGGCCGCCGAGACCGGCGTGCGCGTCCTCTATCACCCCGCCGACATGACCCAGCCGGATCAGATCGAGGACATGATCGCCACGGCCCATCGCGAACTGGGCCGCCTCGACATTCTGGTCAACAACGCCGGAATTCAACACGTCGAGGCCGTCGAGGACTTCCCCGCCGAGGCGTGGGAAAAGATCATCGCCATAAACCTGTCCTCGACCTTCTACGCCACCAAGGCGGCGATCCCGATCATGAAGGCGCAGGGGCGCGGCCGGATCATCAACGTCGCCTCGGCTCACGGCCTGGTCGCCAGCCCGTTCAAGTCCGCCTATGTCGCCGCCAAGCATGGCGTGATCGGCTTCACCAAGACAGTGGCTCTGGAGTTGGCGCAGGACAACATCACCTGCAACGCCATCTGCCCCGGCTTCGTCGAGACGCCGATCGTCGCCAAGCAGATTCAGGATCAGGCCCGCACCCGCAACATGAGCGAGGAAGACGTGATGAAGAACGTCATCCTGGGCTCGCAGCCGACCAAGCGCTTCGTCACGACCGACGAACTGGCGGGCATCTTCCTCTATCTGGCGTCGGACCTCGGCGCCTCGGCCAATGGCGCCCACTTCTCCGTCGACGGCGGCTGGACGGCGCAATAGCCTTCACATCGGCCACGCGGGCCGAAAGACGGAGAGGCTGATGGCGAAACGCAAACCTGTCTGTCTGGCCCTGCAGGGTGGCGGCGCCCACGGCGCCTTTCAATGGGGCGTGCTGGACCGGCTGCTTGAGGCCGATGTGCTGGACGTGCGCGCCGTCACCGCCGCCTCGGCCGGGGCGATGAACGCCGCCGCCCTGATCACCGGGCTGGAACGCGGCGGCGCCGAGGGCGGGCGCGAGACGCTGGACCTCCTGTGGCGCGAGGTGAACCAGTCCGGCGGCCGCAACGTCTTCGGCGACAGCTCTGTCTGGTCCAAGGCCCTGACGCCGGACTGGCTGAAAGGCACCCCGATGTGGCAGGCGGGGCAGACGCTGGCCCTGTCGATGAGCCCCTACGCCTTCAACCCCTTCAACCTCAACCCGCTGCGCCGGGTGCTGGAGACGGCGGTGGATTTCGAGGCCCTGCGCGCCTCCTCCATCCAGATGTTCGTCTCAACGACGGCGGTGCGCGCGGGTCGGTCACGCATCTTCAAGTCCGACGAAATGGCGCCCGAGGTGCTGCTGGCCTCGGCCTGCCTGCCCCAGTTGTTTCAGGCGGTTGAAATCGAGGGCGAGCCCTATTGGGATGGCGGTTATCTGGCCAATCCGGCGTTGTGGCCGCTGTTCTATACGGACACGCCAGATGACATCCTGCTGCTGCCGCTCAATCCCTTCCAGCGTGACGAGACGCCGCGCGAGGCGGGCGACATCAACGACCGTCTGAACGAGATCGTCTTCAACGCCCCGCTGGTCGCCGAACTGCGCGCCGTCGCCTTCGTTCAAGACCTGATCGCCGAGGGCAAGCTGAAACCCGGCGAAGACCGTCGACGCGGCATCCGCATCCACGTCATCGAGGCGGACGAATGGCTGGGCGGCGAATCCCTGCATTCCAAGTTCGATACGGAGTGGAGCTATCTGAACAAGCTGAAGCAGCACGGCCGGACGGCGGCCGAGGCGTGGCTTGAAAACTGTCTGCCTAAGGTCGGCAAGGCGTCCAGCGTGGACGTGAAGGCGCGGTTTCTCTAGCCGACAAAACCCGCCGCGCGGCGCAGACGGTCGTTGATCGCCTCGCCCAGCCCCTTGGCCGGAATGGGCGACACAGCGATCCCGGAAGGCTTCATGCGATCCGCCTCCCGCAGCAGGCGGAACAGATTAGCCGCCGCCTCACGCAGGTCGCCAGTCGGGCTGAGGTTCCAACGCGGATCGCCGACGTCTGGACCGAACCCCAGCAGGATCTCGCCGTCCCCGGCGCCTTCCGCCTCGATTCGCACCGGGGCGTCGGGCGCGTAATGCAGAGTCAGCCGACCGGGCGAGCGATGCCCCTGCCCGCCTTCATCCAGAGGCCCGACCACGGCCTGAAGTTCTTCGCGGGTGACAGAGCCCGGACGCAACAGGGACACCTTGCCGTTCAGCACCGAGACGACGGTGCTTTCCACGCCCACGGCGCATGCCCCGCCATCGACAGCGGCGCCCACGGCCTGACCCGTCTCCTCCAAGGCGTCAGCAAAGGTGGTCGGGCTGGGCCGTCCGGAACGGTTGGCTGAGGGCGCGACAACCGGCCCGCCGAAGGCCCCGATGACCGCCCGCGCGCGCGGATGAGCCGGTACGCGCACGGCCACGCTGTCCAGTCCGGCCCGCGCCAGATCGCACACCCGGTCACGGTCCCGCACGGGCGCCACGATCGTCAGCGGTCCCGGCCAGAAGGCCTCGGCCAGCGCCCGCGCCTTGGCGTCGAACACGGCGATGTCTTCGGCGTCGACGGCGTTGGCGACATGGGCGATTAGAGGATTGAAACGCGGCCGCCCCTTGGCCTCGAAGATGCGGGCCACCGCCTGAGGATTGGAGGCGTCGGCCGCCAGCCCGTAGACCGTCTCGGTCGGCAGGATGACCAGACGTCCCGTCTTCAGCGCCTCGGCGGCGATTTCTGGGCTGTCGCCCCTGGCGGGTCGGTCGGCGGGCACGGTCGCTCTTTCCTTACGCGGCGTCAGCCGTTCAAACAGGCGCGTACAGTGCGCGGAAACTCGACCAAAGTCCAAGCAGGCTTGCGCCCAACAGCGCAGGGGCCGACAGAAGCGCTACGTCTTTCTGAGGATAACCGATGAGCTACCGCGCCCCCGTCCGTGACATCGCCTTCGCCCTCGACGCCGTGGCCGGGATCGGCCAGGTGGCGGCGACCGGCGCCTTTCCCGATTACGACGCCGATGTCGCCTCGGCCGTTCTGGACGCCGCCGGTCAGTTTTCGGAAGAGGTTCTGGCCCCGCTGAACCGCCCTGGCGATCTGGCGGGCGCCAAATACGCCAACGGCGCGGTGACGGCCGCCCCCGGTTTCGTCGACGCCTATCAGCAGTTCGCGGCCGGCGGCTGGACCAGCCTGACCGCCTCGGTCGAGGCCGGCGGACAGGCCCTGCCCAAGGCGCTGGAGCTGGCGGCCTATGAGACCGTGCACGCCGCCAACATGGCGTTCGGCCTGTGCCCCATGCTGTCGCTGGCCTCCATCGAGGCGCTGGAGCAGGTCGGCAACGAGCATCAGAAGGCGACCTATCTGCCCAAGCTGGTCTCGGGCGAATGGACCGGCGCCATGGTGCTGACCGAACCGCACGCCGGGTCGGATCTCGGCGCCCTGACGGCGACGGCGGTTCCCAACGGCGACGGGACCTACGCCCTGACCGGCCAGAAGATTTTCATCACCTGGGGCGACCACGACGCCACGGATAATATCGTCCATCTGGTGCTGGCCCGCCTGCCCGACGCGCCTGCGGGGCCCAAGGGCATCAGCCTGTTCCTGACGCCCAAGTTCGCGGTCAACGCCGACGGTTCGCTGGGCGAGCGCAACGCCTTCCGCCCGGTCGGCGTGGAGCACAAGCTGGGCATCCACGCCTCCCCCACCTGCGTCATGAGCTATGAGGGCGCCCGCGCCGAACTGGTCGGCCAGCCGAATCAGGGACTGGCCCATATGTTCGTCATGATGAACGCCGCGCGCCTGGCCGTCGGCGTCGAGGGCGTCGGCATCGCCGAGCGCGCCTATCAGCACGCCCTGGCCTATGCGCTGGAGCGCCGTCAGGGCCGCAGCATCTGGACGGGCGAGAAGGACGCGCCGATCTTCGACCACCCCGACGTGCGCCGTATGCTGTCGGTGATGAAGGCCAAGGTCGCCGCCGCCCGCGCCATCTGCCTGTCGACCGGCGTCGCCGCCGACCTGGCCCGTCATGCCGCGACCGAGGAAGAGCGCAAGGCGTGGAAGGGTCGCGAAGACCTGTTCACCCCGATCGCCAAGGCGTGGTCCACCGACGTCGGCTGCGAGGTCGCCTCTCTGGGCGTTCAGGTCCACGGCGGCATGGGCTTCATCGAGGAAACCGGCGCAGCCCAATACTATCGTGACGCCCGCATCACCCCGATCTACGAAGGCACCAACGGCATCCAGGCGATGGATCTGGTGGGCCGCAAGCTGTCGATGGACAGCGGCGAGTCGGCCAAGGCCCTGATCGCCGAGATGAAGGCGACCCTGGCCCAGATCGACCGCCTCTACACCGGCAAGCCGGTCGAGCGCTTCGCCACCGCCATCGAGGCGGTCGAGGACGCCACTCTGTGGCTGCTGGACGCCAAGTCGGACGCGGCCCGCGCCGCCGATGTTCTGGCAGGCGCCGACGCCTATCTGAAACTAATGGGCGACGTGGTCGGCGGCTGGATGCTGGCCAAGGGCGCCCTGGCTGCCAAGGCGAAACTGGACGCCAATGACGGCGACGCCGCCTGGCTGCAGGGCAAGCTGGACCTCTACGAAGTCTATGCCGCCAACGTCCTGGGCCACGTTTCCAGCCGTCTGGCCGCAGTCGGTCAGGGCGGGGAACTGCTGCAACGGATGACTGTGGACGCACTGGCGGGCTGATCGCTGTTCCATGACTTGAGCGTAAAGCGCCTTTTGCACCACAGCCGCAACCGTCGCTAGAACTGCATAATCGGGAGCCCACTATATGATTACGGTGCTGGCGACCTTGGCTTTGCTGGTCGAACCTGCGCACTGGGAGACGCCCCCGGATGTAACACGTTCCGACTACCCCGCCTTGGCCAGAGACCTGCGGATAAACGGAACCGTCACGCTCGAGTGCATGAACAACGCAAGCGGCGCCCTCGCCCGGTGCGCGGCGGTATCGGCCAAGCCGGCCGATGCAGGCTTTCAGCAGGCCGCACTGGCGATCGTGTTCCGAGGGCGCGTCGCCCAGCCCCTAGGCGTCCCTTTCACGATCGAACTGCCCTTCGACATCCTGACTGAAGGCGACGAACCGCTGCGTCAACCGTGGGAAGGCCCCGAGCCGGGCCCGGAGCATATTGAGGCCGCCCGAGCCTTTACCGACAGTTTCTATAGCGGCAGCCGCTCAGCAACCGAACGCTCGATCCGCGACTGGAAGGTCGATGAGATGCCGCCCGAAAAGGCAGCGCTGCTGCGCAGTTGGATGACCGAGCTATACCCCGATCTCGAAGCCGAGAAAGCCTGGCAAGCCGCAGGGATCGCCCGCGTCCTGGCGCTGCACGGCGTGGACTATCTGCCGACCAAGAAACCGATCGGCTGGGATGTCTGGTACGCCCAGGTCAGCCAGGCCAGCCCGGAAGATCCGGCCTTGATCAGAAACGAAATGCGCCGCCGCTACTGCGCGGCGTTCGACTGTGTTTCTGGCTTGGCGGTCGACTGATCCAGCAGGGCGATCGTCTCGCGCACATAGTCGGCATGGACCACGACGCCCAGGTCGATGCCCTGGCCGCCGCTCTGGACCTCCTGCACCAACACTCCGGCGATGAAGGGGTGGTCGGGAACCGGCGCGCCCGGCACGCGACGCGCCGCCGGGGTCCAGAAGACCGGGCCGCCCGAATTGCCCTGCGCCACCACGAAGTCGAGCAGGAAGGTCGGGAAATGGCGGATTGGCGTCAGCGGCCATGAACTGATCCGCCCCAGCCTCAGGATCGGGAAACCAGCCCGGTTGGCCGACAAGCCGTGCGGATAGCCCAGCGCCATCAGTTCATCCCCCGGCCCCATCCGCCAGCGGTCGAACGCTCCCTGATCGGCCAGCCAGCCCGCCGGGATCGCCGCCTGAGCGAAGGCGGGCGGCGCCGAGATTTGCATCACCGCCACGTCCCGCTCGGGGTGGGAGGTCCAGATCGGTTCGCCCGCCGCATCGCGGATGGTCAGGGTTTCCGGCGTGAATTTCCAGCCGCCATCCGCCTCGGCCGTGCGCCAGCCGATCCGCGCCTGACGCCCCGGCATGACATCCAGCACATGGCGCGCCGTGACCAGCAGGACGCGCGGCGCTCCATCCGGACTGGGCGCCGAAATAAGGAAGCCGGTACCGACCTTCCTCTGCCCGCCGTCGATGGCCTGATCCAGTTGCACAGTGGCGTTGATGACCCCGACGGTCAGATCCCATTCGGGCGGCGCAGCGGCGACGACAGCCGGTTGTTCGGGCGGAAGATCCTGAATGACCATGACGCCATTTGACGCCGAGCGTCGCCGGGCACAAGGTCCGGCTCAATTGATATTAGGGGGAAGCCCACGCCATGAACCGTCGCGAATTGATCGCTTCAACCGCCGCTGTCGGCGTGATCGCCGCCTCCCCCGCCCTTGCCCGCCAGAGCACCGGAGCCTCAATGCCCAAGCCCACGCCGCCCGTCGCCAAAAAGGTCCCTGTCCGCATCGAGCAGTTGGGCCGCGTCCGCGTCGACGATTATCAGTGGATGAAGGACGACAACTGGCAGGCCGTGCTGCGCGACCCCTCGCTGATCAAGGCCGACGTCAAGGAGCACCTGACGGCCGAGAACGCCTATCGCGAGGCCATGATGGCCTCGACCCTGCCGTTGCAGGCTCAGATGTTCGAGGAGATGAAGGGTCGCATCAAGGAGGACGACAGCTCCGTCCCCGCCGCCGACGGCCCGTGGGAATATTACGTCCGCTACAACACCGGCGACCAGCACCCGCTCTACTGCCGCCGCCCGCGCGGACGCAGCGACGGCGAGGTCATCCTCCTCGACTGCAACAAACTGGCCGAGGGCAAGGCGTATTCGGAAGTCTCGGCGACCGAACACAGCCCCGACCACGCCCTGTTCGGCTATGCCGAGGACGCGCAGGGGTCCGAAGTCTACAAGATCTATGTGAAGGATCTGGCGACCGGCGAAGTGCTGCCCGACCCGATCGAATCGGCCAGCGCCAACTTCACCTTCTCGCCCGACAGCCAGTGGATCTTCTGGACCAACCGCGACGATAACGGCCGCCCCGACAAGATCTTCCGACGCCCTGCGCGCGGCGGCGAGACCGCCCTGGTCAACGAAGAAACCGATGAGGGCATGTTCCAGGGCATCGGCCGCACCGCCGATGACGCCTTCCTGGTCATCAACATCGCCAATCAGGAAACCTCAGAAAGCCGTATCATCCCGGCCGCGAACCCCACGGCGACGCCTGTGGTGGTCGAGCCGCGCCACGTCGGCCGCCTGTATGACCTGGACCACTGGGGCGACCGCTGGGTCATCCGCACCAACGCCGACGACGCCATCGACTTCAAGGTCGTGGAGGCCCCGACCGCCTCCCCCGGCAAAGCCAACTGGACGGATTTGATCCCTCACACGCCCGGCCGCTTCATCGAGGGCGTGGCCCTGGTGAAGGACTATCTGGGCCGTCAGGAACGCGCAGACGCCAATACCAAGATCGTCATCCGCGACCGCGCGGGCGCCGAGCATGAGATCGCCGTGGACGAGCCCGCCTACGCCCTGTCGCTGGGCGGCGCGTCGGAGTTCGACACCACGGTCATGCGCTATGGCTACAACTCGCCGTCGACGCCGACCTCAACCTATGACTACGACCTGAAGACGCGCGAGCGCACCCTGCGCAAGGTTCAGGATATCCCCTCGGGCCACGACCCGGCCGACTATGTGGTCGAACGGCTGAACGCCCCGGCTTCGGACGGTGAACTGGTGCCGGTGACGGTGCTGCGTCGCAAGGACACGCCAATCGACGGCTCGGCGCCGCTGCTGCTCTATGGCTACGGCTCCTATGGCATTCCGATGGCGGCGAGTTTCTCGACCAACCGCCTGTCGCTGGTCGATCGCGGCTTCATTTACGCCATCGCACATATTCGCGGCGGCTCGGACAAGGGCTGGAACTGGTTCCTGACCGCACGACGCTTCACCAAGAAGAACACCTTCACCGACTTCATCGCCGCCGCGGACCATCTGATTGCGCGCAACTACACCAAGGCCGGGAACATCGTCGCCGAGGGCCGCTCGGCCGGGGGCCTGCTGATGGGCGCCATCACCAATATGCGGCCCGAACTGTGGGCTGGCGTGATCGGCGGCGTGCCCTTCGTCGACGTCATCAACACCATAAGCGACACCAGCCTGCCTCTGACGCCGCCGGAATGGCCCGAGTGGGGCAACCCGCTGGAGGACGCCGCCGCCTACGACTACATCCACTCCTACAGCCCCTACGATCAGATCGAGGTCAAGCCCTACCCCGCCCTGCTGGCGACCGGCGGCCTATCCGATCCGCGCGTCACCTATTGGGAGCCTGAGAAGTGGGTGGCTAAACTGCGTCCCGCCTCGACCTCCGGCAAACCTGTCCTTCTGAAGATCAACATGGAGGCGGGCCACTTCGCTTCATCGGGCCGGTTCGACTATCTGAAGGACATCGCCCACGACTACGCCTTCGCCGTCTGGGCCATCGAAAAGGGCTGGGAGAAGGCCTGAGTCAGGCGGGCGCGCTGCATCAATCCGGGGGATGTCGGCGCGCATGACACCCCCGCTCCCGCCAGAGCTCTGAGCCCCGCAAAAACGTCGCTAACACCTGAATTCGCAGATTTTTATCAAAAATCGCGACAATGCGCTTGACCGAAGCGGCGACGCCCCGTATCCGCTCCTTCCTCTCCTCCTCGCGGGGAGAGAAACGCGGGTGTAGCTCAGTTGGTTAGAGTGCCGGCCTGTCACGCCGGAGGTCGCGGGTTCGAGCCCCGTCACTCGCGCCACTCCTTCTCAAGCTTTTGAGGGAGTGGCGCACCGCCTTTCCCTTTCGATAGTGATACGACGCCATTCGGTGATGATCAGAAGGTCATCGCCCTGTGTCGCGTGCGCGCTGCACAACGGCGCTTGAAGTCTGTCATCCCGCTTAAAAACGACAAGAAGGCGGCGGGCCGTTAGACCCGCCGCCCCTCGATGCAAGGCTATATGCTTCTTAGAAGCGGGCCCGCGCGCCGATGTAGAAGTAACGGCCGATGACGTCATAGGTCGACGGATCGGTCTGATACTGGAAGCCGCTCGCGTAACGCGGCGGACCCTTGTCGAACAGGTTATCGATACCGCCGAACAGCTCGATCGTATCGTTCACGGCCCAGGAGCCGTTCAGATAGAAGTAGTTGTAAGCGTCGATCTTGCCGATGTCGCCCGAAGCCACGTCGGCCGCATCGTCGACAACGCTGCTAATGTAGGTCCAGCGCAGCGACGCCGAGAAGTTCTCATACGCCCACGAGAAGCGGGTGTTGAACTTCCATTCCGGCAGGGTGGTCTCACCCGGCGTACCGTCGCCGATCCCGCCAACGAAACTGTCGCTGATCGGGCTGGCGGCGTCAGACTGGAACTGTTGGTTCTCGTACCAGGTGCCCTGGGTCGAGAAGCCTAGACGGCCCAACCACGACGGCGCGCCATAATCGGCAGGCGTGATGTTATAGTTGATCGCCAGGTCGACGCCTGAGGCCTTGAACACAGCCAGGTTGGCGTTCGTCGCAGTGATGTAGCCATCCAGACCCGTGCTCGTCAGGTAACCCGTATCGGCGTCACGATGCAGATTCTGGCAATAGACGTTCGAGTTGCTGAAGGTCGGGTTGAAATCAGCGTTGAAGCAGCGCGACAGCGAGGTCGAGAAGCCGATGGAGCTGATGACGTCGTCGATCTTGATGTTGAAGTAGTCGATTGTCGCCGTCAGGCTCGACGCCCAGGACGGAACCGACGCCGGGGCGCGGAAGACGGCGCCGATGGTGGTCGAATCCGCCGTTTCCGGGCTCAGGTTCAGGTTGCCGCCCGAGAATGTGCGGTATTGCGTCCCGACCGAATCCCAGGTCGCGGTGATCTTGGAAGATTGCGCCTGGCAGAGCGCCAGAACCTGGGACGCATTGGCGCCCGTGCGAGCCGCGCTGTCCTTGTCACAGGGGTCCAGGTTGCCGGTCGTCACGCCGGGGTAGCCCTCCTGACGGGTGGCGTACAGTTCACCCAGCGAAGGCGCGCGCACCGCCCGCTGCTGCAGGGCGCGGAAGCGCATCCAGTCGACCGGAGCCCACTCGCCGCCGTACTTCCAGGTCTCGGTGGTCTGGCCGGTCGAATAGTCCGACCAGCGATAGCCGCCTTCCAGGCCGAGGTAGTGGGCGAAAGGCTGATCAGCCAGCAGCGGGACGCGCAGCTCGCCGAAGACTTCCCAGACGTCGTAAGAGCCCTTGACGGGCCCCGCCGAGTTACCGCCCAGCAAGGTGCCGGTCTGGACGCCTTCGGGGGGCATGTCGTCGTACGAAAGGTCGCGATACTCGCCGCCGAGCGCGAAGCTCACCGCGCCGGCCGGCAGAGCGAACAGATCGCCCGTCACCGAGGCCACGACGTTCTTCTGTTCGATTTCCGTACTGCCCAGTTGGCCCTTGGCGGCGATGTACTCGGCCTGTTCCTTCGTGATGTTATTGGCGCCGAAGGGGTTCAGCGGCACGCAGGTCGTCGGGCTGCCGAGGCTGCCCACCGGGCCCGTCGGCGAACCGGTCGGGCAACCAGCCAGGGCGGCGCGAATCCGGTTGGCTTCGGGGAAGCCCAGATATTCTTGCGTGTTGCGATATTTGCCGTACGACGCATAGACATCATAGGCCCATTCGCTGCCGTTGATCGGCGGGAGCGTGCCGCGGAAACCGCCCGTCGCCTGATAGGCGGTCGTGTCGTAGTTATACTTACGCGGACCCAGTTCGTTGGTGCGGCGCGACAGCGAGAAGGTGCTGACGCCAGCGCGGGTGAGGAGGTCACGCACCTCAGTGGGCAGTGTCCCGGTAGTCGCGACCGGGATCGAGAAACCGGCCGGCGATTCAGCCAGCTCGTTCGAGCTGCTGTAGGTGCTGAACAGAGCATCGCCATAGAACTGGATACGATCGGTCAGATCGTACTTCATCTGGCTGTAGAAGTTCGTGCGCTCGTACGGCGACTGCAGCAGGTTCACCGGGTTGAAGTCGTACAGGAACATCTCGTCCGGGTTCCAGCCCGAGGTGTTCGGTCCCTTGTAGCCGAACGTCCCGTCGCCCGTCCCCGCGATGAACAGCGAGCCATCGGGATTGAAGCCCAAGCGCTGACCGCCATAGATCAGATCAGGGTTCGTCAGCCCGCGCGCCGTGAAGTAAGCGAGATACTCATTCAGTTGCGCATTCGTGGCCGACGGCGAGATCGAGAAGGTGCCGTCGCCTGTCGTGGGCGAGCCATCCGGAACGCAGGACCCGTCGTTGAAGCAATAACGCGCTGAACGCGAAATTTCCCGCGCCGTCTGCTGGATCCCGTCGCGGGTGTTATGCGACGCAGCAAAGGTCAAGTGGCCCCGGCCGTCGGCGAAAGCTCCACCCAGAATCAGATTGTATTGAACTTCCTTGCCGTCATTCTCTTGCGAAATGCCGTACTGAGCCGGACGCCGCCGCAGGAGCACTGATCGAAGCGGTTGACGCCAGGGCGCTGACAATTGTCGATCGTCAACAGGTGCAGGAGGTTCGGCGCAACCTGTTCGGCTTCAGCAGCACGGCGATGCCGTCATTCCTCGGCCCCAGCGAAGTCGGGGAGGAGCTGTCGGCGATCCAGACCTCGCTTATGCGTGCAACCAGAGGCGACGGCGGGCGCTGGGTCTTCCAGCTGTCGGACGGGAGCGAATGGCGACAGGTGGACAATGAGCCGGCGCACATTCGCCCTCAAAGCGGTGACGAAGTAAGAGTTCGACGCGCCGCCTTTGGCAGCTATTTCCTTAACGTGGGCGACGCCCGCGCTATCCGGGTGAAACGACAATGAACAACAGGCCCTCCTGCCCCGTATGCCCTGCCTCGCGGTTCTGACCTCGACCCATGATCCCTTACGTTCGCCAGTTCGACTTCGCCTATGGACGGCGTGATCAGGTCTCGCCGCTGATCCAGCGCGTGATTGCCGACAACCCCGGGCCTTTCACATTCACCGGGACCGGGACCTATATCATCGGCGGGGACAGGCCCGGCGCGGGCGTGGCGGTCATTGATCCGGGCCCGCTGGACGACGCCCATCTGGACGCCCTGTTGCGCGCCGTGGCCGGACGCGCCGTCAGCCATGTGCTGGTCACCCACACGCACCGCGATCACGCCCCCCTCGCCCGCCCGTTCGCCGAAGCGGTCGGCGGCGCGCCAATCCTGGCCATGCAGCCGCCCGCGCGCACGGTGCACGCCTCGGACAACAGCCTGGACGAAGATGAGGACGAGGGTTTCCGTCCCGATATCGTCCTGACCGGCGGAGAACGGATAGAGGGAGACGGCTGGACCCTTGAGGCGATGGCGACGCCCGGCCATGCCTCGAACCACATGGCCTTCGTCCTGAGAGAGGAGAACGCCCTGTTCAGCGGCGACCATATCATGGGGTGGTCGACCACCGTCGTGGCGCCGCCTGACGGCGACATGGCGGCCTATATGCAAAGCCTCGACGCCGTGTTGGCGCGCGGCTTTTCGACCATCTGGCCTACGCACGGCCCCGCGATCACCCAGGTCGCGCCCTTCCTGAAGGCCTATCGCGCGCACCGATTGGAACGGGAAGCCCAGATCATGGCCCGACTGGCGTCAGGCGACCGGACCATCGCGCAAATGGTGCCGGTCCTCTACGCCGCCGTAGACGCTCGGCTGTGGCCCGCCGCCAGCCTATCGGTGCTGAGCCACCTGATCAAGCTGCTGAAAGAAGGACGCGTTCAGGCCGAGCCTGAGGCACAGCTCGGCGCCGACTGGCGGCTGACCGAGGGCTTTTAAGGCGTCAGTTCAGCCACCACCGCCTTGGCGAGGCGGCAGGCTTCATCACCTAGTTTCAGACTGTCTCGTCCAGCGACGCGCACATCGGTCCGACCAGGGCGGATGCGGACAGTGACGTCATGGGTGACGCCGAACCAGGCGCTTTGCTTACGCCCATCAACCCGGAAGGGCGACGTGCCGAACACGGTGAAGCCCGCCTTTTCAAGCGCCCAGGCGGCCGTCTCGGGCGCGACCTGCGTTGATGCAGGCTCGAGCCCCGCGCAGGCCTGGGGATGGCTGTCGTCTGTGCCCGCGAGGCGCCTTTCAGCCGCAAGACCCCTGGCGAACGCGGGCGGCTCATTCACATCCGTGGTCACGTCGCGCGGCGCGTCGGTGAAGCGACGCTCCTGAATCATATAGCCGGCGATCGTCGCGCCCGCGATCAGCAGGGCGGCGCCGGCGATGCCCATGAGACGGCGCTCGCGAAACGCCAGCAGGCAGGCGACCAGAGCCGCCGCCAGACCGAGGTAGGCCAAAATACGGCCGATCGTGAGCGCCAGGACCCCCATGCCGAAGTCCGTGCTCCACAGCTCGCCTCGGGTTCCTGCAGACGCGAACAACAGCAAGCCCGGCGCCAGCAGCGCCGTGACAAGAAGCAGCTTGGCGAGCGCGCCTCCCTTGGGGCGGGGGTTCGACATGGGGTCCTCCGTCGCAGTCAGCCAGCGGCGGGCAACTGATAGTCCTTCATCCGCTCTCTCAGGGTCTTCTTATCAATCTTGCCCGTGGCGCCCAGCGGAATGTCGTCCACGAAGACGACATCGTCAGGCATCCACCATTTGGCGATCTTGCCCAGCAGGAAGTCCAGATGCTCCTGCTTGTCCTCAGCCTCCCCATCCTTGAGCTTGACCAGCAGCACCGGCCGCTCGTCCCACTTCGGGTGCGCCGCGCCGATGACGGCGGCCAGGGCGACCTTCGGATGCCCCACGGCGATGTTCTCGATGTCGATGGAGCTGATCCATTCGCCGCCGGACTTGATCACATCCTTGGCGCGGTCGGTGATCTGCATGAAGCCGTAGGCGTCCACGCTGGCGATGTCGCCCGTGTCGAAGAAGCCCTCGTGGTCCAGGATGTCCCCGCCCTCGCCCTTGAAATAGGCGCCGGCGACGGTCGGTCCCTTGACCATGACCCGGCCGAAGGTCTTGCCGTCATGCGGCATTTCCTGCCCGCCGTAATTCTTGATCTTCAGTTCGACGCCAAGCGGCGGCGTACCCTGCTTCAGGCGCCAGGCCATCTGCTCGTCATAAGGCTTGGCCTTCAGCTCAGGGGTCAGATTGGCGATGGTGCCGATCGGCGATGTCTCGGTCATGCCCCAGGCGTGGACCACCTCGACGCCGAACTGGTCCTGGAAGCCTCGGATCAGGGCTTCGGGACAGGCGGATCCGCCGATCAGGACCTTGCGCAGGGTCGAGAACTTCAGCCCGTTTTCGACCATGTGGCCATACAGGCCCTGCCAGACGGTCGGCACGGCGGCAGAGAAGGTCACGCCTTCGGTCTCGATCAGTTCATAGACAGAGGCGCCGTCCATCCTGGCGCCCGGCATGACCAGCTTGGATCCGGCCGCCGGCCCGCCGAAGGCTATGCCCCAGGCATTGGCGTGGAACATCGGCACGATGGGCAGGATCACTTCGCTGGGCGTCGCGCCCATGACCGTCGATTGCAGGCCCAGCAGAGTATGGATGAAGTTCGACCGGTGCGAATACAGCACGCCCTTGGGATTGCCGGTCGTGCCAGAGGTGTAGCAGAGACCGCAGGCGGTCTGCTCGTCAAAGCCGCCCCAGACGACGTCGCTGCTGACCTGTTCCAGAACGGCCTCATAGGCCTCGGCTTTCGGCAACCTGGCCTGAGGCATATGGGCGGCGTCGGTCATCACGATGACCCGCTCGACCGTCGGACAGTGCGGCAGGACCGCTTCGAGCAGCGGCACGAAGGTCAGGTCGGTGAAGATGACCCGGTCTTCGGCGTGGTTGATGATGTAGGCCAGTTGCTCGGGAAACAGACGGGGGTTCAGGGTGTGGCAGATCGCGCCGATCCCCATGATCCCGTACCAGGTCTCCATGTGGTTGCCGGTATTCCAGGCCAGGGTGGCCACACGGTCTCCCGGCTTGATCCCCCAGGCCAGCAAGGCGTTCGAGACCCGGCGCGCGCGATCATGAATGGCGGCGTAGTTGGTGCGGACGATCGGCCCTTCGACCGAACGGGTCACGACCTCGCGTTCTCCGTGCCAATTCTTCGCGTGGTCCAGGATCTTGTCGACCGTCAGCGGCCAGTCCTGCATCATACCCAGCATTCGGCATTTCCCTCGTATGTGCGCCTGATTGAAAACAGCGCTTGGCGCCACGCTAAGACAGGTGAACCGCCACAGGCAACGTGACGCAAGGGAAGCCTGCCCGCGACAGATCGCCTTAGAACCCCCACGCCGGGCTTGCCTTACGACGCGCCCGGAGGAAGTAGAGCGCCCATGACCATCTTGATCGCAATCACCGGCGGTTCGGGCTCGGGCAAGAGCACCCTGGCCGAAGCCCTTGTTTCTTCCCTGCCCGACGGCGTAGCCACGCTGTTGCGCGAAGATTCCTACTATCTGGACGCCGCGTCCGTTCCCGACTTCGACGCCGCAACGCATGATTTCGACGACGTGGCGGCGCGCGATCACAATCTGCTGATCGCCGACCTGGCTGCGCTCAAGGGCGGACGGACCATAACAGCGCCTGTCTATTCCTTCATCCATCACGGGCGAGAGGCGCAGGGCGAACCGGTCAGCGCCACCGACGTGATCGTGGTCGAAGGCACGCACCTGCTCTGCACGCCCGCCCTGGCGGCGCTGTTCGACATCAAGGTGTTCGTCGATACGCCTGCGGACATCCGCTTCATCCGACGCCTGCTGCGCGATCAGACTGAACGCGGCCGCACGGCGGAATCAGTCATCCAACAGTACCTCGGCACCGTCCGGCCAGGCCATGAACGGCTGACCGAGCCGTCGCGAGTCCACGCCGACTTCATCGTCGCGGACGCCACGGCGGCCGTACGTCTGGAAGACCCCCAGGCCGTCGTGCGGCTGGCCGCGCCCGTCCTGGCTCACCCCCTGCTGAAGGCCTGGCTGGCGTAACGATAGTCAGGCGACGTTTTACAATCCCGTTGCAAATGCGGCGACTTAACGGCAATCTCCGGCGAAAGGCTGGTGAACGCCATGACGGCCCCTATCAACGCTATCGACGACCCTCGGCGCACGGCGCTGGTCCGACAGGCGCGGCAGCATTTTATCACCGAAGGCTATGTCGGCACGCGGATGGAGCCGATCGCACGAGAGGCCGGCGTCTCGACCGCCACCCTTTATGCGATGTTCGAGAACAAGGCCGCTCTGTTTGCGGCGGTGATCGAGGAAGCGGCGGTCGACTTCACGGTCAGAATGTCAGTCGTCCGAAACTGCGCCGGGTCGCCGCAAGAGCGTCTGCTGGGCTTCCTCACCACCTACGCCGATTTCATGAGCGACGCCTTCGTCCAGGCCATTTTCCGCCTGGTCATCTCGGAGCGGTCGCGATTTGAAGCCTTGGCCATCGCCTTTTTCGACAAGGCGAAGAAGGATTTCGGCGGACCGCTGATCGCCGCGCTGAACGAGATGGAGGCCAGCGGCGAGCTGAAGCTGGAAAAGGCCTCCTGGGCGGCCGGACAACTGATGGGAATGATCGAGCATCCCATCTTTTTCGTGCCCATGGTCACGGGCGGCCAGGTCCGCCCCCAGCGCACGACTGCCGAAATCGCCGCCGACGCCGTGCAGACCTTCCTGTCACGCTATCAGGCCTGAACGGCCGTTTTCACGGCCACAGGCGACTGGTCGACCAGGTCTCCGCCACGCGATCGAACCGCAGCCGATCATGCAGGCGGAACGGACGGTCCCGCCAGAACTCGATCTGTTGGGGAATAACACGCCAGCCGGTCCACCGGTCCGGACGCGGCACCTCCTCGCCTTCGAACCTCGCCGTCTGTTCGGCGACCCGGGCCTCAAGCGCCTCGCGACTGCTGAGAGGGCGAGACTGGTCCGAGGCCCAGGCGCCGATGCGGCTTTCCCGCGCCCGACTGGCGAAATAGGCGCTGGCCTCCTCGGCGCTGACGCGCTCGACCGCGCCGCGCACGCGGACCTGGCGTCGCAGGCTCTTCCAGTGAAACAGCAGGGCGGCGCTAGGATGGGCCCAAAGCTGCTCTCCCTTGGCGCTCTCCTGGTTGGAGAAGAAGGTGAAGCCCCGCACATCGACGTCCTTCAACAGCACCATGCGGACGTCGGGCATGCCTTCCGCATCGACGGTGGCCAGCGCCATCGCGTTGGCGTCGTTCGGCTCGCTGCGCTTCGCCTCTTCCAGCCATTCCACGAACAGGCTGATCGGCTCATCACGATCAAAGATCGTGTCATCGGCGTTGGCCGCCAATTGGGCGGCGTAATCGTCTGCGGATGGGCTGGGCGGGATAACCGACATATTCACGAACAAGACTTCCTGAGGGCGCACCGAGGCATCAGTCATCAACTGCTGACACGGCCCCTGTGTCAATAAACCAAAGCGTCGCCGCATAGGAAGACGGTTAACCTCGTCTTGACCATAGTCCCGCACGGTGTCGCCATGAGCGCGCAGCCGTTTCTTTCCATGGCCGAGGCACGGCTTCTGTTGGGGCTGCGCGGCGCAGCGGACGCCGATGGGCTGACTGCAGCCTTTCGGGCCGCCGTGAAGGCTGCTCACCCCGACCACCCTGATGGCGACGCCGAACGGTTCAGAAGAACAGTCGCCGCCTACCGTCTGCTGCAGGCGCAACTCCCCGCCCTGCCCGCGCCTGTTCGCGTCGAAAGCCGAGGCGAGACGCCCGCTCCGGCGCGCCAGATCGTCCCGCCTCTGATCGTGCTGACGCCCATGCAGGCGCTGAGCGGCGGAACCGTTTGCGCCAGGGCGTCAGGGCGCCTGTTGCTGGTCCATGTCCCGCCCGGCGTGCGAACGGCGGATCGTATTCGCCTGAAGGGCGTCAACGGACTGATCCCGGTCCTGATCCGCCCTGCCGATGGCCTGTCGGTGCTGGGCGCCGACCTGTTCATGGACTGGCCGATCGCCTCGCGTCTGATGCGGGACGGCGGACGGATCGAGATCGACACCCACGCCGGGCCCCAGCCGGCATGGCTGGTGCCGGACATGACCGCGCCGGTTCGTCTGCGCCTGCCCGGCCTGGGCCTGCCCGCGCGCGGCAAACGTCCCGCAGGCGACCTGTTCGTGAAGCTGATCCCGTCTGAAGAACTGCCCTCGGCCGCCGAGGATATGCTGCTTCGTTTCACTCGGGTCTGGACGCCGCAGCGCATGGCGGCTTAAGCCTCGCCGTCATGTCGCACAACACCTTCGGCCATCTGTTCCGCATCACCACTTGGGGCGAAAGCCACGGCCCGGCCATCGGCTGCGTCGTCGACGGCTGCCCGCCGCTGATCCCGCTGACCGAAGCCGACATTCAGCCCTGGCTCGACCTGAGAAAGCCCGGCGGCAGCCGCTTCGTCACCCAGAGGCAGGAGGCCGACCAGGTCCGCATCCTGTCCGGCGTCTTCGACGATGGAAACGGCCCGGTCACGACCGGCACGCCGATCAGCTTGATGATCGAGAACACCGACCAGCGGTCCAAGGACTATGGCGAGATCGCCCGCGCCTTCCGCCCCGGCCACGCCGACTACGCTTATCAAAGCAAATACGGCGTGCGCGACCATCGCGGCGGCGGGCGATCCTCGGCGCGAGAAACGGCCAGCCGCGTGGCGGCGGGCGCCGTGGCCCGCAAGGTGCTGGGCGAGGCCATCCGCATCCGCGCGGGCGTGGTCCAGCTCGGCCCGCATCGCATCGCCGACGACGCTATCGACTTCGACGCCGTCTACGACAACCCCCTGTTCGCCGCCTCGGCCGAGGTCGCGCCCGCCTGGGAAGAGTATCTGGACGGCGTGCGCAAGGCCGGCTCGTCCATCGGCGCCGTCGTGGCGCTGGAGATCACGGGCGTACCCGCCGGTTGGGGCGCGCCCCTCTACGGCAAGCTGGACGCCGAACTGGCGGCAGGCCTTATGTCCATCAACGCGGTCAAGGGCGTGGAGATCGGCGCCGGCTTCGACGCCGCCGAGCTGTCGGGCGAGGACAACGCCGACGAAATGCGTCTGGGCGAGGACGGCCGGCCGGTTTTCCTGTCGAACAAGGCGGGCGGCGTATTGGGCGGCATCTCCTCAGGCCAGCCCCTGACCGCGCGGGTGGCGTTCAAGCCGACCTCCTCGATCCTGACCCTTCGCCAGTCGATCAACCGCGACGGCGCCGAAGTCGATCTGCGCACCAAGGGCCGTCACGATCCGTGCGTCGCTTTGCGCGGCGTGCCGGTGGTCGAGGCGATGGCCGCCATCGTCCTGGCCGACGCCATGCTGCGGCACCGGGCGCAGGTAGGCTGAACGTCGAAGCCGGCTAACCGGCCCGCGCCGCCTTCACCTTGATCTCGACGCCGATGGCCTTGGAGACCCAGTCGCCGCCCGCGTCGGACATCATGCCCATGTTCAGCGCCGTGCGGTCCAGCTCCAGCTTGCCCGCAACCGTGGCCGTCCCATCCGCCTCGTCAAAGGTGAAGGGCAGGACGACCGGGACCGTGGTCGTCTTTATCCGCAGGGTTCCGGTCGCCTCGTAACGGTTTCCGCCCAGCGCCTTGAACGCCGTCGCCTCGAAGCGGGCGGTCGGATAGGTCGAGGTATCGAACCATTCGGCGCCCGGCAGGCTGCCTTCCTGGGTAGCGTCGCCGGTTTTGGCCGTGCCGGTCTGTACCGTCACGACGGCTTTCGAGCCCGCCAGATCCGCCGGATCGAACCACACTTGCGCATCCCACTGCTCGAAGCGGCCGGTGAAGGCCTTGCCGGTGTGGGTTCCGGTGAACTGGATCGTCGAGGCGGCCTTGTCCACGATCCAGGCGGCGGCCGTGCCTGGCGCCACAGCGGCGTCGGCCGCAGGCGCGGCGGCAGGGGCCGAGGCGACCGCCTGCCCTTCCGCCTTGGGCGCGGGCTTGGCGGCCAGACCGAAGGCGACGCCGATCACGACCACGAACGCCACGCCCGCCAACCGCTCGGCCCAGCGGACGGCCAGCGTCGGCTCGGGCGCAACGCCGTGCGCGTCGTCACCGTGCGGCAAGACCGGAATCATGTGCGAAAGCACGCCGTCACGATCCAGAAACTGGTGCTTCAGCGCCGCCCCGACGTGCAGGGCGACCAGCACGATCGCGCCCCACGCCAGCTTGCTGTGCGCGCCCATGGCCATCCAGGCCGTAGCGCGGCGGGCGGCTTCGGAGGCGTGCTCGATGAAGGACAGATGCGGAATGGTGAACAGGCCGAACCAGCTGGTCGCCACGGCCAGCGGCGTGTCCGTAACCACGGCCCAACCGGTCGAGACATAGATCCACCCCGTCAGCGGCAGGGCCAGCATCAGGGCGTAGAAGGCGGCGTGCGTCGCCCTCGCAGCGAACTGCTCCCACCCCTTCATGGCGCCCGGCAGGGCCGGGACCGGATGGGTCAGCCGCCACACGATCCGCAGCACCGTCAGCGCCAGGATCAGGAACCCGATCGACTTGTGAATCTGGAACACGCGATAGGCCAGCGCCTGAGTGTCCGGCTCAACGATGGCGTCGCTCATCCACCAGCCCATCGGGATCATCGACAGGATGGCGACCGCGATCAGCCAGTGCAGGGCGATGGCGACGGCGCTGTATCGGCTGGGGCGGCGGGTCATGAGAAGTCTCGCGTCAGTCGGAACATGAAGAGGGCGGGACCGAACGGCCCCGCCCCTTCGTCGTGCTTTCGCCTATCAGGCGGCCGGAGCAGCCGGCGCAGCTTCCTGAATGAATTCGGCGTCGAAGCGGATCGTCACCTCGTCGCCGACCGGGCCCAGCGGCATGCCGAAGTCGGTGCGCTTGAACTTGCCCTCAGCCGCGAAGCCGATGGCCGGAGCCGGCACGAAGGGGTGCTTCTCCAGATCGCCGTTGAAGGTGGCGTCCAGCGTCACCGGCTTGGTTACGCCCAGGAAGGTCAGGTCGCCCGTCACCTTGGCCGTGCGCGCGCCGGTCAGCTCGACCTTGGTGGACTTGAAGGTGATCTGCGGGAAGGCCGTGGCGTTCAGGAAGTTCTTGTTCTTGGCGATGTCCTCGCTCCAGCTCTTGAAGCCGGTGGCGGCGTGGGTGCCGGCGTAGTCGCCCTGATAGTTGGCGTCGACCGAGGTCGGATCGATGGTCGCCTCGACCGTGCTGTTAGCCAGGTTGGCGGTGTCCAGCGTGATCTTGGCGTCGAACTTGTTGAAGCGCGCCGTGTAGTTCGAGATCGAGTTGTGCGGCAGCGACCACTGCAGCGAGGCGTGGGTCGGATCCATCACATAGACGCCCGAGGTCGCCTTCAGCGCGACCGGAGCGGTCGAGGCTGCGTCGGTCGTCGGAGCGCCGGCGGTGTCGGCGGGCTGGCTGCAGGCGGCCAGCAGGGCGGCGGCCGAAACGGCGATCAGGGCGGCTTTGATCTTCATGGAGAGAAAACCTCAATCAGGCGGTTGAAACGATAAGTGGACAGAAGGTCCATAAACAGGTCGTGTGTCACTTCGGCCTCGCCGATCGACTGCAACAGTATATGTTGCCATTGACGCGCCGCAAGCCCCTGCATCACGAAAATCGTCATCCGGCTCACGAAAAAAGGATTGAGGTGCGCCGGGCGACGACGGCGCCTATCCTTGCGACTCAGATGACCATTCGCCGCCTCCCCCCCGAAACCGTCAACCGCATCGCCGCCGGCGAGGTGGTCGAACGCCCGGCCAGCGCCATCAAGGAACTGGTCGAGAACGCCATCGACGCGGGCGCCCGCAGCATCGAGATCCAGGCGGACGGCGGCGGCCTGACCCGCATCCTGATCGCCGACGACGGAAAGGGCATCCCCCGCGACGAACTGCCCGTCGCCATCGAGCGCCACGCCACGTCGAAGCTGGAGCCTGACGATGCGGGCGACGTCGACCTGCTGCGCATCTTCACCCTGGGCTTCCGGGGCGAGGCCCTGCCCTCCATCGGCTCGGTCGCCCGCCTGAACATCACGACCCGCGCCCGAGCCGAGGCGGGCCAGCCCCAGAACGACGCCTGGGCCGTTTCCGTCGAGGGCGGCGCCCAGCGCCCCCTGTCGCCCGCCGCCTTCCCCGGCCCGCACGGCGCGCGGGTCGAGGTGCGCGACCTGTTCTACGCCACCCCCGCCCGGCTGAAGTTCATGAAGTCCGAGCGGGCCGAGGCCATGGCCATCTCCGAAGAGATCAAGCGTCAGGCCATGGCGCACGAGGCTGTCGCCTTCACCCTGACGCTGGACGGCAAGACGACGCTGCGCCTGCCCGCCGAACATCCCGGCGACGAAGGGCGGCTGAAGCGGCTCGGCGCCCTGCTGGGCCGCGATTTTGAGGCCAACGCCCTGCTGATCGATCAGGAGCGCGACGGCGTGCGCCTGTCCGGTTATGCGGGCCTGCCGACCTATTCGCGCGGCAATGCGGCGCACCAGTTCCTGTTCGTCAACGGCCGCCCCGTGCGCGATCGCCTGCTGCAGGGCGCCCTGCGCGGCGCCTATGCCGACTTTCTGGCGCGCGACCGGCACCCGGCGGCGGCCCTCTTCATCGACATCGACCCGCTGTATGTCGATGTGAACGTCCACCCGGCCAAGGCGGAGGTCCGCTTCCGCGACCCGGCCCTGGTGCGCGGCCTGATCGTCGGCGCCCTGCGCCACGCCCTGCACGCGGCGGGACACCGCGCTTCGACCACGGTCGCCGCCGACGCCCTGTCCGGCTTCCGGCCGCATACGGGCGAAGCCCTCTACAACCCGGCCGCGCCGCAATCGTTCAGCAACGCCGCGCCGGGCTGGAGCGGCTGGCAGGGCTGGTCGCAACCGGCCGCCGCCGCACAGAACCTGCCCGGCCTGAACGAACGCTCCGCCCGCGTTGAGCATACGTGGAGCGGCGAAGCCGCCGCTCCCAGCTTCCGCACCCTGAGCGAGATTCAGGCCGAACACGCGGGTCAGATCGCGCCCGGCGCCTCGGCCCCGCTCGACCTGATCGACTATCCGCTGGGCGCCGCGCGAGCCCAGCTTCACGCCAACTACATCGTGGCCCAGACCCGCGACGGCCTCGTCATCGTCGACCAGCACGCCGCCCACGAACGCCTCGTCTATGAGCGGATGAAGGCCCAGATGGCCGATGGCGCCGTCACCCGTCAGGCCCTGCTGACGCCAGAAGTGGTCGAGCTGGACCCCGCCGAGGCCGAGCGCGTCGCGGCCAAGGCCGATGAACTGGCCGAGATGGGTCTGATCGTCGAAGCGTTCGGCGCAGGCGCGGTGCTGGTGCGCGAGACGCCCGCCCTGCTGGGCGACACCGACGTTCAGGGCCTGATCCGCGACATCGCCGACGACCTGTCCGAACACGGCGCCGCCCTGTCGCTAAAGGAGCGCATGGCTGAGGTCTGCGGCACCATGGCCTGCCACGGCTCGGTGCGCTCGGGCCGCGTCCTGTCGGCGCCTGAGATGAACGCCCTGCTGCGCCAGATGGAGGCCACGCCTCACTCGGGCCAATGCAACCACGGCCGCCCGACCTATGTAGAGCTGAAGCTGCACGACCTCGAAAAACTGTTCGGGAGGCGATAAAACATGCGTACAGACAGCCGCTTGTCGAGAATGCTTCATGTCTTGCTGCATATGGCGGCCAGCGACACGCCCATGACCTCCGAAAAGGTCGCAGAAATGCTGGGCACCAACTCCGCCGTCGTACGCCGCACCATGGCGGGCCTGCGAAAGGCCGGCTACGTCCGCTCGGAAAAGGGGCATGGCGGCGGCTGGCGGCTGGACTGCGACCTGGAAAAGGTCACCCTTCTCGACATCCTGCGAGCGGTCGGCACCGAGCGTCTCTTCACCATCGGCTTCGACAACGATGCCCCGGATTGCGCCGTCGAGCGGGCCGTCAACGCCTCGGTCGCCACGGCCATGAACCACGCAGAACAGGTTCTGATCGAAGGGCTGCAGGCCGTCACCCTGGCGGACCTGACCCGGCGTTTCCGCGTCGAAGCCGGCAAGTCCGCTCACGGCTGATCCCCCGCAACACAGCGCTTTCACATTTGCATTGCCCTTCACGTCGAATTACGTATCTTTTGAAGATACATGATTCACCTGGAACACCAATGACCGAGATACTGACCTCCCCCGCCGCACAGGGACTATGGACCTGCCTGGTACTGGCCATCGCCTCCGCCAGCGTGTCGATCACCCTCACCCAGACAGAGCTGTTCGCGCCGCTACGGGCCGCCGCCCACAAGGCCGGTCACATGATCGGCCACCTGTTCCATTGCTTTTACTGCATCAGCCACTGGGTCGTGATCGCCGGCGTCGCCGTCTATCGCCCGGTCATCATTTCCAGCGGCGCGCCGATCATCGACTGGACCGTTTCAACCTTCTTCACCATCGCCCTGAGCGCCCTTTTCAGCGGCGTGATCTTCAAGGTCTTTCTCACCGCCATGAACAAGAAGGCCACAGAACTGCAACTCAAGAAGAGCCTGGCCCAGAACTAGCCCCGGCGACGAAGGGATGGTGGCGCGCCGAACCACGCCTTGATAGGCAGGGCCCATGGTACCCTCCATCCTCTTCGTCTGTCTCGGCAACATCTGTCGCTCGCCGCTGGCCGAAGCGGCGTTCCGCGAGGAAGCGAGTCGTCTGAAACTGGACGCCGTCACGGATTCCGCAGGAACAGGAAACTGGCACATCGGCTCGCCGCCCGACCCGCGCGCGCAGGCGGTCGCCCTGAAAAACGGCGTCGACATTTCAGGCCTGCGCGGTCGCCAGGTGAAACCCGCCGACTTCCGCCGCTTCACCCATCTGGTGGCGATGGATCATGCCAATCTGGCGAACCTGCGTCGCATCGCTCCGCCCGACGCGACGGCGAAGTTGTCCCTGCTGCTGGATCACGTCGAGGGCCGCGCCGGCCAGGCCGTGGCCGATCCCTATTATGGCGAGGACGACGGTTTCGACGTCACCTGGGCCGATGTCACCGACGGCGCCCGCGCCCTGGCTGTAACGCTGCTGCGCCACAAGATCTGACGTGTAGCTGAGATCGCGCCTTTATGGTAAAGGCCCCGTCCTTCCCCCAATGGGATCGAACCATGTTTGAGAATGTAGCCACGGCATAGGCCCTGGACGCTGATCGTCCCGAGGCCTCCTGAGCCCGCCCCGCGCCACGTTGCGCCGGGCGCGTGTCTTCTCATGCCTTGGAAATCTCAATCCCATGAACCTGTCACGTGCGGAGCAACGCACGCTCCACGCCCTCGCCCAGGGCGGTCGCATCCAGTTGGAACGCGACGAACAGGGCCGCATCCTGGCCGCCCTCTGCTTCACCCGCGAAGGCTGGGTGCTGGACGGCTGCAACCTTGATCAATGGCGCAGCCTGAAGCGCAAGGGCGTCATCAAGTCGCGCAACGGCGGCCCCTATGTCGTCAACCGCGAAGGCCTCAGCCGCCTGCGCAGCCGGACCGACAACCGGACCTCAGGCCGAAGCTTCTGATACCCTGAGGAACAGGACGCGCGCGGCGCCATAGTCGCGCGCGTCCAACCGCTCATAGCCGGGCGTGTCGATGTCGGGCTCGTCCGATCCGCGCTCGAACACCACGATGGCGCCCGGCGCCAGCCAGCCGCCTTCCAGCAAGCGCGCCAGCGTCTGTTCGCCCAGACCCTTGGCGTAGGGCGGATCCAGAAACGCCAGGGTGAAGGCCTCGCCCGCCGAGCCGGGACGCGGCCCCAGATCGGTCGCGCTGCGCCGATGCACCCGGCACCGGCCGAACAGGCCATAGGCGTCCATGTTTTCGCGGATCGCGCCGCGCGCGCCGTCGTCCGTGTCCACGAACAGGCAGAAGGCCGCCCCACGCGACAACGCCTCAAACCCCAGCGCGCCCGAACCGGCATAGAGGTCGATCACCCGCGCCTCGTGCAGACCTTCAGCCCAGGAGGCGTGCTCCAGCACATTGAAGATCGCCTGACGCGCCCGATCGGACGTCGGCCGCGTGTTCTGCCCCTCGGGCGTGACGATGGCGCGGCCCTTCAGGCTGCCCGCTACGATGCGCATGGATTACTTCTCTTCGCCCGCATAGAGGGCCTCGACCTCGGCGCCGGTCATGCGTGTGCGCTCTCCGGCGAAGGCGTAGTTGCCGGGCTTGGCGTCGATGTAGATCTCGCTGTCGAAGGCGAAGGCCGACGGGTCGTCGAACGCCTGAACCGAAACCATCACCATGCCGCCCGCCTTTAACCGCCAGAAAAGGTTGGAGCCGCAGGCCGAGCAGAACTGCCGCTCGGCCCAGTCGGACGAGTCGTAGACGGCCAACAGCCCCTCGACCTCCACGCTGTCGCCGCAGTCGACACTGAGCGACACGCCGCCCGAAGTACGGCGGCACCGTTCGCAATGGCAGGCGTGCATCCCGCCGCTGGGCGAGGCTGTGAAACGCACCGCACCGCACAAGCAACGACCGTTCAGCCGCGTTTCAGCCTCCACCATGATCTTGGCCTCCGCTCAGGGGGTCAGTTGCGTCCGCGAGGGCCGCCGCGACCACCGCCCGAAGGCTTGCCGCCGAAGGGTTTGCCCCCAAACGGCTTGCCGCCGCCACGGGGGCCGCCGGGCCGGTCTCCCGGACGAGAATCCGAACGTTCGCCGAAGCGCGTGTCAGAACGCGCGTCAGAGCGGCCGCCTGCGCCGCCGGGACGACCGAACGGCTTGCCGCCGGGCTTGGCGCTCGGGCGACCGCCCTTGGGCGGACCACGGCGGTCGTCGATGAATTGGTCGGCGCGCGGTTCGCGCGGCTTGAACGGGCGACGCGGGCGCTCGCCATCTGCTGTCGCCTCGCCTTCACCGGGGCGGGCGCGGGGCTTGAAGGTCTTGGCGTGTTCGAACTTGGGCTTTGCCTTGGCCCAGCCTTCTTTCTTGGCGGGCTTGCCGAACTCAGCGCCTTCTTCGGCAGCCGTCTCGGCGGCGCGAACGCGGCTGGGCTTGCGCGAGGGGTCCGACATGGCTGAGCCGGACTTGCCGCGCACGATCGGCGTGCCGGTGCGACGGCCGGGAGCCGGCGCCGGCGTATCGACCGTATTGCCCGTCGGCAGGTTCTCGGGGCGGATATGCTCGGCCAGCATCTCGCGGATCACGCGCGGGCCGACTTCCTCGACCGCGCCGACAGGCAAGGTGCCGAGCTGGAACGGGCCATAGGCCAGGCGGATCAGGCGGTTGACCGTCAGGCCTACGCTTTCCAGCACCTTGCGGACCTCGCGGTTCTTGCCCTCGGTGATGGAGACGCTGAGCCACAGATTGGCCGAGGACTTCTCGCCGTCGGCCTTTTCCTTGGCCTTGTCGATGGTGGCTTCGACCGGGCCGTAGCGGACGCCGTCGACGACTACGCCGTCCTTCAGCTTGTCCAACTGTTCCTGAGTGATGCGGCCGCGCGCACGGGCGCGGTACTGACGCACCAGAGCCGTGTCCGGCAGCTCCAGCGCCCGGCTCAGTTCTCCGTCGTTGGTCAGCAGCAGCAGGCCCTCGGTCGCCAGATCGAGACGGCCGACCGAGATCACCCGCGGCAGGCTGCTGGGCAGGGCGTCGAACACATTGGGGCGACCCGCCGGGTCGTTGTGGCTGGTGATCAGGCCAGCGGGCTTGTGATAGCGCCAGACGCGCGTCGCCTGCGCGGCGCCGATCGGCTTGCCGTCGACGGTGATCTTGTCGTCGCGCTTCACCAGCACGGCGGGCGTGGCCAGGATGCGGCCGTTCACGGCCACCTTGCCCAGACCGATCAGCCGTTCGACCTCGCGACGCGAGGCGATGCCGGCACGCGCCATGACCTTGGCGATTCGTTCGGTGCGTTCGGGCGCCTTGGCTTCGGGCGCAGGCTTGCCGCCCGATCGGCCCTCGGCGCGGTCGCGGGGCTTGCCGCCCGGCTTTCCGTCCTTATCGAAGGGCTTTCGCGGGCCCTTATCGGCGAAATTGCGGGGACCGCGCGCGCCGTCGTCTTGACGGGAGCGGGGCTTCTTGTCGTTGTCTTTGGGATGGCGATCCATGATGAGCGGTTCATGAGCATGGCGCTCGATCTGGCGCAAGCGGCGGCTGAGGCTGGCGAGGTGCCGGTCGGGGCCGTGATCGTGGATGAAAACACCGGCGAAGTGCTTGGGCGCGGGCAAAACGGGCCCATCACGGCCCATGATCCAACCGCCCATGCCGAGATCGTCGCCCTGCGCGATGCGGCGGCGACGTTGCAGAATTATCGCCTTACGGACCTGACTCTCTATGTCACGCTGGAGCCATGCGCCATGTGCGCGGGCGCCATCAGCCACGCCCGCATCGGGAGGGTGGTCTGGGGCGCCGACGATCCCAAGGGCGGCGCCGTGCTTCACGGCGGTCGTTTCTTCGACCAGCCGACCTGCCACTGGCGGCCTGAGACAACGGGCGGGGTCATGGCCGATCCAGCGGCCGAGATGCTGCGCGGCTTCTTCCGTTCACGGCGGAAACTCCGGGCAGGAACGACCGGCGAAGCGGAGCGTTGACCCTCCAAGCTTGACCTTGAGAGAGGCTCCATTGCCGCCCCGCACCCTATGGCCGACCGCCGCCGTTTCCGCCCTCGTCCTGTTGTCGGCCTGCGGACAGGAGCCGCGCGAGGCGCCGACCGACAGCGATGCAGTACGCCAGCGCGCAATCGACGCCCAAACGGCCCGTCGCCGCACAGGCGCCGAGCTCCAGGACCGCGCCCTGAACCGCGTCATTCACGCCGTTTACCTGTGCAACAACTCCGAACGCCTGTCGGTCGATTTCGACAACCCGCGCCAGATGGCGACCGTACGCAACTCCAGCGGCGAAGCGGTCGATCTGTATCAGGAGCGCGCCGCCGACGGCATCTGGTATCGCGCCTCGGGTTATGAACTGCGCGGCAAGGGCGTCATGGCGACATGGAGCGCCGCCGACCGCGAACCGACCGAGTGCCGGGCTGTGGATTAGGCGAAGGCCGTCAACCGCTCGTCCAGCCGTCGCCGCACCTCTGGCCAGTCGTCGTCCAGGATGGCGAACTGCGCGGTATCGCGCGCCCGGCCGGTCCAGGTCGTCTTGTGCTTGCGCAGCACGCCTTCAAAGGTCGCGCCCAGCTTGCGTATCGCCGCCTGGCTGGCGGCGTTCAGGGCGTCAGTGATGATCTCGACCCGGATCGCGCCGTTTGAAAAGGCGTGGTCCAGCAGCAGCCGCTTGCAGGCCGGATTGATCGCGCCGCCGCGCGCCTCTGGCCGGTAGAAGGTCGAGCCGATCTCGCAGCGCCGATGTTCGGGCCTGATCTCATAGAGGCTGGTTGTGCCGACGACCGCGCCGTCGCTGCGCCGCCGCACGGCGTAGGCGATGCGCGAACCCGCCGCCATCGCCTTTATCGCCGCATCCCACCACCCCTCGAAATGCTGTCCATAGGCGGCGCTGACCATGCCGTTCCAGGCGTCGGGATCGCAGTCCAGCGCCGCCCTCACATCGTCCTTCAGAGCCTCGGTAAACGACTCCAGCCGCACGAAAGCGTCTTCAAGGACGACGGGGGCAGGTTCACGCCGCGCCCTCCTCGATCAGGAAGGCGCGCACCGCCTCGGCGTCCACATTCTTGTCGGTGAAGACGTCGCCCACGGCTCGCGCCAGGATCAAGGTAAGACGCCCGCCCTCGGCCTTCTTGTCCCCCGCCATGCGCGCGATCAGGGCGTCGGCGGCGAAGGTGTGTTCCACGTCCGACAGCCGCGTCGGCAGGCCCGCCGCGCGGATGCCCGCCTCGGCGCGCTCGGCCTCGGACGCCGCACACAGTCCCTGCTGCGCCGAGTAACGGAAGGCCATGGCGCAGCCCAGCGCCACCGCCTCGCCGTGCGTCAATGTCTCGCCGAAGGCCAGCTCGGCCTCCAGAGCGTGGCCGAAGGTGTGGCCCAGGTTCAGCAGGGCGCGGCGGCCCGCCTCCTTCTCGTCCTCGCCGACGATCTGGGCCTTGATCTCGACCGAACGGATCACCGCCCGTTCCAGCGCGTCGGGGTCGCCCTGTGCGCCCGCGGCGCCTTCATTGCCCAACCAGTCGAAGAAGGCCGCGTCGCAGATCAGCCCGTGCTTCAGCACCTCGGCCCAGCCCGAGCGCACCTGGCGCATCGGCAGGGTGGCCAGCGCCTCGATGTCGGCCAGCACCCGGCGCGGCTGGTGGAAGGCGCCGATCAGGTTCTTGCCGCGCGGAGTATCGATCGCCGTCTTGCCGCCGACCGAGGAATCCACCTGAGCCAGCAGGGTCGTCGGAACCTGCACGAAATCGATGCCGCGCATGAACAGGGCGGCCGCCAGACCAGCCAGGTCGCCCACCACGCCGCCGCCCAGCGCGACGACCATGCTCTTGCGGTCCAGCCCCTCGGCCAGCAGGCGGTCCAGCACGGCCTCAAGCTGTTCAAACGACTTGGACGCCTCCCCCGCCGGAACCGTCACCAGCCCCGTAGCCAGCCCCTCCGCCGCCAGAGACGCGCGCACCGTTTCGCCGTGGATGGCCGCCACCGTCTCGTCGCTGACGATGAAGGCGCGCGTGGGCTTCAGCGCCGCAACCTCGGCGCCCGCCGCCTTCAGCAGGCCCCGCCCGACGACGACCTCATAGGGGGCGAAGGCGCCGCCCGCGACCGGGATCGTCGTCGTCATCGCTTGGTCTCCTGCCGCCCGAACCGGCGCAATTGTTTCAGAATGGCGTCCACGGCCTGACCGTGCGAGCCGCCGCCCACATCGACCGTCACATCGGCCTGTCCGTAGATGGGGTAGCGCGCCCGCGCCAACTCGTTCAGCGCCACCAGCGGGTCGCGTCCGCGCAACAGGGGCCGCGTGTCGCGCCGCCCCACCCGCTCGGCGATCACCTTCAGGTCGGCGCGCATCCAGACGCTGACGGCGTGTTGCTTCATTAAGGCGCGCGTGTCGGGGTTGAGCACTGCCCCGCCCCCGGTCGCCAGCACGATCGGCGGCCCTTCCAGCAGGCGGCGCATCACCCGCGCCTCGCCCGCCCGGAACTCCGCCTCGCCGCGTGAGGCGAAGATTTCGCTGACGGTCATGCCCGCCGCTTCCTCGATCACCTGATCGCCGTCGGCGAATGGCAGGCCCAGCCTTTGCGCCAGCCGCCGCCCCACGGTCGATTTCCCGACGCCCATCAGCCCCACCAGGGCTATGGTGCGGACCGAAGACAGCGGGAAGGAATCAGGCGAGGCGTCGGAAGGCATGGTCCGTATACCCTCTACACGAGACGCCGCCCGGCTCCACACCTCAGAAGAGACGACCTGACACGGCATGACACCGCAGATCGAAGCATTCCTAGAGATGATGGCGGCCGAGCGCGACGCCTCGCCCCATACGCTGGCCGCCTATGGCCGGGACCTGGCCGACGCGGAGACCTGGCTGGGCGACGCCGGGGGCCTGATGGCTGCGCCGCAGGAGGCGCTGGAGGCGTGGTTCGCCGATCTGTCGCGGCGTGGGCTGTCGGCCGCCACCGCCGCACGGCGCCGGGCCTCAGTGCGCCAGTTCTATCGTTTCGCCCAGGGCGAGGGCTGGCGGACCGACGATCCCTCCCGCCGCCTCGACGCGCCCAAACAGGGACGCAGCCTGCCCAAGACCCTGAGCCGAGACGAGATCGAGGCCCTGCTGGCCGCCGCCGGCGCCGCAGACAGCGCGGCGGGCCTGCGCCTGATCGCCCTGGTCGAGATGGCCTACGCCTCCGGCCTGCGCGTCTCTGAGCTGCTGGCGCTCAGGGTCGAGGCCGTGCGGCGAGATCCGGCCTATCTGATCGTGCGCGGCAAGGGCGGTAAGGAACGGCTGGCGCCCCTCAACACCGCCGCGCGCGAGGCGATCAAGGCCTGGCTCGACGCCCGCGACGCCGTGCGCAAGCCCGGCGCGCCCGACAGCGTCTGGCTGTTCCCGTCGCACGGCAAGAGCGGCCACCTGACCCCGCGCCGCTTCGCACAGCTTTTGGATCAGGCGGCCGTTTCAGCCGGGATCGATCCGGCTCGCGTCAGCCCCCACGTCCTGCGCCACGCCTTCGCCACCCACCTGCTGGAGGGCGGCGCCGACCTGCGCGTGGTGCAGACCCTGCTGGGCCACGCCGACATCTCGACCACCCAGATCTACACCCACGTCGCCACCGACCGCCTGTCACAGGTGGTCCACGCCAACCATCCTCTGGCGAAGGACGACTGAAGCCGCGCTTGCTCCGAAGCGTTCGGCGCTCTAGGTTCCGCCGCCTTCCGTAGCGCAATGCGCGCTCCCTCCTCACGGACGCCTAATGGCCACGCACTATCTCGAATTCGAAAAGCCGATCGCCGAACTGGACGCCAAGATCGCCGAGTTGTCGCTGCTGGCGCCGACCAGCGGATCGTTCGAGACCGAGATCGCCGCCCTGCGCAAGAAGGCCGACGCCATGCGCACCAAGGCCTACGCCAACCTTGACCCGTGGATGCGCACCCAGGTCGCGCGCCACCCGCAGCGTCCGCACTTCATCGACTATGTCGACGGCCTGTTCACCGATTTCGTGGAGTTGCACGGCGACCGTCAATTCGGCGACGACCAGGCGATCCTGGGCGGTCTGGCGCGTTTCCGCGGCCAGCCGGTCGTGATCATGGGCCATGAAAAGGGCCACGACACCCAGACCCGCATCACCCACAACTTCGGCATGGCCCGCCCCGAGGGATATCGCAAGGCCGTCCGCCTGATGGACATGGCCGAGCAGTTCGGCCTGCCGGTCCTGACGTTTGTCGACACCGCCGGGGCCTATCCGGGTCTGGGCGCCGAGGAGCGCGGCCAGGCCGAAGCCATCGCCCGCTCGACCGAGCGCGGCCTGACGCTGGGCGTGCCCTCCATCGCCACGGTGACGGGCGAAGGCGGTTCGGGCGGCGCCATCGCCATCGCGGCGGCGAGCCGCGTGCTGATGCTGGAGCACTCGATCTATTCGGTCATCTCGCCGGAAGGCGCGGCGGGCATCCTGTGGCGCGACGGATCGCGGGCCAAGGACGCGGCCAACGCCATGAAGATCACGGCGCCGGACCTGATCGAGCTGAAGATCGTCGATCGCGTGATCCCCGAGCCGCTGGGCGGCGCCCACGCCGACCGCGAAAAGGCGATCCAGAACGTCGGTCAGGTTCTGGAAGAAGAACTGAAGGCCATGTCCGGCCTGTCGGCTGAACAGCTGAAGAAGCAGCGCGCCGACCGTTTCTACGCCATCGGCCGTCTGGGCTGATCGACCGCAGCAAGCCGTTGCATGGCGCCTCGTCGGCGTCGAAGCTGCGCCGATGCGATTCGTCCAAGCTTCCATAAGGCGTGATTCGAGGCTCCCATGCGCGGCATGAACGGGGTCGGCGAAACCCTGCGCGAAAGCGCGGTCTTCAACTTCGATGGGGCGATGACCATGGTCGTCGATGATTCCCCATTCGCGATGGAGTTGACGGCGCAGGCGCTGCTGGGTTTCGGCATCAAGGTGCGCCACACCTGCGCCGACGCCGCCGAGGCCATCAAGATTCTGCAGACGCATCCGGTCGACCTGATCCTGGTCGATTGCGAAATGCCGGGCATGAGCGGCTATGAGTTCGTGCGCTGGCTGCGTCGCTCGGGGCTGGAGCCGAACGCCTATGCGCCCGTTATCATGACAGCCGCCCACGTCCGTCGCTCCAAGGTGTCTGAGGCGCGCGACTGCGGGGCCAACTTCCTGATCACCAAGCCGTTCAGCGCAGGCGTCCTGCTGGAACGCATCGTCTGGGTGGCCAAGGACAATCGCCCCTTTCTTGAAGTCGGCGACTATTTCGGCCCTGACCGTCGCTTCAAAGAGGAACCCTGGCCCGGTCCCGAGCGTCGTTCCGAGGAGATTCGCAAGGCGGAATTCGAGGCCCAGCGCAGAGGCTCGATCAATCTATGACGGTCATCACGCACAATCGTCGTCGCTCGCGCCTGTCGACCCTGATCGACCAGCCCGGCGGGGTCAGCGTCGGAACCGCGCTGAAGCAGGCGCGCGCCAATCTGGCGGAATATGAGACCCGCAGCCGAGAGGTCATCGAGGAACAGGTGTCCGCCCTGGCGGGCATGAAGCCTCCCCCCAGCCCGGACGAAGCCTCCGCCGCGCTGGATCAGGCCTATGCTCGCGCCAGCGCCGTGATCGACGCGGCCGGGCCGTTCGAGATGAAGGACGTCTGCACCGCCGCCGCCAATCTGTGCGACCTGATCGACGCAGCGCCGCAAGATCAAAGCTTCGACTGGCGCATCGTCACCGTCCACGCCCAGGCGCTGCGCCTGCTGCTGACGCTGCCGGCCGAGGCCGGCGACGCCCGCGCCCAGGTGCTGGAGAGCCTCAGGGACGTGCTGAAGGCCAAGGCGCCCAGCGGCGCCAAGGACTAAGCCGGATCAGGTCTGAGGCGCCTGCGTCTTGGCTCCGCGCGTCTGCTTGCGCCACAGGGCCGCATATTCCCCGCCCTGACGCGCCACCAGCTCATGGTGGGCGCCGCGCTCGACGATGCGTCCGGCCTTCAGCACCAGGATCTGATCGGCGTCGGCCACGGTGGACAGTCGGTGCGCCACCACCAGGGTCGTGCGCCCTGCCCTCGCCTTGCGCAGCGTCTTCTGGATGGCGGCCTCGGTGCGGCTGTCGAGCGCGCTGGTCGCCTCGTCCAGGATCAGGATGCAAGGATCGGCCAACAGGGCGCGGGCGATGCCGACGCGCTGACGCTCGCCGCCGGACAGCTTCAGACCCCGCTCCCCGACGCGGGTCTCCATGCCCTCGGGCAGGTTGCGGATGAAGTCGGCCAGTTCGGCCCCTTCGGCGGCGGCCCAGATCGCCGCCTCGTCGGCATCAGGACGGGCGAAGGCGATGTTGGCGGCGATGGTGTCGTTGAACAGGGCCACGTCCTGCGGCACGAGCGCCACCGCTGAACGCAGCGACGCCTGGGTCAACCCGCGTGCGTCCCGCCCGTCGATCAGCACGGCGCCTTCCTGCGGGTCCAGCAGGCGCAGAGCCAGTTTGACGATGGTCGACTTGCCGGCGCCGGACGGCCCCACCAAAGCGGTTGTCGTGCCGGCGGGCGTGACGAAGCTGACGTCGTCCAGCCCCGCCGCCCGCGCGTCGTGCCGGAAGCCCACATGATCAAAGACGATCTCGGCGCCGCAGCCGCTCTCAGGCCGGGTCAGGGCCACGGCGTCGGGGGCGTCCGCCACCTGCGGCGCCTGGCGCGTCACCTTAAGCATCTCCTCCATGTCGATGAAGGACTGTCGGATTTCTCGATAGGCGAAGCCCAGGATGTTCAGCGGCGCATAGAGGGAGATCATGATCAGCACGGCGGCCGTCACATCGCCCGGTCCCATGCGCCCGGCCGCCGCCTCGAACCCGGCCATGACCGCCATGACGCCCAGGCCGACGTTCATGATCAGGCCCTGAATCAGGTTCAGCGCCGCCAGCGAGGTGTTCGCTTTCAGCGAGGCCTGAACATAGGTCGACAGGGATCGGTCATAGGCCTCGGCCGCGCGGCTTTCGGCGCCGAACGACTTGACCGTCTCATAGTTCAGCAGGGCGTCCACTGACAGACCCGCCGCCTCGCTGTCGGCGGCGTTCATGGCGCGCCGGTGCTCCAGCCGCCAGTTGGCCATGGCGAAGGTCGTGACCGCGTAGACAAGCACGACCGCCACCGCGACCGCGCCGAAGCGCCAGTCGTATTTGCCGCCCAGAACCGCCGCCGCCAGCACCAGCTCCAGCACCGTCGGGCCCAGATTGAACATCAGGATGCGCAACAGGAAGTCGACGGCGCGCGATCCACGATCCATCACCCGCGACAGGGCGCCGGACCGCTTGGTCTGGTGGAAATCCAGCGACAGGCTGAGGGCGTGGGCGAAGGTCTCGGCCGCCGTCTTGCGCTGGGCCGCCGCCCGCACCGGCGCGAACACGACGTCCGACAGTTGCGGCGTCGCCGCCGACAGAAAGCGCACCAGGGCCCAGCCCACAGCGAAGGCCGCGAAGCCCAGCCCCACGGCCGTCGCAGGCCCATGATCCGCCGCCAGATGGTTGACCGCCGCGCCCAGCACCAGCGGCGCCAGAACGCCGAGCCCCTTGCCCGCCAGCGTCAGCAGGATCGCGCCCGTCACACGCCAGGGCAGTTGAGGCGCGTCGGATCGCGCCACCACCCCGATCAGGTTCTTCAGCGCCTCGAGTGTCGGCGGCGCTTCCTGCTGAGAAGGATCGGCGCCGGCGTTCATGGCCTTGGTGGCGACATCGCCGCGCCGGCCCGAGCGTTCACCCCGCATCGCCGCGCTCCGCCGTCGTCATGCCATCGAGGCGGAACCGGACCGCCACCTCAGTTCAGGCTCGCCACGGCGTCGATGAGGGCGTCCACCGCCGCCTCTTCGGTCGCCCAGGAACAGACGAATCGCACCGAACCGTCGTCGAACTGATAGCAGGCCCAGCCGGCCGCATTCAGCGCCTGATGCGCCTCGTCCGGCATCCGCACGAAAACCGCATTGGACTCTACCGGATGGGCGAGCACGAAAGACGTCCTGGCCTCGATGCCGTCGGCCAGGCGCTGGGCCATCAGATTGGCGTGGGCGGCGCCCGACAGCCAGTCGCCGCTTTCCAGCAGACCCAACAGCGGCGCCGCAAGCAGCCGCCCCTTGGACGCCGTCTGACCTGCCTGTTTCAGCCGGTTGTCGATCCGACGCGTCAGGCTTCTGTCGAAGATCACCAGGGCCTCGACGCAGTGGGCGCCGGCCTTGGCGCCGCCGAACGACAGAATATCCACGCCCAGCCGCGCGACATCCTTGGGGTCGAAGCCCGCCGCCACGGCGTTGGCCAGCCGCGCCCCGTCCATATGGACGCCTAGCCCCGCCTGTTTGGACGGTTCAATCAGGTGGCGAAGCTCTTCCTCGGAATAGACGGCGCCGTACTCCGTCGCCTGGGTCAGGCTGAGTGCCGCAGCAGGCTGGCGGTGGCCGACGACGGGCTCTTCCAGAGCGGCGTGCAGCGCCGCAACGTCGACCTTGCCCGAATAGCCGGGCAGACCGATCAGGCCGACGCCTTGACCAAAGAAGCCGGGCGCGCCGGTCTCGTCGGTGCAGATATGGGCCGCGTGGTGCGCCAGCACCGCCTCATACGGGCGCGCCAGCATCGACAGGCCGATGGCGTTGGCCGCCGTGCCGCTGAACAGGAAACGCACCTCGGCGTCGGCGTCCAGCGTCTGGCGGATCAGATCGGCGGCCCGCGCCGAAGTCTCATCCGCCCCATAGGCCCGCGTGAACCCCGTGTTGGCCGCGATCAGGCTCTGCAGCGCCGAAGGCGCCATGCCCGCCGTATTGTCCGAGCCGAAATCAAAGCGCACGGATTACTCTCCCCCTCGGCCTGACAATCCGTCCTGAGCCGCATCATTCTGTAGCGGGGCCATGACGACCCGCGCAAACTTGGCGTCCTTCGCCGGCACCTCGACCTGGTGCGGGAAGGGAATCTCGATACCGGCCTCGTCCAGGGCCTCCTTGCCCGCCTGCATCAGGTCGGACTGGGTCTGCCACCAGTCGGCGTTGTTGACCCAGGCGTGCAGGGTGATCTGGACCGCGCTGTCCAACAGGCCCGTGACGCCGGTCCACGGCGCCGGATCCTTCAGAACCCTGTCGTTCACCTTGGCGACCGACGCCAGAACGGCGCAGGCGTCCTTCAGGTTTTCGCCATATCCCACGGTGAATTTGATCTCGATGCGGCGCGTCCGCTGGCCCGTTACGTTGACGATGACGTCGCTCAGCACCTTGGAGTTCGGAATGACGATCTTGTGGTTGTTGGCGTTGGTCAGCTGGGTGGTGAACAGGTCGAGCTTCTGCACCGTGCCAGAGGCGCCGCCCACGTCGATGGCCTCGCCCACGCGATAGGGTCGCAGGATCAGCAGCATCACCCCCGCCGCCACGTTCGACAGCGTCCCTTGCAGGGCCAGGCCGACCGCCAGAGAGGCGGCGCCCAGAACGGCGATGATGGAGGTCGTCTGCACGCCCAGGCGCTGCAGCACGGCGATCATGCCGATGATGATGACCACCACCCGCACGATCTGCACCATGAAGGCCAGCACCGTGGGATCGCGCCGCACCAGCCGCGTCCGACCCAGGATTTTCCGCGCCGCGCCCGAAGCCCAGCGGGCGGCGAGCAGGGTCAGGACGAAGATGATCGCCGCAATAGCCAGGTTGACGGCGAAATCGCCCAGCAGATCCAAGGCCTTGGCCAGGATGGCGGCGTCCATGCTCAGCCTCTGCTCGCCCGCGGCCATCGCCTGAGCCAGAGGCTCGGCCAGCACGACAGGACGATGCAGGAAATTCATCAGCATGAACCGGGTCTAACGCACGTGCAGCCGATTGGAAGCCCCGATGCTCAAGCTTTTTCACCTGCGCTGACCCGACCGCCGCCGCGCTCGATGGCGTCCAGCAGGTCGAGCACGGTCTCGAGCGTATCCGCCTCGCGCGCAGGCTTGTCCCAGCGGATGCGGCTGACCCGTGGAAAGCGCATGGCGACGCCCGATTTGTGCCGCGTCGAGCGCTGAAGCCCCTCGAAGGCGATCTCCAGCACCAGGCCGAAATCGCGCTCGGCCCGCACCGAGCGCACAGGGCCGAACCGTTCGACCGTGTGGTCGCGAACGAATTTGTCGATCTGTTTCAGCTCCTCGTCGGTGAAGCCGAAATAGGCCTTGCCGACCGGGGTCAGCGCGCCCTCGTCGGTCCAGACGCCGAAGGTGTAGTCGGAGTAGAAGCCGGACCGCTTTCCGTGACCGCGCTGAGCGTACATCAGCACCGCGTCGATGACGTGAGGGTCGCGTTTCCATTTGAACCAGGGCCCCTTCGGACGGCCGGCGACGTAGGCGCTGTCACGGCGTTTCAGCATCAGACCTTCTGCAGCGGCGCCGACCGGCGGATCGGCCCGCAAGGCCGCCAGATCGTCCCACGTCGTGTGCGTCAGCAGCGGCGACAGCGCCAGGCGATCACCCGCATGCCCCGCCACCAGTCGTTCCAGCCGCTCTCGACGCTCGGTCAGTGGGAGAGCCCGCACATCCTTCGCGCCCTCGGCAAGCAGGTCGTAGGCCAGGATGGCCGCCGGATAGTCCTCCACCAATCGCGCGCTGGCCGTCTTGCGGTTCAGCCGCTGTTGCAGGTCGCCGAACGGAGCGACAGCGCCGTCCCGCACGACCAGCAGTTCGCCATCGACAGCGCCCTCAAAGGCCAGGGCATGAACCACATCGGGAAACGCCGCCGAAATGTCGTCGCCGGTGCGGGAATACAGCCGCGTCACCCCGCCCTCGCGCACGGCCTGAACCCGCACGCCGTCCCATTTCCACTCGGCCATGAAGTCCGTCGGGTCCAGACGGGGCATATCCATCGCCTCATCCAGAGCGGTCGCCAGCATGACGGGACGAAAGCGGCCGGGGGCCTCGGCGCTGGGGCGCTCGCCCCGCCCTTCCAGCCAGGCGAACAGATCGCCATAGGGCGCCGTGAGGCCGTGCCAGACCTCCTCGATTTCCGCTACGTCGACCGGCGGCAGAACGGCGGCCTGTTCGCCGCCTTCCGGCGCCGGCGGCTCGCTGACGGCGTCCGGCCGCATCATGGCGGCGGCGGTGCGGGCCAGGCGCGCCGACACCCCGACGCGCAGACCGCCTGTGACCAGTTTCAACAACGCCCAGCGCCCCTTAGGCTCCAGCGCGTTCAGCCAGCTTTCGATCAGACGGGGCGCTTCCTGTCGTCCTGCGCCCTGAAGCGCGTCCACGACCTCGCCCAGCGACGGCTCGCGGTTGGGGCGATGGTCGGGGTCGGACGGCCAGATCAGGGCGACCGTCTCGGCCAGGTCGCCCACATAGTCGTAAGACCAGCCGAACAGCACGGGGTCGACCCGCGCCTCCGCCGCCTTGCGGATCATGGCCGGCTTGGCCGCAGAGAACGCCAGGTCGCCGGTCAGCGCCGCCAGCGCCCAACCGCGATCCGGGTCGGGCGTGGTGCGGAGGTAGTCGCGCAGAAGAACCAGCTTCGCCTTGCGCGAGGCGGTCAGCGACAGTCGATCCAGAAGTTCGGCGAAACGGCGCAACTCGGCTCCTGAGATACGGGCGTAGCCTTATGAAACGCCGAACCTCGCAAGCGTTCCCGTAACCGTCAGGCGGCCTCGTTTTCGATCAGCAGTTGCAGCGCAGGCCGCCCGCCCCTGGCCTGGGTCATCAGGCTGGCCAGACTGCGGAAATCAATCGGCTTGTTCAGATAGGCGTCGGCGCCGGCCGCCATGCCCGCCTCGTGGTCTTCGTTTCGGGCTGACGCCGACAGCACGACGATCGGCGTCTCGGCGTTGACGCCGCCCTCGCGGATCAGGCGGGTCGCTGTCAGGCCGTCCATGACCGGCATGTTCACGTCCATGATGATCAGGTCAAAAGCTTGATGCTGAGCGATATCGACCGCCTCCTGGCCGTTTTCAGCCGTCGTGGTGCGGCGTCCGGTCGAGCCCATCCACGCTTCAAGGATCATGCGGTTGACCGGGTGATCCTCCACCACCAGCACCTTCATGCCGTCCGGTTCGACCCTATCGGCGTCCGCGTCGGCCTGAGCGGCCTCGTCTTCCCAGCAGACGACCTCGCCCTCGACAGCGAAGGTGAAGACCGACCCCGAGCCGACCTGAGACTGCACGGTGATGTCGCCGCCCATGATGTTGGCCAGGCGCCGCGAAATCGTCAGGCCCAGGCCCGTGCCGCCGAAGCGGCGGGTCGACGAAGCGTCGATCTGGGTGAAAGGCTGGAACAGCTGATCCATATCGCCTTCGGAAATCCCCGCGCCGCTGTCATGGACGGCGAACTCGAACGCCACGCGGCGCTCTGAGATACGGCGGCTTCGCGTCACAAAGCGGATTTCGCCGCTCTCGGTGAACTTCACCGCGTTGGACAACAGGTTCTGCACCACCTGACAGACGCGCAGAGGGTCGCCGCGCACGACTGCAGGCGGATCGCCGTCAAACTCGGACACGAACCTCAGCCCCTTGGCCTCGGCCTGCGCCTCGAAGGGGCCGACGATGCGGCGGTGGAGGGCGTCCAGGTGGATGTCGATGGTCTCGAAGTTCATCCGCCCGGCCTCGATCTTGGTCATGTCGAGGATGTCGTTGAGCAGGCTGAGCAGATTGTCGCCCGAGTTGCGGATGATGGCCAGATATTCGCGCTGGGCGCCGTCTAGCCGCGTCGCGCTCAACAACTGGGCGGCGCCAAGCACCCCGTTCATGGGCGTGCGCAGCTCGTGAGAAATGACGCCCAGGAAATTCGACTTGGCTTCATTGGCCGCGTTGGCCTTGTCGCGGGCCGCTTCCAACTCCTCGATCAGATGCGCCTGATGCTCCTGGAAAGCGCGGATGCGTTCCTCGCGCAGCATCGTCATGGTGACGAGGACGAACAGGGAGGCCGCCGTGAACGGCGCCAGCATGACGAAAGGCCAGAAGGCCGGATCACCGATCAGGGTCACAGCAATGATGGCCGCCGCGGCACCATAGGGCGATGAAATCACAATGGCCTGCCTGGGCGAACTGCGCAGCTGGGCGAACACGAGCACATAGCCCGAAATCAACAGGGCGATGGCCAGCTCTCGACCGAAAAGCGAAGCCGAGAACCACGCCATAAGCGGCGCCGCCGCCCAGGCCGCCGTGGTCACGGCGCCCACGATGGGGAACACCTTGCCCCAGCCCGCCTCGGCGTTCTCACTGCGGCTGATACGCTTTTCCACGACGCCGCGCAGGGCCCCGGCGGCGAGAGTCCCGGCAAACCACAGCAGGCCATGCAGCAGGCCCACGGTGGCGATCAGCCCCACGGCCCAGCTGGTGATGATCAGATAGCGCAGATAGTGGGTCTGCAGGATGGCGGACAGGGACTGGGCGGCGCTGCCAGCCTCCTGGCTCTCAAGCCCTTTTCCTATGCCTTCTGAACCCACCATGGCGACGCCCCCGATCGCTGCAATATGCTTCGGGGGCGGACGCTATGGCCAAATGTTCTAAGAGGATGTGAATGCGGAGAACTACGTAATCTCAAATCGGTGAATATCAGGTCCCGGCCTCGCCCGGCGTCTGAGCGCGGATCGACAGGGCATGGACCGGGCCGCTGAGCTCGGCTTTCAGCGCCGTGTTGACCGCCCGCTGCCGCGCGACGCGATTCATGCCTTCAAACGCCGCCGAAACGATCCGCAGCTGGAAGTGGCTTTCCCCTCCGTCCTGGGCGTCGATTCCCCCTTCGTGGTGGTGACCGGCGTGTTTCCAGCTGTCATCCTCCAACTCAATCACGCTCGGAGCAAAGGCCGCGGTCAGTTTTTCACGGATAATCGTCGCTACAGGGCCGTTCGACATGGTCATTCCTTGAAGCCGTCCAAATCAGCCCTACACTTCGGAGGATGTCTGCGTCTTTTCAATACAAGCCTCGCTTTACCGATATCCGCGTAAAGCCGCCCCGGCCCGAGGAGGAACAGGCCGAGGCCGATGTCCTGCACCTGAAGCCCGGCGAGAAACGCTGCGAGTGGCCTGACTGCTCGCGCCCGGCGACGGCCAAGGCGCCCAAGTCGCGTGAGCAGATCAATGAGTTCTACGACTTCTGCCAGGGCCACGCCGGGCAGTACAACAAAGGCTGGAACTTCTACGCCGGCATGAACGAGGGCCAGATTCGCGCGGCGCAGGAAAACGAGGCCATGACCGGCGGGCGGCCGACCTGGCAGATGAAGGCCGGCCCCCAGACGCGTGAAGCCGCCGCTTTCGCGGCCAAGTTCGGCACGAACAACAACTCAGGCGCCGGTTCATGGCGCGACAGTTTCGGCCTGTTCGGACGCAGAACCCAGGAAGCGCCGGTCGCCGACGCCCCCGAGCAGCGCATGGGGCGGCTGGAACGCGCCGCCCTCGCCGACCTGAACCTGGAGCCAGGGGCCGACAAGGCCGCCGTAAAGGCCCGCTATCATGAGTTGCTGAAACGCTTTCACCCGGACACCAACGGCGGCGACCGTGGGGCGGAGATGAAGCTTCAGAGCGTCATCAAGGCCTGGAAGACCTTGAAAAAGGCCGGTTACGCCTGATCGACCGGAGCAGGCCCGCGCCGCCGGGCGGCGCGTCGATACGGGTGACCTGGCCGCCCTGCTGGGACGAGTCCCAGATTTCCGCGAAGACGTCGGCGCCGCTTTCGCCGCGCATCACCCGACGGGTCTCGCGGATCGCCTCAAGGAAGGTGTCGGCCTCTAGCGCAAGCAGTTGAGGCGTCCGGCCGGGCGCGTCGTACACATAGCAGAAGAACTGCGGAAGCGTGGTCATCTCAGCCCCTCCCCAATGGGAGCGATGGGGCAATTGTTAACACCGAGCTGTGGATATTTCGAATCACAGAACCGTTGTTTCTGAGACGCGTTGAAACAGCTTCAGCCCCTTCAAAACCCACGGAGTCTGTCTCATGGAAATCCTGTACCGCGCCCACGCCACGGCTTCCGGCGGAGGACGCGACGAGGGCCGCTCAGCCACCGACGACGGCAAGATCGACGTCCGCCTGTCCGTTCCGACCGAAATGGGCGGCAAGGGCGGCGACGGCACCAACCCCGAGCAGTTGTTCGCGACCGGCTACGCCGCCTGCTACCTGGGCGCCCTGCGTCTGGTTTCGGGCAAGGCGGGCACGCCCGTGGGTCCGGACACCAAGGTCGAGGCGGGCGTCGGTTTCGGCAAGAACACCCGGGGCGAGGGCTTCAACCTGGATGTGACGCTGAAGGTTACGGACCACGGGCTGGACGAGGCGGTTATCAACGACCTTATCCACAAGGCGCATCAGGTCTGCCCCTACTCCAACGCCACGCGCGGCAACGTCGAGGTCGCCCTTTCTGCGGAATAACCCGACCGGCCCAGCGCGAATAATCAATCCGGCCCCTCGCGCGTGTTGAGCCGCGCGCGCGAGGGCGCTAGGTGGATGGCCATGACCTCTCCGCTCGACGCCTCCCCCGATCCGCTCGTCACGCTGGAACCGCACCGCAAGGTCACGCTGAAGGAAGCGTTCGGCATCGATTCCGACATGGTCGTGCCCGCCTTCGAGACGCGCGACAGCCATGTGCCCGAGATCGACGAGTCCTATCGGTTCGATCCGCAGACGACGCTCGCCATCTGCGCGGGCTTCGCCTACGACCGCCGCGTGATGGTCCAAGGCTATCACGGCACCGGCAAGTCGACCCACATCGAGCAGGTCGCCGCCCGGCTGAACTGGCCGATGGTGCGCGTGAACCTGGACGCCCACGTCAGCCGGATCGACCTGATCGGCAAGGACGCCATCGTCCTGAAGGACGGCAAGCAGATCACCGAGTTCCGCGAGGGCATCCTGCCGTGGTCGCTGCAACGCCCGGTCGCCCTTGTGTTCGACGAATATGACGCGGGCCGTCCCGACGTGATGTTCGTCATCCAGCGCGTGCTGGAGGCGCAGGGACGCCTGACCCTGCTGGACCAGAACCGCGTGATCCGTCCGAACAAATGGTTCCGCCTGTTCGCCACCTCGAACACGGTCGGTCTGGGCGACACGACGGGCCTGTATCACGGCGCGCAGCAGATCAATCAGGCGCAGCTGGACCGCTGGAACATCGTCACCACGCTGAACTATCTCGACCACGACGTCGAAGCCGAGATCGTCGCCGCCAAGGCGCCAGAGTACGACACGGCCGACGGTCGCCGTCAGATCGCCGCCATGGTCCGCGTCGCCGATATGACCCGCAACGCCTTCATGAACGGCGACATCTCGACCGTCATGTCCCCCCGCACGGTGATCACCTGGGCCCAGAACGCCATCATCTTCGGCGGCGACCTGGCCCTGAGCTTCCGCCTGACCTTCCTGAACAAGTGCGACGAGCTGGAGCGGCCGACCATCGCCGAATTCTATCAGCGCGCTTTCGGCGAGGACCTGCCGGAATCCGCAACGCGGGTTAAGATCGGCTGACGCCCCCCGCGGGTCGCTCAATGAAAAGGCCGCCCTCCGATCCGGAAGGCGGCCTTTTTGTTCAGCCGTACTGACGGTTCAGCGCAGGGTGGACGCGAACATCCGCGGCCGCGAACGCCGCACCAGCCACAGGTTCACGGTCGCCGCCCCCAGCACCAGCGCCGCCACGGCCTGGTGCAGAACGCCCAGCGTCACCGGCACGGCGTGGATCAGGGTCATGACGCCCAGGCCCGCCTGGAACCACAGGCCCCCTGCTAAGACGACAGCGGCGACGCCCAGCCCGCCGTCCAGACGCCCGCGCAGGGCCTGGACCGCATAGAAGGTGCCGGCGAACAGCAGCACATAGGCGCCGATGCGGTGATTCAGTTGCACCAGTCCCTGATCATGCAGGAAGGCCAGCGCCCCCTGCCCCCACGCGATCGGCGGGAAGAAGGCTCCGTTCATCAGCGGCCAGTCGGTGTAGATCAGGCCCGCCTTGGCGCCCGCCACCAGGCCGCCCAGCAGGCACTGGATGAAGACGCCGCCCAGCAGCAGGCCCGCGCCCCAGGTCCAGGCGCGCGAAGGACGATTGGCGTCCACGCCCGCCCAGGCTTCCAGCCCCGTCCAGATCAAACCGGCGAAAATCAAGAAGGCCAGGCCCAGATGGGTCGCCAGCCGCTCCGGCGCCACGTCGACGCGCTCGGCCAGGCCGCTGGAGACCATCCACCAACCGATCAGCCCCTGCAGGCCGCCCAGAGCCAGAAGCACGGCGCAGCGGCCGATCAGGCGTCGCGGGATCACCCGGAAGGCCAGGAAGGCGATGAAGGGCAAGGCGAAGACGGCGCCGATCAGACGCCCCAGCAGCCGGTGCGCCCACTCCCACCAGAAGATGTACTGGAACTGCGCCATGCTCATGCCGGCGTTCACTTCGGTGTACTGTGGGATGGCCTTGTACTTGTCGAACGCCTCGACCCAGTCGGCGTGGTTCATCGGCGGCAGGGCGCCCATGATGGGCTTCCATTCCGTGATCGACAGACCCGATCCGGTCAGCCGCGTCGCGCCCCCGACCACGACCATGGCGAACACCAAGGTCGCGCAGAAAAACAGCCACAGCGCCACAGCGCGGCTGCGATCCAAATCCCCAATACGCTTCATTCGACGCCTGCCGTTCGCCCCGATATGCTTGCCGCCCCTTCACAGGCGGCGGAACCGAGGGATATGCCCCTCCCGCGTGGTAAGATCGAGTCGCTTTCTTCGCCAAAGCGTCGCACAGCAGTCAGGGAGCGCCGGTCGGTGCAATATATCGAGATCGCCATCGCCATTATCGGCGCCGTGGCCCTGGCGTGGATCGCCGACCTTCTGACGGGACGCCGAGGCATGGGGGCCGTCATACTGGTCGCCCTGGTCAGCGCGGCCTGCGGCGCCTTTCTGGCCATTCGCGTCTTTGCGGTCGCCACCCTGACGGACTGGGAGTGGCTGGTGTGGTCGCTGGTGACCACGGTCGTCGGCCTGGCGGCCTTCTTCCTGTTCAGGAACAAGCGCTGATGGCGCCCCGCGCACGCCGGTTCGTCGCCACCGTGGCGGTGGTGTTCTTCCTGATCTTCTGGATCTGGGGCGCCGTGACGGTCCACGACCTGCTGCCCAAGGCCTGGTGGATCGATCTGATCTTCTTCACCGTGGCTGGGATCGGCTGGGGCGTGCCGCTCATTCCCCTGCTGCGTTGGGCCGACCGGGAATAGAAGTTCGGCCGGGCCGCCCGATGTCAGGGCGGCCCGGCCTTCGCATCAGAAGCGGACGCGCACGCCGCCGAAGACGCCGCGACCGGCCGTGCCGTAGCCCAGCACGGTCTGGTACTCTTCGTCGAAGGCGTTCTCGATCCGGCCGTAGACTTCCAGATTGTCGTCGATCGGATAGGAAGCCCGCAGGTCGACCAGGGTGAAGGCGTCGACCTTCACCGCATTCGCCAGGTCGTTGAACGACTCGCCGACGTAGCGGACGGACAGGCCGGTTTTCAGACCGAACGCCCAGTCATAATCCGCCGCCAGATTGCCCATGTGTTCGGGGCGGCGGCGCAGGCGCTTGCCTTCGTGCTCTCCGACGGCGTTCTTGGCGTCCGTCCAGGTGTAGTTGGCGTTCAGGTGCAGACGCTCGGTCACGTCGAAGCGGCCGATCAGCTCGACGCCCTTGGCCTCGGCCTTCTGGATGTTCTGATAGTAGCCGCCGTAGGGCTGGCCGCAGATCGGGTGAGCGTCGCCGGGCAGGCAGTAGCCGTAGTCGATCTCATTGTCGCTATCGCGCTGGAAGTAGGTCGCCGAGACGACGGCGCGGTCGAACAGGCGCTGTTCGACGCCGATCTCCCAGCTGTCGGACTCTTCCGGCTGCAGGTCCAGGTTGCCGTACTCGCTGTAGAGCTCGTACAGGCCCGGCGCGCGGAAGCCCTGGCCCCAGCTCGCGCGCAGCACGGTCGCGCCGTCGTTCAGCGACCAGGCGGCCGCGACCTGCCCCAGCAGATTGTCGCCATACTGGGCGTGATCGTCATAACGCAGCCCGCCGGTCAGGGTCAGACCGTCCAGCACGGTCCACTGCACCTGGCCATAGACGCTGTTCAGTTCGGCATCGCCGCGCCCATAGGCGGCATTGGGATTCCAGTCGCCCAGCGAGCGCGACTTCATTTCCGACTTTTCGTGCTCGACGCCGAAGGTCGCGTTCAGCGCCTCGGTGACGGCGAAGACGCCCTGATATTCCCAGCGCCGGTTCTGGCCTTCGGCGTCGAAGGTCAGGGTCTGGATTTTGTTGTCCGGGTTGAAGTTGCGGCGATCCGTATCGGTGTGGGCATAGCCGATGCGGTTGCGGAAACGGCCATCCAGCAGGTCGAAGTTCAGGCCGGCGTAGGCGACCAGTTCCTGGGTCTTGCCGTAATCGCGGCTGTCGCCGTTCCACGCGTCCAGATCCACGCGTCCGCTGGACCACACCGAGCGCAGATCCACAGAAACGGCGTCGGTGATCTTCAGGTTCAACCGACCTGACAGGCCGGTGTTGTCATAGCCGTCTTTCTCGGTTCCCGCGGCGTAGGCCGAATAGCCGTCGGTCGAATAACGGCTGGCCGCCAGGCGCCAGCTCAGGCGCTCATTGGCGCCGCCCACGCCGCCGCGGAAATAGGTCGTGCCGCGCGCGCCGGCTTCGGCGTCCAGGCTGCCCTGGAAGGCTTCCGTGGGCTCGGTCGTGACGATGTTCACCACGCCGCCGATCGCCTGGCTGCCCCACAGGGTCGACTGGGCGCCGCGCAGGACCTCGATACGCGAGGCGTCGCCGATCAGCAGGTTGCCGAAGTCGAAGCCGCCCTGGGTAGAGGAGGGGTCGTTCAGCTTGACCCCGTCGATCAGCACGACGGTGTGATGACCTTCAGCGCCGCGAATCCGCAGGCTGGTCGCGGTGCCCGGCCCGCCGTTGCGGCTGTAATTGACGCTGGGCGTCTGCGCCAGGAGCTCGGCCACGGCCGTCGTCTGGCGCGCTTCGATGGCGGCCTGCGTCAGGACGGTGACGGAAGCGCCGACCCGCTCGATCGGCTGGGCCGAACGGTTGGCGGTGACGACCACGTCCTCGACGGCGGTCGCGCCGGCGCGGCCCGCCACGTCCGGGGCGGCCGCCCGTTGGTCAGCGACGTCCGCTGCATAGGAAGGGGCGGCGGCCAGAAGGCTGGCGGCGGCCAGGGCGGCGAATGCGGTCCGGTTCAATCCGGTTCTCCATATGACGACGCCGCGCCCGACCGACCGCGCCCGAACGAGCGAAGGCGGCCGCTGACGCGGCTGGTTTCAAGACTGTCGTCACACGAGTTGCCTCGACCGCCCGGCACATCCCGACCGCACGGAGAACGACGGCGACAGGCAGGTCTCCTGGCTCGCGGATCAAGGCCGGTGGCGTCGCCTTCCCAATGGTCGATCAGGTCGAAACCCTTCGAGCCGCCAGTGGCGTTTGACGCGCGGGCTAGCCGCTTACAGTTGCGGGAACAGCCGGAGTTTCACACTCCGTTCCCTTTTAACCCCCCGTTCGGAGGGACCTGACGCGGTCGCCGCAGTAAGGCCGCTTGCCGCTGAGGTCAACCAGGCCGCCCTTCCGCAAAGGCAGAGCGAAGGGGCCGCGCCCATAAAAAAGGGGCGCGGAGATGATCTCTCCACGCCCCTGATCTTGTTGAACTGAACCGACGTCAGACGGCCGCTGGTTGCGCCTGTCCGTCCGGGTTGTCCGTTTCGGAAATGTCGTCCAGCTCGCCTTCCCACTTGGCGACCACGGCGGCGGCGACGGAGTTGCCGACGACGTTGGTGGCCGAACGGCCCATGTCCAGCAGGTGATCGACGCCCAGCACGATGGCGATCCACGCCTCAGGCAAACCGAAGTAGGTCAGGGTCGCCATGATCACCACCAGCGAGGCGCGCGGAATGCCCGCAATGCCCTTCGACGTCACCATCAGCAGCAGCAGCATGAAGATCTGCTGTGACACGCTCAGGTGCACGCCATGGGCCTGCATGATGAACATGGTGCCGAAGGTGCAGTACAGCATCGACCCGTCCAGATTGAACGAATAGCCCAGCGGCAGGACGAAGCTGACGATGCGGCGGCGCACCCCGACCTTGGGCAGGGCCTCAAGGATACGGGGATAGGCGGCTTCCGAGCTGGCGGTCGAGAAGGCCAGCAGCGTGGGGGTGCGGATGGCCTGGAACAGCGGGATCACCCGCTTGCCCAACACCACGGCGCCGGCCACGAACAGCAGGCCCCACAGCACGCCCATCGAGCCATAGAAGCCCAGCACGAACTTGGCGTAGGTGCCCAGCATCTCCAGCCCCTGCGTGGCGATGGTCGAGGCCAGGGCGGCGAAGATGGCGAAGGGCGCCAGCTTCATCACGAACTCAGTCACTTTCAGCATGATGCTGGCGGCCTGTTCGACCAGGTGCAGCACCGCCGGCGCCTTGTCGTCCAGGGCGGCGACCGCCGTGCCGACGAAGACCGAGAAGACCACGATCTGCAGAATCTCGTTCCGGGCCATCGCATCGAAGATCGAGGTCGGCACCAGGTGGGCGATGAAGCCGTGCAGCGAGAAGGCGTCGGTCGAGGCCGCCGGGGCCGTCGCCGCCACCGCCTCGGGCAGGTGCATGTTCGCGCCCGGCTGCAGCAGTTGCACCATCACCAGCCCCAGCACCAGCGAGACGACCGAGGCGCCGATGAACCAGGTCATGGTCTTGACGCCGATCCGCCCCACCGAGGCCGCGTCCTCCATATGGGCGATGCCCGCCACCAGGGTGGTGAACACCAGCGGCGCGATGATCATCTTGATCAGGCGCAGGAAGATGTCGGTGATGAGATTGAGGTTCGACGCCGCGGCCGAAGCCTGATCCGCCGTCAGAAAATGATTCAGGCCCCAGCCTGTCACAACGCCGAGGACCATCGCCCCGACGATGAGGTAAGCGAACATACGTTTCATACAGTTGTCCAGGTTCGCGGCGCAGAAACCCCCAACGCCGCCGTTACACCAATGGAGGGCCCCACCGCCCGCAGCTCAGCCGCAGCGAATAGCCGATAAAACTCCTGTGGCACATCACATATTCTTGCATGGACAGCCGTGCGTCACACCGCAGCCAGCGCCTCGTCCAGCAAGAGTCGGTCACGCCAACCATCATAAGCGACATCGACATTGGCCGGAAGCTCTCGCTTCAATCGCTGATAGTCCAGGTCGATATGGAGGTTGGTCAGCACGGCTCGTTTCACCTGCGCCCGGGCGATCCAGTCCAGCGCCTTGTCGACATGGGCGTGGGTCGGGTGCGGCGTGTAGCGAAGGGCGTCCAATATCCACAGATCAGCCCCGCGCACCGCTTCCAGCGCCTCATCATCGAGGTCGGACACGTCGCTGGAATAGACCACGCCGCCGATCCTGTAGCCGACGGATCGAATCGGACCGTGCGCTTGGTCGAACGTGACGACAGGCAGGTCGCCGCCCTGGCCTGCCACGCTCCATCGACGGCCGTGCGGCGGAAGCAGACGCGCCTCGACGATGGCGGGATAGCCGTGCTGACTCTCGAAGATGTAATCGAATCGCCGGGTCAGGGCCGCATGGGTCGGCTCATCCATCCAGGCGGGAATGCGTCCTCGCGCATGGGCGGCGAAGACCCTCAGATCATCGATGCCGTGGGTCTGGTCCGCGTGGTCGTGGGTATAGAGGACGCCGTCGATATGGCTGACTTCCGCCATGAGCATCTGCTGGCGAAAATCAGGCGAGGTGTCGATGACCACGCTGGTGACGCCGTCAGGGCCATGAAGACGCGCCAGCATGGAGCAGCGGGTGCGCCGGTTGCGCGGCTCGGCCGGATCGCAATCGCCCCAGTCGCCATCGCCGCGCGGGCCTCCTCCCGACGAACCGCACCCCAGGATGACGACTTCCAGCTCGCTCATTCGGCAGGCCGGGGAATACGGTCGAACAGGTTGAAGAAGGCGTCGGTCGTCAGACCATCCGCCTGTTCCGGCGACCACCCGCGAATCTCGGCCAGCTTGGCCAGCACCAGGCCGACATAGGCCGGTTCGTTGCGGCGGCCCCGATGCGGGATCGGCGCCAGATAGGGGCAGTCCGTCTCGACGATGATACGGTCCTCGGGCATCCGCCGGATCACCGCCCTCACCTCTTCGGCCGCCTTGAAGCTGGCGATGCCGGACACAGAGAACCAACCGCCCAATTCCATCGCCAGTTCAGCCAGTTCCATGCCGCTGGTGTAGCAGTGCATGAGGAATTTGAACGGCGCCCGCCCATGCTCTTCGCGCAGGATGTCGGCCATCACCTCATCCGCCTCACGGGTATGGATGACCAGCGGCAGGCCGGTGCGGCGCGCCGCCTCGATATGCTGACGGAACACCGTCGCCTGCACGTCACGCGGGCTGAGGTCGTAATGGAAGTCCAACCCGCATTCGCCGATGCCGATGACGCGCGGACGCTGGGCCAACTCCACCAGACGATCGGCGGTCAGGTCGGCATAGTCCTTGGCTTCATGCGGATGCACCCCGACCGTGCACCAGATGTCGGCGTTGTTCATCGCCAGCGCATGGGTCGCGTCAAAGGTCGACAGCTTGTCCGAAATCTCGACCATCAGCCGCACGCCCGCCTCGCGCGCCCGCGCGATCACGGCTTCGCGGTCGTCGTCGAACTGGGGGGCGTGAAGATTGACGTGACTGTCGATGATCATTTCAGGTGAACGCCCTTATACCGATGCCTTGACGCGGGCGATGTCGGCCAGGGCTCCGGCCAGCACGTCCCCCTTGTCCATATTCAGGCCCGCCGCGCGGTCCGGCAGTTCCGCCAGCCGCCCCCATAGCTCAGCCCACAGGGCGCCCTCGCGCCCGCCGGTCTCGACCGCGCGCCGCTTCACCGCCGCGATCAGCCGATCCATCAGGGCGTCGAACCGCGCCTGCCCTTCGGCGCCGCGAAAGCCGTCGGCCACGGCCAGTTGTTCGGCCCGGTCCACGGCGCCGCCCTCTACCCAGCTGCGCGCCAGACGATCCGTCTCGGACATGGCGCCCGACGCCAGATCCAACGCGGCGCCCGGCGAGCCGCCGGCCATGCGCGCCGCCTCGTCCGCCTCGGACGGCGATACGCTGGTGCGGCGCTGGACCAGTTCCGCCAGACGATGTTCAGGCCAGACCGGAAAGCTGAGACGGCGACAGCGCGAGCGGATGGTCGCCAGCAACCGGCCCGGCGCGTGCGTCACCAGGAACAGGACGCCGCTTTCAGGCGGTTCCTCAAGAATCTTCAACAAGGCGTTGGCGGCGTTGACGTTCAGGTCGTCTGCAGCGTCGATGATCGCAACCCGATGCCGCGCCTGAGACGGGCTCTTGGCGAAGAACTCCGGCAGGTCGCGCGCCTGCTCGACCGAGATCGACTTCTTCTGCTTGCCGCCCTCGATCAGACGCTCAAGCACCAGCAGATCAGGGTGCGACTGGGCCGAAACCAGACGACTGACGGGGTCGTGCGGCGCGGCGCCAAGCGGCCCGCGCGAAGGATCCGGCGCCGCGCCCAGCAGACGCCGCGCGGCCCGGTAGGCGAAGCTGGCCTTGCCCGATCCCTCGACCCCGCACAGAAGCCAGGCGTGATGCAGACGGCCACGGTCCAGCGCGTCCAGAAAAGCCTCTTCGGCCTTGAGGTCCGCGATCAGATCGAACCGGTCGCGCGGGTGCTCGCTCAAAGCAGCCGCGCCTCCACCACCGTCCAGAGACGTTGCGACACCTCATCGACCTCGCCCGTCGCGTCGATGACGACACAGCGGTCGGGGTGGCGCTGGGCCACCTGCAGAAAGCCTTCGCGGAGCTTCTGATGGAAGGTCATGCCCTTGGATTCAAAGCGCGTCTCGAACAGACCGCGACCGAAGGCGCGTTCCAGCCCCACATCCACCGGCAGGTCGAACACAAGGGTCAGGTCCGGTTGGTCGCCATCGACCACGGCCGCGTCCAGCGCCTCAATCAGGCTTTCGGGCGCGCCGCCGCCTGCGCCCTGATAGACGCGGCTCGAATCGGCGAAGCGGTCGCAGACAACCCAGCGCCCGGCGTCCAGCGCGGGGCGGATCGTGCGCTCCAGATGGTCGGACCGGGCGGCGTACATCAGCAGGGTCTCGGTGCGCGCGGACCAGCGATCAGCCTCGCCCGAGACGGCGATATTGCGGATTTCCTCAGCGCCCGGCGAGCCTCCCGGCTCCCGTGTCTGAACGACGTCCAGCCCAGCGGCGCGCAGCCGCTCGACCAACAGGCGCGCCTGTGTGGTCTTGCCGGCGCCTTCGCCGCCTTCGAACGTGATGAATCTGCCTCGCTGCACCCGCGCACAATGGCGACCCGCGCGGCGGACGCAAGACCCGTCAGCCGCCTATCAACAGGGCGTCGCTGAAACCGCGCGCAATCACCGCCTGACGCGCGCGTTCAGCAGCCGTCGCATCGGGCCAGGGACCGACGACGACGCGAAACAGGGTCCGGCCGTCCCGGTCGAGGTTCTGGATAGAGGCGCGGTCGCCGAGGCGGCGGGCCACCCGATCCGCGCCGCGCCGATCCGAATAGGCCCCGGCCTGCACCCAATAGGCGGCGGCAGGAGCCGCGTAAGACGGAACAGGCTGAGGCGCAGGCGCCTGGGCCGGCGACGGCGTCGCCGTCGCCGTCGCCGTCGCGACTTCATAGTAAGGGCGCGGTCCCGCGTCTCGGCTCGGCGCGGCGTCGTTGCGGGCAGGCGCCGCCTCTGCACGCTGCATCGGCGTCCCGCCGCCCTGACGCGGGGCCCGGCCGACATAGCGGACCCGCACTTCGCCCACGCCCTGATTCAGCAGGCCCAACTCCTCAGCCGCCCCGCGCGACAGGTCGATGATCCGCCCGTCGACGAAGGGTCCGCGATCGTTGACGCGCAGGATCACCCGACGCCCGTTCGCCCGGTTGGTGACCTCGACCAGACTGGGCAGCGGCAGGGTCTTGTGAGCCGCCGTCAGGCCGTTCATGTCGAAACGCTCGCCCGTCGAGGTCGAGCGGCCATGGTGATAGGAGCCGTACCACGACGCCTGTCCGACCTCGTCATAGTTGGGCTGTTCCTTCGGGTGATACCAGCGGCCACGGATCTGATAGGGCCGCATGGTTCCCGAAACGATGGGCGCAGGGTCGGTCACGACAGGCGGCTTCAGCGGCGCCTCGCGCCCTCCGCCCAGGCTGGCGCACGCCGCCAGGGTCGAAAAGGCGGCGGCGACCACCGCCGCTCTCAGGATCCGGGCCCACATGGTTTCGACGCACTCCGAGCAACTGACAGACCCTCCTTATGCGCCCCAACGGTTTCCGGTTTGGTTAACGTCGCGTTTGCGCCTATGAGCGCGACCGAACGTCGCGCGTCTTCTTCCCTCCCCTCCCCGAAGCAGATCTTGACCCCATCGCTGTATCAGACCCGTTCCGGGGTCTTCATTCTCGCCACCCTGTGCTGCGCCCTGTGGGGCAGCGCCTTCCCTGCGGTGAAAAGCGGCTACGCCCTGCTGCACATCGCCCGGGAAGATATCGCCAGTCAGCTGGTTTTCGCCGGGTGGCGGTTCGCCCTGGCGGGACTGATCCTGTTGTTCGTCGCCGCCGCGCTGAAGAAGCCAGTGCTTAGACTTGAGCGACGCCAGACGGCGCAGGTCGCCCTGCTGGGCCTGACGCAGACGGCGATCCAGTACGTCTTCTTCTATATCGGCCTGGCGCATGCGACCGGCGTGAAATCGTCGATCATGAACTCCACCAGCGTCTTCTTCAGCGTGGTGCTGGCCCACTATCTGTATGCCGACGACCGCCTGAACGGGCGAAAGGCGCTCGGCTGCCTGATCGGTTTTCTGGGCGTCGTCGTCGTCAATCTGGGCGGGTCAGGCCTGGGGTTCGACTTCAGCCTGCTGGGCGAGGGCTTCATCGTCATCGCCGCCTTTGTGCTGGCGGCGGCCTCCATCTACGGCAAGCGCGTCTCGCGCCAGTTGGACCCCATGATCATGACCGGCTGGCAGCTGTTCATCGGCGGCGCCGCCCTGACCGGCGCAGGGTGGGCGGCCGGCGGCCATCTGGAGGCGCTGAACGCCGCATCGGGCGCGCTGTTGCTCTATCTGGCTCTGTTGTCCTCGATCGCCTTCGCTGTCTGGAGCGTGTTGCTGAAACACCATCCAGTCGGCCTGATTGCGGCCTTCAACTTCCTGATCCCCGTCTTCGGCGTGACTCTGTCCGCCGCCTTTCTGGGCGAGTCGATGTTCAAATGGAGCTATCTGATCGCCTTGATCCTGGTCTGCGGCGGCATCTGGCTGGTCACTCGCTCCTCGCGGGCGTCGACCTCGGCCTGACCCGCGCTTTCCGCTTGGATCACGCGCCGCTTTACGGCTATGCACGCGAGCGCGCCGAGTCGCGCTGGACAGGTGGCCGAGTGGTTTAAGGCAGCGGTCTTGAAAACCGCCGTAGGTGGAAGCCTACCGTGGGTTCGAATCCCACCCTGTCCGCCATCCGAGCCGATGCACCGACAGCGATTACGGCCTTTCCGGCGCCGTCTTCGCTGCTGATCTGGCCCCGGACCGCCTGCGACCGCAGCCCTGGAGCCCTGAACGCATGAGCCATCCCCTGATTGTCCGTCGCGACCTGGATTTCATGCTGCACGACTGGTTGAAGATGGAGACGCTGTTCCAGGCGCCCGCCTTCGCCGACCACAGCCGCGAGAGCGTCGACGCGGTGCTGGACCTGTCGGAAAACCTCGCCGTCGATCTGTTCCTGCCTCATTACAAGGCGGCCGATGCGGCTGAGCCTCGGCTGGAGGATGGGCGGGTGATCACCCTGCCCGCGATCAGGACCGCCCTGGAACAGTACGCCGAACTCGGCCTGTTCTCAGCGGGTTTCGGCGAGGATCTAGGCGGGCTGGGCCTGCCCTATCTGGCCTGCTCGGCCTCGTTCGCCTTCTTCGGCGCGGCCAATATCGCCACGGCGGCCTATCCGATGCTGACGACGGCCAATGCCCGTCTGATCGCCGAGTTCGGCACGCCGGCTCAGGTTGAGGCCTTCGCCCTGCCCCAGATCGCGGGCCGGTGGTTCGGCACCATGTGCCTGTCGGAGCCGCAGGCCGGCTCTAACCTGGCGGACGTGCGCACGCGCGCCGTGGCCGACGGCGAAGACGAACTGGGCGCCCGCTATCGCCTGTCGGGCAACAAGATGTGGATTTCGGGCGGCGATCAGGACATCAGCAAAAACATCGTCCATCTGGTGCTGGCCAAGATTCCGCTGGACGACGGCGCCCTGCCGGACGGCACCAGGGGGCTGTCGCTGTTCATCGTGCCCAAGTTTCTGCCGGACGGTCGACGCAACGACATCAGCGTAGCCGGCCTGAATCACAAGATGGGCTATCGCGGCACGGCCAATTGCCTGCTCAACTTCGGCGAGGGTGAAGGCGCGATCGGCTGGCTCATCGGCGAGCCGGGGCGCGGCCTGCAACAGATGTTCCTGATGATGAACGAGGCGCGCATCGGCGTGGGGCTGGGCGCCGCCGCCCTGGGCTATCGCGGCTATCGTCATGCGTTGGCCTATGCGCAAGAGCGAGTGCAGGGACAGCGCCCCGGCCACGCCGGTTCGGTCGCCATCATTGAACACCCCGACGTTCGCCACATGCTGCTGACGCAGAAAGCCTATGCCGAGGGCGCGTTGGCGCTTTGCCTCTATTGCGCGAAGCTGGTCGATCAGCCCGACGATCCGGACGCCGCCGCCCTGCTGGGCCTGCTGACCCCGGTGGCCAAAACCTGGCCTTCGGAGTACGGCCTGGCCGCCAACGACATCGCCATCCAGATTCACGGCGGCTATGGCTACACGCGCGATTTCGATGTGGAGCAGCTCTATCGCGACAACCGGCTGAACCCGATCCACGAGGGCACGACCGGCATTCAGGGGCTCGACCTGCTGGGCCGCAAGCTGTTGCGGGCCGATGGCGCCGGGCTTGCGGTGCTGGAACGCCGTCTGGGCGAGACCTGCGATCAGGCGGCTCAGAGCGCCGATCTGGCCGACGCCGCCGACACCCTGCGCGCCGCCTGGCAGGACATCCTGCGCGCGCTGCAGGCGATCCAGAACCTGCCCGAGGCGACCCGCATGGACAATGCGACCGCCTTCCTGCGCGCCTTCGGCCATGTCGTCACAGCCTGGCTATGGCTGGATCAGGCCAAGGCGGCCAGCCAGGCGCCCGCCGACGCCTTCCACGCAGGCAAGGTGACCGCCTGCCGCTATTTCTTCGAGTTCGAGCTTCCGAAGGTGGGGCCCTGGCTGGCCGCCGCCGTTTCAGACAGCGACCTGATCGGGGCCATGCGCAACGACAGCTTCTAGTTGGTCACCGGCTCTTTCACGCCCGCCGAGGCCATTTCCTGGGCCGCCTGCTGGAAGCCGAAGGCGGGGACCGCCTCGCCGGTGCGGTCGGCCGCCTCGGCCCAGCGCGCGATCAGCTGTTCGCCGGCGTCCTCGGCCCCGCCGATGCGGACACCCTGCGTCAGGGTGATGTTGGCCGTGGCGAAGTGGCCGGCGCCCGCGCACAGGATGGCGCGCGTCGGGGCGTCCTCGCTGACCAGAGCCAGCAGGCCGGGGCTGACCAGGGCCGGATCCAGCGCCTTCAGCACCTCTTCCGGCAGGATGCCGGCGGTCATCTGCGTCGCCGCCGTGGGGGCCAGGGCGTTGACCTTGATGTCGTGTTTGGCGCCCTCGATGGCCAGGGTCTGCATCAACCCGACCTGGGCCAGCTTGGCCGCGCCGTAATTGGCCTGGCCGAAGTTGCCGTACAGGCCCGACGACGAGGTGGTCATGACGATGCGGCCGTAGTTCTGGGCGCGCATGATCTCCCACACCGCCTTGGAGCAGATGGCGGCGCCCATCAGGTGCACGTCCACCACCAGTCGGAAATCGTCCATCGTCATCTTGGCGAAGCTCTTGTCGCGCAGGATGCCGGCGTTGTTGATCAGAATGTCGATCCGGCCCCACGCCTTCATCGCCGCATCGACCATCGCCTGCACCGCGTCCACATCGGTCACCGACCCGACCGCCGCCATCGCCTGACCGCCCGCCGCGACGATCTCATCGACCACGCCCTGCGCCGCCGCCTCGGCCAGATCATTGACCACGACCTTGGCGCCTTGCGAGGCCAGATACAGGGCGTGAGAGCGGCCAAGACCGCCGCCCGAACCCGTCACGATCGCCACCCGATCCTTCAGCAACATCCCTGAAAACTCCTGTCTCGAAATCAATGGAACCGATCGAGGCGCGCCGTGCAGCGCGCAGACTCAGCTTGTGATCTTGCCGATGACCGCCGCGAGCGCCACCCCCGGCAAGGCGCCAAGGATGGTTTCATAGCTCACGTGCAGCGCTGGTATCAGGAAGCCCCCCCCTCACGGCCCCGTTTCGCAACCCTTCATGGAGTTGACGGGTTCACTGAGCATGACTGGATTTGGCGGATATATGCTTTCGGCGCTCGACGACCTGTTCAAGAAGATCATCGGACACCGGCGCCTCCTATGACCTCTGGGGCCGGGAGATAGCGACAAGACTGATCATGTCGCGGCCCACGAAGCAGAGGCCCGGACCACGCTGTCCTGAGCCGTCAAGGCGCGTCTTTAGACCCCGACGATCAGCCGCAGCATCGTGCGCGCAACGGCGAAGGCCAGCACGACGCCCAACGTCAAGCTGATCGCGAAAACCGCACGAAAGTGGCGGTGCAGGAAGTAGAGAATGTTTCCGGCCATCGGCGTCGTTCCAAATCGTTAACGACAGGTTGACACGAAAGCCGGATAACGCCGCTACAATCGTCTGTGATCAGACCAGCCGGCTCTGCACCAGGGCCGCCGCGATGAAGCTGGCGAACAGCGGGTGCGGAGCGAAAGGGCGGCTCCGATACTCGGGGTGGTACTGCACGCCGATGAACCAGGGGTGATCCCGGCGCTCGACCGTTTCAGGCAGGACGCCGTCGGGCGACATGCCCGCGAAGAACAGGCCGCCCTTCTCCTCCACGGCCTCGCGGTAGTTGATGTTCACCTCATAACGGTGACGGTGGCGTTCATTGATGTCGGTCTGGCCGTAGATCTCGGCGATCTTGGAGTCCGCCGCCAGGGTCGAGGCGTAGGCGCCCAGGCGCATGGTGCCGCCCAGATCGCCGCCATGCTCGCGCTTGACCCGCTCATTGCCCTGGACCCATTCGGTCATCAGGCCGACCACGGGTTCATCCGCCGGGCCGAACTCGGTCGAGGTCGCCTTGGGGAAGCCCGCCAGGTTGCGCGCCGCCTCGATCACCGCCATCTGCATGCCGAAGCAGATGCCGAAATAGGGAATCTTGCGTTCGCGGGCGTAGCGCGCCGCCTCGATCTTGCCCTCGGCCCCGCGCTCGCCGAAGCCGCCGGGCACCAGGATGGCGTGGGCGCCTTCCAGACGTTCGGCGCAGGCCTGCGGATCGCCTTCGAAGGTGTCGGCCTCGACCCAGTCGATATTGACCTTGGCGTTGTTGGCGACGCCGCCGTGCTGCAGCGCCTCGATCAGCGACTTATAGGCGTCCTTCAGGACGGTATATTTGCCGACCACGGCGATGGTGACCTCGCCGTCCGGGTGCAGGCGACGGCGCACGATCTCGTTCCAGCCGGACAGTTCCGGCGCCGGGGCGTCGTCTAGGCCGAAGTGGGCCAGCACCTGGGTGTCCAGACCCTCGCGGTGATAGTCCAGCGGCACGGCGTAGATGTCGGCCGAGTCCATCGCCTGAATGACGCTGTCGGGACGGACGTTGCAGAACTGGGCGATCTTGCGCTTCTCGTCGGCCGGGATCGGCGCCTCGCAGCGGCACAGCAGGATGTCGGGCTGGATGCCGATGGAGCGCAGCTCCTTGACCGAGTGCTGCGTCGGCTTGGTCTTCATCTCGCCGGCGGTCTTGATGAAGGGCAACAGGGTCAGGTGGACAAAGCACGACTGGCCGCGCGGCAGATCCTGCTCCAGCTGGCGGATCGCCTCGAAGAAGGGCAGGCCCTCGATATCGCCGACCGTGCCGCCGATCTCGACCAGAACGAAGTCCACGTCCTCGCCCGCGTCGGTCTTGGCGGGGTTCAAGCAGAACTGCTTGATCTGGTCGGTGACGTGCGGAATCACCTGGACGGTCGCGCCCAGATAGTCGCCGCGACGCTCTTTCTCGATGATGGTCTGATAGATGCGGCCGGTCGTGATGTTGTCCGACTTTGCCGCCGAGACGCCGGTGAAGCGCTCATAGTGGCCCAGGTCGAGGTCCGTCTCGGCGCCGTCATCGGTCACGAAGACCTCGCCGTGCTGATAGGGGCTCATCGTGCCCGGATCGACGTTGAGATAAGGGTCCAGCTTACGCAGGCGGACCTTATAGCCACGCGCCTGCAGAAGAGCGCCGAGAGCGGCGGAAGCGAGGCCTTTTCCAAGAGAGGAAACCACGCCGCCGGTGATGAACACATAGCGAGCCATGGGCGGACACCTTACTCCATGATTCGTCCTGAGCGGAGAGGCTCTGAACAAATCCAACTGTTGATCAAAAGAAGAAAGCGCGCCTCGCGGCGCGCTTCCTCGAACTCGATGGCGACGTCGCCCTTACTGGGCGGGCGCGCCTTGGCCGGCGGGCAGGCTGGCTTCCAGATCGTCCAGCGACGGCGCAGCCGGAGCGGCCGGGGTCGCCGGAGCGGCTTCAGGCGCCGGAGCCGTCTGCTCAGGTTGATCCAGGGCGATGGAGCCGACGGCGTCGGCGTCGATCACAGACCGCGACCCACGCGCATAGTTGCCCGCGATCGTCAGGCCGATGGCGCAGACGAAGAAGGCCAAGGCCAGGATCGACGTCACCCGGGTCAGAAGATTGCCCGCGCCGCGCGCCGTCATGAAGCCCGACGGCCCGCCGCCCATGCCCAGGGCGCCGCCCTCGGAACGTTGCAGCAGGATCACGGCCGACAGAGAGACCGAGATGATGATCATCGCGACGAGCAGAATGGTCTGGAGCATGGCGTCATTCATGTGGGCGCAGAAACGCGCCGATCAAGCGGCGGCCTCTAACACCGTTGAGGGTTTCGAGCAAACAGTCCGCGCGTTCAGGCCGCGCGGATGATGCCCAGGAAGTCTTCGGCCTTCAGCGAGGCGCCGCCGACCAGGGCGCCGCCGACTTCGGCCACGGCCAGGATTTCCCTGGCGTTCGACGGCTTGACCGAGCCGCCGTACAGGATCGGCTGTGCACGGCCGCCCTCCCCCAGCCTGGCGACCATGGCGGCGCGCACGGCGGCGTGGACTTCCTCGATCTGTTCCAGCGTCGGCGTCAGGCCGGTGCCGATGGCCCAGACCGGCTCATAGGCCACCGCAAAGGCCTTGCCCGCCAGCGAGTCCGGCAGCGAGCCCGCGACCTGACGGCTGACGACCTCGACCGCCTGCCCGGCTTCGCGCTCCTGCAGCGTCTCGCCGATGCAGATGATGGGCTCCAGACCGGCGGCCAGCGCGGCCTCGACCTTGGCGGCGACGTCTGCGTTCGTCTCGCCGAAACCGGCCCGACGTTCCGAGTGGCCGAGAATCACCAGACCAGCGCCCGCATCGCGAACCATCGCGGCCGAGACCGAACCGGTATAGGCGCCAGACGCCTCGGCGTGACAGTCCTGCCCGCCGATTTCGACGACGCCGCCCTTCAGCGCCTGCGCCATCCGATCGATCAGGGTGGCGGGCGGGCACAGGGCCACGCGGCAGGCCGCAGCCTGTTCCTTCAGCGCCTTTTCGAGGGTTTCAGCCTCGGCCAGGCTCGCGCCCAGACCGTTCATTTTCCAGTTGCCGGCGACCAGCTTCACAGATTGTTTCATGCGGCCTGTCTAGTGGCGAGCGCGACAGAAGCCAAGATGTCGTCAGGCCTCACTTGCGGCGGCGGCCCCGCACCCCCTATACGCGACCCTTGGCGCCCTTTCGACGCCGGCCCTCGTCAGGTTCTTTTCGATGATCACGTACTTCCGAAACTTCGCCAAGTCGAAATGGGCCGCAGGCCTGTTCGCCCTGATCATCCTCAGCTTCCTGATCGTCGGGGCGCAATCCGACATCTTCGCCAACCTGGGGCCGCGCCACATCATCAGCGCCGGGGACCGCAGCGTCGATTCCAACCAGTTCCGCGCCGACTTCGAGCGCGTCCGCGCCAATCTGCAGGAACAGGCCGGTCGTCCCGTCAGCTATGACGACATGGTCAAGGAGAACCTGCACCAGCAGTATCTCGACAGCCAGACCCAGCGACTGGGCTTCCTGGACTGGGCCTATAAGGCCGGCATCCGTCCAGGCAAGGAACTGATCCTGGCGCAGATCCGCAAGATTCCCGCCTTCTTCAACCAGATCACGGGCCAGTTCGACAAAGACCTGTACGCCCAGGCCCTGGCCCAGCAGAACCTGACGTCCGAAATGCTGGAAGACGACCTGCGCGACCAGTATGTCACCGCCCACGTCGGATCGGCCGTGTTCGCCGGCCTGCAGGCGCCGCGCGTCTACGCCGCCCTGCTGGCGGGTCAGGCGCTGGAGACCCGCGACGGCCGCTGGTTCTCGGTCACTCAGGCCATGGCGGGCCGCGCCGGCGCGCCGACCGACGCCCAGCTGACCGCCTTCATGAAGGAAAACGAGGCGCGCCTGCGCAGCCCCGAGTTCCGCATGATCTCGCTGGTCCTGTTCTCGCCCGGCCCGAACGACGCCCGCCCGGCGATCACCGAGGAGCAGATCCAGGAGCGCTATGAGTTCCGCAAGGCGGCCCTGGCCGAACCGGAGAAGCGCACTTTCGTCACCCTGACGGTCCCGACCAAGGACGCCGCCGACAAGATCGCCGCCGACCTGCGCGCAGGCAAGAACCCCGCCGAGGTGGCCAAGGCCAACAACATTCAACTGGGCGACTACAAGGCCACGCCGCAGGCCGCCGTGGGCGACCCCGCCGTCGGCGCCGCCGTCTTCGCCCTGGCCGCCGATCAGGTGTCGGCGCCGATCCAGGGCCGTCTGGGCTTCACGGTCGCCAAGGTCGCCGCGATTCAGGCCGGCCAGGCCGTGTCGCTGGAAACCGCCCGCGCCGCCGTGGTTCAGGAGCTTCAGGCCGAAGCGGTGAAGGCCGCGACCTACGCCAAGGTCGAACAGTTCGAGAAGGCGCGTCAGGAAGGCAAGAATCTCGCCGACGCCGCGACCGCCGCAAAGGCCCGCGTGATCCAGCTGCCGCCCTTCACCGAACAGGGCCAACTGCCGGACGGCCAGCCGATGAACGCCCCGCGTCAGGTTCTGGAAAGCGCCTACGCCCTGTCCAAGGGCGGTGAGAGCGACGTCATCGACGCCGGCGACGGTCAGTATTTCGCCGTCCGTCTGGACGAAATCCGCCCGTCGGCCCTGCCGACGCTGGACGAAGTGCGCGCGCCTCTGGGCCAGCAATGGACGATGCGTGAAAACGCCCGCCTGCTGTCGGCCAAGGCCGAAGAGCTGGCCGGTCGCATCCGCGCCGGCGAAGACATCGCCAAGGTCGCCGCCGACGCCGGCGCCCAGCTGACCGTCCGCACCGCCGTCCAGCAAAGCCGCGAGTCGCAGGCCCAGGTCGGCGACGGCGTGCTGCGCGGTCTGTTCGGTCAGGCCAAGGGTCAGGTCTTCTCGGGCCAGCAGGCCCAGGACAGCTTCGTCGTCGGCCGTGTCGACGCCATCCACGCCGCTGATCCGGCGCTGGCGGCGCCGCTGGCCGAGCAGGCCCGCCCGCGCCTGACCGAGGAACTGGCCAACACGATGGCTGACCGCACCATCGCCGCCGCCGCCGCGCGCACCAAGTCGCGCAACGATCCGGCCCTGGCCCTTCAGGCCCTGGGCGTCGAGGCTCCTGCCGCTCCCGCCAAGAAGTAATGCAGCAAGAACGCGACGCCTTCATCGCCGGCCTGACGGCGGGCCGCCCCCAGGTTCTGGTCCGCCGCCTGATTGATGATCTGGAGACCCCCGTCTCGGCCTTCCTGAAGGTCGGGCACGGGCGGCGCTACGCCAGCCTGTTCGAGTCGGTCGAGGGCGGCGCCGTCAACGGCCGCTATTCCTTCGTCACCCTGTCGCCGGACGTGGTCTGGCGTTGCCGGGACGGTCAAGCCGAGATCGCGCGCGGCGCCGACGTCCTGTCGGAAACCTTCACGCTCGAAGACCGCCCCGCGCTGGACTCCCTGCGCGCCCTGATCGCGGCGACGAAGTTCGAGTTGCCCGCCGACCTGCCCCACATGGCCGCCGGTCTGTTCGGCGTCTTCGGCTATGACATGGTGCGGCTGCTGGAGCCGCTTGGCGCGGCCAACCCTGACCCGCTGGACCTGTCCGACGCGGTCATGGCGCGGCCGGCGCTGGTCGCCATCTTTGATTCGGTGAAGCACGAGATCGTGCTGATCGCCGCCGCCTATCCAGACACTGTGACGGACCCGGCTCAGGCCCACGCCGCCGCCGAGGCCCGGCTGGAGGATTTCGAAGACCGCCTGCGCGGCCCCTTGCCCATCCAGCGCGAGGTTGAGCCGGTTCCCGCGCCCGACTTCCACTCCGATGTGGACGAGGCCGCCTTCGGCCGCATGGTGGCGCGGGCCAAGGACTACATCGCCGCGGGCGACATCTTCCAGGTCGTGCTGGCGCACAGATTCTCGGCGCCGTGGGGCCAGGACCCGTTCGCCTTCTATCGCTCGCTGCGTCGCGGCAACCCGTCGCCCTATCTGTTCTTCCTCGACTATGTGGATTTCCAGCTGGCGGGCTCCAGCCCGGAAATCCTGGTCCGACTGAAAGACGGGCGCGTCACCATCCGCCCGCTGGCGGGCACCCGTCCGCGCGGCGCCACGCCCGAACTGGATCAGGCGCTGGAAGCCGAACTGCTGGCCGACCCCAAGGAGCGGGCTGAGCATCTGATGCTGCTGGACCTCGGCCGCAACGACGTGGGCCGCGTCTCGACGCCCGGCTCGGTCGAGGTCACGGAAAGCTTCGTGGTCGAGCGCTACAGCCAGGTCATGCACATCGTCTCCAACGTGAACGGCGACGCCGATCCCAGGCTGGACGCGGTGGACACCCTGTTGGCCGCCCTGCCCGCAGGCACCCTGTCGGGCGCGCCCAAGGTGCGGGCGATGGAGGTCATCGACGAGCTTGAGACCGAAAAGCGCGGCGTCGGCTATGGCGGCGGCGTCGGCTATATCTCGGCCAATGGCGAGGCTGACATCTGCATCGTCCTGCGCACCGCCATGTTCGCCATGGGGCAGATCTTCGTTCAGGCTGGCGCGGGCGTCGTCGCCGACAGCGACCCGGCCGCCGAATACGCTGAAACCCTTGCCAAGGCCCGCGCGCCGATGAAAGCCGCCGCCGAGGCGTGGCGTTTCACCGCGACCACGCGCGGCCAGAACGCTGCGGCCCTGGGCTCCGACGGCTAAGGATTGGAAACCGTGGCAGCCTGGTCAAACACTACGCCGGGGCCCACGACCATGGTCCCGGCCAACAGAACCGCCGTCGTCGCGGCGAAGGCGGCCGCCGCCAGCAGGCGCAGCGGTCTGGGTTGTTCGCTGGGCGCCTCGTTCAACAGGGCGCGGGCGTCACGGATGCATTCTACAGGGGTCAAGACGGATTTCTTCCGATGGCGATGCCCCTCTATCGCCCGGACAGCTTAACGTCCGCTTTCAATCGGCCCTCTTGCCTTCCATGTTTGGGCCGCCCTGCCTTGCCGTTCTCAAGAAGCCCTCGCCATGATCCTCGTCGTCGATAACTACGACAGCTTCACCTACAACCTCGTCCACTACCTCGCAGAGCTGGGCGCCCAGACGCACGTCGTCCGCAACGACGACCTGAGCGTCGAGGAAGCCTGGGCCCTGCAGCCCGAGGCCGTCCTGCTGTCCCCCGGCCCTTGCGCGCCGGATCAGGCGGGCATCTGCCTGTCGCTGATCGAGACGGCCGCCGAGACCATGCCCATCCTCGGCGTCTGCCTGGGACACCAGTCGATCGGTCAGGCCTTCGGCGGCGAAGTGGTGCGCGCCAAGACCCTGATGCACGGCAAGACCTCGCCCATCCTGCATGGAGGGCGCGGCGTGTTCGGCGGCCTGCCCTCGCCCTTCACGGCGACGCGCTATCACTCGCTGGCCGTGCGCCGCGAGACCCTGCCCGACGCGCTGGAGGTCACCGCCTGGACCGAGGACGGCGAGATCATGGGCCTGTCGCACCGCACGCGGCCGATCCACGGCGTCCAGTTCCACCCGGAATCCATCGCCACCCAGCACGGCCACGAAATGATCGCCAACTTCCTCGACCTGGCGGGCGTCAAGAGATCGGCGAGCGTCTGATGGACAGCATCAAGCCCCTGCTGGCCAAGCTGGTTGATGGACAGGTGCTGACCCTGGACGAGGCCAAGAGCTTCTTCGCCGCCTGCCTGCGCGGCGAGCCAACCCCGTCACAGGTCGCCGCCGCCGTCACCGCCCTGCGTATCCGTGGCGAGACGGTGGACGAGATCGTCGCCTTCGCCAGCGCCATGCGCGAGGCCGCCCTGTCGCTTGAGCACCCGTTCGATCAGGTAATCGACACCTGCGGCACCGGCGGCGACGGCCAGCACACCTACAACGTCTCGACGGCGGCCTCTTTCGTTCTGGCCGGCGCAGGGTTGAAGGTCGCCAAGCACGGCAACCGCGCCATCAGCTCCAAGTCCGGCTCGTCCGACGTTCTGGCCGCGCTGGGCGTCAATCTGGACGCGACGCCCGTCCAGCAGGCGCGGGCTCTGGACCGGGCGGGCATCGCCTTCCTGTTCGCCCCGACCTATCACGGGGCCATGCGCCACGTCGGGCCGGTGCGCGGCGAAATCGGCTTCCGCACCGTGTTCAACCTGCTGGGGCCGCTGTGCAATCCGGCGGGCGCGACGCATCAGGTCATGGGCGTCTACGACCCCGCCCTGCTGGAGCCGCTGGCCGAGGTTCTGGGCCGGTTGGGAGCCCGGCGCGCCTGGACTGTCAACGGTCAGGGCCTGGACGAACTGACCACCACAGGCCCGACTGAGGTGGCCGAATGGAAGGACGGCGCCGTGCGTCGCTTCACCGTCACGCCCGCCGACGCCGGACTGCCGCTGGCCACTCTGGACGACCTGCGCGGCGGCGACGCCGAGCATAACGCGGCGGCCCTGACCGCCCTGCTGGCAGGCGAGCGCGGCCCCTATCGCGACATCGTCCTGCTGAACGCCGCCGCCGCCCTGGTGGTGGCCGGGCGGGCCGAAGACCTGAAATCGGGCGCCGAACTGGCCGCCGCCGTCATCGACGACGGTCGCGCCGCCACCGCCCTGGCTGAACTGGTGCGCGTCTCCCACGCGCCGATCGAAGACGAGGACGCCTGATGAGCGACGTTCTGGACCGCATCGCCGCCTACAAGCGCGAGGATGTCGCCGCCCGCAAGGCCGCCGTCTCGCAGGACGCCATCGAGGCGCGCGCGAAGGAGGCCACAGCCCCGCGCGGTTTCCGCGCTGCTCTGGCGGCCCGTTTCGCCGAGACTGGCCGCCCGGCCCTGATCGCCGAAATCAAGAAGGCCAGCCCCTCCAAGGGCCTGATCCGCGCCGATTTCGACCCGCCCGCCCTCGCGCAGGCCTATGAGCGCGGCGGCGCCTCCTGCCTGTCCGTGTTGACGGACGGCCCCAGCTTTCAGGGCGACGACGCCTATCTGACCGGCGCACGCGCGGCCGTCGCCCTGCCCTGCCTGCGCAAGGACTTCCTGGTCGATGCGTGGCAGGTGGCCGAGAGCCGGGCGCTGGGGGCCGACTGCATCCTGATCATCATGGACATGGTGGACGACGCCCTGGCCGCCGAGCTTCTGGCCGAGGCGACCCGCTGGGGCATGGACGCCCTGATCGAGACGCACGATGCCGAGGAAATGGCCCGCGCCGCCAAGCTGGTTCAGGGCCGCGACGACGCCCTGATCGGCGTCAATAACCGCTCGCTGCGGACCTTCGAGGTCGATCTGGCGACGACGGAGCAACTGGCGGCGCTGAGCCCTGACGGAGCCCTGCTGGTCGCCGAAAGCGGCCTGTTCACGCCGCAGGACGTGGCGCGTGTATCCGACGCCGGCGCCCGCGCCCTGCTGGTCGGCGAAAGCCTGATGCGTCAGGCGGACGTGGAAGCCGCGACGCGAGCCTTGCTGGCCTAGACCCCTAAATCCGCTCATCCCGGCGGACGCCGGGACCCAGTGCTTTGGCCACAGTCACAGGCCTAGCCACGGTGACGCCCGCACAATCGGCCAGAAACTGCGCACGAGGTTCCTACTGGGTCCCGGCGTCCGCCGGGATGAGC
>KB291725.1:0-29087 GCA_000318405.1 Brevundimonas diminuta 470-4 | reverse complement strand
GTCCCGGCGTCCGCCGGGATGAGCGGGTGTAAGGAATCAGCCCGCCTTCGCCGCGATCACCCGCAGCACGGCGTCCGCCGCCAGTTCCGACGGGTCCGGGCCGCCGCGTCCAATCAGGTCCAGCGCCTCGGTCTGACGGCGCGCCTGATCGGCCGCCGCCTCGGGGTCGGTCAGCAGCCGCCCAACCGCCTTGGCCAGGGCCTGCGGCGTCGCCTCATGCTGGATGAACTCCGGCGCGATGGCCTCGTCGGCGGCGATGTTGAACAGGGTGATGTGCTTGGCCGTCACCAGCCGCTTCATCAGGACATAGCTCAGCCCGTCAATCTTATAGGCGATGACCATGGGCGCGCCCGCCAGCGCCAGTTCGGTCGAGACCGTGCCGCTGGTGGCCAGGGCGGCGTTTGCGGCCTTCATCGCGTCGTACTTGTCGGCCTCCTGCACCACATGGGCGCGGAACGGCCAGGCGGCGACCCGACCCGCAACGTCGGCGGCGACCGTGCCCGCCGCGACGACCGCGACCTCCAGCCCCGGAATCTGCGCCTTCAACTGTTTGACCGCCTGCTCATAGACGGGCGTCATGCGCGTGATCTCGCTGGGCCGGCTGCCCGGCAGGACCAGCAGCAGCGGCGCGTCCGCCGCAATGCCCCGCGCCGCGCGGAAGCGGGCGCCGTCGGCCCCCGCCATGTCGACGTGCAGCGCTTGCGAACCGACAACCGTCGTCGGCAGGCCCGCCTTCTCGAACCACGGCGCATCCAGCGCGTAGAGGGCCAGCAGGTGATCCACCGCCCCCGCCAGCGTCTTGGCGCGGCCCGGCCGCGAGGCCCAGACCTGCGGCCCCACGTATTTGATCAGCGGCGTCTTCGGCGAGGCCGCGCGGATCGCCTGAGCCACGCGGATGGTGAAGCCCCAGCTGTCGATCAGCACCACGGCGTCCGGCTTTTCCGCCGCCGCCAGCGCCGCCGTCTCGGCCACGCGCTTCTTGACCCGGCCATAGGCCTTCAGGCCCTCGATCCAGCCCAGAATCGACAGTTCGGCGATGTCGAAGGGGCTGATGACGCCCTCGGCCGCCATCTTGGGGCCGCCCACGCCGACGAAGACCACGTCCTTGCCCAGCCGCACCTTCAGCGCCCGCGCCAACCCGGCGCCCAGGGCGTCGCCCGAGGCCTCGGCCGCCACCAGCATGACCTTCAACGGACGGCTCATCGCGGCTCTCCCCAGACGAACAGGCCCAGACGGTCGGCCGCCTCGACCAGACCTTCGTGGTCGATGACGATCAGCCGTCCCTCGAACCCGCCGATCCCGGCAAGGCCCGCAGCGGCGGCCAGTTCGACCGTCGTCGGGCCGATAACGGGCATGTCGACGCGCAGATCCTGAATCGGCTTGGGCGCCTTGCCCAGAGCGCCGCGCGCAAAGCCCGGCGAACCGCGCAGGTCGGCGGGCAAACCCGCCACGCGCCGCAGCATCTCGTCCGTGCCTTCCTGAGCCTCGACCGCCAGCACGAGGCCGTCGCAGACGACCGCGCCTTGCCCGATATCCAGTTCACCTGATTTTTCAGCGACGTGCAGCGCCTTCTTCAGGTCCGCCAGTTGCTCCGCCGTCGGGGCCACGCGGCCCAGCGCGCCCGCCGCCAGCATCTCGCCGCCCAGGATGTCGTCCGCGCCCTCTACGGCGAAGCCTTCATCCTCGAACACCGACAGGATCTTGCGCAACAGGGCGTCGTCGCCCTTCGACGCCGCCGCGATGATGCCGGGCAGCAGGGATGCGCCCTTTAGATCGGGCTTCAACGTCTTGAAGTCCGGTCGATTGACGTAGCCCGCCAGACAGACCGCGCGGCAGCCTTCGCCGCGCATGGCCTTCACGATCTTGCCGATCTCGGCCATGCCGAAGTCCTGTCCCGGCCAGCGGTGCAGGTGGGCGTCGGCGAAGCCCTTCAGGCGGATGATGAACACCTCACGCCCCTCGGCCTCGCAGCGCTGGGCGACGCGGATGGGCAGATCGCCCGAACCCGCGATAAGGGCCAGCTTGGGCGCGATCGTCATTCCGCGCCCGGCAGGCACAGCGGGCGCTTGCCGCCGTCACGGATGAAGGACGTGATCTCCATGATCTCGGGCAGGTCGGCATAGGCCTGTTCGACCCGGTCCAGGCGCTCGGCGAAGACGCCTTCGCCCTCGAACAGGTCGCGATAGGCGGCCAGCAGGCGGCGCACCGCGTCCTTGCCGTAGCCCTTGCGCTTCAGCCCGATCAGGTTGAGGCCGTGCAGGCTGGCGTGATTGCCCCAGACCGAGCCGTAGGGGATGACGTCGCGCGTCACGGCGGCCAGACCGCCGACGATGGCGCCCTGCCCCACGCGGCCGTTCTGGTGGATGGCGCAAAGGCCGCCCAGAAACACCTTGTCGCCGACATGGACGTGGCCGCCCAAGGTGGCGTTGTTGGCCATTGTGACATTGTCCCCGACCACGCAGTCGTGGCCAACGTGGGCGCCGGTCATGAACAGGTTGTTCGAACCTATACGGGTGACGCCCGATCCCTGCGGCGTGCCCCGGTTGAAGGTGCAGTGCTCGCGGATCAGGTTGTTCTCGCCGATCTCCAGCCGCACCGGCTCGCCCTTGTATCCGCCGTGCTGCGGGTCGCCGCCGATGATGGCGAAGGGGTAGATCGTGGTGTTCGCGCCGACGCTGGCGTCCTGCTGGATCACCACATGGCTGACCAGACGCACGCCGGGGGCCAGCGCCACGCCTGGCCCCACGGTGCAGAACGGGCCGATCTCGACCCCGTCCGCCAGGGTCGCCGAGGCGTCCACCACGGCGGTCGGGTGGATGCTCACTGGGCGGGCTCCGCCACGGTCACGACCATGGCCATGAACTCGGCTTCGGCCGCCAGCTTGCCGTCGATGAAGGTCTCGCCGCGGAACTTGTAGGCGTCGCCGCGCGCCTTGATCACCTTGACCTCCATGCGCAGTTGGTCGCCCGGACGCGCAGGCTTGCGGAAGCGCACGCCGTCGATCGACATGAACATGATGACCTTGTCGGCCACCGCGACGTCCAGCGACTTGGACATCAGCAGGGCGCCCGTCTGCGCCATGGCTTCGACGATCAGCACGCCCGGCATGACCGGATCAATTGGGAAGTGGCCGGGGAAGAAGGGCTCGTTATGGGTGACGTTCTTGATGCCGACGATCGAGGTCGCCGCCACGAAGTCCTGCGCCTTGTCGACCAGCAGGAAGGGATAGCGGTGCGGCAGGCGACGCATCACCTCGGCGTAGTCGATGGTGTTGTCTTCGCTCATTCTTTCGATTCCTTCGCGCCCTTCTTCTGGGACGCCTGTTTGGACAGCCAGACCGTCTCGCGCAAGAATTGGCGGATGGGTTTGGCGGGATAGCCGGACCAGGTCTCGCCCGGCGGAATGTCGGCCAGGACGCCGCCGCCGGCCGCCACGCGCGCGCCCTCGCCGATGGTGATGTGGTCGCCCACGCCCGCCCGGCCGCCGAAGATGCAGTTGTCGCCGCTGGTGACCGAACCCGAGATGCCGGTGTGCGCCGCCATCAGGTTGTTGCGGCCGATGACGCAGTTGTGGCCGATCATGACCAGATTATCGATCTTGGTGTTCTCGCCGATGACGGTGTCGTCATAGGCGCCGCGATCGATGCAGGAGTTGGCGCCGATGGTCACCCCGTCCTGCAGGATGACGCGGCCCAGTTGTGGAATATCCACCGGACCGGCCTTGGACCCGGCGGCGCCGAAGCCCGCTTCACCGATGCGCGCGCCTGCCAGCAGTTTCACCCCGTCGCCCAGCAGGGCGAAGCCGACGGTGACGCCAGGGCTGATCAGGCAGTCGCGGCCGATCTGCACGCCCGGCCCGATGACGGTGTTGGCGCCGATGCGGCTGCCGCGTCCGATGCGGACGCCCTCGCCCAGAATGGCGCCCGGCTCGACCACGACGGTGTCGTCCTCGGCAGCCTCGGCGGCGGTGATGGCGCGGTCCAGACGGATCGGCCGATGCAGCAGGGCAGACGCCCGCGCCCAGGCGGCCTGAGCCTCGCCCGACACGATGACGGCGGCGTCAGCGGGCGCTGAATCCACGGCCGACGGCGGCACGATCACGCAACCCGCCTTGGTCTCAGCCAAGGCGGCGGCGAACTTGCGGTCGCCCAGAAACGCAATCGCGCCCCGGTCCGCACTGGACAGGGGCGCAACGGCCGAGATGACGACCTCGCCGCCCCGGAGCACCTCCCCGCCGATGTGCTCGGCGAGGGCGGCGACCGTCAGGGGCGACAGGGTCTGGAAGAACCTCGGATCGGGCATGGCCCGTCTTACGACTGCGGCTGGGCCGGAACCGGCATGCGGTTGAAGCTCAGCGTCGGCAGCTGGGCGTTCAGGCGCTGGATGACAGTGTCGGTGACATCCATGGCCGGGTTCAGGATGAAGACGCTCTCGCGGTCGATCATGATGCCGCAGCCCTTCTCCTGATAGACAGCGACCAGCAGGGGCTCGATGGCTTCCGAGATCTTGCGGCGCTGTTCAGCCAGGGTGTAGCGCAGTTCATTCTCGCGCGTGGCTTCCAGTTGCTGGGCTTCCTGGATGCGCTGCTGCAGTTGCTGGCGGCGCTGGTTCATCTGGTCAGCCGGAATGGTCGCCTGACCCTGCTGCAGGGCCTGAGCTTCGGTCTGGATGGTGGTGGCGTAGGGCTGGATCTCGCCCTGAACTTCCTGCGCCAGCTGTTCCATGCGGGTCTGAACGGCCTGGCCGACAGTCGACTGGGCCAGAACGCGCTGGTTGAAATAGACGCAGACGCCAGGGATGACCGGGCCGGGGTTGGACGGGCCCTGCGACTGGGCCAGGGCGGCGGAGGCGGTCAGCGAAGCAAGGGCGAAGGCGCCGATAGCGATGAGTTTCATAATCTAAGCCTTAGTGACGGCGGTCAGGCCGCAGTTAGAATTGGGTGGAGGTCGAGAAGCGGAACGTCTCGGTCTTGTCGTAGTCTTCGCGAGCCAGAACCTTGGAGAGGTCGAAACGGATCGGCCCCATCGGCGAACGCCAGTGGATGCTGATGCCGGCCGCCGCGCGCAAGGCCAGGTCGTCGACGATGTTGGGGTTACGCATACCGGTTGCGGGATCGATCAGATAGCGATCGTCCAGCTTGCCGATCGTACCGACATCGGCGAACAGCGAGGTCTTGATGCCGTATTCATCGGGCAGCATGTTGGGCACTGTCAGCTCGATCGTGCCAATGGCGTAGAAGTTGCCGCCCAGGGCGTCAGTCGTCCTGAGATCGCGAGAGCCCATGCCCGCCGTCTCGAAGCCGCGGAAGGTGTTGCCGCCCTTGAAGAAGCGGTCGTTGATCCGGATCGGATCGCCGTTCCAGCCGCTGACATAGCCCGTCTGCCCCTGCAGGCTGACGACCCAGTTCGGACGGATGCCATAATACCAGGAGGTGTCGGCCTCGGTGCGGATGTAGTTCACGTCCCCGCCGATGCCCGCAAAGTCCTGACGCAAGGACGCTGTCCAGCCTCGCGTCGGACGCACAGGATCGTTCAGCCGGTTCACCAGCAGGGTATAGCCCGCCGATGAGTTCAGGTACGACCCCGCCTGATCGCACAAGGCCGACGACCCGGCGCCCACGCCGCCGCAATAGCCGTACGGAATGACGACCTCGTCGCTCTTCAGGAAGTAGCGGGCGCTGAAGCTGGCGTAGCCGTTCAGCGGATAGGTGACGCGCACCCCGCCGCCCGTCGAACGATAGTCATAGGACGAATATTTGCTGAGATCGTAGCGGGTGTGGAACAGGTCGAAGCCTGCGCGCACGTCGCGTCCCAAGAACTTGGGCTCGGTGAAGCGGAAGTCGATCTGCTGGCGCAGCGAACCCCACTCGGCGCGCGCCACGACGTTCTGGCCGCGACCGCGGAAGTTGCGCTCGGTGATGCCCAGGTTCAGCACGAAGGAGTCGACTGAGCTGAAGCCCGCCCCGACCGACAGCTCGCCGGTCGGCTGTTCCTCGACGGTCACATTGACGACCGAACGGTCCGGCGCGCTGCCGCGCGTTTCTTCGATCTTGACGTCCTTGAAGAAGCCCAGGGCGCGCAGGTTGTTGCGCGAACGCTCGACCAGCGAGCGGTTAAAGGCGTCGCCTTCGCCCACCATCAGTTCGCGGCGGATGACGGTGTCCAGGGTGCGGGTGTTGCCAACCACATTGATGCGGTCGATGTAGACGCGCTGGCCTTCACGCACGTTGAAGGTGACGTTGACGGTATCGGTTTCAGGGTCCGCGCGATAGGTCGGGTTGATCTCGACGAAGGCGTAACCGGCCGAGCCGGCGGCGAAGGTCAGGGTGTCGACCGCCGCCTGGATGCGGTCGCTTTCATACAGATCGCCCTTACGGATCGGCAGCAGCAACTGCAGGAAGTCGCCGTTCAGCCGGTCATTCTCGGTAACGACCTTGATCTCGCCGAAGTTATAGCGGTCGCCCTCGTCCACCGTGACGGTGACGCCGAAGGCGCTGTTATCGGGCTTCAGCTCAGCCACGGACGACAGGATGCGGAAGTCGTAATAGCCGCGGTTCGTATAGAATTTGCGCAGCTGTTCCCGGTCGTAATCCAGCCGGTTCGGATCGTAGTTGTCGTTGGAGCTGAACAGCCGCCACCACTTGGACGTCTTCGTCACCATGACCCCGGCCAGGTCGCTGTCCGAGAACGCCCGATTGCCCAGGAAGGTGATCGCGGAGATGCCCGTCTCGGGGCCCTCGTCGATCTCGAACACGACGTCCACGCGGTTCTGATCCAGCTGGACCAGCTTGGGCGTCACCGTCGCCGAGATGCGGCCCGACAGGCGGTAAAGTTCGACGATCTTGCCGACGTCTTCCTGAACCCGGGCGCGGGTATAGATGCCGCGCGGGCGGATCGTGACCTCGTCGCGCAGCTTCTTCTCGGCCAGCGCCTTGTTACCCTCGAACGTCACCTGGTTGATGATCGGGTTCTCGGCGATCTCGACGATCAGATCGCCGTTCGCCTGCAGGCCCAGTTGAACATCGGCGAACAGGCCCGTGCGCGACAGGGTGCGGACCGCCACGTCGATGGTCACGGCGTCGATGGTGTCGCCGGGCTGGATCGGCAGATAGGACAGGACCGTCGTCTGGTCGATCCGCTCGTTGCCGCGCACGACGATGCGGTTCACCACGGCGCGATCCGCCTGCGGCGGCGCTTCCTGAACCACGACGTTGGGCGTCTGTTGGGCCAGCGCAGGGCTCGCAAGGCCGGCGGCGAAGGTCAGGGCCAGGGCGCTGACCCCGAGAATACGGCCACGGGTCTGGGTCATGAGGCGACTGTCGTTTTGATTCATGCGGGTACCATCGGGGGCTGGCGTCGGCTCACGAGACGAGCCCGCCGAGGAATTTGAAGAGATTGAGCTTCTGCAGATCGTTCCAGGTCGCGAACAACATCAAACCCGCCAGCAAAGCAAGACCGACCCGATATCCCGCCTCCTGAACTCTGGCCGCCATCGGACGGCGCGCCACGGCTTCATAAGCGTAGAACAGCAGGTGCCCCCCATCCAGAACGGGAATGGGCATCAGATTTAAAAAGCCGATTCCGACCGAAAGTATGGCCGCGAAGCTCGTCAGCGTCAGCAACAGATTGCGAACAATGGCCCAGGGCTCGGGATTGGCCGTCACGGCGGCGTTGGTCAGGGCGCCCGAAGCCTTGGCGATGCCCAGCGGCCCGCTGAACTGATCGCCCGACTCGCGGCCGGTAAAGATGCGGCCGATATACGTCAGGGTCGTATTCAGGATGGCGCCCGTCTCGCGCACGCCCTGCCCCACGGCCGCGATCGGGCCGTAACGGACATGACGAATCTCGTCGCGGGTCGAACCCAGGCCCAGACCGATGCGGCCGACGGTGACGCGACCCGCGATGCGATCCGTCTCTACCCGGCGCTCAGGCGTAGCGGTCAGCTGCACCGCCTGACCGCCGCGCTCGACAGTGAAGCGCACCGGATCTCCGCTGCTCAGGGCGACGACGCGCGTCACCTCGCCGCCGTCGGCAATCAGCCTGCCGTTGACGTGGGTGATCAGGTCGCCCTGCTGGAACCCAGCGGCGGCGGCGGGCGATCCGGCCTGCACCTGCATCACCCGCGCCGGACGCAGCTCTACGCCCACCAGGCTGAACAGCAGGGTGAAGATGAAGATGGCCAGGACGAAGTTGGCGAACGGGCCGCCCGCCACGACCAGGGCGCGCTGCCACAGCGGCTTGAAATACAGATAGTCGCGCTCGGCGCCCGACCCGTACTTGGCCGTCAACGCCTGGCGCATGGCCTCAAGACCGGCGCGATCCGGCACGCCCGTCGCGTCCAGGTCGCCGGAAAACTTGACGTAGCCGCCCAGCGGCAGCCAGCCGACGCGCCATTCGACGCCGTGCCTGTCAGTGCGTTTGAAGATGGCGCGGCCGAAGCCGATGGCGAAACGATCCATCTTCACGCCAAAGGCGCGCGCAGTCAGGAAATGCCCCAGTTCGTGCACCGTCACGACCAGCGTCAGGACGAGCAGAAACGGCACGACATAGGTCAGAATCTGGCTGATCACGCCTATCATGCCGCTCGTCTCTCCTGCGCCCTCAGGCCGCCATGTTCAGCGAAGCGATGACGTCGCCCGCAATCCGCCGCGCCTGCGCATCGACAGCCAGAGCCGCGTCGCAGGCGTCGTCCGAACCGCAAGACACGCCCGCGCTGGTCGCCTTCTCAAGGGTGTCGGCGACGACTGCGGCAATATTGAGAAAGCCCAGCCTCCGGTCAAGAAACGCCAGAGCCGCCACTTCATTGGCTGCGTTGAAGACGATCGGCGCCGCGCCTCCGGCGGCCAGCGCCTCGCGCGCCAGCCTCAGGGCCGGGAAGCGCGCCTCGTCCGGCGCCTCGAAGGTCAGCCGCCCCAGCGACGCCAGGTCCAGCCTGGGCGCGGGCCAGGCCAGTCGATCGGGCCAGGACAGGGCGCACGCGATCGGCGTCCTCATGTCCGGCGGCCCCATCTGGGCCAGGGTCGAACCGTCCACATATTCCACAAGGCTGTGGATTATCGATTCCGGGTGGACGACCACGTCGACCCGCTCGCCCGGCATGTCGAACAGATAGGCGGCCTCGATCAGCTCCAGCCCCTTGTTGGCCATGGTGGCGCTGTCGACCGAAATCTTGGCGCCCATGCTCCAGTTCGGATGGGCCACAGCCTGTTCCGGCGTGATCCGCGTCATGGCGGCGCGCGGCAGGCTGCGAAACGGCCCGCCCGAGGCCGTCAGCACCAGCTTGGACACCCGCTCGGGCGCCTCAAGCGGGAATACCTGAAAGATGGCGGAATGCTCGGAATCAACCGGGATCAGCCGGCCGCCGCTGCGCCGGACCCGCTCGATCAGCGCCGGCCCGCAGCAGACCAGGCTTTCCTTGTTGGCCAGAGCCAGGGTCGCCCCCGTCCCCGCCGCCGCCCAGGCCGACCGCAAGCCCGCCGCCCCGACGATAGAGGCCATGATCCAGTCGGCGGGCCGCGTGGCTGCTTCTACGATGGCCTCTGGCCCTGCCGCCGTCTCGATCCCTGTTCCCGTCAGAGCTTCGCGCAGTTCATTCAGCCGCGCAGGATCGGCTGTCACAGCGATGCGCGGCCGCCAACGGCGCGCCTGCTCGGCCAGACGGGCGATATTGGCGCCGCCGGTCAGAGCTTCGACCTCGAACTGCGCAGAGCCCGCGACTTGCGCCTGCTCCATCAGGTCCAGCGTCGACGACCCGACCGACCCGGTGGAGCCCAGAACCGTGACGCGCCGCGCGATCACGCCGCCCGCTCCAGCATAAGGACGATCAGGCGACCAGCGGCGACCACGACCACGGCGAACATCAGGCCGTCGACGCGGTCAAGCAGGCCGCCGTGGCCCGGAATCAGATTGCCCGCATCCTTGACCCCGAAACGCCGCTTCAGCGCCGACTCCCACAAATCGCCGCCCATGGTGGCCAGAGCCGCGGCCAGGCCCAGCACTCCGCCCCAGACGGCGGTCAGCATCCCCATGTCCAGCCAGCCCGCCATCGCGGCGCCGGCGATCATCCCGGCGGTCAGCCCGCCGATAAAGCCGGACCAGGTCTTGTTCGGCGAAAAGCGCGGCCAAAGCTTGGGACCGCCGACAAAGCTGCCGACCAGATAGGCCAGAATGTCGGCCGACCAGGCCACGGCGAAGACCAGCACGGTCCAATACAGCCCCTGCACCTCATGCAGGTCGCGCAGCCAGATCAATAGAATGCAGGGCCAGCCGAGGTAGAGCACCCCATAGGCCGTATCGAGCGCCGACTCGCCGCGCGTTCGGGCGAACAGACCCGCCGCCAGCGCGCCGAACACCATCAACACCAGCGCCAGGGAAATCTGCCCGACATGGGCCGCGATCACCGCCACGACCAGTGCCAGGGCCACGCCGATACCGATCGGCCGCCACAGCCTGGGCGCGCACATCCGCGCCCATTCGAAGGCCAGCAGCACCGCGCCCGCCACCACCAGGGCGCAGAACCAGTCGCCGCCGGCCCAGGTCGCCAGAACCGCCGCCGGGGCCAGCACGACCGCAGAGGCGGCCCGCAGGGCGATGTCGCGAGGCTTCAGCGCCATATCAGACCGCCGCCTCGCCATAAGCCGTGTCCATGACCTCGCGTCCGCCATAGCGGCGCTGGCGACAGGCGAACTGGGCGATGGCCTCGGCCAGGGCTTCGGCGCCGTAGTCCGGCCAGAGGATGTCCTGAAAAACCATCTCGGCGTACGCCGCCTCCCACAACAGGAAGTTGGACAGACGCTGTTCGCCCGAGGTCCGTACGATCAGATCGACCGGCGGCGCGCCCGCCGTCGACAGTCCGGCGCCCAGCGCCTCTTCATCGACGATGACGTCCTCGCCCGCGCGGGCGCGATCGACCAGCCGCTGGGCCGCATCGGCCAGATCCGCGCGGCCGCCGTAGTTGAAGGCCACCTGCAGCAGGAATTTCTCGTTGTGGGCCGTCTGGGCCTCGGCCCGCGCCACGATGGCGGCGATGTCCTCAGGCAGGCCCCTGCGGCGCCCCAGGACCTTGACCCGCACGCCCGCCGCCTCCAGCCGCTTCAGGTCGCTGCCGACGAAGGCGCGCACCAGGCCCATGAGGTCGGACACCTCGTCCGCCGGGCGGCTCCAGTTCTCGGTCGAGAAGCCGAACACCGTCAGGCATCGCACGCCCAGTTCCGGCGCGGCCTGGATCGTTCGGCGCAGGGCCTGGACCCCCTCGCGGTGGCCCACGGCGCGCGGAAGGCCCCGTCGCTGCGCCCAGCGGCCGTTGCCGTCCATGATCAGGGCGACGTGACGAGGCCCCTTTGCAGGCGCCGTGGCGACGGGCTCGGCCGACATATGAGACCTTCCTTGAACAGACTGACGCGGGCGTCAGACCTGCATGATCTCGACTTCCTTGGCCTTCAAGGTCTCGTCGATGCGCTTGATGGCGGCGTCGGTGTCCTTCTGGACCTCGGCTTCCATCTTCTTCTGTTCATCCTGGCTGATATCGCCGGCCTTTTCAGCCTTCTTCAGCTCGTCGTTGGCGTCGCGACGCACGTTGCGCACAGCGATCTTCTTGTCCTCGGCGTATTTGGCGGCCAGCTTGGCCAGATCCTTGCGGCGCTCTTCGGTCAGCGGCGGGATCGGAATACGCAGGGTCTGGCCGTCAACGATGGGATTCAGGCCCAGGCCGGCGGAGCGGATCGCCTTCTCGACCGAGACCACCATGCCCTTGTCCCAGACGCTGACCGAGATCATGCGCGGCTCCGGCACGCTGATGGCGGCGACGGCGGTCAGCGGCGAGGTCGAGCCATAGGCTTCAACGACGACGGGTTCCAGAAGACCCGAATTGGCGCGGCCCGTGCGCAGGCCCGCATAGTCGTCCTTCAGCGAGGAGACCGACTTTTCCATCCGGTCACGAAAGGTTTTGAGATCGGGTTTGGCCATGACGAATGTCCTTGGTCGTGTCGTTGAATAGCGAAGCCGCTCAGGCGGGCTTGTTGGTGATGACGGTATAGGTCCCCTGCCCCGTCAAGGTCTTGTGCAGCGAACCTTCCTCGCGAATCGAGAAGACCACGATCGGAATGCCGCTGTCGCGCATCAGGGCGATGGCCGAGGCGTCCATGACCCGCAGGTCCTTGGCCAGGACATCCTGATAGGTCAGCGTCTCGTAGCGGGTCGCGGTCGCATCCTTCTTGGGGTCGGCCGTGTAAACGCCGTCGACGCTGGTGCCCTTCAACAGGGCGTCGCAGCCCATCTCGGCCGCCCGCAGCGCGGCGCCGGAGTCCGTGGTGAAGAAGGGCGCGCCCACACCTGCGGCGAAGATCACCACCCGGCCCTTTTCCAGGTGACGCAGGGCGCGGCGACGGATGTAGGGCTCGGCGATGGCGGCCATCGGAATGGCGCTCTGGACCCGCGTGTCGACGCCGATCTTCTCCAGCGCGCCCTGCATGGCCAGGGCGTTCATGATGGTGGCCAGCATGCCCATGTAGTCGGCGTTGGCGCGGTCCATGCCCTCGGCCGCCTTGGACAGGCCACGGAAGATATTGCCCCCGCCGATGACCAGGCAGATCTCAACGCCCTGACGCGCCACGGCGGCGACGGCGGCGGCGACCACGTCGACCGTCTTCATGTCGATGCCATAGGGCTGATCGCCCATCAGGACCTCGCCCGAGACCTTCAGCAGGACGCGCTTGTAACGAAACTCAGAGGGGGCGTCGGGCATGATCAGGGGTCCGTGGATACAGGGGTTAGCATCCGCGCGAAGTGAATCGGCGGCTCATCATAGACGAAGGGCGCGTCAGCCTTCAAAGCCGAACGCGCCCAAACGCATAATTCTCCCTCCCCTTCGCGGGGAGGGAGAGGTCTTCTTAGTTGCCGCCGGTCATCGAGGCGACTTCCGACGCGAAGTCGGGAGCGTCGGATTTCTCGACGCCTTCGCCCAGAGCCATACGGACGAAACCGGCCAGCTTCAGCTCAGAGCCCAGCTCCTTGCCGGTGTTGGCGACCAGTTGTTCGATGGTCACGTCCGGGTCCATGACGAACGGCTGCTTGGTCAGCACCACGTCCTTCTGGAACTTGGCGATCTGGCCCGACACGATCTTCTCGATCATGTTTTCCGGACGGCCTTCTTCCTTGGCCTTTTCGATCAGAACAGCGCGTTCCTTTTCGATGGCGGCCGGGTCCAGGTCCGAGGTGTCCAGCGCCAGCGGAGCCGTGGCGGCCACGTGCATGGCGATCTTGCGGCCCACTTCGCGCAGGACTTCCTTGTCGCCGGCGCCTTCCAGGGCGACCAGCACGCCGATGCGGCCGACGCCCGGCGACACAGCGTTGTGGACGTAGGTCGAAACCACGCCTTCGCCAACCGACAGGCGAGCCGCGCGACGCAGCTGCATGTTTTCGCCGATGGTGGCGATCAGGTTGGTGACTTCGGCCTCAACGGTCTTGCCGTTTTCCAGGGTCGCGCCATGGATGGCTTCCACGCCGTCGTGGTGCAGGCCCAGTTGAGCGAATTCCTTGGCGGCCGACTGGAACAGGTCGTTGCGGGCCACGAAGTCGGTTTCGGCGTTGAACTCGATGGCGGAGGCGACTTCGCCCTTACCGTCTTCGCGCACAGCGACGGCCACCAGGCCCTCAGCGGCGACGCGATCGGCCTTCTTGGCGGCCTTGGACAGACCCTTGGCGCGCAGCCAGTCGATGGCTGCTTCGATGTCGCCGTTGTTCTCAACCAGCGCCTTCTTGCAGTCCATCATGCCGACGCCCGAACGCTCGCGAAGCTCCTTCACGAGGGCGGCAGTGATCTCGGCCATGTCTTTCTCCTGAAATTCAAAATGGGCGGCCGGACTGTTTAGCCCGGCCGCATGTCAAGTTGACGTCGGTCCGGCGCGCGGCGGCGCCGGAACGTCAGTCCTTAGCCTTCGACCTTCTCGGCCTCGGCGGCGACCAGCTCTTCAGCCGCGCCTTCAGCACCGGCCGGAGCGGCCTCGGCTTCGACCACGACGGCTTCACGCAGAGCCGGCTCGACCGGAGCTTCCGAAGCGCCCAGGTCGATGCCCTGAGCGGCGGCGCCGGCGGCCAGGCCGTCCAGGACGGCGTCGGCGATCAGGTCGCAGTAGGTCTGGATGGCGCGGGCGGCGTCATCGTTGCCCGGCACCGGATAGGTGATGCCGTCCGGGTCCGAGTTGGTGTCCAGGATGGCGATGATCGGGATGTTCAGCTTGCGGGCTTCCTGGATCGCGATCGATTCCTTGTTGGTGTCGATCACGAACATGATGTCCGGCACCGAACCCATGTCCTTGATGCCGCCCAGCGACAGTTCCAGACGGTCCTTCTCGCGCTGCAGGGTCAGCAGCTCCTTCTTGTTCCGGCCTTCGCCAGTCTGAAGGATGGTTTCCAGTTCGCGCAGGCGCTGGATCGAGTTCGAGACGGTGCGCCAGTTGGTCAGGGTGCCGCCCAGCCAGCGGTTGTTCATGTAGTACTGAGCGCAGCGCGTGGCGGCCTGAGCGACCGGGTCGGCGGCCTGACGCTTGGTGCCGACGAACAGCACGCGACCGCCCTTGGCGGCCACGTCGCGGACGGCGACCAGAGCCTGGTGCAGCAGCGGCATCGTCTGCGACAGGTCGATGATGTGGATGTTCGAGCGCGAGCCGAAGATGTAGCGGTCCATCTTCGGGTTCCAGCGGTGCGTCTGGTGGCCGAAGTGAGCGCCGGCTTCCAGCAGCGTACGCATCGAGAATTCAGGCAGAGCCATGATCGTGTTTTCCTTTTTCCGATCAAACCTAGCGCGGGCGGTTAAAAGGATCGGCTGATCCCTCGGAACGGTGCAGGCTAGGATGTCTCCCCGGCCCGCGCCACGCCCACGTGCGAAGTGCGCCGCGCATGTAGGCGAAACGGCCGAAAAAGGCAAGGCGCCGAAGATGATGGGCTTTTAACTTGTCGGCGTCAGTCGGTCTCGGACAAATGACGTCATGCGCCCCTCCCTTCGCCTGTTGTCCGCCTTGGCGTTCGCTTCGCTCGCCGCCGCCCCACTGACCGCCGTCGCCCAGGCGCCGACCCCAGCGCCGGCTTCCGCAGAAGCGTATCGTCAGGACGCCCTGGCCCTGCCCACTCTGATCGAGGCGAAGTACGCCTATCTGGAGCGTTTGCCCGACGGCCGATTTCCAATGTCGTCCGAACTGACCGCCCAGGCCGAAGCGGTTCACGACGCCGCCTCGCTGCTGAGTTACGCCGAAAGCGCCTTGACGGTCCTGGCGGACCACCACGCCATCACCGGATCGTCCTTCTCCGACAGTTGGGCCGTGGTTCCCAGCTACGCCGATCTGTGGATCGAGCCGGTTGGACGGAATTGGGTCATCACCGACGTTCGCGACGGCTCGCCCGCAGCCGAGGCAGGCGTCCGTTCAGGCGATCGCCTGCTCGCGATAGACGATCAAGCCGTTGACGACGCCGTCGCCCTCTTCTGGAGCAAGGTCGGTCTGGCGCCTCAGGGCGAGCGCGCCGCCTTCGCCGCCCGCGTCCTGGCGGCCGGACGGCGGGACCGCCCACGCAACCTGATGATCGAGAGCGCCGACGGCGTTCAGCGACGCCTGGCCCTGCCCAACCTCTACACGACGCAGCGCGACCGTACGCCAGTACGCAGCCGACAGGCCGCCGACACCCTGGAGATCCGCCTCAACGACGCGCTCGGCGATCAGGCGACCATCGCCGCCTTCGACGACGCCATGGCGACGGCCCGCCCCGGCCAGACCATCATCCTCGACCTGTCGGAGACGCCGAGCGGCGGCAACACCGTGGTCGCCCGCGCCATCATGGGCTGGTTCGTCGATACGCCGGCCGCCTATCAGATCCACAGCCTGCCCGCCGAGGCGCGCGAAACCGGGATCGAGCGACGCTGGATCGAGCAGGTGCTGCCGCGCCCCGGCAAGCATCACGACGGCCCTGTCATCGTCCGCGTCGGACGCTGGACCGGCAGCATGGGCGAAGGCCTGGCCATCGGCCTCCACGCACAGGGCGCGCGCGTCGTCGGCCGGCCCATGGCGGGCCTGCTCGGCGCCATCTACGACCTGCGCCTGCCGAACAGCGGGCTGGTCATCAAAATCCCCGTCGAACGGCTCTACGCTGTCGACGGAACTCCGCGTGAACAGTTCCGACCGCGAGAGGATTGATCAGAAGCTGCGGCCATCCACGCGCTGGGCGGTCCAGTCCCACGGTTCGACGTCGGTCAGGGTGCGGATGTTGATCGCCGCGACCTCGCTTCCATCGGGCCCCACGCCGTAACCGTACGGCTGCACGCCGCAGGTCTTGCAGAAGCGATGGTCGATCTTGTGCTGATTGAAGAAGTAGGACGTCGTTTCACCGTCCCCCTTCGTCAGTCGAAAAGCCGCGCGTGGCGCAAAGGCCAGGACAAACCCCTTGCGGTAGCAGTGGGAGCAGTTGCACTCGATTAGTCCATCCAGACCGACATCGACCTCAAACGCCACCGCGCCGCAGTGGCAGGACCCGGCATGGGTCTTCACGCTCGTCTCGCTCATCAGGCGTCCTCCAGCATCACCACCCCCGGCGCCGATTTCAACGCGCCGCGCAGGGCGGCGTCCAGCCGGTATCGTCCAGGCAGTTTGATCTCGACCTCGGTGCGGCCGCCCAGCGTCGCCTGCAGCCAGACCTCGCCGCCTTTGCCTTGCGCCCGCGCCCGATCCAGCCGCGCCTTCAGCGCCTCGGCGTCCGCCGACTGCGCCGACAGGATGACGCGCAACCCGATCTGGGCGTCGTCCAGCAGCACATCCATGCGGCTGGCGTCGTCGCCGAAGAAGCGCACCTCCCCGTCCGCCGCCTTGGCCCGCACCCTGACCAGAACCGACGTCCCGACCTCCAGGACTTCGCGGCATCGCCGAAGCTGTTCGGGCGGGAACAGGCATTCAAACTCGCCCGTCGGATCCGAGAATGTGACGAAGGCGAACTTCTCGCCGGTGCGGGCGCTGGCCCGCTCCTGACGACGACGCACGACGCCCGCCATCTGAAAGGCTTCATGCCCCGCCTCAGCCAACCCTTGCGCCTCGGCCACGAAGGTCACCCGCTTGCGTTTCAACGCCGGCGTCAGCTCCTCCAGCGGGTGGCCCGACAGATAGAAGCCGACGGCGTAGAGTTCCTGGTCCAGCTTGTCCGGCCCGGCCCATTGTTCGACGCTCTTCAGGCGCGGACGCGCGGCCCCAGCCTGATCAGCGCCGAACAGGCTCACCTGAGCCGAGGCGCGTTCAGCCGCCACGCTCTGGCAATAGGCGATCAGGACGTCAGCCTGTTCAAACAGCTGGCGGCGGTTCGGATGAATGCTGTCGAAGGCGCCCGCTCGCGCCAGTCCTTCCAGCGCGCGCTTGTTGACCGCCTTGGGATCGACCCGCTCCAGGAAATCGAAGATGTCGGCGAACGGCCCGCCGGTCTCGCGCACCTCGACGACGTGGCGCATCGCCTCAAGGCCCACGTTGCGGATGGCGCCGAGCGCATAAAGCACGCCGCCCTGCCCGTCCTTCCACGCCACATCAAAATCCGCGGACGAGCGGTTGATGTCCGGCGCCAGCACCGGCACCTCGAACCGTCGGCAGTCCTGATAGAAGACCGCCAGCTTGTCCGTGTTCGACAGGTCCAGGCTCATGGAGGCGGCGAAGAACTCGACCGGATGATTGGCCTTCAACCAGCCCGTCTGGAACGAGATCAGCGCATAGGCCGCCGCGTGCGACTTGTTGAAGCCATAGCCCGCGAACTTGGCCACCAAGTCGAAGATGGAGCCCGACTGACTCTCCGGCACCCCCTTCTCGGACGCGCCCTTGACGAAGCGGAGGCGCTGGAAGTCCATCTCCTCCTTCTTCTTCTTGCCCATCGCCCGACGCAGCAGGTCGGCCTCGCCCAGGCTGTAGCCCGCCAGGATCTGGGCGATCTTCATCACCTGTTCCTGATAGATGATGACGCCGTAGGTCTCGGTCAGCACCTCCTTCAGACTGGGGTGCAGGTAATCGACCTCGGCCCGGCCGAACTTCCGGTCGATGTAGGTGTCGATCATCTCCATCGGCCCCGGCCGGTAGAGGGAGATCAGGGCGGTGATCTCCTCGATCGAGCCGCAGCGCATCTTGCGCAGGGTGTCGCGCATGCCCTGGGATTCCAGCTGGAACACTCCGACCGTCTGGCCCGAGGCCATCAGTTCATAGGTCTTAGGGTCGTCCAGCGACAGCAGGCCCCAGTCCTGAGCCGCGCCGCGCCGCTCCAGATAGCCCTTGGCGCGGTCCAGAACCGTCAGGGTCTTCAGGCCCAGGAAGTCGAACTTCACCAGGCCCGCAGGCTCGACCCACTTCATGTTGAACTGGCTGGCCGGGATGGTGGAGCGCGGGTCCTGATACAGAGGCACCAACTCCGTCAGCGGCCGGTCGCCGATGACGATGCCCGCCGCGTGGGTCGAGGCGTTGCGGTAAAGCCCCTCAAGCTCCAGCGCCGTCTCGAGCAGCGCCTTGACCGAAGCCTCGGCGTCTCGCGCCTCGCGCAGGCGCGGCTCCAGATCAATCGCTTGGGCCAGGGTCACAGGGTTGGCGGGGTTGGCCGGCACCATCTTGGCCAGACGATCCACCTGGCCCAGCGGCATCTGCAGCACACGACCCACATCGCGAAGCACGGCCCGCGCCTGCAGGGTGCCGAAGGTGATGATCTGGGCCACCCGATCCTTGCCGTAATGGTCCTGAACGTAGTCGATGACCTCTTCGCGCCGCTCCTGACAGAAATCGATATCAAAGTCGGGCATCGATACGCGTTCGGGGTTCAGGAATCGCTCGAACAGCAGGCCGAACCGCAGGGGATCCAGGTCCGTGATGGTCAGCGACCAGGCCACCAGCGAGCCCGCGCCCGACCCCCGCCCCGGCCCGACGGGGATATCATGCAGCTTGGCCCATTTGATGAAGTCCGACACGATCAGGAAGTAGCCGGGGAAGCCCATCTGCTGGATGATCCCGACCTCCCACTCGAGGCGGTCCCAGTAGTCCTGCTCGGGCGCATAGGCCTTGTTCTTCTCCAGCCGCGCCTTCAGTCCCTCGCGCGCCTGGTGGGCCAGTTCGTCGGCCTCGGAACGGCCGGCCCCAGTGTCGAAGCGCGGCAGGATCGGCTTGTGCGTCTTGACTAGGAAGGCGCAGCGGCGGGCGATCTGAATGGTGTTGTCGCAGGCTTCGGGCAGGTCGGCGAACAGTTCGCGCATCGCCTCGGCCGACTTGAACCAGTGTTCGCCGGTAACGCGGCGCCGATCTTCCTGGCCCGTGAAGGCGCCATCGGAAATGCAGAGCAAGGCGTCGTGCGACTTCGCCTGCGCCGCCTTGGCGTAATAGACGTCATTGGTCGCAACCAGCGGGACATCGTGAGCGTAGGCCCATTCGACCAGCCCCCCCTCGGCCACCGTTTCGCTGGACAGGCCGTGGCGCTGAAGCTCGACATAGAAACGATCGCCGAAGACCCGCTTCATCTCGGCCAGGGCGGCGGCGGCCTCAGCCGGTTTCTTCTGCACGAACAAAGGATCAATGGGTCCGTCAGGCCCGCCGGACAGCAGGATCAGTCCCTCGGACTTATCCACAACCTGTCCCCAGGGCACCCCCGGCTCGGCCATCTCGCCCGCATCGAGGTAGGCGGCCGAAGACAGGGCGCACAGATTGAGCCAGCCCTGCTCGTTCTGAGCGATCAGAACGACTGTCGGCGTCTTGGCCCAGCGCTGGGCGACCTGCCCGCCGATGTCGAGCACAGGCAAGGCGCAGGCGACGATGGGCTGAACGCCTGCATCCTTGGTCGTCTGGCTGAACTCAAGCGCCCCGAACAGGTTGGCGCGGTCGGCCACGCCGACGGCGGGCATTCCCGCGTCAGCCGCCATCTTGCCGATCTTGCTGGCCTTGATCGCCCCTTCCAGCAACGAATAGGCGCTGCGGACCCGCAGGTGGACAAAGCCCTGACTGTTCACCGCATCCGCCAATCGAAAACTCCGCATCATAGCGCCGCCAAGAACGACGCATCGTCATCATGCAGGGAGTCGCCCCTCAGCGGGGCGCAGTCATGTAACCAGAAAGGCCGCCTGCCAGACCATCCAGACGAAGCCGCCGCAGGACGCAAGCGACAGCAGATCCCTCACCCAACGCGCCATTGATTTTATCCCCAGATCAAATGTTGCCCATTTGTTCTATGTTGCTGCTTTGTTCTCGTCAAGCTCAATTTGCGAGGAAGCCGAGACGGGTCAGCGCCGAGGCCAGGGCGGCCGAGTTGGGGGATTGGGTCTTGCGCAGCAGGCTGGCGCGGAAAAATTCCACCGTGCGCGGGCTGAGCTCCAGGTTCTGGGCGATCTGCTTGGTCGTCAGGCCCTCGACCAGCATTTCGGCGACCTGTCGTTCGCGACGGGTGAAGGTCAGTTCTTCACGCGGCGGCGTTGCAGCCAGCGCCGTCATGCCCCGTCGCAGGGCGCGCACCAACTCATCGATCGTCGCGGGCTTGGGCAGGACGTCGTCAACGCCCAACCGCATGGCGTCGACGGTCGTTCGCACGTCCACGAAGGCGCTGACGATAATGACAGCGTGACGGTTCAGCGCGCAGAAGGCCGCTACGAGATCCAGCCCCTCGACCCCCGGCATCTTCAGGTCGGCGATGATGCAGGTCGGCTCCGCGTCAGAGGCCCACATCAGGGCGTCGAGCGGTTCGTGAAAACCAACAACGGAAAAACCCGCCTCGCGCACCGCCAGAAGCGTCAGTTCCAGCAGCGCTCGATCGTCGTCGATGATGGCGACTTCGGTGATGGGGCGCCCTGCTTTGTTCGTGATCTGATCATTTCGATTATCGACGGCGCCATCAAGCATCATACGGTTGAAAATACGCAAGCTTTCTCGCGAGAAAACCTCGTAGTCCCACGCAGTTGATCCACTCCCGCCTATGCCGAACGATAATGAAGTTATCCGATGGGGAACAGGGAGGCTCGACGTGCTGCAAAGCGCCGTTTTTCTGGCTCGCCCTCCCTCGGGCTTCATGAGCAGCTCGCGCTGGCCCGCCCTGACCGACATGCGTCGTGATCAAGCGCGCAGCCTTGGTCTGGCCGGGGTCATGGTCGGGATCGACGAAGAGATCATCTATGCGGTGGAAGGCTGCCCATCGGCTGTAGACGACTTCGTGCGCCTGCTGGGCGTCAGCCCGTGCCAGGCCGTGACCCGTGAGGTCTGGCGCGAGACAGTCCGTTTCCGCGTCCAGCGGGTGCTGGCCCTGTCGCAGCCGGTTCTGACGCCTGGCGAAACCCTGGCCCTGCGCCGTGCGCTTCACCCCGACCGACAGGCCTACGATGACGTTGCGCCTTTGCTCGGCGCCGCCGCCATGCGCTGCGCGATGCTGGCCTACCGTCTGCCGCCCGAGGCTGAGACACGCCTCATCGCGTCTTAGTAGGTCTGACTTTCGGCGGCGCGCTGCTCCAGATGGCCGTCCTTGAGGGCGAAGACGCGATCCATGTGGCCGGCCAGTTCCATGTTGTGCGTGGCGATCAGGGCGGCGACGCCTGTCGTCTTGGCCAGTTCGCGCAGGGCCTCGAACACAGCCTGGCTGGTGACGGGGTCCAGGTTGCCGGTCGGCTCGTCCGCCAGCAGCAGGCGCGGGCTGTTGGCCAGGGCGCGGGCGATGGCCACGCGCTGCTGTTCGCCGCCCGACAGTTGCGCAGGCTGGTGCGTGACACGCTGGCCGAGGCCGAGCGCGGTCAGTTGCTCGGTCGCGCGGCGACGCGCCTCCGCTTCCCGCACGCCTGCAATCCGCATGGGCAGGGCCACGTTGTCCAGAGCATCAAACTCCGGCAGCAGATGGTGGAACTGATAGACAAAGCCGATCCGGCGCAGGCGCAGACGGGTGCGCGCGCGCTCGTCCAGCCCGCCGACGTCCTCGCCGTCGATCAGCACCTGGCCGCTGGTCGGCCGCTCCAGCAGGCCCGCCGCGTGCAGCAGGCTGGACTTGCCCGAGCCGGATGGCCCGATCAGGCCGACGACCTCGCCCGGCATGACCTCTAGATCCACGCCCTTAAGCACCGTCAACCCGCCTTGAGCCGTCGGATAGGTGCGCGTCACCCCGCGCAGCGACAGGATGGCGCCGTTGGTTTCCGTCGCCACGGTCGGCTTCTTCTTCAGCAGCCTATTCAAAGCGCAGAGCCTCCACCGGATCGATGCGCGACGCGGTCCACGACGGCGGCAGGCTGGCCAGGCAGCTCATGAAGAAGGAGAAGACGGTAACCCCGACCACGTCCCACAGATCGACCTTGGCCGGGACGGAATCGAGCATATAGACCTCGGCGTTGAACAGCTGGACGCCCAGCAGCCCTTCCAGGAAATGCTGGATCGCGCCGATGTTCCAGCAGAACAGCAGACCCAGAACCAGCCCGGCGATGGTGCCGCCGATGCCGATGGCCGCGCCCGACATGAAGAAGATCCGCAGAATGGACGACTGGCTGGCGCCCACGGTCCGCAGGATGGCGATGTCGCGCGTCTTGTTCTTCACCAGCATGACGATGCCGCTGATGATGTTCATGGCCGCGATGGCGACCACCATGCCCAGGATGATGCTCATGGCGGTACGCTCGACCTGAAGCGCGCCCCAGATCGCGGCCTGACGGTTACGCCAGTCGGTGACCACGTTGCCCGCCCCGGCGGCGTGCTGAACCGGCGTCAGCAGGCTCTCGACCTTGTCCGGCTCGGCCACCTTCATCTCGATGATGTCCCAGACCCCGTCCTTGCCGAAGAAGAGCTGAGCCTGCTCCAACGGCATGAAGATGAAGGCCCGGTCGTAATCGGCCGCGCCCGAGGTGTAGATCCCGCCGACGATATAGGTCTTCTCCAGCCCGCCCAGATTGCCAAAGGCGCTGTCGGCGCCGGTGGGGGTGTAGAGCGAGATCGGATCGCCTTCGCGCAGCCCGGCTTCCTCGGCCAGCGTCTTGCCGATCAGGATGTGATCGCCGCCGTATTCGCCCTTGCCGAAAAGCTCACGCGCCTCGGGGCTCAGGCTTTCAAAGACGAACTTCATCGAGGACAGGTCCTGAGGCCTCACCCCCCGAACCATGCCGCCGGTCGCCAGATTGCCCGCGCGGAACATGGCGGGGCTTTCGGTCAAAGGCGTCACCGATACGACGCCCGGCACGTCGCCGATCCGCTTCAGCGCCGCGTCGCGATCAGGCGCATAGAGCACCGGGCCCTGCACATACATATGGCCGTTGAACGACAGGATGCGGTCCATCAGAGTGCCGCGGAAGCCCGCCATGATGCTCATCACGCTGATCAGCACGGCGACGGCCAGCATGATGCCGATGAAGCTGATCATGGCGATCAGCGCCACCCCGCCCTGTTTGCGCTTGGCGCGCAGATAGCGGAGCGCCAGCCCGATCTCCCAGCTGGAGAACGGGCCGGACCCTTTCGATGCGGGCGGCGCAGCGGCGGCCGTCGCGGCGTCGGTCATTTCGTGAGCAGCTCCAGGGCGGCGTCCAGCGACAGGCTCTGCTTCTCGCCCGTGGCGCGGCGCTTCAGTTCAACCACGCCGTCGGCCAGGCCCTTGGGCCCGATGGTCAGTTGCCAGGGCACGCCGATCAGGTCGGCGGTGGCGAACTTGCCGCCCGGGCGTTCGTCGGTGTCGTCGTAGAGGACGTCCTTACCCGCCGCTTCCAGTCGAGTCACGGCCTCTTCACAGGCAGCCGACACAGCCTCGTCGCTGGCGCGCAGGTTAATCACCACCACGTCGAATGGGGCGACCGCGTCCGGCCAGATGATGCCGCCGGAATCGTGGCTGGCTTCGATGATGGCGCCCAGCAGGCGCGAGACGCCGACGCCGTAGCTGCCCATGTGGACCGGCGCGTCCTTGCCGTCCGGCCCCTGGACGTTGGCCTTCATCGCCGCCGAATATTTGGTGCCGAAATAGAAGATGTGGCCGACTTCGATGCCGCGGGCCGACAGGCGGTCGCCCTCGGCGGTCTGGGCCTCGAACTGGGCCGCGTCATGCATTTCCTCGGTCGCGGCGTAGAGAGCCGTGCGCTCGTTGAACACGCCTTCCAGTTGTTCGACGCTGAGATCGTGGCCCGGCGGGGCCATCTCGACCAGCTTGCGGTCACAGAACACCTCGCTCTCGCCCGTATCGGCCAGGACGATGAACTCGTGGCTCAGGTCGCCGCCGATCGGGCCGGTGTCGGCGCGCATCGGCACCGCCTTCAGGCCCAGGCGGGCGAAGGTGTTCAGATAGGCCGCGAACATCCGCTTATAGGCGATGCGAGCCGACGCCTCGTCGATGTCGAAGGAATAGGCGTCCTTCATCAGGAACTCGCGGCCGCGCATGACGCCGAAGCGCGGGCGGCGCTCGTCGCGGAACTTCCACTGGATGTGGAAGAGGTTCAGCGGCAGGGATTTGTACGACTTCACAAAGCCGCGGAAGATGTCGGTGACCATCTCCTCGTTGGTCGGCCCATACAGCAGCTCGCGCTCGTGGCGGTCGGTGATGCGCAGCATCTCCGGGCCATAGGCGTCGTAGCGGCCGCTCTCGCGCCACAGGTCCGCCAGTTGCAGCGTCGGCATCAGCAGCTCGACGGCGCCGGCCTTCACCTGTTCCTCGCGCACGATGTTCTCGATCTTACGCAGCACCCGCAGGCCCAGCGGCAGCCAGGCGTAGATGCCGGCGGCCTCCTGCTTGATCATGCCCGCGCGCAGCATCAGTTGATGCGACACGATCTGGGCGTCGGAAGGGGCTTCTTTCAGGATCGGCAGGAAGTAGCGCGACAGGCGCATGGGGCGTTTCTCGGCAAATTCAGTCAGGCCCGAGGTTTAACCGGGCGAAGGGGGCGAAAGCTAGAGCGCGTTCGCGTGGGTGATGTCGGGGATAGGGGTCCAGCCGACCCAGACGAAGGCCACGATCACCAGCCAAACGATGACCGACACCCAGGTCGTGGTGATGAACTTCTTCTTGAGGTTCGGATTCTTCGGCGCGCCCCACTGGGTGCCGTCCGTGGGCGGATCCTTGACCTGATCAGACAACCCCAGCGGCAGAATGGCGAACAGGACGATCCACCACACGGTCAGGAAAGTGGCGATCAGGGTGAAGGGGCCAAGGGGCATCGTCTCAAAAGTCCGTTCATCGCAATCATCGTCGCGGGGCGATAAGGAGGGGCTCCGCAACAAGGACGCCCTGAATGCCACAGATTACGCTGGAACACTCCACCCATTTCGACGCGACCGACTGGCGCGCCCTGGCGCTGGAGATTCATCGCCTCTGTGTCGACACGGTCGGCGCGACCCTGCCCGCTTGCAAGACCCGCATCGTGCGCTGCGAAAATCTGATCATCGCCGACGGCGACCCGGCGCAGGCCATGGTCCACTGCGACCTGCGCATCCTCAGCGGCCGCACACAGGAGCAGAAGACCGCCCTGGGCGAAGCCGTCCAGGCCGCCTTGCTGGCCGGGGTCGCGCCTTATGACGGCCCGCGCCAGATCTCGGTCGAAATCGGCAATCTGGACCGCGACAACTACCGCAAGGTCACGCTCTAACGCACAAACTTCTCCTCCCCATCACATGGGGAGGAGAAGGCCTCAGGGATGCGGCCGTCCAATACCGTAGCGCGCGGCCCAGTAGGGCAGGATGGCGTCATCCTGCAGGAAGCGCGCGCCCGTTTCCTCACTGACCTGAGCGTCAGGCCAGTCGAACTCGCCGTCCAGCACCAGAAGCGGGCAGCTCTGGTTCGCCTCCCCCACCTCGGCGATCACGGCCGGGCGCGGACGCGGGTGATCCAGATAGGTCACGGTCAGGTGCTCGCGCAGGCGCGGATACAGACCCAGCACGCCTTCGATCCGCGCGCCGGGCGGGCAGAACCACGGCCCGCCCTGATCGTCGAACCAGTCCGCGTTCAGAAGATAAAGACGATCCGCCATCAGAGCCTCAGCACCACGGTTTCGACGATCGGACGGCGATCCCATATCTGCTGGCTGGCCTTCTTCAGGGTCCGGCTGACGGCCTGCTCGATGACGACTTCGTCTTCCAGAGCCTCGCCTTTGAGGCCGCGCACCGTGTTCTCAACGCGCTCGGCCATGTCGTCCAGCACATCGCCCAGCGGGCGGTCCGCGTCGCCGGGCAGGCCGATGCCCCGCACGTCGATGTCGCTGGCGATGCGGCCGCGCTTATCCAGGGCGAAGCTGACGATCAGGATACCGTTGCTGGCGGCGTGTCTGCGCTCGCGCAGGGCCTCGCCGCCCTCTTCCACCAGCATGCCGCCGTCGACGAACAGGCGGCCCGATGGCACTTCGTCGATAATGGCCGCCGGTCCGGGGGCCAGACGCACCATGTCGCCGTTGCGCGGCGTCACAGTCTCGGGGACCTGCATGTCCTTGGCCAGATTGCCGTGCTCGATCAGGTGACGGCGCATGCCGTGGGTCGGCACGGCGATCTGCGGCCGGGCCCACTGATACATCTGACGCAGCTCGTCACGGCACGGGTGGCCCGAGACGTGGATGCCGGGATGGTCCTTCTCAGTGTAGATGCGCACCCCGCGCTCGGCCATCTTGTCCTGCAGACGGCCGATGGCCAGTTCGTTGCCGGGGATGACGCGCGACGAGAAGATGCAGTGATCCCCTTGCCCCAGCTTGATGAAGGGGTGCGTTCCTTCGGCCACGCGCGACAGGGCCGCGCGCGCCTCGCCCTGGCTGCCAGTGCACAGGTAAAGAATCTCGTCCGCCGGCCAGACCTTGGCCTCCTGTTCGGACAGGAAGGGCTTGATGTCGTTCAGCATGCCGACCGACTTGGCTGCGGCGGTGATGCGGTGCATCGAGCGACCGGCCAGGGCCACGCGGCGCCCGGCGGCCTCGGCGGCGCGGATCACGCTGTCCATGCGCGCGACGTTGGAGGCGAAGCAGCCGACCGCGACCCGGCCTTTCAGGCCGCTGATCAGCTCGGCCAGCTTGACCTTCCCCTCGCCCTCGGACCCGGCGACGCCGTCCACGAAGACGTTGGTGGAGTCGCACACCATGGCCAGGACGCCCTCGTCGCCCAGCTTCTGGATGAAGTCGACGTCGGTGCGTTCGCCCACGACCGGATCGTTGTCGATCTTCCAGTCGCCGGTGTGCAGCACCGTGCCCAGAGGCGTCTTGATGGCCAGACCGTTCGGCTCGGCGATCGAGTGGGTGATGGTGACGTAGGTCACCTCGAACGGCCCAAGGTTCACGGTCGAGCCCAGCGGCGCTTCGATCAGCTCGACATCTTCATAGATGCCGGCGTCGCGCAACTTCTCGCGGATCAGGAAGGCGGTGAAGGGCGTGGCGTACAGCGGCGCCTGAATGCGCGGCCACAGCCAGCCCAGGGCGCCGATGTGGTCCTCGTGCGCGTGCGTCAGCACGATGCCCAGGATGTTCTCACCTTCCAGGAAGGTCGGATCAGGCACGATCACGTCCACGCCCGGCGTGGACTGGTCGCCGAAGGTCACGCCGACGTCGACGATGATCCATTTGCGATCATGCGCCGGGCCGAAGCCATAGGCGTTCAGGTTCATTCCGACCTCGTTCGAGCCGCCCAGCGGCAGGAAGACGAGTTCGTCGTTTTGATTGTTCTTAGTCATACGGCCTTACAGATGGGAGTTCCGCCGCCAGATTTCGAGTAGGCCGCGGATGGTCAGGTCCGGATCAAACCGGTCGATAGAGTCAGTGGCGCCCTCGAACAGGGAGGCGACGCCGCCGGTGCCGATGACCGTCATGGGCTTGCCCCACTCGGCCTTGATGCGGTCCACCAGCCCTTCGATCAGGGCGATATAGCCCCAGAAGACGCCCGATTGCATGGACGTCACGGTGTCGCGCCCGATGACGGTCTCGGGGCGTTGAATGGCGATGCGCGGCAGTTTGGCCGCCGCCTCGTGCAGGGCCTGCAGCGACAGGTTGATGCCCGGCGCGATCAGACCGCCCTCAAAGGCGCCGCCGCCCTGCCCGTTCGCGCCGGACACGATGTCGAACGTCGTCGCCGTGCCGCTGTCGATCAGCAGCAGGTCGCCTTCATAGGCCTGCAAGGCGCCGATGGCGTTGACCAGACGGTCGGCCCCAGCCTCGCTGGGCTTATGGATCCGCACCTCGATGCCCAGCTCGACGTTCTCACCGATCACCAGGGGTTCGACGCTCAGATAGCGCCGCGCCAGATTGCGCAGATTGAAGATCGACTGCGGCACCACGCTGGAGATGATGCAGCCGTCCATGTCGGCCATCGTCAGCCCATGCCCGCGCATCTCAAACAACTGATGCAGCCAGACGGCGTACTCATCGGCCGTGCGCATGGGATCGGTGGCGGTGCGCCACTGGAAGATCCACTCCTGACCGTCATGGACGGCGAACAGGGTGTTGGTGTTGCCTTGCTCGATCGCCAGCAGCATCAGGCGGCCTCTCCGAAGAAGACGTCGCCTGCGGAGATGACCCGCAGACTTCCGTCCGGCAGTTTCAGACGCAGGGCGCCGTCGGCCTCGACGCCGTCGGCGATCCCGCTCAGGGTTTCGTGGCTCAATCGGGCGGTGCACGGCCCGAATAGACCCGGCGTCCGGGCGACCCAGGCGTCCAGCACGGGCTGAAAGCCCAACCGCGTCCAGCGTTCCAGCCAGGCGTCAAAGGTTTCGGCTAACACCTTGGCCCCCTCGTCCATCGATGGAGCGGCGGCCACGTCATGACGCAGGTGCTCGGCGATGCAGGTGGTCGGGCGTTCGGTCCCTTCGGGCGCATGGGACAGGTTCACGCCGATGCCGACCGCCAGCCACAGGCCGCCGGACGGCGCCGGGCCGGATTCAATCAGGATGCCGGACGACTTGCGCCCGTCCAGCAGGACGTCATTGGGCCATTTGATGCTGACCAGCGCGGGCGGGACATAGCGATCCAGCAGATCGGCCACCGCCAGGGCGGCGGCGAAGGTCAGCTGCGCCGCCTCGGCCGGAGTGCGGTTCAGCGTCAGCAGCAGGGTCGCGGCCAGATTGCCGTCCCGGCTGTCCCAGGCGCGACCGCGACGGCCCCGCCCGGCGGTTTGACGCCGGGCCGCGATCCACAGCGGCCCGGCCTCGCCCC
>KB291724.1 GCA_000318405.1 Brevundimonas diminuta 470-4 | reverse complement strand
CCCTCGACAGTCCCGAGGTCGCGGCCCGCTCGGAACAGGCGGGCGGCGCCCTCGTCGCCGCCGAGGCCACGGCCGACAAGGCCGACGAAGGCGCGCGTCCGGAGGATATCCGGGCCGCGGAAGCGCAATGGCGGCGCGCGCAGGCGGCGGCGGATCTGGCCCAGACGACCTATGCCCGCACCCAGGAGATGTACGACCAGGGCGTGATCGCGGGGCAGAAGCGCGACGAGAGCCGGGCCAATGCGGTGGCCTCGACGGAGGCCGCCCGCGCCGCTCGCGCCCAGTATGACCTGGCGCTGGCCGGGGCGCGCCGACAGGATCGCCAGGCGGCCGGGGGACAGGTGCGGCAGGCGCGCGGCGCCGTGGCTGAGGTCGAGGCGGCGGAGCGCGAAACCCGGGTGCTGGCGCCGTCGTCCGGCGAGGTCGGCCGGCGGCTCGCCCAGCCCGGCGAACTGGTCCCGCAGGGGTTCCCGGTCTTCATGCTCACGGACATAGAGCATCCCTGGGTGACGCTCACCCTGCGCGAGGATCAGTTCAGCGGGATTCGACGCGGACAGACTCTGACGGGTCGTATTCCCGCTCTGGAGAACCGCACGGCCCGGTTCCGGGTGACCTTCATCGCTCCCGCCGGAGATTTCGCGACCTGGCGTGCGACCCGGCAGTCGAGCGGCTTCGACGTCAAGAGTTTCGAGGTGCGCGTCGCACCGGTCTCGCGCGTCGACGGGCTGCGGCCGGGCATGACCGTCCTGTTCGACTGGCCGCAATGATCGCGGCGTTTCTCGCCGGCGCCCGACGCGAGATCGCCTTTCTGCGCGGGAGCTTCTGGGATCTGTTCCTCGTCGTCTGGCTACCGCTGGCGCTTCTCGCCCTCGTCGCCGTGCAGATGTCGGCGGGGGTTATGCGCGATCTGCCGGTCGCCGTCGTCGACGCCGACGGCGGAAGCGTCGCTCGCGATCTGGTTCGTCGTCTGGACGCCTCGCCCGGCCTGCACGTGGCGGCCCGCCCCAAGGATATGGCCGAGGCCGAGAGCGTGGTGCGGTCCAACCGCGCCTATGCGATCGTCATGCTGCCGCAAGGGCTCGAACGCGCGGTGCTGCGCGGCGAGGCGGGCAGGGTGCTGGTCTTCTACAACGCCAGCTACTCCACGCCCTCGGGGTCAGTGCTGCGCGAGGTCGGCGCCGTGATCCAGAGCCAGGCCCGGACCCTGGCCGCGCAACAGAGCGCGGCGATCCTCGGCCCGGGCCGGGTGCGGCCGGCGCCGATCCAGGTCCAGAGCCGCATCCTCTACAATCCCCAGGCCAGCTACGAGCTGCAACTGGTCGCCCTGATCCACCCGGCCTTGCTGCATCTGCTGTTCATGGTGGCGGTCGTCAGCGCCCTGGGACGCGAACTGCGAGACGGGACGATCGGCGGCTGGCTGGCCGGGCCGCCGCGCGAGGCCGCTGCGGCGGTCGTGGGCAAGATCGCGCCCTATGTGGCGATCTTTCTCGTCTGGGGCGCCCTGGCGACCATCTATCTCGCGGCGTTTCGCGGCTGGCCGGTTGAAGGCAGCGTCGGCCTGCTCCTGGCGGGCTATGTCGGCCTCTATCTCGCTTATGCGGGTATGGCCACGCTGATCGTCGGCCTGACGCTGTCCATGGGGCAGGCGCTGTCCATGACCGCCCTCTATGCGGGCGCCTCCTTCGCCTTCGCCGGGGCCGTCTTTCCAATCGAATCCGCTTCGGCCTTCGCGCGCGTCTGGAGCGCGCTTCTGCCCTACACCACCTTCGCCCGTCTCGTCGCCGAACAATGGATGATGGGCGCGCCCGCGGCGATGTCGGTCAACCTGCTGCTGATCCTGATGACCTTCGCGGTCGTGGGGTTCGGGCTGGGCCTGCCGCAATATCTGGCCGCCTCCCGCAAACCCGATGTCTGGGGGCGACGTTGATCGGCCGGGCCTTCATCGCGACGTTTCGCGCGGTCCTCGCCGACCGGTCGGCCTTCATGCTGATCGTGGTGTCGACGATCCTCTATTCCTTCTTCTACCCTTCCGCCTATTCCGGCGAGGTCGCCGTCCGGATCCCGGTCGCCGTGGTGGATCTGGACAACACCGGGGCCAGCCGTTCGCTGGTGCACAAGCTCTCGGGTCTGCAGCAGGCGGATCTCGTCGCCCGCCTGCCGTCGCCCGAGGCGGCGGACGACTGGTTGCGGACGAGAGGGGCGGGGGCGATCGTCGTCGTGCCTGCGGGGTTCGAACGTCGCATCCTGACCGGCGGGCAAGGGACGGTGGCCCTCTATGGCAACGGCGCCTATCTGCTGCGCAGCAGCACGGCGCTGGCCGGCATAGGCGCGGCGATCACGGCCGAGGCGGGCGAGGCCGCCGTCGATCAGGCGATGGCGCAGGGCGCGCCGGCGCCGCCGGCCCTGTCGGTGATCGCGCGCCCGCTGTTCAACACCCGCGAAGGATACGGCAGCACCGTCTTTCCGGGCGTCGGCTTCCTCATCATTCATCAGACGCTGCTGATGGGACTGGCGATGCTGGCGGCCACCCTGCGTGGCGAGGGGGGCCGGCTTCGGTTTGCGTCCCGTCGTCTCCTCGGCGTCGCGCTCGCCTTCTTCGTCATCGGCTGGATCGACGTCGCCTACTACGCCGGCTTCGTCTTCTGGTTCCAAGACTATCCACGGGCCGCCGCCGCGCCCGGAACGCTGATCGTGGCCGGCAGCCTCTTCGTGGCGGCGACGGTTGCAGCGGCGCTCGCCCTTGCGAGCGTCTTCCGCACCCGCGAGCGGCCCCTGCAACTGCTCATGGGCACCTCCCTGGTCATCTTCTTTCTCGCTGGACTGTCCTGGCCCGCGGAGGCGACGCCGACCTGGCTCGCCTTCCTCGCCCGACTGCTGCCCACGACGCCCGGAATCCATCTCATGGTCGGGGTGAACCAGATGGGGGCCGGCCTCGTCGAACAGGGGCGGGAGGTTCTCAACCTCCTGGGCCTCATCCTCCTTTACGGCGGCGTGGCGTGGTGGCGCTTC
>KB291723.1:46159-51088 GCA_000318405.1 Brevundimonas diminuta 470-4 | reverse complement strand
GACCCCGTCACCCATTTCCCGGCATAGCTCACATACCCAACGCCGATCGCGGTAATCGCCAGGACAAGCAGCAAGCCAAGCCCACCATTCCCTGGCTCTTTCTGAGGGTGCGGCGCCTCGTTCTGATTCTTCCGGACCCTATCATTTCCAGCCATTTGCGATGAGCGCTCCCTCGGCGCTCCAGTGCGCAGCTATTTCTAGGATGCTGCTGCATAGGAATTCGAGAGGGACGGCACGTCAGCGAAGTAAATGGATTTTACTTCTGAGCCAGCGTATGACTTTACCGGAAAAAGCTCATTGGGCGGTGCCGATATCCCACGATTCGTTGCTGTCGAGCCGTCGCGTATATGTGCTTGGCAATGCTCACGCGCGCATAGCAGCGGCTAAAGCAATCCGCAGTTTCCACGGCCAGCTTTGGTCACGCTAAGGGAGCGCCATCAACGGTTCGCTCACCTGGGTGGACGAAGCCGTCGAATGAAAACACGCATTTCGCAAGCCTTCACATTCTGACAGGCTGACGAGCATCACCCGCAAGTGCAATCAGCGCGGACTGGCCCTCTGGGACGCGAAGCGATGACTCGATTGAAGAGATGGTGCGGGTGGTCGGAATCGAACCGACACTCCTTTCGGAACCGGATTTTGAATCCGGCGCGTCTACCAGTTCCACCACACCCGCACACTTGCCGCCGATTCTAGCCGACGCTCTTTGCACCTATACTGCACCTAGAGCGAAAACCGAATATCCGCAGCGAATTTTCCTTCTTTCCCAAGCCCCTGAAAATACGACGCTTTAAACTCGCCGTGATTTTTTGTGGATTGGTAGACAAACCCCTTTTTGAGTCCGGCGCGTCTACCAATTCCACCACACCGGCACGGCCTGGCTCAAGGCGGCGCAATCTAGCGACGGCGAGGCCTCCGTCAATCGAAGATCGCACTGCGCCGCATCATTCGTTCCTGTTGCGAATGCGGCTGCCCGTTGAGAACTCAGGATCGGACATGGTGTAGTTGACGCGATAGACGATCAGGCGCGACGGAACGGGCCCATCGCCGCCTCCGCGATTTTCCAGCCGCCCCTTGCGCGTTCCCCGCATGGCGGCGTCGCCAAATCCGCCGTTGATCGGGAATTCAGTCTCGACCACGCAGTCCTCGACCCTGCCGTCGGCCTGACTGAGACAGGTGATGACCGCGAACCCCGCCGTATAGGTTCGACCCTCGGGATACTCAGGTTTAGGAACACGCTTCCAGGCTAGGTTGATCGGCAGACCATCATCTCCGAGATCATCCAGCTGTTGATCGCGCGGATCGACAAGAGGCCGGTCGCACGCCGCCAGAGACTGATCGATCGCTGCGTTTGAGGCTGGAAGCTCCACCAGATAGCGCAGATTACGACCATCTTCGGCGCCGCCCGGCACGGTGATCGTCATCGTCCCGCCTTCACGCATCTGACGCGCTAGGGGCGCCGGCAATTCCGAAAAGGCGACGCTGGGATCAGCCCCCAGCATGAAGCGTTGCTCCGCCGCATCCTTGCCGCCGATGCCGATGATCAAAACCCGGTTGGCTTGATGGAAGTCTCTGACCGCCGGCGCCGCCGGCAGCCCCCCGATCATGACCTGATAGACGCCGCGCTGGCAGCGGGCGGCCAGAAGCAACCCGTTGTCGAACTGCGTATAGGCCACGGTCAGCTGCTCTTCGGGCTGCGCCAGCAGGTCCCAGTCTTCCGCGTCCTGAGCGCTCGTCACCGTTGCTGCGGCCATGCTCATGACCGCAGCCGCCAAGCCCCGCACCAGCGCTTTCTGCATCATCCCTCTCCGCTCCATGGCCGAGGAGGGTAGCCGGTCCTTAGCTCACCGCAAGCTCAACCGTACCGACGTTCGCTTAGACGGCTTCGACCGTCTGCTCGATGGCACCGAAGAGGGTGCGGTTCTTGTCGTCCAGCATTTCGATGCGGACGGTGTCGCCGTGTTTGAGGAAAGGGGTCTTGGCGGCGCCGGTCTGGATCGTCTCGACGGTGCGGATCTCGGCGATGCAACTGTAGCCCAGGCCGCCTTCGGACACCGGCCTGCCGGGGCCACCGTCGGCGTCCTTGTTCGACACCGTGCCCGAGCCGATGACCGTCCCGGCACCCAGAGCGCGGGTCTTGGCCAGGTGGGCGATCAGGGTTCCGAAATCGAAGGTCATGTCGACGCCCGCGTCGGCGCGACCGAAATCCTGGCCGTTGATCTGAACCAGCAGGGCGCCCGACAGCTTGCCGTCCTTCCACTGCTCGCCCAGGGCGTCCGGGGTGACGAAGACCGGCGACAGGGCGCTGGCCGGCTTGGACTGGACGAAGCCGAATCCCTTGGCCAGTTCGCCGGGGATCAGGCCGCGAAGCGAGACGTCGTTGACTAGGCCGACCAGGCGGATCGAGGCCAGGGCCTCTTCGCGGCTGGCGCCGAGGGCGACGTCGCCGGTGACGACCACGATCTCGGCCTCCAGGTCGCAGCCCCATGCCTCGTCCTTCAGCGGGATGGCGTCGCGCGGCGACAGGAAGCCGTCGGAGCCGCCCTGATACATCAGCGGGTCGGTCCAGAAGCTCTCAGGCATCTCGGCCCCGCGCGCTTTGCGCACCAGTTCGACGTGGTTCACATAGGCCGAGCCGTCGGCCCACTGATAGGCGCGCGGCAAGGGGGCGGCGGCCTCGTGCTCGCGGAAACGGCCGCGCGGCACGGCTTCATGCTCAAGGCTTTCGGCCAGGGCGCGCAGCAGCGGCTCGCACCGCTCCCAGTCGTCCAGCGCCGCCTGCAGCGTCGGCGCGATCAGGAAGGCGTCCGTGAACCAGTTCAGGTCATTCGAGACGACGACGAGGCGGCCGTCACGGCCGTGCTTGAGCGAGGCGAGTTTCATGAGCTGAGGCTAATCCGAAGCAGGGGCGGAGGGAAGTCTGCGCGAGGGGCCCAGAGGCGTCAGGGGGTGTCGACGCCGGGCGGGCTGATGACGGCCCGCGCCTCGGCGCCGGTGCGTTTGGCCGGGTCGCGCACCTCGACCTCGATGATGACGGCGCCGACGGGATCATGCGCCCACAGATAGCGGCGCTCGATCTCGACCTCGCGACCGGACGGAGCCATGCCCTCATAGGTGTCGCCCCAGGGGGTGATGGCCTTCATCTCCACCCAGCGCAGGGCGCAGGCGGCGTCCAGTTCCTCAAGCGCCATTTCCGACAGTTCGTCGGCGTGGGGCTCGGGCGTTTCCGGGCTTACAGCCATCGGCGGACCCTTCCTTTATAGGCTTCGTATTCGGCGCCGAAACGGGCGGACAGATAGCGCTCCTCGCGGGCGATGACGAAGCGGTCGACCACGATCAGGCAGGGGATCAGCAGGCCCAGGGCGATGGGGCTGTCCATCGCGATCGCCAGCCCCAGATAGGTGATGGCGAACCCCAGATAGATCGGATTGCGGCTGAAGCGGTAGAGGCCGCCGGTGGCCAGAACCGTCGTCGGCTTCCACGGCTCGGGCGGGGTGCCCAGGCGACGGAAATAGCCCGCCGCAGCCCCGTCCAGCAGCAGGCCGCCCAGGATCAGCACGAGGGCGAGGCCGCGCCGAACCTCAGTCGCCAGACCCAGAGACGGTTCGCCCAGCCACTGGCCCACCCCCCAGCCGCCCAGCAGGAACGCGAAATAGATCGCGGGCGGCGGCACGACGACGCCCGAATGATCGCCCCTGCCCGGCTTCATGAGCTTCAACGCGCGGCTTCTTCGTCGCCATAGATGGCGACGCGTGCGGGCGAGGTCGAGGACACCGCGCCGCGATACATGCCCGAGGTGTTCATCGAGAAGGCGTGGACGCCGTCCTTGCCCATGACGATGACGCCGCCGTCGCCGCCGATAGAGCCGACCTCGGCGATCTCGGCGTCGGCCGCCTGTTGCACGGAGGCGCCGGTCGCGGTGCGGGCGCAGATGTCGCGGGCCACGGTGGCGCGGATGAAGTATTCGCCCGAGCCGGTCGCCGAGACGGCGCAGCCGTCGGCGTTGGAGGCGTAGGTCCCGGCGCCGATGACCGGCACGTCGCCGACCCGGCCCCAGCGCTTGGCCGTCATGCCGCCGGTCGAGGGGGCGGCGGCCAGGCGGCCCTGGCTGTCCATCGCCACTGCGCCGACCGTGCCGAACTTGCGCTCGTCCAGCGGAGCTTCATGCAGGTTGAAGGCCAGGGGCGCGGCCGGACCCAGACGGGCCGGTTCGGCCGGAGCGCCTTCGGGGCGCGGCGGCAGGGGCTGCCCCGCGTCTCGCAGGGCCTTCAGCAGGGCCTGCCAGCGGCTTTCGGTGAAGAAGAAGCCGGGGCCGACTTCTTCCAGACCCGCCGAGCGGGCGAAAGTCTCGGCGCCTTCGCCGATCAGCATGACGTGGGGCGACTTCTCCATCACCGCGCGGGCGGCGGCGATGGGGTGGCGGGTGCGGGTCAGGCCCGCGACGGCCCCGGCGTTCAGGTCCGTACCGTCCATGACGGCGGCGTCCAGTTCGTTCTTGCCCGCCGAGGTGAAGACGGCGCCGCGCCCGGCGTTGAACAGGGGATTGTCCTCCATCACCTCGACGGCGGCCTGAACCGCGTCCAGCGAGGAGCCGCCGCGCGCCAGCACGGCCGAACCGGCGTCCAGCGCCGCCTGCAGGCCGGCGCGATAGGCCGCATCGCGCTCGGGGCTCAGCTGGGCGCGCTCGATCACGCCCGCGCCGCCGTGGATGGCCAGCGACCAGGTCGGCGTCTCCTGAGCGAGGGCAGGCGCGGCCAGGACGGCGGCGGCCGCAGCAGCGGCGAAGGCGAAGGACTTCATTTCAGGCTCCCCATTTGTTTCTCCTCCCCATGGAATGGGGCGGTGGATCGGACGCGTAGCGGACGAGACGGAGGGGCCGCTTGGTTCTGCCCCCGCAGCGCCCCTCCACCGCTTCGCGGTCCCCCTCCC
>KB291723.1:26720-46139 GCA_000318405.1 Brevundimonas diminuta 470-4 | reverse complement strand
GGTCCCCCTCCCCATTGCATGGGGAGGAAAAGTTCAGTCTAGCGTCTATGGTGCAGACGACGCCACAGGCGGTGGGCCAGGATCGGGGCGAAGCCGCAGACGAGGGCGGCGATCAGGACCATCCAGAACCCGCCTCCCAGCCAGTATTCGCCCGCGAGCGCCCCGGCCCCGGCCGCCAGAAGCGGGCCGAGCCAGGGCAACCAGTGCGGCGGTCGGAACCGCATTCAGGCGTCGACCTTGATGACGCCGCGACGGATCTGGTCCAGCTCGATCGAATCGAACAGGGCCTGGAAGTTGCCGTTGCCGAAGCCTTCATTGCCCTTGCGCTGGATGATCTCGAAGAAAATCGGGCCGAAGGTGTCCTGGGTGAAGATCTGCAGCAGCAGGCCTTCCTCATCCGAGCCGTCGATCAGGATGCGGTTCTTGCGCATCCGCTCCACGTCTTCGCCGTGTCCCGGCAGGCGTTTGTCGATCAGCTCGAAATAGGTCTCGATCGTGTCCTGGAAATCGACGCCGCGCGCGCGCATGGCCTCGACCGTCTCGAAGATGTTCTCCGTCGTGAGGGCGATGTGCTGGATGCCTTCGCCGTTGTAGCGACGGATGAATTCCTCGATCTGGGAATTCTCGTCCTGGCTCTCGTTCAGCGGGATGCGGATGGCGCGGTCGGGCGCAATCATGGCCTGGGAGAACAGACCGGTCGCCTTGCCCTTGATGTCGAAATACTTCTGCTCCTCGAAGTTGAACACCGAGTTGTAGAAGCCCGACCAGGTGCGCATCTCGCCGCGACGGACGTTGTGGGTCAGGTGGTCCAGGATCTCCAGACCGACGCTGTTCTTGCGCTCGGCCTCTTCCCAGCCCTCGATCTCGTCCCAGGCGTCATAGAGGGAGCCGGTCTCGCCATACTGGTCGATGACGTAGAGCAGGCTGCCGCCGATGCCCTGCAGCACATAGGGGTAGTCGCCCCCCAGCGCTCCACCGTGCGCGCCTTCGGCGACGCGGGCGCCGCGCGCCAGCGCGCCTTCATAGGCGGCCTTGGCGTCGGCCACGCGGAAGGCCATGCCGTTGGCCGACGGCCCATGATCCCGGGCGAAGTCCGCCGCCTGTCCGGCGGGGGTGCGATGGATCAGCATGGTGATGTCGCCCTGCTTCAGGCGCACCACATCGTTGGCCGGGTTCACATGGGTCGGGGTGAAGCCCATCAGCTCCAGACGCGAAATCATCGCCTCGGGCTCGGGGCCGGTGAATTCGACGAACTCGAAGCCGTCGACGCCGAGGGGGTTTTCCTGGTCGAGTTTGGCGGCGTCCTGCATGACGCGTCTCCTCTCTCTTATGGTTTGGCGCGGCCGGGGCCGTCATGGCGCGGCCGCTGATTGGGGCGGAACCTACTGGCGGGGCGGCATGGGGCGCAAGGCGGCTGTGGGTTGAAACGGCACACGTTGCGGTGTCGCAGCCGCGCCCTGACCTCTCGCCCGCATCGGCGCAGCCTGCTATCGGGCAGAACGACAAGAGGCGGGGGCCTCGATCAGGACGCCTGAATGCTGCGCAAGCTCTACGACTGGGTCTTCTCTCTGGCCCGCCATCGTCACGCCACCCGGTCGCTGGCCGTCGTCTCCTTCGCCGAGAGCTCCTTCTTCCCGATTCCGCCGGACGTGATGCTGGCGCCGATGGTGCTGGCCAAGCCCGAGCGCGCCTATTTCTATGCGGCGGTCTGCACCATCGCCTCGGTGCTGGGCGGCCTGCTGGGGTACGCCATCGGTTTTTTCCTGGAGCCGCTGGGCCTGCAGATACTGGCCTGGCTGGGCAAGGCGGACACCTTTGAAACATCCAAGGCCCTGTTCCAGCAGCACGGTGCCTGGGTGATCCTGATCAAGGGGCTGACGCCCATCCCCTTCAAGCTGATCACCATCTCTTCGGGCATCTTCCAGTTCAATCTGGCGCTGTTCATCGCCCTGTGCGTCGTCACGCGCGGCGCCCGCTTCTTCCTGGTGGCCTTCGTGCTCAAGCGCTGGGGGCCGCCCATGCTGGCGATCGTCGAGAAGAGGCTGGCCCTGTTCACGGTGCTGTTCCTGGTGCTGCTGGTCGGCGCCTTCTTTGTGGTCAAGCTTATCGGACACTGATCGACGCCGCCCCCGGCACGGTTTATGAGAGGCGCCCGGTTCCTGTGAGGCGCACATGAGCGCGATCTACAAATTGCTGACCCGCTGGTGGACGGCCTTCGCCCTGGCCGCCGCCCTGGCCATGCTGGGCGCCGCCCATGCGTTCGAGCGGTTCGGCGGAATGCCGCCCTGCAACCTGTGCCTGAAGCAGCGCGAGGTTTACTGGGCCGCCGTCGCCATCGCCGGGGCTGCGACCTTCTGGGCCCTGTTCAGCCGCGCCAGCCGGGGCACGCCGCGCATCGCCTCCTTCCTGCTGGCTGTCGTCTTTCTGACGGGAGCGGTCACGGCGGGCTTTCATGCCGGAGGCGAGCTGAAATGGTGGAGCCTGCCCGCCACCTGCATGGCCGCGCCCTCGACCTCCATCGACCTGTCGGCGCTGACGGCCCTGATCGACGGCACAGGCGGCAGCGCGGCCTTCGTCTCCTGCGGCGACGTGCCGTGGAGTTTTGCGGGCCTGTCGATGGCGGGCTGGAACTTTGTCATCTCCCTGGCGCTGGCTATCATCAGCCTGCTGGCGGCGAAACGTCCCAAGGACGCGCGCGCGCCCAAGAGCTAAGAAGGGGCGTCATGACCCAATCCGCCGAAGACATCGCCGCCGCCCGCCGCATTCCCCTGCCGCGCCCCGGCGTCGGGCAGGACAAGGCGCGGCTGGCCGAAATCCTGCGCGTCGACCATGCGGGCGAGTTCGCCGCCGTCCACATCTACCGCGCCCAGCGCGCCGTGCTGGAAGGCCGCAAGGGCAAGGACGCCATCGCCGCCGACCTGACCGAGATGGAGGGGCATGAAGCCGTCCACCTGGCCCGCTTCGAGACCCTGCTGACCGAGAACCGGGTGCGGCCGACGGCCATGATCCCGCTGTGGAAGCTGGCGGCCACGGCGCTGGGCGCCGGGACCGCCCTGATCTCGGAAAAGGCGGCCCACGCCTGCACCGAGGCGGTCGAGAGCGTCATCGAGAAACACTACGCCGACCAGATCGAGGAGGTCCGCGAGCGCGACCCTGAACTGGCCGCCGAACTGACCAAGTTCCGCGAAGAGGAACTGGCCCACCACGACCACGCCATCGAGCACGGCAGCCGCGAAGCGCCGGCCTATCGCCTGCTCAGCAGCGTCATCAAGGTCGGCTGCAAGGCCGCCATCAAGATCAGTGAACGCATCTGAACCCCTTCTCCCGCAAGGGGAGAAGGAAGACGCTTTACCCCATCGCCGAGCCGACGCCGCGGCCGCCGCCGGGCACGGGGGCCACGTCCAGCAGCTTGAGGCGGAACACCAGGACGGCGTTGCCCGGGATCATCGGCGGGCCGCCCATTTCGCCATAGCCCAGCTCGGGCGGCAGGAAGAGAATCCACTCGTCGCCCGGCTTCATCAGTTGTAGGGCCTCGGTCCAGCCGGGCACCACGCCCTCGGGCGAGAAGATGGCTGGCGCGCCGCGCTTGAACGAGCTGTCGAACACCGTGCCGTCGGTCAGCGTGCCTTCATAGTCGACCTTGACCAGATCGTTGCGATCGGGGCTGACGCCGCCTGCCGGGCCGGAGGCCACGACCTTGTACTGCAGGCCGGACGGCAGAGTCTGGACGCCTTCTTCGGAGGCGTTCTGTTTCATGAAGGCGGCCGATTCGGCGGCGTTCCTGGCCAGGTCCTCGGGCGCGGCGGCCGGGCGGCCGCAGGCGGCCAGGGCCAGGAGGGCGGACACGGCGAAGGCGGCGGCGGTCGGGCGTTTAGCCCATGCGAAGTTCATAACCCTGGTCCTTCAAGGCGGCGCCGATCTCCTCGGCATGATGGGCGTCGCGGGTCTCGACCATGATGTCGAACTCGGCGCCCTTGGCGGGCACGTCCAGCGCCAGCCGGTTGTGCACCACGTCGATGATGTTGCCGCCCAGCCCGCCGATCACGGCGGCCATGGCCGACAGCATGCCCGGGCGGTCGTCGCCCAGGATGCGATAGACGATCAAACGCTTTTCGCGAACCATTTCGCGGTTCAGCACCACCGCCAGCATCCGGGCGTCGATGTTGCCGCCGGTCAGCTCTACGCCGACCTTCATGCCCTTGAAGCGTTCCGGGTTGGCCAGGATGGCGGCCAGGCCGCCTGCGCCGGCGCCCTCGGCCACGGTCTTCTCCAGCGTCGCCAGCAGAGCCACGCCCTTTTCGAAATCGGCCTCCTCGCAGACGAAGACCTCGTCGATCAGGCTGTCGGCCAGGGCGAAGGGAATCTCGCCCACCGCCTTGATCGCGATCCCCTCGGCGATGGTCTGGCCGCTGCATTTGGCGGGCTCGCCCCGACGGCGCGCGGTGAAGGACGGATAGCGGGCGGCCTCGACGCCGAAGATCTTGATGTCCGGCTTGATCGCCTTGGCGGCGATGGCGCTGCCGGCGATCAGGCCGCCGCCGCCGATGGGAATGATCAGGGCGTCGAGGTCCGGCGCGTCCTCGACGAACTCCAGGCCGCAGACCCCCTGCCCCGCGACGATGCCCTCATCGTCGAAGGCCGAGACGAAGACATAGCCGTGCTCAGCCTGGAGCCGCTTGGCCTCCTCGGTCGAGCCCGAGAAGTCGAGGCCGTGGATGACGACATTGGCGCCGTGGGCGCGGGTGCCGTCCACCTTCACGAAGGGCGTGCCCTCGGGCATGACGATGGTCACGGGCACGCCCAGACGGCCGCCGTGATAGGCCAGCGCCTGGGCGTGGTTGCCCGCCGAGGCGGCGACGACGCCGCGCTTCTTCTCGTCCGGGGTCAGCTGCAGCAGCCGGTTCAGGGCGCCGCGCTCCTTGAAGCTGCCGGTGAAGTGCAGATTGTCGAACTTGATCCAGATCTCGGCGCCGGTCAGCTGCGACAGGCGGCGCGAGTAACGGACGGGCGTGCGGTCGACCTGACCGGCGATACGCTGTTGCGCCGCCCGGATATCGTCGATGGTGACGGTCATGAAGTCCCTAAATTCAGCGTGGCCGGCCTCTGTCGTCCGGTCTCCGGCGCCTCTTGTGGAACAGGCTGCGGCGGCGGGCAACCTTGACTCACCCCCGCGACGGGGCTCATGCCGGGACACGCCTGATCGAGTAAAGCCGGAGCCGACCTACGATGACCGACCGTCCCTCGAATGCGCGCCGCTCGCGCCGGATCTCCCTGGCCGCCGCAGCGGTCGCCGGACTGGCGCTTGCCGCCTGCGCCACCACGCCGATGGGCGGCGGGACCACCGGCCCGGCCGTCTTCAGCGCCGACGACTTCGCCTGGTCGGCGCGCGCGGGCCAGGCCTCGATCAACGACCGTGTCGAATTCATTCAGGACGGCCGCGCCTTCCAGTGCGTCGGCAATGTCGGCCTGATCCCCGACACCCCCTACACCCGCGCCCGGATGCAGCGCCTGTACGGCTCGACCGAACGCGCCGCCGTGCCCGCCGCCGTGGTGCGCGCCCGCTCGGCCGGGGAACAGGGCGCCGACTATCGCTCGTTCGAGCGGGCCGAAGCCTGTACGGACAACGGCTTCCGCTTCACCGGCCTGCCCGACGGCGGCTGGTTCCTGATCTCGCCGGTCAAGGCGGGCGACGAGATCGTGGTGGTGATGCGCCGGGTCCAGACGCGCGGCGGACGCGCCGTCAGCGTCAACCTTGGCCATTGACAATACTGACGAATTACAAAAGCCGATCGCTGTTCGCCATCCTTTGGCCGTATGAGGCCGCTCTCTGAACCGTCCGTTACAGGACAGTCGGGAGCGTATTCTTGTCCCAGCATAACATCGTGGGCTCCGAGGCCTTCAGCAATCGACAGTATGTGCTGATCACGCACGTCAGATCGAGCGGCTCTCGCCGTCGGCGCGCGCGCGCCATGACCGCCTATATTGTCGTGGCCGTCCTGGCCCTGTCGGCGGGCGCGGCGGCGGCGGCCTTCGCCCTGGGGCCCTTCCTGGTGCGGGCGCCGCACACCGAGGCGCCCTCCGCCGTCCCGACGCCCAGCCTACCGACGCCGCCCGCCGCCTGATCTCCCTGTCTTCTCGTCCTCCTGTGTTGCGTCAGCGTGTCCCATCAGCACGCTTGCAAGTGCGAGTGATTATTACTATTCGCCATTCCTCCTGATTGAGGCATGGAATGACGAGTTTGAAGACCGGCGCCGCGAGCACACTGACCCTGCTGACCGTGATCGGCGGCTGGGCGGGGGCGGCGCAGGCGCAGGACTCCAACGTCGCCACGGTTGACGATGTCGTCGTCACGGCCTCGACCCGCGCCCAACGCATCGAACAGGCGCCCGCCACCATCACCGTCGTCTCGGCCCAGCAGCTGGAAAGCCGCGCCTATGTCGACCTGTTCGACGCCGTGCGCGACGTCGAGGGGGTGTCGGTCAGCGGCGGCTCGAACTTTCAGGACATCTTCATCCGCGGCCTGCCGGGCGCCTATACGCTGACGCTGGTGGACGGACGGCGTCAGTCGACGCGCGACGCCCGCGTCAACGGCAACGGCGGTCTGGAGCAGAGCTTCACCCCGCCCGTCTCGGCCATCGAGCGGATCGAGGTGGTGCGCGGGCCGATGTCGTCGCTGTACGGCTCGGACGCCATTGGCGGCGTCATCAACATCATCACCCGCAAGGTGCCGGACCGCTGGGGCGGGACGATCTCGGCCGACCATGTGTTCCAGGAAAGCGGAAAAAGCGGCGACTGGAGCCAGGGCCAGTTCTACCTGGCCGGGCCGATCGTGGGCGGCAAGCTGGGCGCCCAGATCTGGGGCCGGGTCTATGACCGCGCCGAGGACGACATCTTCAACGCCCCCAGCAGCACCGGCGTCATGGGGTCCGAGGAATACAGCCTGACCGGCCGCCTGGCCTGGACGCCCACGCCCGATCACGAAGTCCTGCTTCAGGCCGACACGACGCGGATCGAACGGTCCAGCACGGCGGGCAAGACCGTGGCCGCCAACGGCCGCAGCACCCGCAACGACCACAGCCGCGACAGCGCCTCCCTGTCGTGGAACGGGAACTGGAGCTGGGGGACCAGCGCCCTGTCGCTGATGCGCGAAGAGTCGTCGCGTGAGATTTTCACCGCCGACGCTACGGGTGCGATGGTGCGCAATCCGCGCGCGCCGGAACTGACCAATACGGTGCTGGACGCCCTGTTCAACCTGCCGCTGCAGGGCTCGCGTCTGGGGGATCACAACCTGGTCTTCGGCGGCCAGTGGATCGAGAACAGCCTGAAGGACATCAACCCCGGCGCCCGCGACAATGTGGCCAAGACCTTCGAGGTCTGGCAGCGCGCCCTGTTCATCGAGGACGAGTGGACACTGACGCCGGAACTGGCGCTGACGCTGGGCCTGCGGGTCGACGACCACAAACGCTATGGCGATCACTGGAGCCCCCGCGCCTACGCCGTCTGGACGCCCAGCGAGACGCTGACGATCAAGGGCGGCGTCTCGACCGGCTTCCGCGCCCCGGAAATCCGCGCCGTGGCCGACGGCTACGCCTATGAGACGGGCGGCGCCAACTGCAACTACGGGGCGGGCCTGTGCGGCGTCATCATCGGCGACCCGAACCTGAAGCCGGAAAGCAGCGTCAACTATGAGGTCAGCGCTTTGTGGCGGCCGACCCCGACGCTGGAACTGAACGCCACCGTCTTCCGCACCGACTTCAAGGACAAGATCGCCGATGACCGCGTGTGCGGCCCGGACGTCAACAACAACGGCGTCTGCGACGTGCCGGACGAAGTCATGCGGTGGGATCAGGACCCGCTGTATCAGCTCTACTACTGGTACAACATCAACGACGCCCGCATTCAGGGCGTCGAGCTGGGCGGCCGCTGGCAGGCGACCGATCAGCTGGCGCTGAAGGCGGGCTATACCTATACGGACTCGGCCCAGAAGGGCGGGCTGTACGACGGCCTGCCGCTGTCGCGCACGCCCAAGCACATGGCCAATCTGCGCGCCGACTACGCCGCGACCGACCGGCTGAACCTGTGGGCGGCGGCCTCCTATCACGGCGAAGAGATCAATGCCGGCCTGCGCGTCGGCATCAACGGCGAGCCGGTGCTGGACGGACCGCGCCAGGTCGGCCGCCGCTATCCCGACTACGCCCTGGCCGACATCGGCGCCAACTGGCGGGTGCGCGACGACGTGACGCTGAAGTTCGGCGTCTACAATCTGACGGACAAGGTGCTGAATGTCGCCGATTACGACTTCCAGGGCGACGGTCGTCGCTATTGGATGGGCGTGAGCTGGGACTTCTGAGGATGGAGCCGATGGCCGATTTCAAACCGGGCCGTCGCGCCCTTCTGCTGGGCGCCGCCGCCCTGATGGCCGCCGGCGCCGGCGCCTGCACGCGGCGTGGAGAAACGGGGGCCTCGTCGCTGCTGACCGATCTGCGCGACCGGCCCGTCGCGATCACCCCGCCGGTGACGAAGCTGTCGATCGACGACAGCCGCTTCCTGATCGCCCTGTCGCTGATCCATCCCGATCCGGTCAGCCTGCTGGCGGCCTGGGCGGGCGACGTGAACCGACTCAGCCCCGAAATCTACGCCGCGTATCTGGATAAGTCCCCGGCGCTGGCCAGCCTGCCCAAGACGCCCAGCTCGGCCGCAGCCTTCAACGTCGAAGCGGTGCTGGGCGCCCAGCCCCAGGTCGCCCTGGTGTCGCTGGATTCCGGCCCGACCGACGCCCAGACGGCCCAGCTGGAGCAGGCGGGCGTGCGCGTCGCCTATATCGACTTCTTCCAGCACCCCTTCGAGAACCAGCCGCGCAGCCTGAGCCTGCTGGGGTCCATGATCGGCCGCGAGGCGCAGGCGGACGCCTACAACGCCTTCCGCGCGGCGAAGCTGAAAGTGATTTCCGAGCGCGTCGCCGGGCTGAAGGACGCGCAGAAGCCGACCGTCTTCCTGGAGGCCCACGCGGGCAACGGGCCGGACTGCTGCAACTCGGTCGGCGCCGGGAACATCGGCGACTACCTGACCTTCGTCGGCGCCCGCAACATCGGCGCCGAGGTGCTGAAACAGCCGTCGGGCAAGCTGAACCTGGAGTTCGTGGTCGAACGCGATCCCGACATCTACATCGCCACCGGCGGCCCGCATCTGGAGAAGACCGGCGGCTTCGTCGTCGGCCCGAAATACGACGCAGAGACCTCGCGCGCCTCGCTGCGCCGCGTGGCCGGACGGCGCGGCCTGTCGACCCTGAAGGCGGTGCGCGAGGGCAAGGTTCACGGCCTGTCGCACCAGCTGATCAACTCGCCCATCGACATCGTCGCCACCGAGGTGCTGGCCAAGTGGATCCAGCCCGAACTGTTCGCCGATCTGGACCCGCGCGCGACGCTGGACGCGATCAACAAAGACTTCCTGGCCGTCCCCTATCGCGGGGACTACTGGACCGACCTGGTCCCCACCGCCTGATATTGATGATTTCACCCCGGAGACCCGCCATGATCACCCTTCGCAACGGCATTCTAACCGCCGCCGCCTTCGCCGCCCTGGCGATAGCCTCGACCGCCTCGGCCCAGACGATCGAAAAGACCGTCAAGGTCGCGCCCGGCGGCCTGTACGAGATCGTCTTCAACCCGGCCGACAACGACCTCTATGTCGCCGCCGTCGGCCCGCGCGGCGCCAACCAGGCCCAGATCGTTCGCCTGCAGGGCCAGAGCCTGGCCCCGGAGTCCTCGGTCGACGTCTCGGCCAATCCGCTCTACGGCCTGAACCTCAACACCCGCACCCAGGTGCTGTACGGCACCGATACGCGCGCGGGCGTGATCACCGCCATCAACGCCCGCACGGGCGAAGTCATCGCCACCATCCGCAACGGCGACGAAGAAGGCGCCCACGTCCGCCAGGTCGTCGTCGATGAGGCGAACAACAAGGTCTATGTCAGCGTCGTCGGCGGCGAGGCGGGCGACGCCGCCAAGCCGAACCTGATCTGGGTCATCGACGGCGCGACCAATACGGTCGAGCGCACCATCACCGCCACGGTCGGCGGCCTGACGGGCGCGGCGTTCGATCCCGCGACCAACCGCCTCTACGTCACGGGCATGAGCAGCAATGAAGTCGCCGCCATCGACCTGGCCACCGGCGAGACGGTCGGCAAATGGCCGTCGCACGGCGACTCGACCATCAACGTCGCCGTCGATTCCGAAGGCCGCCGCCTGTTCGTCGCCAACCAGAAGTCGGGCGAGCTGACGGTGCTGAACGCCGACACCGGCGCCCTGATCCACAAGGTCGCCACCGGCGCGGGCGCCCTGAGCGTCGCCTATAACGGCGCGGTCAAGCAGATCTACGTCGCCAACCGTCAGGCGGGCACGGTGACGGTGCTGGATTCGGACACCTATGCGGTGAAGGCGAACCTGGAGACCGGGACCTTCCCCCAGACCATCGCCATCGATCGCGCGACCAACGCCGTCTACGTCTCGAACAAGGCGCGCGGCCTGCCGCGCGGCGCCCCGGCCGGCACGCCGGTCCCGGTCGACCCGACCGGCGACGTGGTGACGCTGATCCGTCCCTGATCGTGATCTGACCCTATAGGAAAGGCCCGGCCGCAGATGCAGCCGGGCCTTTTTTGTCGGACGACGCTGACCGATGATCAGTTCGTCAGCACGTCGTCGATCATCACCTGCAGCACGCCGCGATCGCAGCGCTGGACGCGGGCCGAGACGCGATAGACCTCGGCCAGGATAGCGGGCGTGACGGCTTCGTCCGGCGTCCCGAAGGCGACCAGCCGCCCCTTGGCCATCACGGCGATCCGGTCGGACACACGCGCCGCCGCCTGCAGGTCGTGCAGGACGATCATCACCGTCATGCCCCGCTCGGCCGCTGCTTCGCGCGCCAGGTCCAGCACGCGCAGCTGATAGTGCAGGTCCAGCGCGCTGGTCGGTTCGTCCAGCAGCAGCAGGCGCGGCTCGCGCGCCAGGGCCTGGGCTAGGCCCGCCAGTTGCTTCTGGCCGCCAGACAGCCGGTCCAGACGCTGCCCGGCCAAAGCCTCGGCGCCGATCCGTTGCAGCACCTCATAGGCGCGCTCGACCGCCTGTTGGTCGGTGAAGCTGGCGCCGCCCAGCGGCGTGGCGCGGATCGAGGCGACCACCGTCTCCAGCACGCTCAGGGCCACGCCCTGCGGCAGGGTCTGGGGCATGTAGGTGACGCGTTTGGCCCGGTCGGCCAGCGACAGGCCGGTCAGCTCGGCGCCATCCAGCCGGATCGCCCCCTTGGCCGGGATCAGACCGGCGAGCGCGCGCAGGAAGGTGCTCTTGCCCGCGCCGTTGGGACCGACGACGGACACCACCTCGCCGGGCCGCAGGGGCGGCAGGCTGAGGCCCTGGACAATGGGGCGGCCGCCGTAGCCGGCGCTGAGGTCGTGGATGTCCAGCCCGCTCATGCCCGTCCTCCGTTGCGGAAGATCAGCACCAGGAAGACCGGCACCCCGATCACGGCCGTGACGATGCCGACCGGCATCAGCACGCCCGGCACGATGATCTTGGACGCCGCCGAGGCCAGCGACATGATGACGGCCCCGGCCAGGATGCTGGCGGGCAGGAAGAAGCGGTGATCCTCGCCCACCAGCAGGCGGGCGATGTGCGGCCCCACCAGACCGATGAAGCCGATGGCGCCGACGAAGGCCACGGCGGTCGCCGACAGCAGGCTGACCCGCAGCAGGGAAAGGAAGCGCAGACGCTTCACGTCGACGCCGAAGCTCATGGCGCGGTCCTCGCCGAGGCGAAGCGCGGTCAGGCCGCGCGAGGACAGCAGGGAAAAGGGCGCGACCACCGCCAGCACCACGGCCAGCGCCCCGACATTGCCCCAGGTGGCGCGCGACAGCGACCCCATGGTCCAGAACACCAGTTGCTGCAGCGCCTCGGCCGAGGACAGGAACTGCACCAGCGCCGTCAGGGCGTTGAAGGCGAACACGAGCGCGATGCCGAACAGGACGATGTTCTCGACGCCCGAGCCCTTCATCCGCGCCAGCGCCTGAAGCGCCAGAACCGAGCCGAAGGCGAAAACGAAGGCGTTCAGCGGCACCAGCCAGTCGGCGCCGATGAAGCTGGCCCCCACCCCCAGCACGATAGCCAGCGACGCCCCGAACGAGGCGGCCGAGGACACGCCCAGCGTAAAGGGGCTGGCCAGCGGATTGTTCAGCACCGTCTGCATCTCGGCCCCGGCCAGAGCCAGGGCGGCGCCGACCATCATCGCCATCAAGGCGTAGGGCAGGCGCACCTGCCAGACGATGGCCTGCTGGGCCGTGGTCAGACTGGACGGGTCGAACACGCCCTGAAGCACGGTCAGGGGAGACATCGAGGACGGACCCGTCACCACGTCCAGCAGCAGGCTGCACAGAGCCAGAACCGCCAGCCCGCCGATGGCCAGGAACCGCAGCCGCACGTCGCGCCCATAGGCCGCGACCGCATCGGGCGTCGCGCTGGACGCGATAGGGTCTAGACTCGCCAACAGCACACTCCATTCAGCGACTGCGTCGCAATACATCTCAGGGCCGAGATGGGCTAGGGTGAAGCCATGGATTCCGCCTCTCGCGTCTTTTCGACCTCTTCCCCGCCCCTGTCCGGCGGGTGCCGCGCCTTGAGTCTTGGGGCCGAGGGCGACGCGCCCGGCCTGACGCTGTGGCTGAGCGCGCCCGAAGGCGAGCCCCCGGCTGAGGGCTGGCCCCTGCTGATCGTGCTGGAGGGCGAGGCCTATTTCACCGCCGCCGCCGAAGCCGCGCGTCGTCTGGCCCGCCGCCCGCAGAAGACGCGCGTGGGGCCTATGATGGTGATGGGCGTCGCCTTGGCGCCCGGCGCAGAACGGTTGGGCGCCTTCGCCTTCGTTCCCGGCGCCGACAAGGGCGGGCGGACAGTCGCGCCGCGCGGCCCCGCCCTGCTGCAACGACTGATCGAAGACGTCCTGCCGCTGGCGGTCCGGTACGGCGCCGATCCGTCGCGCGCCGCCCTGATGGGCCATTCCATGTCGGGTCAGTTCGTCTTGGAAGCGCGGGCGCGCTCCGCCCCCTTCAAACGCTTCGCCGCCGTCAGCCCGTCGATCTGGTGGAACCCTGCCGTCATCGCAGCCCAGCCGCCGCAGGGCGGCAGCGACCTGTTCCTGACCGTCGGCGCCGAAGAAGAGGCCCCCGGCCTGCCCGGCCCGCATCTGGCGCGGCGCATGGTCTCCAACCTGCGCGACCTCTCGACGGCCAGCGGCGCGGCCCTGACCATACTGGCCGACGAGGACCACGGCTCGACCCCTTTCGCCAGCCTGCCCGCTATCCTGCGTTTCGTCGCGCATACCTGAAAAAGTCCGCAATGAACTTGCGACCACATACCCAAAGGCGCATGAAATCCGCCCTCCTCCCCGCCTGATCGAGAATTTCGCCGTGTCCGACGACAAGCCCATCGCCATCCTGCCTGAAGGCCAGCCGGTCGGCCGCGTCATCGCCATGCCCGCCGACACCAACCCCGAGGGCGACATCTTCGGCGGCTGGCTGCTGGCCCAGATGGACCTGGCCGGGGCGACCCCGGCGTTCGAGCGCGCAGGCGGCCGCTGCGCCACCGTGGCGCTGGACGGCATGGTGTTTCACCAGCCGGTCGCAGTGGGCGACGAGGTGTCCATCTACGCCCGCATCATCAAGCCCGGCCGCACCTCGATCCGCGTCCATGTCGAGGCGTGGAAACGCTCCCGGGGCCAGGCCGAGGCCCAGTCGGTTCGCGTGACCGAAGGCGTCTTCACCTATGTGGCCATCGACCAGGACCGCAAGCCGCGCGAAGTGCCGCTCGACACCCTCCAGAAATAACGCCAGTATCCCGATCCTCACTTTAGGGAGGGCGTCAAGATGTGGGTTCTGGCCGGGATTGGCGCCGTACTGGCGGGCTTGTTCCTCATGCTGCGTGAACTGTTGCCTGCCTTCGAGGCTGGGCGCACGGGCGTCATCCGCAGCAAGGGCGCCGCCGCAACCCGCATTGAGCGCGCCGCCGAACCCGAGCGTTTTGAAGCGATGCGGCGCAGCCGTTTCCGAGCCGCGCGGTTCGGTATCGGCCTCGCCGGGGCTGGCATGCTTTGGACCATCCTGCAGATCGTGGGGATCGCCCTCAACCAGGCCGGATGAAACCCGAGTCCAGGAGTCGGTAATTCTTGACCTTCGGGGGCGGCGGCCCTACCTCCCCCGCATGGCCATTCGTCGTATCCTGACTATCGATAACGCCGCCGACCTGGCGATCCTGAAGACCGTCGCCGCACCCGTCGAGGGCGGCGTCACCGACGCCGTGCGCGCCCTGATGGATGACATGCTGGAGACGATGTACGACGCGCCCGGCATCGGTCTGGCCGCGCCGCAGATCGGCGAGCTGACCCGCGTGGTCGTCATGGACCTGGGCGACAAGCCGGTCGAGGGCGCCTCCGACGAGCCGCAGACCGAGGAAGAGGCGCTGGAGCGCCGCAATCCGCGCTATTTCGTCAATCCGGAAATCCTGTGGTCGTCCGAGGAGATGTTCTCCTACGAAGAGGGCTGCCTGTCGGTGCCGACCTATTACGACGCGGTCGAGCGCCCGGCCCGCGTGCGCGTCCGCTACATGAACTATCAGGGCGAGACGATCGAGGAAGAGATCGAGGGCCTTTACGCCGTCTGCTTCCAGCACGAACTGGATCACCTGAACGGTGTCCTGTTCATCGACCACCTGTCGCGCCTGCGTCGCGACCGCGCCGTCGCCAAGGTCAAGAAACACGCGAGGATGGCCGCCTAATGTCCCGCAAGACCCGCATCACCGACCCCAGAACCAATAGGGGCGGTCGTCGTCGCCTGACCCGCAATGAGAAGGTCGGCGTCGCCGGCGTCGCCACCCTGCTGGCCGTCGCCGCTGTCGGCGTGGTGGCGGGCCTGATCGTCGACCGCCTCCTCGATTTCGACGACGCCCTGGACGCGGGCGGCGAGTGGGACGAGGGCGGCGGCGTCTATACCCGCTGGATGTAATCGGCCCCACGGTCTAAAGGCCTGCCCATGCGCCTAGCCTTCATGGGAACCCCCGACTTCGCCGTGCCGTCGCTGGCCGAGCTGATCGCCTCGGGGCACGAGATCGTCGCCGTCTATTCGCAACCGCCGCGCCCCAAGGGCCGGGGCCAGAAGCTGACGCCGTCGCCGGTTCACGCCTTCGCCGAGGCCATGGGCCTGCCGGTCTTCACGCCCGAGAGCATGAAGGCGGCCGCAGCCATCGACGTCTTCAAGAGCCTGGATCTCGACGCGGCCTGCGTCGTCGCCTACGGCCAGATCCTGAAGCCCGAGGTGCTCGAGGCGCCGCGTCTGGGCTGTTTCAACCTGCACGGGTCGCTGCTGCCGCGCTGGCGCGGGGCCGCCCCGATCCAGCGCGCCATCATGGCGGGCGACCGCCAGACCGGCGCCCAGATCATGCGGATGAGCGAAGGGCTGGATGAAGGCGCTATCATCCTGTCGGAACTGATGGACATTCACGCCGACGACACGGCCGCAAGCCTCAGCGACCGCATGGCCCACGTCGGCGCCGCCCTGTGGCCCCGCGCCCTGGCCGCCATCGAGCGCGGCGGCTTCACCGAAACGCCGCAGACGGGCGAGCCGACCTATGCCCGCAAGATCACTTCGGCCGAGGCCCGCATCGACTGGACCCGCACGGCGGCCGAGGTGGACGCCCACATCCGCGGCCTGTCGCCCTTCCCCGGCGCCTGGTTCGAGGTCGAGGCCGACGGCGAGCCGGTTCGCATCAAGGCGCTGATGTCGGCTCTGGCCGACGGCGAAGGCCCGGCCGGTCAGGTGCTGGACGATGCGCTGACCATCGCCTGCGGAACCGGCGCCGTGCGCCTGACCCGCGTGCAACGTCCCGGCAAGGCGGCGCAGGCCGCCGACGAGATGCTGCGGGGGTTCTCGGTTCCGGCAGGCCTCGTTCTAGGCTGAGAACTTGAACTCTTCGTCGAGCAGCCTCCAAAGTTCAAAAGCGCTCTGTCGTGTCAATTGAAGCGTTTGGCTTTGTTTTTGGGGTTTTTCGCGCGTTTGGGAGCCTTGGGTATCAATCTGAAGGACTTTTTGTTCGCCCTCTCCGAACGTTCCAAAATGCCCGACCACCTGTGTCGGCTGCATCCTGAAGGTGCGTTTCTCGAAGCGCTCGAACTTGGTGATGACAGCCATTTAGAAGCCCCCCATGCCTAGATATAGATTCACCATCGAATACGACGGCTCAGCTTACAACGGCTTTCAGGCTCAGACCGACCAGCCGACCGTGCAGGGGGCCATTGAGACGGCCATCGCCGCCTTCAGCGGACAGAGCGTCCGCATCGCCGCCGCCGGGCGCACCGACACGGGCGTCCACGCCACGGGCCAGACCTGCCATGTCGATCTGGAGCGCGACTGGCCCGCGCAGACGGTGATGAACGCCCTGAACGCCCATCTGGTGAAGGAGGCGGTCGCGGTTCTGGATTGCACGCCGGTCAGCGACGACTGGCACGCGCGTTTCACAGCGACCGGGCGCAAATACCTGTACCGCATCCTGAACCGCCCCGGTCGTCCGGCGCTGGACCAGGGCCGGGTCTGGCATGTCAAAAAGCCGCTGGACGCCGAGGCCATGCACGCGGCGGCCCAAGCCCTGATCGGCCAGCACGACTTCACCACCTTCCGCGACGCCGCCTGTCAGGCGGCCAGCCCGGTGAAGACGCTGGACGTCGCCCGCGTCGCTCGCGTCGGCGAAGAGGTGCATCTGGTGTTCAAGGCGCGCAGCTTCCTGCATCGCCAGGTGCGTTCGATGGCGGGCAGCATCGCCGAAGTGGGGCTAGGGCGCTGGAGCCCCGCCGATCTGGGCGAGGCTCTGGCCGCGAAAGACCGCGCCCGTTGCGGGCCGGTGGCGCCGTCAGACGGCCTGTATCTGACGGGCGTCACCTATGAGACGGAGGCCTGAAGCCTCGCCCTAACGCTTGAACAGACCGCCCAGCGCGCCGCCGAGGCCGCCCGGCAGGTTGTTCAGAAGACCGCCCAGCATGTCGTCAGCGCCCGCGGCCGTGCCGTTCGGCGTCAGGCGGTCGATGACCTGCGGCAGGACGGCGGCCAGGGTGGCGCTGGCCTGTTCCGGCGAGACGCCCAGCTTTCTGGCGAAGTCGGCGATAGGGCCAGAGCCGAGAACGGCGGCGATCTGCTCGGCGCTGATCGCGGCGTTGCCGCCCTTGCCGATCCACGAGGCCGCCACATCGCCCAGGCCGTTCTGGCCGAACTTCTCGGTCAGACCCGCCACGCCGCCCTGGCTTTTCAGCAGGTCGGCGACACCGCCCGCAGCGCCGTCGCCGACGCCAGCCAGGATATTATCCAGAAGTCCCATGCTCATTCCTCCGTTTGAAGCCTCAGCATAACGGACGTCTTTGGCGGTTTTGCCGCCGAAACGTAAAACAAGGCGACCGGCGGCGGCCCGGCGCGCGGGCCTGCGGCGTCAGTTCTTGGCGCGTTCCGAGCTGGAGGCCACAGCCTGACCGACGGCGGAGACGTCACGGCCGACCCCGGCGACGGTGTTGCAGGCGGCGGTGGTCAGGGCGGCGGCGATGACGCCAAGGACGATAAGCTTGCGCATGAGAAAATCCCCGAAGATAGAATTGGCGCTTCAACGTGAAGCTTGGCCATAAGGTTGCATGGCCAAACGAACCTGTACTCTGCTAACGGCGAACATATGACGCAAGCTTCCGGAACCGCCGCCCGCCGTTTGGTCGAAACCCTGGTGATGAACGGGATCGACAGGGTCTTCTGCGTGCCGGGCGAAAGCTATCTGGCCGTGCTGGACGCCCTGGCCGACGTGCGCGATCGGATCGAGGTCATCGTCTGCCGCCATGAGGCGGGCGCCGCCAACATGGCCGAGGCCTATGGCAAGCTGACGGGCCGTCCCGGCGTCTGCATGGTCACGCGCGGGCCGGGCGCGACCCACGCCAGCATCGGCGTGCATACGGCGCATCAGGATTCGACGCCGATGATCCTGTTCGTCGGCCAGATCGCCCTGACCGACCGGGGCCGCGGCGCCTTTCAGGAAGTCGACTATCGCGAGGTTTTCGGCGGACTGGCCAAATGGGCCACCGAGATCGAGAGCCCCCAGCGCACCGTCGAAGTGGTCGAGCGCGCCTTCGCGACGGCGCAGCAGGGCCGCATGGGCCCGGTCGTCGTCGCCCTGCCCGAAGACATTCTGCATGAAGACGGCGGCCCGGCGCCGATCCGCCCCGTCGTCCCGGCCAGGGCCGCCCTGGACCCGGCTTTCGTCGAACAGGTGCGCGAACGCCTGAGCCGCGCCGAGCGGCCCATGCTGATCCTGGGCGGTTCAGGCTGGAGCGATGAGGCGACCGACGCGATTTCCGACTGGGCCGAGCGGCTGGGCCTGCCGGTCGCCCTCTCTTTCCGCCGCAAGGACCTGATCCGCAACAATCACCCCGGCTATGCGGGCGACCTCGGTCTGGGGCCCAATCCCAAGCTGGTCGCGCGGGTCAAGGAGGCCGACCTGCTGCTGGTGATCGGCGCGCGCATGGGCGAGAATCCGACGCAGGGGTACACCCTGCTGGACCGGACGAAGACGGCGCAGACGCTGGTGCACATCCATCCGGGGCCGGAGGAACTGGGCCGCGTCTGGGCGCCCGCCCTGTCGGCGGCGGCGGACAATTCGCTGGCGGCGCTGGCCCTGTCGGCCATTGAGCCGGGCCGAGCCTGGAACGATCAGGGCGCGGCGGCCCATGCCGACTTCCTGACCTTCTCCTCGCCCATTGAGGTGAACAGCGCCGTCAACATGAGCGAGGTCATCGCCCATCTGGCCGACGCCCTGCCCGAAGACGCCATCATCACCAACGGCGCAGGGAACTTCGCCGCCTGGCTGCACCGCTTCCACCGCCATCAGGCCCGCCGCACCCAGCTGGCCCCGACCTCGGGCGCCATGGGCTATGGCTATCCGGCGGCGCTGGGGGCCAAGGCGACGCAGCCGGAGCGCGAGGTCGTCTGCATCGCCGGCGATGGCGACTTCATGATGAGCGCCAATGAGATGGCGACCGCCGCTCAGTACGGCCTCGGCGTCATCGTGGTGGTCGTGGACAATGGAACCTTCGGCACCATCCGGATGCACCAGGAGCGGGAATATCCAACCCGCGTCATCGCCACCGAGCTGAAGAACCCCGACTTCGTCAAATACGCCGAGGCCTTCGGCGCTTTCGCCGTTCGATGCGAGACGACCGGCGACTTCCCGGCGGCGCTGGCGGCCGCGCGAGAGGCGGCGGCGGGCGGGCGCCCTGCCCTGATCCACCTGATCACCGACGCCGAACAGATCGCCCCGGGCCGGACGATCACTCAGTTGCGCGCGAGCTGACCCCCCCCCCCCC
>KB291723.1:1636-26700 GCA_000318405.1 Brevundimonas diminuta 470-4 | reverse complement strand
AAGAGGGCGCCCTTTATTGTACCGAGGGGGTCTTTCTCATGCGTCGTCTTCTGATTTCATCCGCCGCCGTGCTGGCGCTCTGCGCCGCCGCGCCCGCCGCCATGGCCGAGGGGGCCGCGTCCGCCGCGTCGACCGTCCAGGCCCAAGATCCGGCCCAGAGCGAGGACGACCGGCTCAACGCCTTCTTCGAACAGGCCTTCGAGGCGCGCGTGGCGCTGAGCCCCCAGCGGATGACCTCGCTGGGCCGCAAGACCGACTATGACAAGCTGGACGACGTCTCCGACGCCGCCGCCGAGCGCGCGCTGGCCCTGCAGGAAGCCCAGCTGACCCAGATGAAGGCGCAGTTCGACCCGGCCAAGCTGAGCGAGCAGAGCCGCCTGTCCTGGCGTCTGTTCGAACACGGCGTGCAGCAGGCCCGCCTGTCGAACCAATGGCGCGACTGGAGCTTCCAGTTCGCCGCCAACGGCAACCCGACCACCAGCCTGCCGGTCTTCCTGATCAACAACCACCGCATCGCCAGCGTGTCCGACGCCGAGGCCTATGTCGCCCGCCTGAACGCCGCCGAGCGCTATATGGGCCAGGTGGCCGACACCCTGACCACGCGCGCCGGCAAGGGCGTGGTGTCGCCGCGCTTCGTGTTCGAGCCCTCGATCGACAACACCCGCGCGGTGATCGCCGGGGCCCCGTTCGACGGCGGCGACGACAACCCAGTCTGGGCCGATTTCCAGAAGAAGATCGCCGCCCTTGACGCCGATCAGGCGACCAAGGACCGGCTGCTGGCTTCGGCCCGCACGGCCCTGACCGGTCCCTACAAGCGCGGCTTCGACACGGTTCTGGCGGCGCTCGGCCAGGTGCAGACCCAGGCTGACAGCGACGCGGGCGTGTGGCGCCTGCCGCAGGGCGAGGCCTATTACAACGCGCGCCTGCAGCTCTCGACCACCACCGACCTGACCGCCGACCAGATTCACCAGATCGGCCTGGACGAGGTCGCCCGCATCCAGCGCGACATGGAGACGATCAAGACCCAGGTCGGCTTCACCGGCTCGCTGCAGGACTTCTTCGCCTTCCTGAAGACGGACCCGCAGTTCCAGTATCCGAACACGCCCGAGGGCAAGGAAGCCTATCTGACCGACGCCCGCGCCTTCGTGGCCCAGGTGATGGCCGTGGCGCCGCAGTGGTTCTCCAACCTGCCCAAGGCCCCGCTGGAGGTCCGTGCGGTCGAGCCGTTCCGTGAGGCGACGGCGTCGATCGCCTTCTACAACTCGCCCGCGCCCGACGGCTCGCGTCCGGGCATCTACTACGTCAACCTGTCGGACATGACCCAGGTGCTGAAGCCCCAGATCGAGGGCATCAGCTATCACGAGGGCGCGCCGGGCCACCACTTCCAGATCGCCTATGCCCAGGAGATCGAAGGCCTGCCGAGCTTCCGCCGCTTCGGCGGCTACGGCGCCTATTCGGAAGGGTGGGGCCTGTATTCCGAGCGCCTGGGCAAGGAGATGGGCTTCTATCAGGACCCCTATTCCGACTTCGGCCGTCTCTCGACCGAGCTGTGGCGCGCGGTGCGTCTGGTGACCGACACCGGTCTGCACGCCAAGCGCTGGAGCCGCGAACAGGCGATGGACTACTTCCGCCAGAACTCCCTGCTGTCCGAGCGCGACATTCAGAAGGAGGTCGAGCGCTACATCACCAACCCGGGCCAGGCGACCAGCTACAAGATCGGCGAGCTGAAGATCGAAGAGCTGCGCGCCAAGGCCGAGGCCACGCTGGGCGACCGCTTCGACATCAAGGACTTCCATACCGTGGTCCTGGGCTCGGGCGCCGTGCCGCTGGACGTGCTGGGCGACCTGGTCGACGCCTGGATCGCCAAGGGCGGCGGCAAGCCGGCCGCCTGAGGCTCGCGTTTGCGACAGTAGAGCGGTAAAGGGCCGCCATGCCCTTTACCGCCACCGTCCTAACCATGTTCCCCGAGGCCTTTCCCGGACCGCTGGGGGTGTCGCTGATCGGCACCGCCTGGCGCGAGAAGGGGCTGTGGGACCTGCAGACGCTGGACATTCGCGCGTTTTCCGAAGATAAGCGCGGCTTCCTGGACGACACCCCTGCGGGTGGCGGTCCCGGTCAGGTGCTTAAAGCGGACGTGGTGGCCAGGGCTCTCGACAGCCTGGAAGGCCCGCCTAGGCCGCTTTTGTACATGAGCGCACGCGGTCGACCCCTGACGCAGGCGCGGGTTACGGAATGGGCCAAGGCCGACGGCATCGTCGTGCTGTGCGGCCGTTTCGAGGGGGTGGACCAGCGGGTGCTCGACGCCCGGGGGTTCGAGGAGGTCTCCGTCGGGGACGCGGTGCTCGCCGGCGGCGAGGCGGCGGCCATGGTGGCGATCGAGGCGTGCGTCCGGTTGGTTCCGGGGGTTCTGGGTGCGGCGGAAAGCCTGTCCACCGAGAGCTTCGAGGACGACCTGCTTGAGCATCCGCAGTACACGCGACCGCGGACTTTCGAGGGCCACGACATCCCGGAGATCCTGTTGTCAGGCGATCACAAGAAGATCGCCAAATGGCGTCAGGAACAAAGGGAAAGAACGACGCGGGAGCGGCGCCCGGACCTCTGGGAGCGGCATCTCGCCAACTTACAGGTAAAGAGCAAACAAGCTCCGGAGACATGACATGAACATCGTTCAGCAACTCGCTGCCGAAGAAAAAGCCCGCCTGCTCGAAGGCAAGACCATCCCCGAATTCCAGCCGGGCGACACCCTGCGCGTCAACGTGCGCATCAAGGAAGGCGAGCGCGAACGCATCCAGGCGTTCGAAGGCGTCTGCATCGCCCGTGACGGCGGCGGCGTGAACGAGACCTTCACGGTCCGCAAGATTTCGTTCGGTGAAGGCGTGGAGCGTCGCTTCCCGATCCTGTCGCCGAACGTCGAGTCCATCGAAGTGAAGCGTCGCGGCGTCGTCCGTCGCGCCAAGCTGTACTACCTGCGCGACCGTCGCGGTAAGTCGGCCCGAATCGCCGAGCGCCAGACCGCCCGCAAGGTCGCCGTTCCGGCCACCGGCGCCGCCGACAAGGCGGGCGACGAGGCCTGATTTCAGGCTTCGGCTTCGCGCTGAAGATCGAAAAGCCCCGGCGGAGACGCCGGGGCTTTTTTAATTCGCTATCGCTCGCCGCACGGCGGCTCGCTGGTTGAGCGAGTTGAGTGCGCTACCGCTCGCCGCGCGGCGGCTCGCTGCTTGAGCGGGTTAGTGCGCTACCGCTCGCCGCGCGGCGGCTCGTTGCCTGAGCGTGCTCTGTCGCCCGCGAGACTGAGTTTCAGCGCGCTGAGTTGATCACATCCGGCGCAGACTTCGCCATAGGCGCGGCGGATGCTCTCCTTGGTCGTGGCGGACAGGGCGTCGTCGGCCAGCGCCCGCTCGAACCGGCTCTTCAACTGACCCTCGCCGCTTTCGACCGTACCGATCATGGAGACCTCGCTGCGCAGCAGGGCGTGGCTGATATCGCTGAAGGCGCGCTGGGCCTTGGCCAGGATGGAGCCGTCCTCATCGGACGAACCGCCGCGCTCGCGCACCGCCGCCTTGAGCTCTTCGGCCAGGCGGCGACGCTCGGACGCCCGCGCCTCGAACCAGTCGCGATAGGCGCCGTCAGCCGGTTCGGCCGCAGCTTCATGATAGCCGTCGGCGCTGTCGACCAGCCCCTCGACCAGACTGTTGAGGACCTTGATGTCGTGACTGTTGCCGCTCATCGGAAACCTCCTTGGCCGTTTCACAGGTTCAATCCCTGCCAGCAGCGAAGGTTGCCGAGCCGCCCGCGCTCTACAGCTTGCTGCGCAGAGACCACAGTTCGGGGAAGCAGCGGCGCTTCAGCGTCTCGACCAGATAGCCGACGCCGTCGGTGCCGCCCGTGCCCTGACGGCGGCCGATGATGCGCTCGACCGTGACGACGTGCTTGTGTCGCCAGGTCAGCAGGGCGTCGTCCAGATCGACCAGCTTCTCAGCCAGTTGATACAGGGGCCACCAGCGCTCGGTGTCGCGATAGACCTCCAGCCAGGCCGCCTCGACGCCCTCGTTCGCCTCATAGGACTGGCTGACGTCGCGGTTCAGCACGGCGTCGGGCACCGGCAGGCCCGCATTAGCCAGCTGGCGCAGGGCGTCGTCATAGAGGCTGGGCGATTCCAGAGCCGCCTTCAGCGCCGCATGGGCGTCAGGGCGTTCGACGTGGAAGCGCAGGAAGCGGGGGTCCTTCAGACCCAGCATGGTCTCCAGACGGCGGAACTGATCGCTCTGGAAGCCCGAGCTGGCGCCCAGGTCGCCCCGGAACTTCAGGTAGTCGGCGGGCGTCATCGTGGCCAGGATGTCCCAGCTCTGGGTCATCACCGACTGGATGCGGCTGACGCGGGCCAGGCTCTTGTAGGCAGGCACCAGATCGCCCGCGCGCACCAGCGTCTGCGCCAGCGCCACCTCGTGCAGGATCTGCTTGAGCCACAGTTCCTTGGTCTGGTGGATAATGACGAACAGCATCTCGTCATGCTGGTCGGAGCGCGGCTTCTGGGCGGACAGGATGTCGTCGAGGGCCAGATAGCCGGCGTAGGTCACGCCCTGCGGCTCATGCTTGGCCGTCTCGATAGCGTGTCCGCGAATGTCGTTTGCGTCGGTCATAAGCCAGCTATCGCCCGATCAGCCGGGCGGGGCCAGACCCTTTTTCGACGCGGCCGCGACCTGGGCTTAGTTGGCCGCGCGGTCGTCGGCGATGGCGTTTGCGGCCATCTGGCGGCCGTTGGCGAAGGCGTCGCGGGCGCCGTTATAGATGAAGCCGTAGGTCGGATAGACGGTGGTGCCCAGATCGTTGATCGGGTTGTACCAGACCTTCACCCGGCTCCAGTCGCCCGAGGAGGAGACGTCGACGACGGTGACGTTCTCTTCGACCTTGCCGCGGCTGCCGCCCCAGTTGGCGTGGGTGACGCGGATCACCCGGTCGGTCAGGACGTCGGAGACGACGGCGACGTGGCCGGCGCTCATCCGGCCGTGGGGCTGGAACACCAGGACCGAGCCGGTCTCAGGCGCATTGCCGGTGCGGAACTTGCTGACGGCCTGACGCCACCAGGTCCAGGCGTCGCCGAAAATCTGAATCCCGGAGAACATGCGCGCGAAGGTCACGCACTGCCAGTAGGGGTCGCCGGCCTGGGCCGGGGTGGTGCTGAAGGCGAAGAAGCCAAGGGTCGCCGCAAGGGCGGCGGCTGTGAGCCGTTTCATCATCTGGCGTGCTCCCGACTGAACGCGGACAAGCCTTAGACGATAGGATCAGAATGTTGAAGAACTGTTTCCGACTGTTTCCCCCGTCGATCCACAGATGATCGGCGCCGCTTCGCCCATCCGCGCAGGAAACTGCGGGCCGGGCGCTCGATCAGCCGATGAACAATCGCAGCGGCGACAATCAGTCCGGCGATGATCGCCAGCCACAACACCAGAGGAAGCTGCTTGTCTTCAGCGCCGATCAGACGGGCGACGACATTGACCGCCAGGATCTGCCACGGGGCGCACAGCATATAGACGGCGTAACTGATCTCGCCGAGATAGACGGCAGGCGCCGATCCCAGCAGGCCCGCCTTGTCTGCGGGAATGCTGGCCAGGGCCAGGATCAGCAGACCGCCCGACAGGACAGTGATCCCGTCCCAGCTCAACAGGGCGGCGCTGAGCGCCATCACGACCGCCGCCGCAGCAGCCAGCAGGCCCGGGCGCGGCAGGGGCGCACGGCGGTAGACCAGATAGAGGGCGCAGCCATAGGCGAAGCAGGGCACGATCCGCAGCGCCCCCCATTTGAACGTCGCCTCGGTCAGGCGATAGCCCGCGACGCGCTCGAAGCCGACATAGAGGGCCGCCAGAAACAGGGCCGCCGCCCCCGTCGCCAGCCACGGCCGGTTCCGCAGCTTCCATGCGGCGGCGGCGAAAACGGGAAAGGTCAGATAGGCGAACCACTCGGCCGAGATCGACCAGGACGGATGGTTCCAGCCCGCCTCGCCGGCGAAACCCCAAGCGTGAACCATCAGCAGGTTGGGCAGCAGGGTCTTCCAACTGAGGATGCCGGAATCGATCGCCATGCCCGCCGCCGTCGCCGCCAGCCCCAGGGCCATGACGCCGAACAGGGTGAACAGGTGCAGCGGATAGATCCGCGCGATGCGCGCCCACAGGAAGCCCTTATAGCCGAAGCGCTTCTCGCCGAACGCCTGCAGATAGACGTGGCTGAGGATGAAGCCCGACAGGACGAAGAAGAGTTCGACCCCCAGATAGCCCTTGGCGGCCAGGGCGGGCATGCCGCCGACCGCCAGATTGGGCCACATCAGATAGACCACGACCCACAGGGCCGCGAGGAACCTGAGCGAAGTCAGGGGACGGATGTCGATCGGCGTCGCAAGGGGCGTCATGGGACCATCCTGGCCGGTGAACCGACCGGGGACAGCCCGGCCGCGCTGAGGGGATCAATGCAAGCCGGGCGCCAGCTTGACCTTACTCGACGCGGCCGCTTTCGCCCGCGCGCTCGATCGCAGCCGTGGCGGCGGCGCAGCCGGTCAGGGTCTCGCCCCCGATCTCGACCTTGGCCGTCAGGGGATAGGTCCGGTCGCTCATGCCGTCCGAACAGTCGGTCGCCGTCAGGGTGACGGTCAGATCGGCGCCCGCTTCCGTCTTCGTCGTCCAGCTGACGAGGTTGCCCTGAAGCGTCGGGCCGGGGTTGGCGGCCTTCTGCTCCGCCCGGTTGACGCCCGAATAGATCAGGCCCTGCGGCGTGATCTCCACGGCCCAGAAGGGCTCGGTTCCCAGCACATGCACCGGCTGGTCCAGATCGACGCCCGCCAGGGCGCGCGGCTCGGCCTTGGGGGCTTCCGGCGCCTTTTGCGCGGGTTGAGAGCAGGCGGCGAGGACCAGCGACAGGGCGGCGGCTGACAGGAATACGGCTCGCATGGGTGATCCTTTCTGAGGTTCGTCGGCCAAGGTCAGGGTTTGGCGCCGCCCCGTCAAGACAGGCGCCAAAGCGGCCCGCCTGGGTTAATGTGGCCTCATGCCGATTCGTCCCGCCCCAGCCTCAAACTCAGGCGCCGACCTGACAGCCTGCGAGTTCTTCGCGGGGGGCGGGCTGGCGGGGCTGGGGCTGCATCTTGGCGGCGCCGGGTTCCGCACAGTGCTGGCCAACGACATCGACACGGCCAAGGCGCGCGCCTTTCGCGCCAACCACCCGGACACGCCGCTGATCCACGACGACGTCTGGGCGGTGACCCCCGACCAGGTTCCGGGCGCGCCCGATCTGTGCTGGGCCTCATCCCCGTGTCAGGACGTCAGTCTGGCGGGCGCGCGCGGCGGGCTGAAGGCGCAACGGTCTGGCGCCTTCTGGGGCTTCTGGAAGTTGATGCAGGGGCTGGACGCCCAGGGCCGGGCGCCGCGCCTCATCGTGCTGGAAAACGTGGTCGGCCTGCTGACCTCGGGCGAGGGACAGGACTTCGCCGCCGTGTGCGGGGCGATGGTCGAGGCTGGTTACACCGTCGGGGCTTTGGAGTTGGACGCGGAACTGTGGCTGCCCCAGTCCCGGCCGCGTCTGTTCATCATCGCCATGCGGGGGGTCGAGGGGCCGCGCCTGAAAGGCCCCGCCCTGCCCTTCCACTCGCCGCGCCTGACCGCCGCCTGGGCGCGGCTGCCCGCGCCCCTGAAGGCGAACTGGGCCTGGTGGCGGCTGGAGACGCCGCCGCGCCGCAACCTTGATCTGGCGGCGGTGCTGGAGCCGGACGTTCCCTGTTTCGACGAGACGGAGGCGCAGACCCTGCTGGCCATGCTGTCGCCGCTGCACCGGGCGCGGCTGGAGGCGATCCAGGCCTCGGGCGAGCGGCGCGTGGGCGCCGCCTTCCGCCGGGTGCGGACCAAGGACGGGCGAAAGCTGCAACGGCTGGAGCTACGCTTCGACGGGCTGGCGGGCTGTCTGCGCACGCCGTCGGGCGGGTCATCGCGACAGTATGTGGTCATCGTGGACGGGGGCCGGGTCGCCCTGCGCCGCCTGACCGGGCGCGAGGCGGCGCGGCTGATGGGGGTGGACGAGGCCTATCGCCTGCCCGCCAGCGAAAGCGCGGCGCTGAAGCTGATGGGCGACGCCGTGGCCGTGCCGGTGGTGGCGGCGCTGACGCGCGGCCTGTTCCTGCCCCCCCTGACCGATAGCGCCGAAGCGGCGGCCTAAGCGGTCAATAATAGAGGTCTTCGTCCTTGCGGTCCTCCGAGCCTTCGATGCCGGGGTCCAGATGGTTGTCGACCCGATCGTCCCAGCCGTCGCGGTCCGAGCGGAAGGCCAGGGCCATCAGCCCCCAGGCCAGGCCGACCGTGCCCAGCACGCCCAGCCCCATGGCGATCCAGCCGTGCAGGCTCATCTCGCCGCCGCCGATCAGACGCCAATAGGCCGCCAGCCCAAGCGTGCTGACGGCCGATATGGCGACGGCGAGAACCAGCGACCGCAGAAGCCGGACCAGTCGCCCGCCTCTGGAGGTCGATGTCATGGCTCAGCTCAGCGCTGGACCCACTGGCCCTGGGCGTTCTTGTACCACTGGCCCGAGCTGATGCGCGGCAGCAGCTGGGTCTCGAACATCCGGGCCCCGGCCACTTCGGCCGTGGTGCCGGCGTCGGCGGCGCTGCGGGCGTAGGCCTGGCGGCGGCCGGCGTTGGTCGCGCTGATGGCGGCCTGGGTGTCGCCGTCGACCGAGGTGCGCACGCCGACATAGCCGTCGGCCTGCTCGCCGGCGGTTCCGGCAGCCTTGGCCTGATCGACCAGAGCCTTCTGCGAGGCGGTCTGGGCCACGGCGGCGCCGGCCGCGACGCCCAGGGCGGCCACAGTGGCCACGGCGACGAAGAGTTTGCGATTAGTCATGTCAAAGCCCCCTTTCGTATCAGAACAGGTTGGGGTTTTCGCGGAGCAGGTTCTGCAGTTCCTGGTCCAGCTTGATGCGGATATCGGCGTCGAGCTTGGCGTAGATTTGCAGCGGCTCGCTGAACTTGATGTTCACCGTGGGCGCGCATGCGGCCAGGCTGACGGCGCTGAGGCCGAGCGCAGCGACGATCTGACGCTTGCTGATCATGAGGCCGATCTCCGAAGGCGGCGTTGGAAGTCACCGCCATATAACGCTGCGGCGAGTGAACGGGTTCTGAACAAAGCGGAGCCGTCGATCAAGGCTGCTCATCCGTCGTCAGCACGGGCGTTTCGCCGCGCCGGGCGTATTCGAGCAGGTCCGAGACGATCTGATTGGCGTTCCACGTCGTGTCCAGCGTCAGGTCGATCGGCGTATCGGACGGCAGATTCAGCTTCTTGTTCATGAAGTCGCGGCGGATCAGCTCCATGAAGGTCAGGCGCAATTGCTCGCGCTCCGGCGGATCGTGGCGGCCGTTGATGCGGAAGCGGACGCCCAGGCGCCCCTCGTCCAGGCTGTTGACCTCGGCGGTCAGGTCGCTGATCGCCAGATCCTGCATGGCCTGATAGGCCAGGTCCTGCATGGTGTTGGGCGAAACTCCGGCCTCGCCCCCGCCGCCGGCGGCCAGATCGTCGAACACCTCGGGCTGGATCGACAGACGGCCGGGCCGCACCCCGTTCAGCACGCCGCCGACGATGCGCCAGCCTGCCTTGGGGTCATAGGTGAAGGGCAGACGGCCGGACACCACGGCGTCCAGTTCCGCCTTGTCCTGAAGATTGGCGCTCTTAAGCAGTTCGTTCAGTTGCACGCCCTCGACCACGATCACCCCGCCCCAGCCCTGGCCGGGCGTCAGCGGCAGGGACAGGGGTTCGATGCGAATGCGCCCGCCTGCCGCCTGAATCTGTCCGCCGCCGATCGTCAGGGCTTTTTCGTCCAGGCCGAACGTCAGCTGGAAATCGGTCAGCGGGGTCACCGTCTGCACGCGGTCGGCGGTCAGTTTCTGATCCGGCGCGGTGATCAGGGGCGTCAGACTGGTGAACTCCACCCGCCCCTTCAGACCCTGGACCTTGCCCGCCGGGCTGGTGAAGTCCAGATCCGGCACGGTCAGGACGCCGGAACTGGTCGCCCCCTCGGCGGTCCAGTCGAACCGCCCCTCGAACCCGGCCGAGCCCTCGACCGGCGACTTCACATAGTCGGCGACCAAGGGGCTGAGGTCGTCGGGCTGAAGCCCGTGCTCGGTGAATATCAGATTGGGCGCGGAGATCGCAGCCCCGCCCGCCTGAAGTCGTCCGTCGTGGCGCAGGTCGATGCGGCCGACGTCATGGCCCAGTCGGCTGAGGTCGAAACCGGCGGTCCAGACCTCGTCGGCGAGTTGCGCCTCGCCCTTGGCCTGAAGCGGCAGGAAGCGGGCCGGGTCGGCGACGTCGGAAACCTGGGCCTTGGAGATCGCGGCCCGCATCGACAACCCCTTGGCGGCGCCGTCGACGGCCAGAGAGCCTTCCGCCTCGGAGAAGCGCATTTCCAGAAACGGCGCCGTCGCGGCCACATCGGCCAGACGCGCCCGCGCGCGCCAGGCGCCGCCCTGGGCCGTGATCAGCGGCTCGCCGCCGGGACAGACCCGCCCGGAGATCGCCTCGACCGAGTTCTCGCCCAGATCCAGCTTGCCGACCGTCAGAGGAATGCAGTCGTCGGCCGTATAGGTCAGCCGCCCGCCCGACGAAGCCAGTTCGCCCTGGGTGCTGAAGGCGATGTCGCGCGCCGGGCCGAAGTCCAGCCCGGCCCGTCCCTTGAGGCGCGCCGCAAAGCCGCCGCGCGTCAGGCGCCACTCGACGCCTTCAAAGCGGGCTTCAGGCAGGCCGCCGCCGCGCGAGGAGATCAGGCTCAGCGCCCCGCCCCCGCTTGCGCCCTCGCCCGAGGCGAACAGGGGCTTGCGGTGCGCTTCCACCCGCAGTTCGCCGCCGTTGGCCGGGCGGGCCGTGATCGGCTGCGGCAGGGTCAGTTCCAGTCCCGCGTTGTCGCTGGACAGGCGGATGCGCGGCGCGTTCAGGGCGAAGTCGCCCAGGGCGCGCTTCAACTGGGCCATTTCCGGCAGGTCGTCCGCCGTCGGCGCGCCCATGGAGGTCACGGCGGCATGATCGGCCCTGAGCGCCCCCTGAACATCAATGCGGGTCACGGCGTCGCGCACGATGTCCACATCCAGCGCGGCGTTGGCGCTGCGCAGGTTGAAGTCCTTGGCGCGCACGGAACGCGCCTGAAGCGTCACCGGACCCTGCACCTCCAGCGCGTCGCCGTGGCCGCCCGCGCCCAGGCTGGCCGAGATCAGGCTCAGCCCCTCCAGCCGCGTATCGCCCGCCCGGCCCGAACCGACGCTGAGGCGCGCCGGAGTCGCCAGCCGCCACCGCGTTTCGGCCGCATCGACGCCGCCGGACACCGACAGATCGGCGCCCGTCAGACGAAGGTCCGCCGCGCGGGCCTCAAGCCCCTCGCCGGCGACCGCGGCCGCCGCAGCCGTCGCCTGCCCCTTGCCTGTCAGAGTGTATTTGTCGAGCCAGCCCGCGACCTGCCCGTCGAACCCCAGGTCGGCGTCGATGGCGCGAGCCCGGACCCCGGCGCCGCCCGCAGCCTGCGCCGTGAACCGACCGGTCAGGGCGACCCGCCCGTCGCCGCGATGCGTCTTCATGTCCGGATAAGGCTGGTCGCCTTTCAGGTGCAGGGCCGCACCCTCGCCGTCGGCCTGATCCCCGGCGGCGAACCGTTCGGCCTGAAAGTTCAACTCCACCGCCAGCCGGTCGCCGGTGGTCGTCGCCTCGACCACGCCGCCCAGACCGCGCGCCTCGATCCGGCCGCTCTTGAGCGAGGCCGCAGGCATACGGCCCGAAAGGCGCATCAGCTTGCCGTTGTCGATGCGCGCGTCGGCCAGCAGATTGATCGGTCCGTATTCCGTGTCGACCCGCGCCTGACCGCTTTCGACGATGACGAGGGGCGCGCGCGAATACGGTTTCGGCGGCCTGCCGGTGAACTCCTCGACCAGAGGGTCCAGACTGCCCAGCGACAGCTTTCCGTCCTTCCACGCCGCGCGGACGATCGGCCGCACCAGCCGCACCCGACTGGGCGTCACCCCCAGCCCTGCTTTCGACCAGGGCAGGCCCACGGCGTAATCGACCTCGACCCGCTCGACCTTGAAATCAGGATTATTGGGATCGCCGATGGAGATCTTGCCGACGAAGCCGTTGACCTCCAGCCGCTCGACCTCGACGTCGGCGTCGATGCCCTTGCGCTCCAGCCAGCCGACCAGCAGTTCGCGCGCCGCCGCTCGGCGGTTCAGATAGAGCGCCGCCGCCAGCACCAGCAGCACCATCACGGCGACCCCGGCGCCCTTCATGAAGGCGCGCGCAGGGGACGGCTTGCGAGGTCGCTCGCGCGGCGAGGAAGGATCGGCGTCTTCGGTCAAGGTCGCGGGACGATCATCATCTAACGGTTGAAGGCGACAACGCCACAAAATGCGCCACGATGACAGTCGTTGCCTCGCGACAACTATACCGTGTCATCGTCGCCACTACATGAGGATCAGACCCTAAAAATGGCGAAGATTCACCACAAGACCGAAGCGAACGTCGAAATACTTCATCGATCCCCCGCCAAGTTAACCGAATGTAACCTGACCGCTTCCCATGATGGATCTGGCGGGCTATATGGCTCGCTTCACTGTCGGTCGGGGACGTCCGGCGTGACCTGATTTCGACTGGTCTGGCGCAGCACGCGTCGTCGATTCGCCGGGGACCCATGGCTCAGTTCGATCCTCGCCGCCAGCCTGTTCGGCTTGCGCCTCACCTGCTGACCACCTGCGCCGCCGTGGGCATCGCCTTGCTTGCGGGTCGAGGGTTTGAACAGGTGAAGGCCGAGGAGGTTCCCCCTCTGACGGCGGAACAGATCGAATTCCTGGAAGCCCAGGCCTACGCCGCCGCCGCCGCACCGGTCGGCATGACCACGCCCGAAGCCATCCCGGTCCAGATTCGTCGCGGCGAAACATTTGAACAGGCCGTGCGCCGCACCGGCGTCGGCGCCGATGAGGCCAAGGCTGTGGCAGACACCGTGGCCAGCGCTTTCGACCTCAAGGACCTGCGCGCCGGACTGAAGTTCGAAACCGCCGTGTCCAAGCCGCGCGGCGGCATGGGCGACGCCCGCCTGATCGGCCTGACCATGCGGACCGGCCCGGCCAGCCAGTTGACCGTATCGCGCAGCTTCGACGGCGCGCTTCGCCTGCGCTCGCTGGACGAGAAGGTGACCGAGGAAACCGTCGTCGCCAACGACAAGGTTCAGCGCTCCCTGTCCGCCAGCGCCCGCGAACTGGGCGCCACCTCGGCCGTGGTGCGTCGCGCCAGCCAACTGTTCGCCCACAAGTTCGACATGCAGCGCGACGTGCGCGCCGCCGATGAATTCACCCTCGTCTTCGACCGCAAGGTCACCGAATCGGGCCGCACCGTCGAAACCGGCGAACTGCTTTACGCCGAGTTGAAGGGCCACGCCTTCTATCGCTTCCAGCCCGCCGGCTCGAAGACGGCTCAATATTTCGACGCCACCGGCAAGAACACGCGCACCGCCATGATGCGCACGCCGCTGCAGAACTTCCGCCGGGTCAGCTCCAACTTCGGCGTCCGCACCCACCCGATCTCGGGCTATCGCAAGATGCACCAGGGGATGGACTTCGCCGCCGCCACCGGCACCCCGGTCGTGGCGCCCGCCGACGGCGTGGTGGTCGAGGCCCGGCGCTGGGGCGGCTATGGCAACTGGCTGCGCATCCGCCACGCCAATGGTCTGGAAAGCGGCTACGGCCACCTGTCGCGCTACGCTTCTGGCATGCGCGCGGGCCAGCGCGTGACCCAGGGCCAGGTCGTCGCCTATGTCGGCTCCACCGGCGCCTCGACCGGACCGCACCTGCACTATGAAATCTGGCGTAACGGCCAGCGGATCAATCCCTCGGGCATCAAGACCCAGGAAGGCACCGTCCTGGCGGGCGCCGACCTGAACGCCTTCCGCGCCGAGAAGGCCCGCATCGACCGCATCATCGCGGCCGGCGGCCAGCGCCGCCCCGCCGCCGTGCAACAGGCCGCCAACGGCCTGCGTCCCGCCGAAAGCTGATCGCCAGGCGACGGTCGCGCCTCAACCGACCAGTTGCGGCGCGCCTTCCTGATTCGGGCACCGCATGCCGTGGACCCACAGGTCCGCCTCGCCCAGTCGCACGCCCAGAAGCTCCAGCAGGGGCTGAACCACGGCGTCCAGCACGGGCCCTAGCGGCGTCAACAGCCCCCGGACGGTCCCCAACAGTTCGCTGACCGGCAGACTGAGCAGTCCTCCCAGCAACTCGACCTTCAGGTCCAGTTTCGTCAGCAGGCTTACGACCACCCCCTGTCCGAACTGTTTGGAGCCCACCGTCTTGGGCTGGCCCGCGTTGATATCGGCGGCGGTGAAACGGACCTGGCGCCAGTAGGGGTCGGCCGCCTCTATGTCCGCCCGCCCGGTCACATTCGCCACCTTGATGCCGAGAAGCCCCAGGACCGACACCAGAGGCGCAGGCGTGACGTTCAGTTTCGACTTGAAATCCCGCAGTTTGGTCTTGTCGATGGCCCCTATCGCCGCCCGCGCAACGCCCGGTTTGACCTCCAGCGTGACGCCCGATCCGGGGCCGCAATCGATCTGCTTCAGCCGCGCCTCCGCGCTCGCCGCCTCGATCAGGACAGGAAGTTTGATCGCGGTCAGATCCGACAGGGCCTTGGCGGTCGTCGCCTCAAGATAAATCCGCGTCTGCGCCGTGCGGATGATCGGCTCGCCCTTGCTGGTCACAGTCAGCCAGGGCGACCGGTTCGGTCGCTCGCCGATGGCCAGCATGACATCCAGGTCGGCTATGCCGAGCCGCGCGCCCGCATCCAGCGCCAACTGGCGTTCCTTGTTCGCCGTCTGCAGGCTCGCCATCAGCAGATCAAAGACGGACACCTGGGCGTTCAACCGCTCACGTAGGCCCTGACGAGCGTCGGCCTCCACGCCGATCAGGTCGCCCAGCTTGAAACGGGCGTCCGCGGGCGCGCTCGTCAGCTTGCTCAGCGCGCTTCTGGGCCCCGCGCCTGCAATCCGCTCCAGCACGCGCAGGACACGGCCCGTCTCGACCTCATGCTTCAGCAGGGCGTCATAGTCCCCCGCCGTCACCCCCAGATCCGCCGCCAGCGCGTCCGAAAACTGCAACAGGCTGACCTGGGCGTCGAGCAGGCTCCTGTAATCCATCAGGGTCAGCGACACGCGGCCGCCCAGGAGGCCCGACAACAGGCTGTTGGCCAGCCCCCCGTCCACCGACCCCAGCCGCGACCCGATCGAGAACATGGCTGTCGGCGCGCCGCCGGGCCGCGCGGCCGTCGCCTGTTTGGTGACCGACACCGCATCACGCCCCAGAACGACGCGGCCGAAGAACAGGGGGGCGGGCGCCGTCACCGTCACCTTCGCGGCGTTGACCTGCCCTGCGGCCGCAACGAACCTCTGCGACGGCTTCAGCCGGGGGTCCGGCGTATAGACGCCTGTCTGCACGTTCAGGGTCGCGATATCCGCCAGATTGGCGCGCGCCGTCGCTTCCGCCGCCGCTTCGGCGTGCTGAAGCGAGCCCGCGGCCGCCAGGGCCGACAGATCGACCGCGCCTTGCAACTCCCGCCCCTTCAGGACCACCATTCCCACATCGACCGCCAGGGCGGCGCTGACGCAGATCAGCGCGCCGGCGGCCGCCGACATGATCGTCACCCCGCCGCGCCGGCTTCGTCCCAGACGGGCGATCAGATTGCGCACGGTCTTCGAGCCAGCCATCTCAGACCTCATTGATCTGAATGACGGCGGCGCGACGGATGACCTTGGGCGGCGACACCGTCAGCGGGGCCAGGGCCATCAGAGGGTGATGACCGGCGTCATAGGCCACCACGACGCGGAAAAACCGACCGTCCACGCTGGTCTCGACGGTAGCGTCTGCGCTCCTCAAGCCCAGGTTGCGTAAATGCCCCGCGACCCCGTCACGGGCCAACTGCTCCCGTTCGACTGCATCCAGCCCCGCGACCGCCGCACGCGCGCCTTCCGACACCGCCGCCTGAACGGAATGGGCCATCCACAACCAGCCCCCGTAGACGATCATGCCGACGACCAGCAGCAGAAAGAAGGGACCGACAATGGCGAACTCGATCGCCGCCGCGCCTCTGCGCCTGCCCGCTACACCAGAACCACACGCCTTCTGCATCGTCGCGCTCCTGAATGAACAGCGATCATGCGAAACACAACTTAAAGGAGAATGTAGGCGAGGAGCTCGCGCTAAGCGACATCAAGGGCGCAGGCGACACCTTCCCAAACTGCATCTGTCGCGCAGGGGCAGGGACGATCTGAGTTTTTGAAAAGATTGGAGCGGGTAGCGAGAATCGAACTCGCGACATTCAGCTTGGGAAGCTGACGTTCTACCTCTGAACTATACCCGCACCGCCGAAGCGAGCGCGGAAGATATAGGGCGCGGAGCAAAAGAAAAGGCCCGGCGAACCGGGCCCTTGATTTTTCTCAGATATGGCGACCCGCCTAGTCGCGCACTTCCTCGACCTTGACGCCGCGCTTGGCCAGCATGGTCTGGAGGCTGTCGGCGCCGGCCAGATGGCCCGCCCCCACCGAGATGAAGGCCGTGCCTGAACCTTCGAGCAGGGTCAGGATCTGCTGGGTCCAGTCGGCGTTGCGGCGCGTCAGCATGACCTCGTACATCTCGGGCGACTGGTCCTTCATCTCCCGGCCGATCAGGGCGTCCAGGCCATCGACGTCGCCGGTCGACCAGGCGCCGACCATCCGCGTCATGACCACGGGCGCCTGATCGAACTCCTTCAGGCCGGAGCGCAGCATGGCCAGTTGCGCCTCTTCGGACATGTCAGCGATGAAGCCGATCTGCTGCGACATGGTCTCAAAGCCCTTGATCGGCTTGCCGGTGGCGGCGGCGCGGGCGTGCAAGACCTGATCCCCGCCGTTCTGCGGCAGATAGCCGGCCTTGGTGATGCTGGCGATCGCCAGCTGCAGGGCCGCGAACCAGGGGCGCAAGGGATCCAGGGCGCCCCCTGTGGAGCCGACCTGGCGTGCGGCGGCGTCGAGGTCGGCCAGTTCTTCAGCCGTCAGCAGGGTGGACAGGGGCCGGTCCGGCGACACGCCCTTGGCCTGAAAGATCGGCACGGCGCCGGCCACATCGTTCAGATCGGCGATTTCGAACCAGTATTCGTCGGCGCTGGCGAAGGCCCGGTCCAGCTTGGCGCTGCCCCAAGGCGTCTCGGGCTTCAGCACATGGACGGTGCCGAACAGATAGAGGGTGGAATCCTCGTCCTTCACCACCCACAGGCGCGGCCCGGATCCGGCGGGCGCGGCCACCACCGCGGCCGGATCGGCGGCGGCGGGCGCAGCTTGGGCGAAGGCGGGCGTGGTCGGCGCCAGCAGGGCGGCGGCCAGAACGGCGGTCGAGGCGGCGACGGAAACGGAGGCGCGGCTCCAAAGGCGGCGGATCATGGTCAGGCTCCCAAGGGGTCGCAGAAAAAGCGGATGGCGCGTCAGCCCTCTTCGTCGATGAAAATGGACTCGATGGACATCTCAAACAGCCGGGCGATCTTGAAGGCCAGCGGCAGAGACGGGTCATAGCGGCCCGTTTCGAGCGCATTCACCGTCTGGCGCGATACGCCCAGTTCCTGCGCCAGGTGCGCCTGGCTCCAATCGCGTTCGGCGCGCAATACCTTGAGGCGGTTCTTCACGGCGTCCTCCTCAACGGCGTCCCAGCCACCACCAGGCCCAGGCCAGGCCGTAGCCGACGAGCTGGAACAGAAGAATGGCCATCATGCCGTTCAACAGCAGCTCGGGCGGCGTCTCGCCCGCCCATTGCGGCAGCACGACCTCTTCGCGCCGCAGCGACAGGACCATCAGCAGTACGGCGCCGACGGCCATGCCGCTGGTCCCGCCCCAGAACCAGGCCCATTTGTGAGCCTCCCGCGCAGCCTCATCGAGATGACGCCACCACCAGACGCAGATCGATAGCGCCGCCGCCATCACCAGAGCCAGCATCACCGCGGTCATGGCGAACCCGGCCACGCCGGGCTGGCCGGACAGGATCACGCCCAGAACGCCGCCGATCAGGCCCAGCCCCAGGGAGACGGCGAACACCAGCAGGGCGCCGCGAATCCCCAGCGGCTTGAACGATTTGAACGACATCGACGCTCTCAGGCAGAAACAGACAAGTTTGTTTGTCAGTCCCCGCGCAATACGTCAAGCGTGTTTGTCACACCCAGCGTCATTCCGGCGCGTTCAACAGCTCTGGCCGGCTGAGAGTGCGGGGCGATTGTTCGACGGCGTTCAGTTCGGGCAGCTCCTTGCCCTCGTGGTCGACCTTCAGGTCCTCGAAGCGGCGCGCCGAGACCATGACTTGGCTCTCCAGCGAGCCGACGAACTGGTTGTAGCGGGACACGGCCGCATCCAGCGCCTTGCCGACCGAAGCCGCGTGGCCGCCCATGACCGACAGGCGCTTGTAGAGCTCCTTGCCCAGACGGGCGACGTCCTCGGCGTTCCTGGCCTGCTCCTCTGCGCGCCAGCCGTAGGCGACGGCCTTGCACAGGGCGAACAGGGTGGTGGGCGTGACGATGACCACGCGCGAGGCCATGGCCGTGGTCATCAGATCCGGCTCATGGTCCAGCGCAGCGGCCAGGAAGGCGTCGCCGGGCACGAACATGGCGACGAAGTCGGGGCTGGGCTTGAACTGGTCCTGATAGGCCTTGGACGACAGCTGTCGGACGTGGGTCTTCATGCTGGCGGCGGTGCGCAACGACATGGCGCGGGCCTGGGCCTCCTCGTCGCCATCGGCCTCGTCGGCGAAAGCCAGCGACACCTTGGCGTCGATGACGAACATGCCGCCGCCGGGCAACTTCACGATGAAGTCCGGGCGCTGCTGGCGGCCCTCGTCGGTGGCGGAGGAGTTCTGCTCTTCGAAGTCGAAGCGGCCCGCCATGCCGGCGGCTTCCAGCACATTGCGGCAGGTCTGCTCGCCCCAGCGTCCGCGACGGCCGGTGTTGCCCTTCAGCGCCTCGGTCAGGCGCCGCGCCTCATCGCGGGTGGCTGTGGAGGCGGCCATCAGCAGGTTGAGCTGCTCCTTCAGCCCGCCGGTCTCGTCGACGCGCTGTTTTTCCAGCGCCGTGACGTGCTGCTGAAACTTGGCGAGGGTTTCGGAGACCGGCTTGAGCTGGGCCTCCATCCGCTCGCGCGCGACGCGATCCTGGGCCTGGAAGGTCTCGGTGGCGCGGGCGACCAGCTTTGACGCGACCGCCTCGGCCGACTGCGAGGCCTGGGCCTTGAGGAACTCGGCCATGGAGTCGCGGCTCTCCTCCATCAGCTCCAGCCGGGCGTCCGCGGCGTCCAGCGCGCCGCGCGCCTTTTGCCAGCCCATATAGGCCCAGAGGAATCCGCCGCCCGCCATGAGCGCGACGACCAGCAGGATGAGTTCGAGCGTGTTCATGCTCCGTTCCTAGCGGGAGTCGGGAACGGAAGAAAGTCGCCCGTCGGAGCGGTTTCAGGCGGGGCGGCGCGCGCGCAGGGCCTGGATGATGGTGCCGTCGTCCAGCCAGTCCAGCTCGCCGCCGACGGGGACGCCGCGCGCCAGGGACGTGACCTGCACCCCCGCCGCCGACAGGCGCTCGGCCAGGTAGTGGGCCGTGGTCTGGCCGTCGACCGTGGCGGGCAGGGCCAGGACAACCTCCCTCGCCTCGCCGCCTTTTGCGCGACCGATCAGTTCGGCGATGCGCAGCTGTTCGGGGCCGACGCCGTCCAGAGCGGACAGCAGGCCGCCCAGCACGTGATACTTGCCGCGAAAGGCGCCCGAACGCTCCATGGCCCACAGGGCGCCGGCCTCCTCGACCACGCAGATCAGGGCGTTGTCGCGGGTCTGGTCCGAGCAGACCGAGCAGGGGTCGCGCGTATCGGGCGAACCGCAGACCGAACAGTTGACGACCTTGTCCGCCGTCTCGGCCAGAGACGCCGCCAGCGGGACCAGCAGTTGCTCGCGCCGCTTCAGCAAGGCCAGCGCCGCGCGCCGGGCCGAGCGCGGGCCCATGCCCGGCAGCTTGGCCAGCAGGCTGATGAGCCGTTCGATTTCCGGCCCGGCGGAGGCGGCCATCAGAAGAGTTTCGGCATTCCGGGGATGTTCATCCCGGCCATCGGCCCGGCCGCGTCGCGCATCAGGGCGTTGTTGATCTCGTCCAGCTTGCGCTTGGCGTCGGCGTGGGCGGCGACGATCAGGTCGGCCAGGATCTCGCCCTCGCCGGGGGTCATCAGGCTGTCGTCGATCTTCACCGAGGTAATTTCGCCGGGGCCTTTCAGGGCGACGGTGACAAGGCCGCCGCCCGAGGTGCCCTCGGCGGTGGATTCGGCCATTTTCGCCTGGGCGTCCTGCAGCTTCTGCTGCATCGCCTGGGCCTGTTGCATCAGGGCGTTGAGGTCTTTCATGGCCCCTAGATAGGGCGAAGCGTCGCCCGGCTCCAGACCCCGGCGAAGAAAGCCTTTTCAGCCGCCGGCGCAAAAATCGTCACAAGAAAAGTGGCGGATCCTCTTGACGGCGCCGCAGCGCAAACCTAATTAGCCACACCTGAAGTTACCAATGAGTTTCTGGAGCCCCCGCAATGGCCTTTGACGCCCTTTCCACCCGTGACGTTCCGGTCGCCGACGCCGTCCTGGCCCGACTGTTCACCGAGGCCCGCACGCACAACGGCTGGAGCGACCGGCCGGTGTCCGAAGAGCTGATCCGCAAGCTGTACGACCTGACCAAATTCGGCCCGACGGCGGTCAACATGACCCCGGCCCGCTTCGTCTTCGTCACCTCGCCGGAAGCCAAGGCGCGCCTGTCCGTGCACATGGCCGAGGGCAACCGGGCCAAGACCCTGGCCGCGCCGGTCAACCTGATCATCGCCCAGGACATCGACTTCCACGACACCCTGCCCAAGCTGTTCCCGCACGCCCCGGGCGCTCGCGACTGGTTCCTGGACGAGGCCGGTCGGCGCGAAGCCGCCTTCCGCAATGCCTCGCTGCAGGGCGGCTACCTGACCATCGCCGCGCGGGCGCTGGGTCTGGACGTGGGGCCGATGTCGGGCTTCGACTCGGCGGGCGTGAAGGCCGAGTTCTTCCCCGACAGCAATGTCGAGCCGAACTTCATCATGAACCTGGGATACGGCACGGACGAGAACCTGTTCCCCCGCTCGCCCCGCCTCGACTTCGAGGAAGCCGCGCAGATTCTGTAAGCGGCATCCCTCTCCTCCCCGCTTTGTGGGGAGGGGGACCGCGAAGCGGTGGAGGGCTTAACGACGGCGGAATCGAGAGACCCCTCCGTCTCGGCCGCTCCGCGTCCGATCCACCTCCCCACGCAGTGGGGAGGAGAAACTCAGTCGTCGTCGCCCGCCTCGCCGTCATCGGGGATAGCGGGCATCTCCACGGCCGGGGCCAGGGTGACGATCTCCTTGATCTCGGCGCCGGGGAAAGCCTGCATGATCGACACCACGAAGGGGTCCGCCTCGACCGCCGCGCGGCGGGCGGCGCGGGCCTTTTTCTCGACCTCGATCAGGGTCTCGCCGCCGCCCTGGCCGTTGGCGGCGATCAGCCAGGTGCGGCCGGTCCACTCCTTCAGCCGCCCGGCCAGACGCCGCGCCAGATCGTGGGGAGAGCCCTCGGCCGGTTCATAGGTGATGGCGCCGGGACGGAAGCTGACGACGCGGACGTAGCGCTCCACGTCCATCTGCAGGGTGATCTCGCGCTTCTCGCCGATCAGGGCGACCACGGCCTCGAAGCTCTGCGGGTCCGGCGGGGCGGGCGCCGCCATCGGCCGCGCCGCCAGCATGGCCGAAGCGCCGCCTCCACCCCCTGAGCCGCCTCCGCGAGGGCCGCCCGCGCCGCCGCCGGGGAGGCCGCCCGACTGGATCGCCTTCAGCGCCTCTTCAGGACCGGGCAGGTCGGCGGCGTAGGCCAGCCGCACGATGGCCATCTCCACCGCATCGGCCGGATTGGGCGCGCGCCGCACCTCGTCCAGCGCCTTCAGCAGCATCTGCCAGGTCCGCGACAGCGTCCCGGCCGAAATGGCCGCGCCCAGCGCCGCCAGCTTCTGCGCCTGATCGCCGGGCAGGCGGGTGGCGTTCGGCCCCAGCATCTTGGCGACCGAGGCCGCGTGGCAGTGCTCCAGCAGGTCGTTGGCCACCTGCACCGGATCGGCGCCGTAGCCGTAAAGGGTGCGGAAGGTCGTCAGGGCCTCGGCCGTCTTGCCCGCCATCGTCTGTTCGAACAGGGCGATGGTCTGGGTGCGGTCGGCCAGACCCAGCATGTCGCGCACCGTGGCCGTCTCGACCACCGCGCCGCGCTCGGCCTGAACCAGCGCCTGATCCAGCAGCGACAGGCCGTCGCGCACCGACCCTTCGGCCGCGCGCGAGATCAGGGCCAGGGCCTCCTGCTCGATCTTCATGCCTTCGCGCTCGGCGACGCGGCCCAGGTGGCCGACCAGAACCTCAGGCTCGACGCGGCGCAGATCAAAACGCTGGCAGCGGCTGAGGATCGTCACCGGCACCTTGCGGATCTCGGTAGTGGCGAAGATGAATTTGGCGTGGGGCGGCGGCTCTTCCAGCGTCTTCAGCAGGGCGTTGAACGCCTGAGTCGACAGCATGTGGACCTCGTCCAGCACATAGACCTTGTAGCGGGCCTCGACCGGCGCGTAGCGGACGCTTTCCAGAATGTCGCGGATGTCGTTGACGCCGGTGTGGCTGGCGGCGTCCATCTCCATCACGTCCATGTGCTGGCCCGCCATGATGGCGGCGTCGTGTCGCCCGGTCGGCGTCAGGGCGAGGGACGGCTTGTCGATCGTCTCGGTTTCGTTGTTGAGCGCGCGCGCCAGCAGGCGCGCGGTCGTCGTCTTGCCGACGCCCCGCACCCCGGTCAGCATGAAGGCGTGGGCGATCCGGCCGGTGGCGAAGGCGTTGGTCAGGGTGCGGACCATCGCCTCCTGCCCGATCAGGTCCTCGAACGCGCGCGGCCGGTATTTGCGGGCCAGGACGGTGTAGGCCTCGTCCTCGGTTGGAGTTGCTGCTTCTGGCCCCTCCTTTGAAGCAGGGACATCTCCAAGCGTCTCAGCACTTTGAAGCGCTGATGCCTGAGCCGCAGCGCGCTGAATCTCAACAGTTGCATGCAATTCCGAGACTGCTTGATCAAAGGCCTCGGTTGGCGTCACTGCAGGCGACGGCGCGCCGAACATGTCGTCGGTGTTGGGGTCGCGCTCCTCGACTTCGGGCGCGTCTTCCTCCCACGGAGGACCATCGAGACTGTGATCGGCGTCGCTCATGGCCCTGTCTTAGCGCGAAGGGGGGCTGTCGCGCACCCCCTCGCGCCGCAGAGAGGCTCAGAGATCAGTGGGCAGTTGGCCGCCGTTGTCGCGGATCTTCTGGATCACCTGCTTGTGCAGCCAGATGTTCATGCTGGCGCTGTCCGACTTGTCGCCGGTGTAGCCCAGTTCGTCGGCCAGCTGCTTGCGCTCGGCCAGCGAGGATTCCAGGCCCACCAGCTTCATCAGGTCGACGATCGAGGTGCGCCAGTTCAGCTTCTGCGCGCGCTGCTCATTCATGAAGTCGAGGATGCCGGCGACATCGACCTCGGGCGCGGGCTGGGGCGCGACGGCGGCGGCTGTGGGCGCAGGCGCCAGGGTCGGGGCCGCCGCCTCGGGCGCGGGGGCGGCGGGCGTCGCCTCCTTCTTCTTGAAGACGCCGCCGAGAATCTTGCCGAGAATGCTCATTCGCCTGCTCCTGAAAGGGATGAAGCCCTTTCAGCGAATGAGGCGCGCCCCGGTTCCGTGAAGCTTGGACGACGGCGCCGTGCGCCAGCGCGCCCAGCCAGCGAGGCTCCGCGAGCCGAGCGATAGCGCACTGAACATGGCGCATAAAAAAAGCGCTCAAGTCGTGAGCGCCCGCGGCGCGAACATAGCGCCCTAAAAAATAAGGTGGAGACCGCGACCCGAAGGTGAATTCGTTGTGGCTGCTGCCTTCCGGCCCTGACCAGGTTGGCGAAGCCTTCGCCCGCGATCTCCGAGAGGGGATATGACGGCGGACAGCGCGGGAATCAAGCCCTCCCCTGCACGCGCTCTCAAGGCTATGAAGCGTCATGCCCTATCGCAACGCCTTTTCCGGCAATCCGCTCGACCGCTCCGGCGACCTTCGCAACGACGCCGCCTGGCTGGCCGAGCAGGAGGCCAATCCCGAAGCCCTGGCCATGATCCTATGGGAGGGGCGGCCGCTGATCGAAAACCATGAGGGCGCCGAGCGGCTGGTCTGGCTGTCGCTGGGCCATGCGCGGGATCTGGCGCGCGACCGCGACGTCTTCCTGGGCCTGTGGAAGGGGGCGCCGGTCTTCGCTGCAGAGTTCGAGGGCTCCATCGACCCGACCAGCGGACCGGCCGGGGGCCTCGGCCGCTTTGTCGAAATGCGCGAGGCCGCCGTCGTCCTGCCCGAGGCCGACGCCGGCATCGCCGCCACGGCTAAGAGTCTGTTCGACTGGCGCCGCCGTCACGGCTTCTGCGCCGCCTGCGGCAAGGCGACCGATCAGGCCTCTGGCGGCTGGAAGCGCGTCTGCGCGGCCTGCGGGACCGAGCATTTCCCGCGCGTCGACCCGGTCGTCATCATGCTGCCGGTCTATAAGGGCGGCGCCGAACCGCTGTGCCTGCTGGGCCGTCAGGCCGCCTGGCCCGCCGGTCGCATGTCGGCCCTGGCGGGCTTCATGGAGCCGGGCGAAGCGATCGAGGAAGCCTGCGCCCGCGAGGTGATGGAGGAGGCCGGGCTGACGGTCTGCGACGTGCGCTACCACTCCAGCCAGCCCTGGCCCTTCCCGGCCCAGCTGATGATCGGCCTGATCGCCGAAGTCACGACCGATGAAGCCGCCCCCGACCAGACCGAGCTGGAGGCTGTCGCCTGGCTGACCAAGGCCGAGGCGCGCGCCGTTCTGGACGAGACGCACCCGACCATCCACGCCCCGCCGCCCTACGCCATCGCCCGACGGCTTATGGAAAGCTGGGCGAGGGAATAGAGCCCTTCTCCCCTTGTGGGAGAAGGTGGGC
>KB291723.1:0-1616 GCA_000318405.1 Brevundimonas diminuta 470-4 | reverse complement strand
CCGGAGGCGCTCGGATGAGGGGTGTCGGCGTCGCGCTTGGAAAATGATGGGGTGACGTGGCGGCCGAATCTTCAAGCCGCCTCGTAGTCACCCCTCATCCGTCTCGCTGCGCGAGCCACCTTCTCCCACAAGGGGAGAAGGGAGAGCGTCAGACCAGCGCCCGGGCCGCTTCCAGATCCGCCGGATTGTCCACCGACAGCGGCGCCTCGTCGATCACTGAGGCCCATATCTGCAGGCCCATCTCCAGGGCGCGCAGCTGCTCCAGCTTCTCGCGCTTCTCCAGCGGCGACGGCGGGGCGGCGCAGAAGCGGGTCAGGGCCTGGCGGCGATAGCCGTAGATGCCGACATGGCGCCAGACGGGGCCGTCGCCGTAGAGCGTCGAACGGGTGAAGTAGAGGGCGCGGCCGCTGGTCCCGTTCTCCGGCAGGGCCAGCACCGCCTTGACCACGTCGGGATTGGCGCGATCCGACACATCCGCCTCGGCCGCGACCAGGGTGGCGATGTCGCAGGCTGATTCGCGCGCCAGCAGCTCGGCGCAGGCCTGAGCCAGCCCGGGCGAGGCGAAGGGCATGTCGCCCTGGATGTTGATGACCACCTCATGCTCGCCGTCGGGATCGACCGCCTGCGCCGCCGCCAGAATGCGGTCCGAGCCGCTGGGCAGGTCTGGATCGGTCAGCACGGCCTCACCGCCCGCCGCCTGGACCGCCGCGACGATTTCAGGGTCGCCCGCCGCCACGGCGACGCGGAAACCGGACAGACTGGCCTGCTCCCAGGCGCGCACGATCATAGGCTTGCCGCCGATGTCAGCCAGAGGCTTGCCGGGCAAACGGGTCGCCGCCATGCGAGCGGGTATCATTATCAGCGGTTTCATGGTCGCCATGCGCCTTGAAAACGCCCGGAAACGTCCGGGCCGGTTGCGAAGGTCGCGCTAGCGTGTAAGAGACGCCCACGCAAGAATACGCCTGAACGCCGCTTCGCGGTCGGGGGGCTCATCTAGAGACGGGATGCGACGACGCGGAATGAGCGGCGATCTGAAGTGGAACAAGATTATGGGCGCGTGCCTGGGCACCGCCTTTGCGATCCTGGTGGTCCAGCAGGTTTCGGGCATGGTCTACCACACCAAGCAGCCCGAAAAGATGGGCTATTTCGTCGATGCGCCGGACGAGTCGGCCGCGGGCGCGGCTGAAGCCGCTCTGCCGATCGACTGGGGCACGGTCCTGCCGACCGCCGACCTGGCCGCCGGCGAGGCCGCCTTCGCGCGCTGCCAGGCCTGCCACACCGTGAACTCGGGCGGCGCCGACGGCATCGGCCCGAACCTGTTCGCCGTGGTCGGCGGCCCCGCCATGCACCGCGCGGGCTTCGCCTATTCGGACGCCATGGCCAAGCACAAGGCCGAGGCTCCGACCTGGAACTACGACGAGCTGGATCACTTCATCAACGCGCCGGGCCGCTATGTGCCGGGCACCAAGATGTCGTTCGCCGGCATCCGCGATGAGAAGACCCGCATCAACCTGATCGCCTGGCTGCGCACCCAGGGCTCGGGCGGCTACGCCATCCCGGCGCCGGACCCCGCGCGCCAGCCGGGCGCCGCCGCTCCGGCCGAGGGCGAGGCCCCG
>KB291722.1 GCA_000318405.1 Brevundimonas diminuta 470-4 | reverse complement strand
CGGGGGCGGCGGCGGGGGCGGCGCGGGCGTGACATCCGCGGGTGCGGGCGGCGCGGGCGCATCCGGCGTGGTCCGGCTGACGGCGATCGGGTGACGTCATGACCCAGCGCCTGCATCGCATCATCCAGACCGTAGAGCCGTGGGACGAGACCGCGCCTCCTTTGCCTGAACTGCCGGACGAGGAGACCTGGTCCGCGCCTGCCCGGCTCAGCGCTGACGACTGTTTCGACCATCTGGGCGCCGACTGGCGGGTCTCCGCCGCGCCCTTTGATCCGGAGGACGACCAATGACGACGCCGAAAGAACCGACGCATGATCTCGCCGAGGGGCGCTGGCTGTGGCGGCGGATCTATGTCTATGGCGCCAGCCTGGCCCTGTGGCTGTTGCTGCGGCTGGCGGTGAACCGGGCCGAGGCCTCGGACCTGCCGCGCATCGCTGACGGCCTGATGGGACTGATCGCCCTGATGCTGCTGCTCTATCTGGTGGCGCCCAGCGCTCAGCAGATCGTCAATATGATGCGCCTGCGCGCGGGCGGGCGGCCATGAGCTTCCGGCTTTCGCAACGCTCGCGCGCGGCGCTGCAGGGGGTGCATCCCGATCTGGTCGCCGTGGTCGAGGCGGCGCTCGAACTGACGCCGGTGGACTTCATGGTCACCGAGGGTCTGCGCACGGCGGCGCGTCAGGCGGAACTGGTGCGGGCGGGGGCCAGTCGGACGCTGAACTCGCGTCATCTGACCGGGCACGCCGTCGATGTGGCCGCCTGGGTGGGCGGGCAGGTGCGCTGGGACTGGCCGCTGTATCCGCGCATCGCCGAGGCCTTCAAGGCGGCGGCGAAAGGGCGGGGCGTGCGGTTGATCTGGGGCGGCGACTGGCCGCGTCTGCGCGACGGCCCGCATTTCGAACTGGACCGGGGGGCCTATCCATGAGCGGCCTTCTTCGCACCCTGACGCCGCTGGGCTGGCTGGCGGCGTTCTGCGTCGTCGTGGTGCTGATCCTGATCGTCGGGCGAGGCCTTGGGGTGCGGTGGGACCCGCTGCACCTGCAGGCGCGCCGCCTCGAATCCGTTCAGCGCCGCGCGGATCAGGCCGAGGCCGAGGCGGCCGCCCGCGCCCTGGAGGCCGCCGCGCGCGGTCGTCAGATCGAGGCTCTGGACGCCTTTCACCATCATGCCGAGGCCGTGGCGCGGGCGACCGCGTCGGCCGAAACCCGAGCGAGGACCGCCGATGACGCCCAAACCCCTCTGGACCCGGCTCGCGCTCAGCGCCTGCGTGATCATGACCGCGAGCTGTGCCGCCTCGTCCCAGCCGTCGCCGGTTGCGCCGCCGCGTCTGATCCTTCCCGACGCCGTGACGCGGCCCTGTGAACTGGCGCTGCTGCCCGAGACGGCCACGTCGGCGGATCTTGAGGCGGCCTATGTACGGCGCGGCGGCCAGATTCTGGCGTGCGACGCGGCGCGGCGACTGGCGGTTGAGACGCTGCAAGCCGAACGCGCCCTGATCGACGCATGGGTGCTTCCCCGGTCGTGAGTTTGTTCTCGGCAATGAACGGGCGGCAATTTCTGCCGATACACCCGGCACTTTTTGCCTCACCGGTCTGTCGGCGGCAGGAAGTGCCGGGTGTGCTGCTATGGTTTCCAGAATCTAACATTGAAAAATCAATGCGCTGGCGTCTGGAGCCAGCGACGCGCTGTTGGCCCGTCCCTTGCGACCTGACCTTCCGAGCAGAAAGCTCCCGGCAGCCAAAATGGCGTCGGACATCGTCTGAAGACAAAGGACAGCCAAAATGGCTAACAGCATCAACACGAACGTTGGCGCAATCGTTGCGCTGCAAAACCTGAACGCGACCAGCCGTGACCTCAACGTCACGCAAAACCGCGTGAACACGGGCTTCAAGATCGCCACCGCCAAAGACAACGGCGCGATCTTCGCCATCGCCACCAATCAACGCGCTGACATCGCCTCGCTGGACGCAGTCAAGAACTCCGTCGCGCGCGGTCAATCGCTGGTGGATGTCGCCCTGGCGGCCGGCGACACCGTCGTCGAGGCCTTCAAGGAACTGAAGAGCATCGCCGTCGCCCTGGAAACCGTCGAGACCGGCAGCGCCGCCGAGACGGCCTATCAGGCTGACTACGACGCCCTGGTGGAAGAAATCGACTCCGCTATCGGAGGCGCAAAATTCGACGGCATCAACCTCTTCCAGGATGATGCGGTTACCGTGCGCACGGGCCTGGACAGCACCTCGACCTATGACGTGGGCTTTGCCGCCCCTGTCACCTCGGGCGTCACGAGCGGCACCTACGCTACCGCTGATGACATCCAGACGGCGATTGAGGGCTTCACCGCCAATCTTGCTACGCTGGGCACCCAGTCCAAGTCGCTGGGGCGGCAGAGTGTCTTCGTCGGCAAGTTGCAGGACGCTCTGGAAGTCGGCGTTGGCAACCTTGTGGACGCCGACCTGGCCAAGGAAAGCGCTCGCCTGACGGCTCTGCAGACCAAGCAACAGCTGGGCGTGCAGGCGCTGTCGATCGCGAACCAGTCCAGCTCGATCCTGCTGGGCCTGTTCCGCTAATCCGACGCGATTAGGAAAGGGGCGGGCCGCAAGGTTCGCCCCTTTCTCGTGTCGTTCGATACGGGAGGCGCGGCTGGTTCGCGCGAAAGGATATGGCTGACAATGTCGCGGGAGTGTCCAGCGTAACCTACCTCGATCGCGAGCCGCAGGGCGGCGCTATCGAGGCGCAGAAACCTGTGCAGGACGCGCAGAACGATAGCGACGACGCAGGTCGTTACCGATTGACGATCGAGCGCGAGTCGACCGGCTACGTCTACAAGACCCTGGATCGGGTCACCGGGGAGGTGGTCCGCCAGTTCCCTCGTGAAGAGGTCCTGAAGCTGCGCCAGAGCCCGGCCTATGACGTCGGCAGGATCATCAAGACCGAAATCTGAGCTGCGGTCTGGGCGAAAGGCGGCTTGACGCCCCTCGGCGGCGCCGGGCGGCGTTAACAGGCGTTGCGACGCCGTTAACCATACGCTCAGGAATCAGCGTCATTACTGCTCGCCAGAATCGGATCTGAGGCGAGAACGGCCATGACCAACAGCGTAATCACCAATGCGTCGGCGCTGATCGCGCTTCAGAACCTGAACGCCACCAACTCCAAGTTGGCGGCGACCCAGAGCCGGGTGAACACCGGGCTGAAAGTCCAGGGCGCCAAGGACAACGCCGCCACCTGGGCCATCGCCCAGAACCAGCGCGCCGACATGAATGCGCTGGAATCGGTCAAGACCAGCCTGAACCGCGCCACTTCGGTGGCCGATGTGGCCCTGGCGGCCGGTCAGCAGATTTCCGACATCCTCGTCGAACTTCGTCAGAAAGCCACTGCGGCAGCCGATCCGTCGGCGTCGGATGCGACGCGCAAGGCTTACAACGATGAGTTTCAGTCGCTGCTGAAGTCCCTGCAGTCGTTTGCGGATAACGCCTCATTCGACGGCGAGAACATCCTGAACGGCAAGGTGAACGGCGTCAGAGCAGCGACGCCTGCCGATTTGACCCCGCTGAACTTCCTTGCGAATGCGGATGCGTCCGAAACCATCACCATGAACCGGCAGGACCTGTCGTTGCGCGGGCTTGGTCTAGCTGTCGCGGGCGCTGCGTCGACGGACCCGGACGTTATGCCTGAGCTGCTGACGCAGGCAGACGCCGAGGCTGCGCTGGCTCTGGTTGAAACCGCTTTGACCGGCGCCAGCGGCAAGCTGGCTGAGCTGGGCGCTCAGTCCAAGCAGATCGAGAAGCACACCCTGTTCGTCACCAAGCTGATGGATTCGCTGGAAGTCGGCGTCGGCAATCTGGTGGATGCGGACATGGCGCGCGAAAGCGCACGTCTGCAGGCCTTGCAGGTGCAGCAGCAACTCGGCGCCCAGGCCCTGTCGATCGCCAACCAGGCGCCGCAGATCATCCTGTCGCTGTTCAAGGGCTGAACTCGCTAACCCATTCGCCGGGTCGGACCATAGCCCAGAGTAATGGGCGGTCGCCGGCGGTGCGGCGCAGGGCGCGGCATCAGGCCGTAAAGGCTCATCAGCCGCATAAAAAGCCAGCGTACGCGCGACATGAACATCTCCACATCAGGCTGCAGACAAGAGTGAACTGCGGCTGGCGCGGGGCAGTTGCGTGCGGGGGTTAAACAATTCGTTACCGCGCCTGAGGCAAGCTGGACCGCGGAGGCTTTCGTGGCGGTGATCAACAACAGCTATCTGCTGGGTCTTTACGGTCTCGCCGGAAGTGCGGGCGTGGGCTCGGCCGGGCAAAGCGCGCCCAAGCCGAAAACGCAGCCGACCGCGCCGTGGACCTTGAGCGGCAAGGAAAAGCCCAGCCAGTCCGACCTTCTGCGTACGGCCTTGAGCGGGCGAAAGCTCGTCAACGAGGACAACGCCGTTCTCGACGTCAAGGGCGTCTCTTCAAGCGACTACCGCAAGATTTTCGCCCTGTATCAGGGGCTGACCATGCTTGAAGCCCTGACGAACCGCGCGGGCGAACGCGGGGTCACCCGTATGGAATCCGAGCAACTGTCGCGACGGTTCGCTTCTGGCATGACGGAGGTGATGGATTTCCTGAATTCCGCTCAGTTCGAAGGCGTGCGGGTGGTTCAGGGCGTCTCGACCTCGCAGAGTCAGTCGACAGCGGCGGTGCCGCGAGACAATCCGAAATATCTGACCGGCCCGATTCACGACGGCGCCTTGACCGACGAGGTCGCGGCTTTCCAGGGCGATGTGCGTTTCGGCATCACGGTAAAGACTACGACGGGAAGCCAGACCGTCGGTATCGACCTTTCGGAGATGGGGGCGACGCCGCGCACGATGGATGCGGTGGTGCAGCACATCAACGGCAAGCTGGAAGAGGCGGGCGTGCAGACCCGCATCCATCGGCAGACGATTGAGGCCGAGCCGCGCACGGTCAAGGCGGGCGACAAAACCATCACCCTGCCGGCCGGCCCGGCGCGCTGGGGGCTGACGGTCGCCGGCGTCTCGTTAGAGACGATCAGCTTCACCCCCGTCGAGGCGCGGGATTCAGTTCAGGTCGTGCAGGGCGCAGGCAGCAAGGGCGCCCATGAGGTGCTGAAGTTCGACCCGGACGGCAATCCGGTGGCGGGCTCCGGCGGCGGGTTCTGGGTCGAGGGCCGCAGCGGCGTCTCGTCCCTGCCGGACGGCGTCGAGACGGTGCGGGCCAGCGCGGCCGGGCCGGACGGTTCGATGTGGATCGTGGCCGATGTCAGCGCCGGCGCCTCGACCCAGCCGATCAAGGGGCAGGGCGACGTTGTTCTGATGAAGCTGGATTCGGCGGGCAATGTGGTCGTCAGCCGCGCGCTGGGCGCGGCGTCCAAGGCCAGCGGCTACGCCATCGCCGTGGATGCGGACGGGCGGGTGGCCGTCGCCGGATCGGTGATCGGCGCCCTTGTGCCCGGCGAGGCGGGCGCCTCCGCCACGACGGCCGACAGTTTCGTCACCGTCTTCGACGCTCAGGGGCGCGAGCAGTGGACCCAGAGGCGCGGCGCCAAGGCCGAGGATGAAGCGACCGCCGTCTCCTTCGGGGCAGACGGGCGGGTCTATGTCGCAGGGCGAGCCAGGTCGGCTATGCCGGGGACCTTGGCCGTGGGCGGCTGGGACGGCTATGTTCAGGCCTTCAGCGAAAGTCAGGTCCACAGTCTGGCGCCGATCACGGCGACGGCGACCGGGGCGACCCAGTTCGGCACGGCCGGCGACGACAACGTCCAGGCCATGACCGTCGATGGCGACAATCTCTACACGGCGGGCGTGGAGAACGGCGCCTTTGTCGTGCGTCACTTCCGTATCGGCGCGACGGGCGCGCCCGAGCTTCTGAGCGTTCGCAATCTGGGTTCCTCTTCGGGCGGCGAGATCGCCGGGCTGGCGGTGGCGGACGGGCGACTGATCATCTCGGGCGCGACAGGCAACGGCGCCCTGAATGCGGGTCAGGTCGCCAATGCTCATGCCGGAGGTCAGGACGCCTTTGTCGCTGTCCTGTCCACGGACCTGGCCGCCTCGGGCGCGGATCGGGTGACCTATTATGGCGGGCCGGGCGACGACACCGCCGCCGACGTCAAGGTGCACGACGGCAAGGTCTGGCTGACCGGCGTGTCGGATCGCGCCATCGGGGCCAAGGCCGAAGACCCCTCGCGCGGCTATCTGGCGCGACTGGACGCGCAGACGGGGCAGGTGGAGTGGAGCCAGACATGGACCGCGGCTGACGGCCGGGCCAAGCCCCTGGCCCTGACCGTGTCGCCGGGCGGCGCCAGCGTGCTGGACCGGCTGGGCCTCCCGCAGGGCGAGATCAGCCAGAGCCCGTCCAAGACCCTGGTCGATGCGACGGCCGTCCGAGCGGGCGACCGCTTTTACGTGCAGAACCCGGCGACGGGCCGCAAAACGGCGGTCACGATCGACGCCAAGGACACGCTGCAATCGCTGGCGCGCAAGATCGAAATGGCGTCGGGGCGTTATCTGAAGGTCACGATCAAGACCGACCGCGACTATGTGACCGGCATGGACGGCGACGCACGGGTGACCAGCGGCGGGGTCCAGCGTCTGTCCATCACCAGCGCCGACGGGAGGGCCGGAGCCGTTCTGACGCCGGGCGAGGCGGGGCGGGACGCCCTAGCGGGACTGGGCCTGACGCCCGGCTTCATCGGCAAGACGCAGGACAAGACCAAGACCTTCGGGATCGACCTGTCGCCGCTGCTGAACCTGTCCAGCGCAGAGGCCATCAACAAGTCGCGCGATCAGGTGCAACTGGCGATCAAGGCTATGCGCGACGCCTATCGCGCCCTGGCCCCGGAAAGCGACAAGCCCAAGGCGACAGGCAAGGCTCCGGCCTATCTGCAGGCGCAACTGGCCAACTATCAGGCCGCTCTGGCGAGACTCACAGGCTAAGCCGGGGTTGAGGGCGCTTTCGGTTGACGGCTGTGGGGCGCTCGGGGTTAGTGGGGCCTTCTTTGGCGCGTTGAGAGCTGCATGGCCCTTTCGAAAGACAATCGTACGGTTCTGATCGTCGGCGCGGGTCTGGCCGTCGTCGGCGCCGTGGCCGCCGCCCTGGTCTTCAGCGGGGGCAAGGATGCGCCGTCTGAGCCGCCGCCTGCGTCCATGGGCGGCCTGACCATCGACGTGGCCGAGGCCCCAACGCTGGAGCCGACGCGCGAACTGCGCTGTTTCGTCGACGGCCAGTTCGTCGGCCTGGCCACCCTGGCCGACTGCGCCAAACGCAACGGCGTGGCCACCAGCGCCCTGGATGTGGGGCTGGACGCGTCGGGCTCGCTGGTCGCGGCGCCGACCGCCTCCTTCGCGCCGCCGCCGGAACTGCCTTCGACCCCGGCGATCGAGATCGCCCCTGCGGGCCAGCCGGGCGCCGCCGAGGATACGCGCGCTGCGCCTGCAGTCTCGGGCACGGCCTGCCTGCGTCACACGGGTTCGGAATGGCGTCAGGTGTCGGGCAATATGACCCTGGCCGCCTGTGTTCAGGCTCTCTATTCGGGAACCTGCGTCGCGCCGGGGGAGGCGCGTTACGGCCGGTGGGGCGACACGACCCTGCGTCTGGTCCCGCGCCGCGTGGAGCAGTCGACCGACAACAACCGTTTCCGCACCCTGGCCCAGCAGGACCGCCAATGTCAGTTCCCGGAGCTGTGAGCATGAGCCGCGCTTCGATGACCCTGCTGGCGATTGTCGCGGCGTCTGCGGCTCTGGGCGCCTGCGCCAAGAAGGCGGAGGCGCCGGGCGGAACGGGCGTCTGCTATCACATGGGTCAGGACGCCGAGGGCGGGGGCGTGCGCTTCAACGTCGTCGCCCGCGACCAGCCGCAGATCGAATTCTGCGCGGCGCGGCTGGAAGAGATGCGCCTGAAATTCCTGCGACTGGGCGGCAGCAAGACCGAGATGGTCGGCGCCTATCAGGGGCAGTTCATCTTCATCGACCGCGCGGGGGTCAAGTTCGGCAAGAGCCTGGACGGCCCGCGGTTCTTCGCCCTGGCGCGCACAGGGGACGGTCGTCTGGCCATTCCGGGCGCGATCCAGCGCCAGATCGACGGACGCCCGGTCGCGGTCGCTCCTAACTGATTTCAGCGTCCGGAATCGGGCGTGAACAAAACTGGAACATCTCGCCGAAATCCGCTAGGACTCGGCGCAAGAACATAAAAGGACATTCGTCATGGCGGGCAGCGTCAACAAGGTCATCCTCATCGGCAATCTGGGTCGCGACCCGGAAATCCGTTCGCTGAACAACGGCGACCGCGTGGCCAACCTGCGCATCGCCACCTCGGAAACCTGGCGCGACAAGTCGACCGGCGAGCGCAAGGAAAAGACCGAGTGGCACTCGGTGGTCATCTTTAACGACAACATCGTCAAGGTGGCGGAGAACTATCTGAAGAAGGGCTCGACCGTTTATATCGAAGGCTCGCTGCAGACCCGCAAATGGACCGACCAGCAGGGCGTCGAGAAATATTCGACCGAAATCGTCATCCAGCGCTTCAACGGCCAGTTGACCATGCTGGGCGGCCGTGGCGACAGTCAGGGCGGCGGCGGTGATCGCGGCGGCTACGGCGGCCGCGACGACGACTATTCCTCGGGCTTCTCGACCGGCGGCGCCAACAAGCCCTCGGGTCCCAAGGAAAGCTACGACCTGAACGACGACATTCCGTTCTAAGGTCCGCTCAGCCGGAACATGAAGGCCGCGTCCCAGCTGGGGCGCGGCCTTTGTCATGGAGGGTCAGCGTGTGAAGCGGCCCCTGGTCGCGGCTTCGCTCAGGGCCTGACGGACGGCGGCGGTCAGTTCGTCCATGCTCTGCACCTGGCGCACCCCGTAGGCGCGGGCGGTGATGTCGACATTGCCCTTGCGCCAGAACCCTTCGGGAGCCAGCACGATCAGCTTTCCGCCGCGCGCGTGCAGGCCCATTTCCAGCAGGCTGATCGGGCTCTGCGTGCCGGGCGCGAAATACATGACGATGACGTCTGCGCTTTCCAGCGCGGCCAGCTCCCATTCGACCTGACGCAGGAACTCGGGCTCGTCCGCCTCGGGCCGCCAGGCGGGGTTCCAGTCGGGACGGCGCGGGTTCAGGACAGTGACGTCCATGTCGGACAGGGCCGCCGTCAGCGCCGCCTGCCAGTCGGGCGCGCCTCCCATGTCGATGCTGCCGCCCAGAAAGACGCGCGGACGGTCGTTGTCGATCGGCAGGGGCTGAGGCGAAACCACGACGGTCGGCTCGGCCGTCGCTGGCGCAGCGCCTATACAGGCGGTCAGGACGGCGAGGGCGGACAGCAGGACAGGGATCTTCATGGCGGCTTCTATAGCCGGTTCGCGGTCGTGGGGCAGGGCGGTTGTCCGGGTAACCTCCGCTCATGCTTCGTGAGAGGCAAAACGTCGCGCCCTGTGGCAAGCATGGGGGCGTGTCCAGCTCCTCCTCATCCCCGCACGCGCTGACGCCGCTTGAGATCGCCGCCATCGTGGCCGTTCTGGTGATCTGGGGCGTGAACAACGCCGCCGCCAAGGTCGCCACTGAGATGCTGCCGCCGCTGATGACGGGGGCCTTGCGCTTCGCCATCGCCGCCGCCTGCCTGGTCTGGTTCGTGCGGCCGCCGTTCCCGAACTGGAAGAGCCTGCTGATCATCGCCGTGGTCGGCGGCCCGATCCACTATGGGCTGATCTACCTGGCCTTCTGGCTGGCTCATGACGTCAGCCCGGTGACGGTCGCCACCCAGTTGTGGATTCCCCTGACGTCCCTGTTCGCCTTCCTGATGCTGGGCGAGCGGATTTCAAGGATGGCCGTCGTCGGCCTGGTCGTCGCCTTTGCGGGCGTAGCGTGGATGACGCTGGATCCTCACGCCCTTAACGACTGGAAGGCCATTCTGGTGGGCGCGCTGGGCGCGTCGGCGTGGGCGTTGACGACGGTGATCGCGCGCCGGACGACTTCAATCCCGCCCCTGAAGATGCAGGGGCTGCTGGCCCTGATGGCCTTTCCGGTGCTGACCCTGGGGTCGGCCCTGTTCGAGAGCGGGCAGTGGGAAGCGGCCAGGGCCGCGACGCCGCTGGTATGGGGCACGCTGATCTGGGCGGGGGTGATTTCGTCCGTGTTCGCCACCAGCCTGATGTTCTGGCTGGTCCAGCGGCGCGAGGCCGGGCGGGTCACGCCCTATCTGCTGGGCTCGCCGCTGGTGTCGATCATGATCGGCGGACTGTTCATGGGCGACGTGCTGACGCCGCAGATCTTGACGGGCGTCGCCATCGCGCTGTTGGGCGTCATCACCGTGGCCCTGGGGGAGCGCGGCCTTCGCGCCGGCGCCCCCGCCAAGGTTTAGGTCTGCTTACTGCGCCTTGATGACGGCGCAGGCCACGCGGTCGCCCGCGCCGCCGATCGGCTGGCTGGAGTGGTCGTCGGCGTTGGCGTGGATCACCAGGGCCGAGCCGTCGTCGTCCAGCAGCCACTGGCCCGGACCGGCGTCCGCCAGACGGGCGCGGGTGGTGAAGACTTCGGCGTTCACGGCGCCCTTGGCGTCGGCGAAGACGTTGGGCAGGTCGCCGTCGTCAGGCCCGTCGGCGTTCAGCAGGCCGTGGGGCTGCTTCGGATCGCCGTGATTGATGTGGGCACCGGCCGAGGTGAAGGGCGCCTCGCACTGGCCCGTGGCGTGGATGTGGATGCCGTGCCAGCCGGGCGTCAGGCCCGTGGCCTCGACCTTGATCAGCAGGCCTGTGGCCCCCTGCGTCAGCGTCGCCTTGCCCGTTTCGGCGCCCTGGCCGTTGATGATGGCGACCTGCGCCGTCTGGCCCGGCGTAGCGCGTGCGGCGGCCTCGGTGGAAGGCGCGGCGGGGGCGTCGGAAGCCGGCGGGGAGGCCGGGTTCTGGCTGCAGGCGGCCCCGGCGACCAGCATCATGGCGAGGGCGCTGGGAGCGATCAGTTTCGAGGCGGCTAAACGCATGGCTTTCCTGTCCTTTTCGGCATGGGGATTTCAGCGGCGTTTCTTTGCCACCACGGCCCCCGGATGATAGAAACCGGAACAGCGGATCACGTTCCGATTCCGGCCATTTAAAGCCTGATTTCCTTGACCGACGACAGTTACCAAAACGCCGCCCCGATGGCGCCGGGCGATATTTCGACCATCACCATCGAGGATGAGCTGAAGCGCTCCTACCTCGACTACGCCATGAGCGTGATCGTCAGCCGGGCCCTGCCGGACGCGCGCGACGGTCTGAAGCCTGTGCATCGCCGCATCCTGTACTCGATGCACGATCTGAACATGACGCCCGAGCGGTCGTACTCGAAGTGCGCCCGCGTGGTCGGCGACGTGCTGGGCCGGTTCCACCCGCACGGCGACGCCTCGGTCTACATGGCCCTGGTCCGCATGGCTCAGGACTTCTCCATGGGTCTGATGCTGGTCGACGGCCAGGGCAACTTCGGCTCGGTCGACGGCGATATGCCCGCCTCGATGCGTTACACCGAGGCCAAGATGGCCCCGGCCGCCGTGGCCCTGTTGACCGACATCGAGAAGGACACGGTCGACTTCCAGCCGAACTACGACGAGAAGGAGCTGGAGCCCGTCGTCCTGCCGGCGCGGATTCCGAACCTGCTGGTCAACGGCGCGGGCGGCATCGCCGTCGGCATGGCGACCAACATCCCGCCGCACAACCTGCGCGAAGTGATCGACGCCTCGGTCGCCCTGCTGGACGATCCGAACGTCTCGGACGACGCCCTGCTGGACATCGTGCCGGGTCCTGACTTCCCCACCGGCGGCGAGATCATGGGCCGTACGGCCCCGCGCAACGCCCTGCGCGACGGGCGCGGCTCGGTCATCGTGCGCGGCAAGGCCTCGGTCGAAGAGATCCGCAAGGATCGCGACGCCATCATCATCACCGAACTGCCGTTCCAGGTGAACAAGCAGACCCTGATCGAGCGCATCGCCGAAATGGTGCGCGAGAAGCGGCTGGAAGGCATCGCCGACGTCCGCGACGAGTCGGATCGCGCGGGCATGCGCATCGTCATCGAGCTGAAGCGCGACGCATCGGGCGATGTGATCCTGAATCAGCTGTATCGCTACACGGCGCTGCAATCTTCGTTCGGCGTCAACATGTTGGCGCTGAACCATGGCCGGCCCGAGCAGATGGGCCTGCGCGCCCTGCTGGAAGCCTTCCTCGAGTTCCGCGAGGAGGTGGTGGTCCGCCGCGTCAAGTTCGAGCTGGCCAAGGCCCGCGACCGCGGCCACGTCCTGGTCGGTCTGGCCGTCGCCGTCGCCAATATCGATGAGGTCATCCACATCATCCGCAGCTCGGCCGACCCCGCTGAGGCGCGCGAGCGGCTGCAGGCCAAGGCCTGGCCGGTCGGGGACATGATGGCCCTGGTCGAGCTGATCGCCGATCCGCGCACCGTGCTGGTCGAAGGCGACAAGATCAGCCTGACCGACGAGCAGGCCCGCGCCATCCTGGCCCTGACCCTGTCGCGTCTGACCGGTCTGGGCCGCGACGACATCTTCGGCGAGGCGCGCAGCCTGGCCGACACCATTCAGGGCCATCTGACCATCCTGTCGGACCGCAAGAACGTCCTGGCCATCATCCGCGAAGACCTGCTGTTGGTAAGGGAGCAGTTCGGCGTGGACCGCCGCACCCTCATCGGCGAAGGCGACGCCGAGATGGAGGACGAAGACCTGATCCCGCGCGAGGACATGGTCGTGACCGTCACCCACGGCGGCTACGTCAAGCGCGTGGCGCTGAACGCCTATCGGACCCAGCATCGCGGCGGCAAGGGCCGCAGCGGCATGTCGATGAAGGATGAGGACGCCATCACCGGCGTGTTCAGCGCCTCGACCCACACGCCGGTGCTGTTCTTCGCCACCAACGGCAAGGCCTATAAGCTGAAGACCTGGCGCCTGCCGCTGGGCAATCCGCAGTCGCGCGGCAAGGCCTTCGTCAACCTGCTGCCGATCGAGCCGGGCGACAGCATCATGAACGTGCTGCCCCTGCCCGAGGATGAGGCGACCTGGGGCGACTACGACATCATGTTCGCCACCAAGTCGGGCGACGTGCGCCGCAACAAGCTCAGCGACTTCGCCACGGTGAACCGCGCGGGCAAGATCGCCATGAAGCTGGAGGACGGCGACGGCATGGTCGGCGTCGGCCTGTGCACGGCCGAGGACGACGTGCTGCTGACGACCGCGCTGGGCCGGGCCATCCGCTTCAAGGCCGACGACGTGCGCGTGTTCAAGGGGCGCGACTCGACCGGCGTGCGCGGCATCCGCCTGCAGGACGGCGACACGGTCATCTCCATGGCCATTCTGGGCCGTGTGGACGCGACGCCGGAAGAACGCGCCGCCTATGTCAAACACGCCAACGCCATGCGTAAGGCGCTGGCCGGGGCTGATGCGGAAGATGAAGCCGTCGCGGTCGAGGCGGACGACGAAGAGGCCGGCGACGCGCCGATCTCGCCCGAACGTATCGCCGCCTTGGGCGCGGCCGAGCAGTTCATCCTGACCGTCACGGAAACCGGTTTCGGCAAGCGGTCCTCGGCCTATGAGTACCGCCGCACGGGTCGCGGCGGGCAGGGGCTGACGGCGCACGGTCTGGGCGGCCGCGCAGGCACGCGCCTGGCCGCCGCCTTCCCGGTCGAGGAGTCGGACGACCTGATGCTGGTCACGGACGGCGGCCAGATGATCCGCACCCCCGTCAGCCAGGTTCGCATCGTCGGTCGCTCCAGCCAGGGCGTGACCATCTTCCGCACCGGCAAGGACGAGAAGGTCGTCTCGGTCGAGCGTCTGGCCGATTCCGGCGGCGATGATGAAGACGGCGACGCGGGCGACGCCCCGGACGTCGAGGGCGGCGAGGCCTGATCCTGCATGGCCGTCGCTCCTGAGCTCTGGATCGACGGCCGTCCCGCCGGGCTTGAGGATCTGGGCCATCAGGCCCTGGTCAACTACGGCGCCCTGACCTCCTTCGTTGTGGAGCAGGGCGGCGTGCGCGGGCTGGACCGGCATCTGGACCGTCTGAACCGCTCGGCGCTGGAACTGTTCGGCGAGGCCGTCGCCGAAGATCGTCTGCGCGATCAGATGCAGGCGGCGCTGGCCGGGCGGACCGAGGGCTGGCTGCGGGTCAGCCTGTTTTCCCGCGAACTGTCCCTGCGTCAGCCGGACTGGATCGGCGCGCCGCAGGTGATGATCAGCGTTGCGCCGCCGCCGTCGCCGCTGGCCGACGGCGTGCGGTTGCAGAGCCAGACCTACGCCCGCGAGGCGCCGCATCTGAAGCATGTCGCCACGATGGGCCTTCTGCGGGCGCGGCGCACGGCGCGGCTGGCGGGCTATGACGACGCCCTGTTCATGGACGCAGAGGGCCGTATTTGCGAAGGCTCGCTGTGGAATGTCGGTTTTATTCAGGGCGATACGGTCGTCTGGCCGGATGCGTCCATGCTGGACGGCGTGGCTCAGGCTCTGATCCGTGAGGCGCTGGACCGCGCCGGATCGCCGCAGCGTAAGGCGGTGGTGAGGCTGGCTGACCTCTCGCGCTTCGACGGCGCGTTTCTGTGCAACAGCGCCACGCCTGCGGCCGCAATCGCTGCCATCGACGACCATGTTTTCAGCGCCGCCGCTGATGCAGTGCAGCATCTAAAGGCCCTTTGGCGATCACAGCCGCGTCAGAAAATCTAGGCCGTTCATTTCGCACCTGCTAAACGGGCCCAAACGATGGGGAGGCCGCTGGCCATGCGTATCGGACTTTATCCGGGCACCTTCGATCCGGTCACCAACGGTCACCTCGATATTATCGGGCGGGCGGTCAAGCTGGTGGACCGTCTGGTCATCGGCGTGGCGCAGAACGACGACAAGGGCCCTCTGTTCTCGACCGCCGAGCGGGTCGAGATGATCAAGGCCGAGGTCGCGCACTTCAGCGCCGACATCGAGGTGCGGCCGTTTGCCAGCCTGCTGATGCACTTCGCCGAGGAACTGAACGCCAGCGTTATCGTGCGCGGCCTGCGCGCGGTCGCCGATTTCGAGTATGAGTTCCAGATGACGGCGATGAATCAGCGCCTCAACAGCGACATAGAGACGGTGTTTCTGATGGCCGATCCGCGGCATCAGGCGATCGCCTCGCGACTGGTGAAGGAAATCGCCCGGCTGGACGGCCGGATCGACAGCTTCGTCAGCCCCGCCGTCGCCGCGAGCGTGTTGGCCAAGGTCAAGAAGGATTGAGGTCGGGTTTGAAGATCAAGTCTGTGATGGCGCTGGCGGCGGGCGTGGCCCTGCTGGCCGGCGGAGCGGTCGCCCAATCGGGCGACTGGCGCACCGTGTCGCCCGAGAACCTGTGGGTGATCGACACGGCCAAGGGGCGCATCCTGGTGGAGCTGGAGCCGCGCGCCGCGCCGAACCACATCGAGCGCATCCGCACCCTGACCAATCAGGGCTTCTATGACGGGCTGAAATTCCACCGCGTCATTCCCGACTTCATGGCCCAGACCGGCGACCCCAAGGGCACGGGCGAGGGCGGCAGCGAACTGCCCGATCTGAAGGGCGAGTTCACCTTCCGGCGCGGACGCGACAGCGGCTTCGCCCCGGTCGAGAACAGCGGGCCGGGCCTGCGCGGCGTCATGGGCTCCATTCCCATCGTGACCCAGCCGGACGCCCAGATGTTCGTGACGGCCGACTTCAAGACCTCGGCGCAAGGGCTGTTCTGCCCCGGCGTGGCGGGCATGGCGCGCGCCGGTTCCCCCGACAGCGCCAACAGCCAGTTCTTCCTGATGACGGGTCAGAACGATAATCTGAACGGCTCCTACACGGTCTTCGGACGGGTGCTTCAGGGCCTGGACGTGGTGAAGTCGCTCAAGAAGGGCAACGACGCCAGCGACGGCGCCGTCGGTCCTGATGCGGACGCGATGGGGCGCGTGCGTCTGGCCTCGGCCATGCCGGAGGCCGAGCGGCCGACGATGCGCGTGGCCGTGCCCGGTTCGGCGCCGTTCAACGCCGCCGTCGAGGCGGCGCGCGCTGAAAAAGGCGCTTCTTTCACGATCTGCGACGTCCAGCCGCCCGTTCAGGGCGGCTGAGGCGCGCCGCGCTCGGGGAGGAGCGGGGACATGAAGCGGGGAGTTCTCACGATCGGGGCGGCGTTGCTGGCCGCCATGCTGGCCGGTTCGGGCGTGGCTCAGGACGTGGCGGGGATCGCGGATGAGCAAGATCCGGCGGAGGCCATCGCCGCCGGCGACTGGCGCTCTATGGCGCCGGACAATCTGCTGATCATCGACACCAACAAAGGCCGGATCCTGGTCGAGATGACGCCGGAGGCGGCGCCGGGCCATGTCGCCCGCATTCGCCTGCTGGCCAAGGCGGGCTTCTATGACGGCATACCCTGGCATCGGGTCATCGACGGCTTCATGGCGCAGACCGGCGATCCGCTCGGCACCGGCGAGGGCCAGAGCTGGTATCCAGACCTGAAGGCCGAGTTCACCTTCCGCCGCGACGCCCAGACGTCTTTTGCTCCCGTGGCTGCCCCGGCGGGCGCCCTGATCGGCTTTATGCAGTCCCTGCCGGTCCAGACCCAGCCCGACGCCGTGATGGCGACGACGGCGGATCGCAAGGTTCACGCCTGGGGCCTGTATTGTCCGGGCGTGGCGGGCATGGCCCGCGACGATGCGCCTGACAGCGCCAACAGCCAGTTCTTCCTGATGCGCCAGCCCTATCCGGCGCTGGAGAAGCGTTACACCATCTGGGGCCGGGTCGTGTCGGGGCTGGATGTGGTGCGCGCGCTGAAGTTCAGCCCCAATCCGGACGGCATCGTCACGGACCCAGACCGGATGACGCGGGTGCGCGTGGCGGGCGACCTGGCCCAAGGCGAGCGGCCGTCCGTGCGGGTTCTGAGCACCGACAGCCCCCGTTTCCGCACTCTGGTCGAGAGAACAAGAGCGGCCAGAGGGGCGGATTTCTCGGCCTGCGACATCGACCTGCCGGTCGCGGTGGACTAGGCGCCGCCTATTCAGCCGCGCCCCCGCCGCCGTTTGCGCCGCCGCGCTTGCGCCGCCTGCGACGGCGCGGCTTTTGCTGCCGATCCTCGCGCATTTTCTGCAACAGAAGCCCTTCGCGCAGGCCGCGATCGGCGACGCGGACGCGCTCGCACGGCCAGGCGCGCTGGACGGCCTCCAGAATAGCGGCCCCGGCCAGCACCAGATCGGCGCGGTCCGGCCCGATGCAGCTTTCGGCCGCCCGTCCTGCGGGGCCGAGCGCGATCAGGCGGTCAGCCGCTTTTTCGCAGTCGCCGCGCGTCATCCACAGGCCGTCGACCAGATCGCGCTGATAACGCCTCAGCCCGAGATGGATTCCGGCCAGACTGGTGATGGCGCCCGAGGTGCCGACCATATGGCCGCGCCCCGCCTCGATACGGGCCATGAATTCAGGGCCCGGTCCGCCAGAGGCGATGGCGGCGCCGAAGTCGGCGACCATGGCCTCATACCATTCGCTTGTCCCGTCCTTGGGTTCAGGGTGGCGCTCGGCCAGGCTGACGACGCCCAGCGGCGCCGACATCCACGCCACGGTTTCAATCCCGCGCGCGCCTTTCATCAGCCAGGACAGTTCCGTCGAGCCGCCGCCGACGTCGATCACCAGCACAGCCTCGGCGCGCGGGTCGAACAGGTTCAGACAGCCTGCAACCGACAGGGCGGCTTCCTCCGCCGGGTCGATGATCCGCAGGCGAAGGCCGGTGCCGCGTCTCACGCGCTCGACAAAGGCGGGGCCGTTTTCGGCCATGCGGCAGGCCTGGGTGGCGACGGCGGTCAGGCGCTTGGGATCAACGCCCTTGCGCACCAGACGCTCGGCGCACAGGGCCAGGGCGTCATAGGCCCGGTCCATCGCCCGGTCGTCCAGGCGGCCGGTGCGCGACAGGCTTTCGCCCAGACGCACGATGCGGCTGAAGGAATCCACCACGCGAAATCCGTCACGCGCCGGACGCGCGATCAGCAGGCGGCAGTTATTGGTCCCCAGGTCGAGCGCGCCGTACAGAGGGGCGTCTCGATCGATGCTCCCGCCGTTGCGGGAACGCCGAGGCAGGGACCGCGAGTCGCGCCGTTCAGGCGCGCCAGGGGTCTCCGGCATGGGCCGAGCTTTCATGTGGGCGGTCCGAAGCGGCGCCCGTCCCCGACAGGTTAGACCGCGACTCCCTGTCGCGCCAGTCCGTCGTCGTATGCGGTGACGAATGAGGCGGCCCGGCCCAGCGTTGCAACAGTCATGCGTGACGACGACGAACTGTCGCGCTAATCTACCCCGAAAGGCCCTTAGAGCCGTGAGGAGCGTTCCATGTCCGACTTCGAGCACGTTTTCGAGCAGCCGCCGGAAGGCGCCGCCGCCGACTGGACCATCCCCCAGAACTGGTCAGCCTATACCGAGGTCGAACACCAGACCTGGAACACGCTTTACGAGCGGCAGATGAAGATCCTGCCCGGTCGCGCCAGCGAAGCCTTCCTGCGCGGTCTGGACGCGCTGGACCTGAACGCGGGCGGCATTCCCGATTTCGAGGTCATCAATCCCAAGCTTCAGGCCCTGACCGGCTGGACCGTGGTCTGCGTGCCGGGACTGGTGCCGGACGAGGTTTTCTTCGACCACCTGGCTAACCGCCGCTTCGTCTCGGGCCAGTTCATCCGCAAGCCGGATCAGCTGGATTACCTGCAGGAGCCGGACATCTTCCATGACGTGTTCGGCCATGTGCCGATGCTGACCGACCCCGACTTCGCCGCCTATATGGAAGCCTATGGCAAGGGCGGGCAGCGGGCGGCGTCGCTGGGGATGCTGCCGAACCTGGCGCGTCTGTACTGGTACACGGTCGAGTTCGGCCTGATGCAGGAGGCGGACGGCCTGCGCATCTATGGCGCGGGGATCGTGTCGTCGGCGACCGAGAGCGTCTTCAGCCTGGAAGACCCCTCGCCGAACCGCCTCGGCTTCGACCTGGAGCGGGTGATGAAGACCCTGTACCGCATCGACGACTTCCAGCAGGTCTATTTCGTCATCGACAGCATCGAGGCGTTGAAGACGGTGACGCTGCAGGACTTCGGCCCTATCTATGAGCGGCTGAAGGGCGCCGAGGCTCTGCCGATCGAGGCTGTGCTGCCGACGGACAGGGTGTTCACTCACGGCACCCAGGCCTACGCCAGGAAAGGCGGGCGGTTCGCGGCCTGACGGGGCTGGCGAAAAAACAGAGTCCAATTCGTCTGAAATCGTCTGAAATCTCCTTCGCGGCGCGGGCGGGAAGGCGATGATGACGTGCGCCGAAGGTCGGGCGGGTTAAAGCCTGCCGGGCGCCCGCAAAGCCCGTGCTTTTCAGGGGTTGGGAGGCCGTGTTGCGATGGCTGGGGGCGCCTGCTGTCCTTCTCCCCTTGGGGGAGAAGGTGTCGTGCGGAGCATGACGGATGAGGGGGCGGTCGGCCTCAGGCGGGCTGTTGCGTTCGTATCGAGACTACCCCTCATCCGAGCGGCTTCGCCGCCCACCTTCTCCCCCAAGGGGAGAAGGATTTGAGCATGCTACCGCCTTCGGCTGTTTGAGCACCTTGTCCCCAACGATGAGAAGGACCTAAGCGCGCTGGAACGGGTAGAAGCCGCCGCCCAGGTCGAGGATCTGCGTCAGCTCGTCCAGCGCGCCGCGCGTCTCGTCCAGCACGGCGGGGTCGGCCAGGTCGCGCGCCGTCAGGCTGTCGCGATACCAGCGGCGGCCCCAGTCGGACAGGCGGGCGTGAAGCGCGTCGGTCAGGCGCATGGCCGGGTTGGTCGCCGCCAGTTCGGCCTCGGTCAGGACGACGCGCAGACGCAGGCAGGCCGGACCGCCGCCGTTGCGCATCGACTGGCGCACATCGACGTATTCGACATGGCCGATCGGGCCGTTGGAGGCGGCGAGGTTCTGCGCCACCGCATGGCTGCGCGGGTTGTCGCGCGTCTCGGTCGGGCAGATCAGGGTCAGGCGGTCCTGGCCCGGAACCCGGATCAGCATGGAGTTGAACAGATAGGAGCTGATGGCGTCGGCCAACGGCAGGTCGGCGGCCGAGACCTCGACGAACTGCGGCTCGAAGCCGACGGCGGCGGCGCGGATGGCGGCCTTGGTCGCGTCCGTGTCTTCAAACGCCAGCTCATGGAAGAAGAGGGTGTCCAGCGCCCCGACGCAGACCACGTCGTTGTGGAAGGTCCCGCCCGCGATGGCGGCCTTGCCCTGACGGGCCAGGACGGCGCCGGACGCCGCGTGGCGGCGCATGACGGCCTCGGCCGCCTCGCGCGTCTGGCGGGCGGGGTAGGGGCCGTCCCAATGCTCCCAGGCTTCGCGGCCCCATACCATCAGATTGACGCCCGGCTCGCCATGGTCGCGGCACAGGCGGACGTGGTTGGCCGCGCCTTCGTCGGCCAGATGGGCGACGGACGGCAGGGCGTCATGGACGGCGAAGCGGCCGGCGTCGGGGAAGAGGGCGTCCAGCGCGCGCTTGGTCTGATCGTGCTCCAGACTGCGGTGCAAGTTGGTGACGAGGTTGGCGGGCGTGAATTGGACGCGGCCGTCGGCGGCGTCGGCGCTGGGCGTCACCGTGGCGGCGTTGGCGGCCCACATGGGCGAGGCCGAACAGGCGGCGGCGGCGAAGGAGGGCGCGTCCTTCCATGCGCGTTCCAGCACCTGGGCGTCGGAGCCCGAGAAGCCGAGGTCGCGCAGGAAAGGGATGTTCGGCCGCTCATGCGGAGGCAGGACGAACTGGGGCAGGCCCAGGTCGGCCAGGGTCTTCATCTTGTCGAGGCCCTGCAGCACGGCCGCGCGCGGGTTCGACGCCTCGCCCTTGTTCAGGCTGGACGCCAGATTGCCCGGCGATAGCCCGGCGTAGGAGTGCATCGGCCCGATCAGGCCGTCCGCGTTGGCTTCGATGGCGGTCATAATCAAACTCAATAGCCCTCCCCCTCGAGGGGGGAGGGTTGGGTGGGGGTGTTGGCAGGAGGTTTGCTGTAGCGACGCTGGAGAAGGGACGGCGTCTCCTGCGTCACCTCTTTTGGCGAGGCGGCTTCACCCCATCCCCCAACCCCTTCCCCCTCGAGGGGAAGGGGGGCCTTGAGGCGGATGGCGTGAGTGATTTCCGCGACGACGGCGTCCAGATCGTCTGGGATGCGGCGGCTGTCGATGCGAAGGACGCGGTAGCCCTCGCCGGCCAGCCATTCATCGCGCGCCAGATCGCGCAGGGCGACGTCGGTGCGATTGTGGACGCCGCCATCGACTTCGATCACCAGGCGGGCGCGCAGGCACGCGAAGTCCACGACGTAAGGGCCGATCGGCGCTTGACGCCGAATGCGAATGTTGAGCTTGCGTAGCCGCTCCCACAGCTTGGCCTCAGTCCAGGTTGGAAGTTTGCGAAGACGCCGGGCGCGCACGTGGGCGCCCGGCTTGATCCGTTCCTTTTTATTGAACGGACCGGCTTCAATCATCCGCGCAAGCCCTTGATCTCGCTTTCGATGTTCCTGACCGAACCGGCCTCGAAGCTGGCGACCGGGTAGGCGCAGTAGTCGGCGGCGTAGTAGGCGCTGGGGCGGTGGTTGCCGGAGGCGCCCAGGCCGCCGAAGGGCATGTCGCCCGCCGCGCCCGTGGTCGGACGGTTGAAGTTCACCACGCCCGCGCGGATGCGGTTGATGAAGCGATCCCAGTGCTTCGCGTCGTCGCTGACCAGACCGGCGGACAGGCCGTATTTGGTGGCGTTGGCGGCGCCGATGGCGGCGTCGAAGGTCGGGACGCGCAGCACCTGCAGGAACGGGGCGAACATCTCTTCGTCCTCGACCGCGACGCCGGTGACGTCGATGATCGCAGGCTTCACGAAGGCGCCGGGGAGGTTGTCGACGGGGCCTGAGGCGCGGATCACACGAGCGCCCGCGTCGATGCGCTGTTGTAGGGCGGCCAGAGCGTTGCTGGCGGCCTTCTCTGATATCAGCGGCCCGGCGTAGGGCTCGGGATCGCTATCCCAAGGGGCGAAGTTCAGGCGGTCGGACAGGGCGGCCACGGCCTCGACGATGGCGTCACCCTGGGCGCCTTCCGGCACGATCAGGCGGCGCGCGCAGGAGCAGCGCTGGCCGGTGGTGACGAAGGCGGACTGGACGACGATGCCCGCGACCGCTTCGGCGTCTGCGGCGTCCCAGACGACCAGCGGGTTGTTGCCGCCCAACTCCAGCGCCAGGATGACGTGCGGGTCATCGGCGAACTTGCGTCGGAAATGCGCGCCCGCTGCACCCGAGCCGGTGAACATCAGGGCGTCGATGGGCTGGTCCAGCAGGGCCGCGCCGGTGTCGCGCCCGCCCTGCACCATGTTGAACACGCCCTTGGGCAGGTCGGCGGCCTCAAGGCATTCGGCCATCAGCTGGCCGGTCAGGGGCGTTTCCTCGGAGGGCTTGAAGACGACGGTGTCGCCCGCGAGCAGGGCCGGGACGATGTGGCCGTTGGGCAGGTGGCCGGGGAAGTTGAACGGCCCCAGCACCGCCGAGACGCCGTGCGGGCGGTGGCGTAGGACAGCGCGGCCGAAGGCGGTGTCGTTCGACCGCTCGCCGGTGCGCTCGTCATAGGCGCGGATGGAGATGTCGACCTTGCCAGCCATCGAGGCCAGTTCGGTCTTGGTTTCCCACAGGGCCTTGCCGGTCTCGCGGCTGATGGCCTCGGCCATTTCGGGGGCGCGCTCTTTCAGCACGGCCTGATAGCGTTTCACCGCGTCGATGCGATCACCTCGCGGGCGGTCGGCCCAGTCGGGGAAGGCAGAGCGGGCGGCCTCGACGGCGGCGCCGACCTGTTCGACGGAGGCGGCTTCGCCCTCCCAGACGGTTTCGCCGGTGGCGGGGTTGGTGGAGGTGAAGTGGGTCATATCAGTATCCGCTCATCCCGGCGGACGCCGGGACCCA
>KB291721.1 GCA_000318405.1 Brevundimonas diminuta 470-4 | reverse complement strand
GCCGTATCACCCAAAATCCCGCATAGCTCCCTCGCGGCCTCCGTGATCTCGAACGGCACGGGCCGACCGGTCTTCTGTTGGATGATCGTCGACCGCTGCCGAATGGCGCCGCCTTGAGCAATATCGCCGAGACGGAGTTTTACTAGATCACAGCCCCGCAGCTTGGCGTCCAATGCGATGTTGAACATCGCAAGATCCCGTATCGATCCAACGGACTTCAGGTGCTGACGGATCGCCCAGATGTGCTTTGGCTTGAGTGGGGCCTTCGCACCGGTCATTCGACCAGCGTTCCAGGGTATGCGGGGTAAACGAAACAGATCGGGCTGGCTCATGGCCACCTCCCACGGTCAACACCCCCCTCCTCAAGATACGCTCCAAACAACCTAGATGCGCCAGAATCGGAAGTTTCCTTCCGGCCCGAAAACGGACACTCGTCAGTCGTCGATCCAGCCTGGTCGAACAACCCGGATGCGCATTCTGACTTCAGCGGAGTGTCCTCTGCAGGAAGTCTAATTCTGGTTAGGACAGTCCAAAATGAGCGCAGAGGCCTATGTGCCCAAGCACTTTCTCAATCGCGTCCACGTTACTTGGTAGAGACTGTCGGCCTAAGGTCTCCAGACAGGTCTGTGTCCGGATAGTAGGTGCGTATCTCGGCGCAGAATTGACGTTCGGCGGCACGTTGGCCGCGAAATACTGTCCGCCCAGAACACTTGTCGGCGTCAGGTAGGCGACAACACCCTTCGGCTTTGTCCATCGTAAGGCGATGTCGGTGAAGACACCGTAGAGGTTCGCATGACCATAGAGGCTGCGTGCGTATCTCTGCCTCTGCTCGGGGGTGAGGCGGATCCGGCCATAGGGCGGGTTTCCAATCACCAGATCGTACTCAGCCTGAGGCGCACGCTCCAATGTGTCGGCGACTTCGACAACGCGCGGTGCTGGACGACCAGCCGCTCTGGATAGCGGTGACAACAGCAGGTCCAGCGCCGTCTGTGCAAACCCCGCGGCGTGTGGGTCGAGCTCCAAGCCTTTCAAGCGCCGCTCGATCTGACCCAAGACCGCCCGGGGTTCAGAGGTCTTCAATGCGGCGAGCATTTTCTCCGCTACCGGCATCAGGAAGGCGCCGCCGCCAGCTGCGGAGTCCAGCACCCGAACTTTCGCCCAATCGACTCCAGCTTCTTCGGCTAGCGCGACCAGACGCCCCACAAGCGCAGGCGGGGTGTAGAACGCACCGAGTACGCCCCGGTCATGGGCGCTCAGGAGGACTGTGTAGAGCGACGAAAGGCTGAAAGCGGCTTCAGAGAGCGGCAGAGCGGCGGCGGCCTCGCCGAGAGAGTCAGCCATCGCGCGCGCTGTGGAGTCCAGCTTGCCGTAAGGCGTCGCCAAAGATGCGTTCAGTTTCGCATCAGGTTCAATTAGGTCGCCCAGACGATCAAAAGCTCGCCGTACGAAAAGCGCGGACACATCCCGTCGCTGAGCTTCAGGGGTCGCATTGATCCAGACTCTGGCGAGACTGCGAATGCGCGCAATTTCATACCGGGCAGTCTCAGCATCACCGGTTAGAGCGGCGGTAGGGGCAACGAGTTTCAGTTTCGCGCCCATCAGGCTCTCAATCCTTCGAATCTAAAGCACAGAGCGTCTAGATGGTGACGTGCCCCTGAGAATTTCCTCCACGC
>KB291720.1 GCA_000318405.1 Brevundimonas diminuta 470-4 | reverse complement strand
ATTGTGTAGCAGCTTTGTGTAGCAGCCGCCCGACCATTTTCCTGAATAATCAGAAGACCTTAGCCCCTGATTGTCAGGCGGATTGTGTAGCAGAGTTGTGTAGCAATCGTGCGGAAACGGTTGTGCGGACGGTAATTCCGCAGCGTTCTCAACGATGTTGGGGGAGATGGCGCACCCGAAGAGATTCGAACTCCTGACCCCCAGATTCGTAGTCTGGTGCTCTATCCAGCTGAGCTACGGGTGCGCACCGCCTTGCGGGCAGGGCCGGGTATCTAGCGGGTCGCTTTCGGGCTGGCAAGTCGGTTTTCTAAGAAAAACTTGAGAAAATGCAGGGTTGGCCTGAGGGGGCGTGGGGCCTAGGCATATGACGCCCTGCAACGTGCTGGAGAGATTGCGTGCGCGCCTTGCCATTTTCCACCTTCCGTCCTGCCCGCCGCATGACGGCCCTGATCGCCGGGACGGCGGCCGTCGCCCTGTCGCTGGGCGGGTGCGCCGCCTCTGCGCTGGACGGCGGCGACGCGCCAAAAGCACAGGCGCAGGCGCAGGCAAGCCAGACGATCGCGCGCGGGCCGTTCGTGTCGGCGGCCAATCCCCTGGCGGTCGAGGCGGGGATGAAGGTGCTGGCGCGCGGCGGGTCGGCCGTGGATGCGGCCGTGGCCGTGCAGGCGGTGCTGGGGCTGGCCGAGCCGCAGTCGTCGGGTCTGGGCGGCGGCGCCTTCATGATGGTCTATGACGCGCAGAGCGGGGCCATCACCGTCTATGATGGACGCGAGACGGCGCCGGCGGCCGCCACGCCTGAACTCTTTTATGAGAACGGCAAGCCGCTGGCCTTTGTCGATGCGGTGTTGAGCGGGCGCTCGACCGGGGCGCCCGGGGTGGTGCCGATGCTGGCCCTGGCGCAGAAGCAGCACGGCGCCCTGGCCTGGTCTGAACTGTTCGGCGACGCCGAGAAACTGGCGCAGGACGGCTTTGTCGTCAGCGAGCGGCTGGCGGGCATGATCAATGGCGACGCGCCGCAGGCGAAGACGCGCTGGGCGACTGAATATTTCACCAAGCCGGACGGGACGCGCTATCAGGCGGGCGAGACGCTGCGGAACCCGGCCTATGCCGAGACGGTGCGCCGCATCGCCCGTGACGGCGCCGCCGCCCTGCAGCAGGGCCCGCTGGCCGAGGCCATCGTCGCCGCCGTGCATGAGGGCCCGCGCCCCGGCGCGCTGACCACCGCCGATGTGGCCGGTTACCGCCCCGTGGTGCGAGAGGCGGTGTGCGGTCCCTATAAGATCTACACCATCTGCGTGCCGCCGCCGCCGTCCAGCGGGGCTTCGGTCCTTGAACTGCTCGCCATGGCCGAGCAGACGCCGGACATCGACAAGGGCCCCGACAGCCCCGAGGCGTGGGCCGCCTTCGGCCAACTGCAGCGGCTGATGTATGCGGATCGCGACCGCTATTTCGGCGATCCGGCCTTCGTCTCCGTGCCGGTGACGGGTCTGCTGGATCCCGCCTATGTGGCCGAGCGGGCGGCGCTGGCGCCGGGCCTGCGCGGGGCGGCGCCCTTTGGCGTGCCTGCGGGGGCGCCGAACGTCGGCGCGGACGCCACGCGCGAACCGGCGGGGACGTCGCACCTGGTCGTGGTGGATGCGCAAGGCAACGCCGTCAGCATGACCACCACGGTCGAGAGCCTGTTCGGCTCGGGCCGTATGGCGGGCGGCTTCTTCCTGAACAATCAGCTGACCGACTTCTCCCTGGTCCCGACGGCGTCGGACGGCACACCCGCGGCCAACGCCGTGGCGGCGGGCAAGCGGCCGCGCTCGTCGATGTCGCCGGCGCTGATCCTGGATCGCGAGGGGCGTCTGGTCGGTCTGTTGGGTTCGCCGGGCGGATCGTCCATCCTGGCCTATAACGCCAAGGCCCTGATCGGCGCCCTGGCCTGGGGCCTGCCGCTGCAACAGGCGTTCGACCTGCCGAACCTGGTGGCCAAGGGCGACGGCTTCGGCGCCGATACCGAGGGCTTCCCCGCCTCGGTGCGCGAAGGCATGGCGGCGCGCGGCGTCGTGCTGCAGCCGAACACCACCGAGACCTCGGGCCTGCATGGCGGCCTGTGGCGCAACGGCCGCTGGGACGGGGCCGCCGACAGCCGCCGCGAGGGCGTGGCGCGGACGCAATAGGAGGAGGAGCCTAGCGCGGCGGGCGGATCGTCAGTTGGAAGGCCACCAGGCCTTCCGACACGTCGGTGTTGATGCCCTGATAGCCGCGTAGGCCCTTGGCCTCGATCTCGCGGTAGACGACGCCGAACGAGCTCTGGATGGCGCCCCGGCGATAGGCCACGCCGATGGAGGCGTCGCCGAGATAGGTTCCGGCGTCCTGGGTCACGCCCGAGCCGGTGAACTCGCCGTCGCGCGTGCGGGCGAAGTTGTAGCCGACCGCCCGCTTGGAGCCTGCGGCGTACAGATACCAGCGGGGGCGCTCGCCGAAGGCTTCGTCGCCGTTGGGGGCCAGGCGGTCCAGGTTTTCGCCGATGCGCAAGGTGGCGCCCGCTTCGGCCGAGGGGCCGTCGCTGCCCACGCCAAAGCCCGCATGCGGCGTCAGCGACACCTCCAGGCCCGAGGCGGTGCGGCCGCTGGCCGCTGTCCAGCCGCGCGTATAGGTGACGTCATAGCTCTCGCCCGAGAAGGCGACCGGGTCGAGGGCGCGGGGCGGTCCGGGCGAGCCGTCCGCGTGGCGCAGCTCGCCGGTGGTCGTGATCCGCAGACGGTCGGTGAAGCCGTCGCCCGCGAACCAGGCCTCTTGCCGCAGTTGTCCTGTTTCGGCGCCGAGGCGAGAGGCGTTGTTGAACTGGACCGGGGCGCCGAAGGCGGCGTCAGGCTCGGCCGAGAAGGGCAGTCGGCTGTCGATCAGGGAGGCGGCGTCTTCGAAACGAACGGCCTCTCCGCCGCGTGCGGCGATGGAGCCTTCGCCGTCGACCTGAGGCAGGGCGGAAACAGGCAGGGGGGCGATAGTCGCCGCCCCGATCGCCAGTCCTGCCCATGCCATGCGCCGCATCAACGGTCCCTCCCGACCCGTTAACGGTTCCACTGTGCACGAACGCCGGGGAACCGCAACGGACTCTTTTGCGCCTTAATCCTTATCAAACGAACGAAGCCGCCCGGAGAGGGTTCCCCGGACGGCTCAAAGGCGATGGCGATGACGTTGAAGGTCGGGCGCTGCCTTACTGGCAGGCCAGGCACTCGTCGTAGTCGGTGCGGGCGATGGAGAAGAGGTCCGGCTGGTTCGGATCGATCTCTTCTTCCTTCTTGTCGTCGGCGCCGGCGAAGGCGGCGCGCTGCACCGACTTGGAGCGCAGGTAGTAGAGCGACTTCAGGCCCCGTTCCCACGCCGACCAGTGCAGCATGTGCAGGTCCCACTTGTTGACGTCGCCGGGGATGAACAGGTTAAGCGACTGCGCCTGGCAGATGTCGCCGGTGCGGTCGGCGGCCAGTTCGATGACCCAGCGCTGGTCCAGTTCGAAGGCGGTCTTGTAGACGGCCTTCTCGTCGTCGCTGAGGGCGTCCAGATGCTGGACCGAGCCTTCGTTCTCGAGGATCGAGGACCAGACGGCCTCGGTGTCGATGCCCTTCTCGCCCAGCAGTTTCTGCAGATAGGGGTTCTTCACCGCGAACGAGCCCGACAGGGTCTTGTGGGTGTAGATGTTGGCCGGGATCGGCTCGATGCCCGCCGAGGTGCCGCCGCAGATGATCGAGATGGAGGCGGTCGGGGCGATGGCCAGCTTGTGGCTGAACCGCTCCATCACGCCGCGATCGGCGGCGTCGGGGCAGGGGCCCTTTTCTTCGGCCAGGGTGCGGCTGGCCTTGTCGGCCTCGCGGCGCAGGTGCTTGAACAGGCGCATGTTCCAGCTCTTGGCCATGGCCGACTCAAAGGCCACGCCCTGCGACTGCAGGAAGGAGTGGAAGCCCATCAGGCCCAGACCCACCGAACGCTCGCGCTGGGCCGAATAGACGGCGGCGGCCATCGACGACGGGGCGCGGGTGATGAAGTCTTCGAGCACATTGTCCAGGAAGCGCATGATGTCCTCGATGAAGCGGGGCTCTTCGCGCCACTCCAGGAAGGTCTCGGCGTTGACCGACGACAGGCAGCAGACGGCGGTGCGCTCGACGCCCTTATGGTCCAGGCCCGTGTGCAGCATGATTTCCGAGCACAGGTTGGACTGTTTGACCGACAGGCCCAGATCCTTCTGGTGCTGCGGCATCTGCCGGTTCACCGTGTCCGAGAAGATCAGATAGGGCTCGCCCGTCTGCATCCGGATTTCGAGAATCTTGGTCCACAGGTTGCGGGCGTCGACGGTTTTGCGGACCTCGCCGTTCTTGGGCGAGATCAGGTCGAACGGCTTGCCGTCGCGGACGGCCTCCATGAAGGCGTCGGTGATGTTGATGCCGTGGTGCAGGTTCAGCGAGCGGCGGTTGAAGTCGCCCGACGGCTTGCGGATTTCCAGGAACTCTTCGATTTCCGGGTGGTGGATGTCCAGGTAGACGGCGGCCGAGCCGCGACGCAGGGACCCTTGCGAAATCGCCAGGGTCAGCGAATCCATCACGCGGATGAAGGGGATGATGCCCGAGGTCTGGCCCGCGCCCTTGACCTTCTCGCCGATGGAGCGGACGCCGCCCCAATAGGTGCCGATGCCGCCGCCGTTCGAGGCCAGGGACACGTTCTCGTTCCAGACGTTCTGGATGCCGTCCAGGCTGTCGTTGACCGAGTTCAGGAAGCAGGAGATCGGCAGGCCGCGGTCCGCGCCGCCGTTCGACAGCACCGGCGTCGCCGGCATGAACCACAGTTTGGACATGTAGTCGTAGACGCGCTGGGCGTGGTCTGCGTCGTCGGCGTAGGCCGTGGCGACGCGGGCGAACATGTCCTGATAGCTTTCGCCCGCCAGCAGGTAGCGGTCTTCCAGCGTCTTCTTGCCGAACTCGGTCAGCAGGGCGTCTCGCGTGCGGTCCAGCTTCAGGCCGTTGACCACCGTCAGCTCCGGCTTGATCTCGACCGGAGCCGCGGAAACCGTAGAGAATTCCGTCGTCTGCAACGCTTCGCCGCCAGCCATTTTCGTCCCTGTCCCGAACAAATGCGATTAGAAGGCCGTACCGGTTTGAGACACTACATCTAGTGGCTCATCGCCAGCGCTCGGCTAGATATATGGGTGCATATCCCTAACCGCAGGTAAAGCTCTTGACGGGAGCTTTTGTCACGAATCGGTGGGCGGCTTGTCCCACCCTGTGGAAATGACTCAGGAATTGAGGCGATCACAATTTTCACCGAACGGTCGTCGTTTTTGCCATGGTCAGAAAAGGGAACGACCCCTCAGCTTGGCCGTTAGCGCCCCATGGCTCCGCACCCCACCGCCTTCCTGACCCGCGCCCTTCGTGTGGCGCGTACCGAAATCGCCGCTGTGGCGGCCCTGCTGGTAGCGACGCTGGGGGTGCTGGTCTTCGTCGAGTTGGCCGACGGGGTGCATGACGCGGAAAATCAGGTCTTCGACCGGGCCGTGCTTGCGGCGGTGCGGCCCTATGCCGACGATCCGGGGCGGCCGTGGGGGCCGTGGTGGCTGCATGAAGGCGCCGCCGACCTGACGTCTCTGGGCGGGCTGTCGGTGCTGGCCCTGTTCGCCATCATGGCGGTGGGCTTCCTGCTGATCATGAGGAAGCGTCTGTCGGCCCTGATGCTGACGGTCGGTCTGGCGGGCGGGGTGGCCCTCAGTCAGGGGCTGAAGATCCTGTTCGACCGCCCGCGCCCGCCCGACATCTATCAGGCGGTCGAGACGATGAACGCCAGCTTCCCCTCGGGCCACACCCTGTTGTCGACGGTCTTCTATCTGACGCTGGGGGTGATGCTGACGCGGGCCTTTCCGCGCCGGGGGCTGAAGGCCTACATCCTGGGCTGTGCGGTGGTCATCGCCCTGTTGATCGGGGTGACGCGCATCTATCTGGCGGCGCACTGGGCCTCCGACGTCTTTGCGGGGTGGAGCGTGGGCGCAGCGTGGTCGATGGTCCTGTGGCTGGCCGCCTATGCGCTTGAGCGGCGCCAGCGTCTGCACGACGCGCCGTTTCAGGACGCGCCCTAGCCCCCCGATCTTAGACCCCCGATCTTAGACGAAGGTCTAACGCCGCGATGGCGCGCAGGTGTCAGATAGTGGCCGACAGAAGCCGTCGCCGCGCCAGCGACGGACGCGCGAGGACGACGTTTCAGGAGACGCCCATGACCGATTTCGCCGCCCTTTACGCCGAACGGCTGACGACGCCCGAGGCGGCGGCCGCCCTGATCCCGTCGGGCGCGAAGGTCGCCATGGCGCTCGGCGTCGGCCAGCCTCCGGCCCTGCTGAAGGCCCTGGCCGACCGGGCCCAGGCGCGGCAGGTGGGGGGCGTCAACCTCTATTATCTGCTGTCCACCGCCATCGCGGGCGAGACGGTGATGCGCTACGAACTGACCGACCGCATACGCCCCTACAGCCTGTTCCACGGCGCCATCGAGCGGAAGCTGGAGGCGCGCGGGCGCGAGGAAGGCCGCCGCGCCGTCTGGTTCGTGCCGACCGGCTTTCAGCAGACGCCGCGCGTCCTGACGCAGGAGATCGGCGTGGACACCCTGCTGGCCACCGTCTCGCCGATGGACGCCGAGGGGTATTTCAGCCTGGGGACCAATACCGACTACGCCCTGGCGGTGTCGAAGACGGCGCAGCGCGTGATTCTTGAGGTCAATCCGCATATGCCGCGCGTGTTCGGCGACTGCCGCGTCCACGTCTCTCAGGTCGCGGCGGTGGTCGAGCATTCGGCGCCCCTGCTGGAGGCGGGCAAGGCGCCGCAGCAGCCGCAGGACGTGGCCATCGGCGCCCTGATCGCCGGCATGGTCGAGGACGGATCGACGCTGCAGATGGGCATCGGCGCCCTGCCCGACGCGGTGTGCGCGGCTCTGCATGACCATCGCGATCTGGGCATCCACACCGAGATGCTGACGCCGGGTCTGGTCGAGCTGATGCAGGCGGGCGTGGCGACCAATGCGCGCAAGACGCTGCATCCGGGCAAGACGGTCTTCACCTTCTCGATGGGGAACCGCTCGACCTATGAGTTTCTGCACGAGAACCCGGCCTTTGAGGCGCGGCCCGTCGACTATGTGAACGATCCCGCCGTCATCGCCCGCAATGCGAAGATGATCTCGGTCAACGCCACCTTGCAGGTCGACCTGTTCGGCGCCTGCTGCTCGGAATATCTGAACGGGCGGCAGTATACGGCGGCGGGCGGCCAACTGGACTTCGTGCGCGGGGCGGCGGCGTCCGAAGGCGGCAAGTCGATCATCGCCTGCCACTCCACGGCGGCGAAGGGGACCGCCTCACGCATCGTGGCGCGGCTGGACGGCCCGGTCACGACGCCTCGCAACGACATCCACTACGTCGTCACCGAGCAGGGGGCGGTCAATCTGAAGGGGCTGACCGACGACGCGCGCGCCCGCGCCCTGATCGGCCTGGCCGCGCCCGAGTTCCGCGAGGGGCTGGAGCGCGAGGCGAGGGCGATGGGCCTGATCTAGGCTCTAGCCCTCCCAGCCGTCGTCGAACGGAAACCGCTCGGCCCAGAAGGTCTGAAGCGCGGGCAGGGCGTCGACGCGGCGCACGACCCCGGCCATGCCCGGCGCCTCGGCATAGAAGCGCTGCCGCCGCGGCGTCCAGCGGCTGGCGACGGCGACATAGAGATCCAGCACCGTCATCTCCTCGCCCAGCAGGAAGCGCCCCGGCGTGATCTGGCTGTCCATCATCCGCCAGCATTCGGCGATGCGGTCGATGGTGCGTTGCTGGATTGCGGCCTGCGCGTGAGGATCGTCGCCCACGAGGCGGGACGGCTCGTCCCGCACCCAGAACATCGAATAGACGGCGGCGGGGATGAAGCTCATCCAGCGCAGGAACTGCGCCCGGCGCGGATCGTCCAGCCCCGGCGAAAGCCGGGCGTGCGGATGGGCGTCCGCCAGCCAGATCAGAATGGCGGCGCTTTCGGTGATGACCTCGCCGCCCGGCGTGACCAGGACAGGGATCTGCCGCATGGGATTGACCGCCGCCACCTTGTCTCGCTCCGCCTCGCCTTCCCAGGTCGGCGCCTCGACCACCCGATAGTCCAGCCCGATCAGCCGCAGCGTGGCCTCGACCGGCGCCGAACCGGACCCGGCGGCGCCGTAAAGCGTGAAAACCATCCCCATCTTCCTCCCCAGTTTCCTGTCATCAGAACACCATATCTAGCGGTCGGGTGAAATGTGATCGCTAGATATGCGCAACTTCTCTTGTCCCGGCGCGTCGACGGCCGCATGGTGAAACGCACCTTCTTCCGGATTCGCCTCAGGTCCTTTTCGATGAACGCTCCCGCCATCATTCGTCCCGGCACGCCCGGCCTGCTGACCCCTTCGGCCGCCTACAAGCCGTTCCGCTACCCGTGGGCCTTCGACATGTGGAAGAAGCAGCAGCAGGTCCACTGGATGCCCGAGGAAGTCCCGATGGGCGAGGACGTCAAGGACTGGGCGGCCAATCTGAACGACGGCGAGCGCAACCTGCTGACCCAGATCTTCCGCTTCTTCACCCAGGCGGACATCGAGGTTCAGGACAACTACATGGAGCGCTACGGCCGGGTCTTCAAACCGACCGAAGTGAAGATGATGCTGGCCGCCTTCGCCAATATGGAGACCATCCATATCGCGGCCTACGCCCTGCTGCTCGAGACGATCGGGATGCCGGACAGCGAGTTCGGCGCCTTCATGGAATACGAGGCCATGAAGGACAAGCACGACTACATGGGCCAGTTCGGGGTCGACAGCGACGCCGACATCTGCCGGACCCTGGCCATGTTCGGGGGCTTTTCGGAAGGGCTGCAGCTGTTCGCCAGCTTCGCCATGCTGATGAACTTCCCGCGCCAGTCCAAGATGAAGGGCATGGGTCAGATCGTGTCCTGGTCAGTGCGCGACGAGAGCCTGCACTGCGAAGGCATCATCAAGCTGTACCACGCCTTCAACAAGGAGACGGGCGCCGTCACCAAGGCTGTGGCCGACGACATCGTCGACTGCTGCAAGACGGTGATCGAGATGGAGGACAAGTTCATCGACCTGGCCTTCGAGATGGGCCCGGTGAACGGCATGACGCCGGACGACATCAAGGCCTACATCCGCTTCATCGCCGACTGGCGCCTGCGCCAGCTGAACCTGCCTGAAGTCTACGGCGTGACCGAGAATCCGCTGCCGTGGCTGCAGTCGCTGCTGTCGGGCGTGGAGCACGCCAACTTCTTCGAGGCCCGCGCCACCGAATACTCCAAGGCGGCGACGCAAGGGTCGTGGCACGGCGCCGACGGCGTCTGGGACAGCTTCGACAATATGATGAAGCGCCGCACGGATAACGTCGAGGCCTGATCCGGCCCGCTTCGGCCAAGTAAAAGGGCGCCGCTGACGCTAGGTCGGCGCGCCTTTTCTGTTGCGAAAGGCCTAGTTCGGCCCCTGACGCCCGGCGTTGCAGCGGGCGCGGTCGCCGCGTTTGCAGGCGGCCACGGTGGCGCGCCAGTCGGCCATCTCGCGGTCATAGCGGGCCTGGGCTTCCCCGGCGACGCGCAGGTCGGCTTCGTGGCGTTCGCGGGCGGCGCGGGCGTCGGCCTCCGTCTGATCAAGCTCGGCCTGCCAGCGCCGCTGCGCCTCGGCCTGCGCGGTCTGATTGGCGCGGTCTTCGTTCTCGGCCAGATCGTTCTGGGCGACGATTTCGGCATTCAGAGCCTGGGTCCGACGCAGTTCGTCGGGGTCCTGCTTCGAATCGGGCGCGCGGTGGTAGCGCTCGCCCTTGATCAGCATTTCGGCGACGTGGTCGCGCGACGGGGTTTGGGTCTGGGCCTGAGCCTGCGGCTGTTCGGCGCGGGGCGCCGTCGATTGGGCGCCGGCGGGCGCGGCCAGGGCCGACAGGGCCAGCGTCAAGGCCAAGGTCTGGGGCAGGGGCCAGGGCGGCGTTTCGCGGGGTGGAAAAGCGAATCATCGAGATCTCCTTCGGACGCGGCGACGGAACGCTGCAAGCTTGGCGTTTCCGAGGCTTCAGGGAAACAACGCTTTATGAAGCGGTTTGGCTGCCTGTCAGATCGGCAGGCGTAGTTCGAACCGCGCGCCCCACGGCCCGGTGTCGACCAGCGTCAGCGAACCGCCGTGGTTCGCCGCCAGTTCGCGCGAAATGGTCAGCCCAAGCCCCGTGCCGTCCGTCTTGCTGCCGCTGACGAAGGGCTCGAACAGGCGCTCGGCCAGGCGCGGGGGAATGCCGGGTCCGTTATCGGCGATGAGGATGGCGGCCTCAGCCCCTTCGTTCGCGGCGCTGACGGTGATGGCGCCCTTGCCGCCGGTCTCGGCGTTCGCCTCGATGGCCTGACGGGCGTTGCGCATCAGATTGACCAGGATGCGGTGAAGCTGGTCCGGGTCGGCGTTGACGGTGAAGCGGGCGGGCAGGTCGCGCACCAGCTTCACCCCGTCCGGTTCCAGCCCGGCGTCCTCGGCGGCGGCGGCCACGGCGCGGGCCAGCAGCATCTTCTGGCGCTGGGGCTCCGGCTCTTCGGTCTTGCCATAGGCCAGGACGTTGCGCGCCAGGGTCGAGGCGCGCCCCAGCGCCCGCTCCAGCCGGGGCAGGGCCGTCGCCACCAGCGGGTCGGACGAGGTCGACAGCCGCTCGGACGCCATCTGGGCCGAGGTCAGCATGTTGCGCAGGTCGTGGTTGATCTTGGCCACCGCCTCGCCCAGCGCCGCCAGGCGGGCGCGAGAGCGCAGGGACTGGCGCACCTCCTCCTGCATCCGGGCCAGTTCGCGCTCGACCCGGCCGATCTCGTCGCGGCGGTTGGACGGCGGTTCAGCCGGGCTTTCGGGATCGGCGGCGAAGCGCTCGATCGAGCGCGTCACCCGGCCCAGCGGCTGCAGCACCAGATAGGACAGGGCGGCGTACAGTAGCCCGCCCGCCATCGCCGCGATCAGCAGGGCCACGGCCAGGTTGTTGCGCAGGAAGGTCGCCAGCTCCTTTTTCAGGGGCTGGGCCGGGGCCAGGATCTCGATCAGGTCGCCCGAGCGATAGCGCGGCGCCGCCTGCACCCGCAGCGAACGGTCCGGGTGGCCGAAGAGGGTCTTCCACGGATCCAGCAGCCGTGCGCCGACATTGCGCTGGCGCAGGTCGATCAGTTCGGGCGCGCGCGGCAGGTTGGGGGCCTGCAGCAGCAGGCGACGCACGCCCTGTTCGCCGACCACGACCGACTGCACCCCGCCGATGCTGAGCAGCTGCTCGGCCGTCGTATCCTCGACGGCTGAATAGGGCAGGGCCTCGACCCCGACCGAGGCCAGTTCGGCCGCCTGCAGCCGGTCCATCAGCCACCGCTCCTGGAAGGAGGCGGCGCTGGGCACGATGATCAGGCCGACGACCGACAGGGTGAAGACGACCGTCAGCACCAGCAGCCGCACCGACAGGCCGTCCGGCGACGGCAGGGCGAACCTGCGGCGCGGCTCGGGCCTTTCGGTCACCGGCGTGATCTCGGGCGCGTGAGACTGCATCTGGCCGATCGTCATGACGCCTCCATGCGGGGGCGGTCGCGCAGCTTCTGGCCCAGCCTGAGCAGCAGGGGCAGCAGCATCGACAGGGCCACGCCCATCAGGGGCCAGAAGAACTCAGAGAACAGGCTGCGGATGTCTGGGTTCGGGTTGGTGATCAGCACCTCATGCAGGCTGTCGCCGATCCAGCAATAGATGATGTGGGCGGGCAGCAGGCCGACGAAGGTGGCGAGGACATAGGGGCGCAAGGGCGCCGCCATCACGCCCGCCGCCACATTGATCATGTGAAACGGCACGGTGACGACCAGGCGGGCGATCAGCACATACCAGAAGGTGTCCTTGTCCACGCCCGCGCACACCTTGTTGAGCAGGCCCGTATCGGCGGCGGCGCGGCGGCGCAGGGAATCGCCCAGGGCCGTGCGCCCGACATAATAGACGGCCAGGGCGCCGACGGTGGCGGCGAAGGCGGTGGCGACGCCCCCGACCCACGGCCCGAACAGATAGCCCGCCGTCACGGTGATGAAGACCACGCCCGGCACCACGCTGGCCGTCAGCAGGGCGAAGACCAGCATCAGGGCGCCCAGGGTCAGCAGATAGCGTTGAGCGACCAGCGCCTCCAGCGCGGCGCCGTGCTCGCGCAGGGTGTCCAGCGACAGATAGCGATTCCAGCCCATGCCGAAGATCAGGGCGGCGGCGGCCAGCAGCACGGCCAGGGGCAGAAATCTTTTGACCCGGTCCAAACCGCGCTCCGTCCTCTTCTTCTGTATCCCTAGCGGATTTCCAGTCGCCGTGCGCGCCTGTCGCGCGTACGGAAAAGCGGCTGTGGCGTTGACTCCCGTCCTGTCGCCGCTTATACGCCCGCCTCTCTCGCGGCTGACGCTTGTGTCTGTCGCCAACCCCAGTAACCCGGAGCCGACCGTGAAGCGGACCTATCAGCCGTCGCGACTCGTGCGCAAGCGCCGTCACGGCTTCCGTTCTCGGATGGCCACCAAGAACGGTCAAAAGATTGTTGCGCGTCGCCGCGCCAAAGGCCGTAAGCGCCTGACGGCCTGACGTCACGCGCCCATTTCCCTTCAGGGCGGGGCGCATGACCGATCTGATGAAAATCGATCGCCTGTTGAGGCGGCCCCAGTTTCTGGCGGCCGCCAAAGGCGTTTCCCAGGCCCGCGGCGCCGTGGTGATCCAGCAGTTGGATCGCGCCGACGGAGATCCTTCGGTTCGCCTTGGATTCACCGCCACCCGCAAGATCGGCGGCGCCGTCGTGCGCAACCGCGCCAAGCGCCGTCTGCGCGAGGCTGCGCGCCTGCTGACGCCCCTGCACGGGCGTGCGGGGTGCGACTATGTGTTCATCGCCCGAATGGGCACGGCGGACCGCGACTGGGACCGCTTGCTTGACGATGTGAAATCGGCCCTTACAAGGCTCGCAACCCCGCGCGCGGCTCCCGATATGGGAGAACGGGCCGTTTCGCCCGCTCCGATACCGACCCGCGCCCCCTCCGACCCGCGCCCCGCCGACCAGGACCGCTGATCCCGATGCAGACCCAGAATTCGCGCAACACCATCATCTTCTTCGTGTGCGCGGCCCTGATCATGGGCGTCTATTACTTCATGGTGATGCGCCCGCAGGCCGAGAGCCGCCGTCAGGCGCAGATCGTCGCCGCCGAGCAGCAGAAGGCGCGCGAAGCCTCGCCTGACGCCGGGCTGACCTCGTCGTCGGCCGCGCCGGGCGCCTTCATCAAGGACCGGGGACAGGCCCTGGGCGCCGTCGCCCGCGTGCCGATCCAGACGCCGACGCTGAAGGGCTCGCTGTCGCTGCAGGGCGCGCGCATCGACGACCTGTACCTGACCCGCTATCGCGAGACGCTGGACAAGAATTCGCCGCCGGTCGAGCTGTTCCGCCCGCAGGGCATGGAGCACGCCTATTTCGCCCAGTTCGGCTGGAGCGGTCCGAACGTCACCGGCGGCGTGCCCGGCCCCAACACCGTCTGGCGCCTGACCAAGGGCGAGACCCTGACCCCGACTACTCCCGTCGAACTGACCTGGGACAACGGCGCGGGCCTGCGCTTCACCCGCCTGGTCTCGATCGACGACCAGTATATGTTCACGGTCAAGGACACGGTGGCCAACCTGGGGACCGAGGCCATCGCCATCGCCCCTTACGGCCGCGTCGAGCGCCAGGGCGTCCCGGTCGACCTGGGCAAGCAGATGATCCTGCACGAGGGGGCCATCGGCGCCTTCGGTTCGGACGGCAAATTCACCACCGAGCAGGTCAAGTACAAGGACTGGGCCAAGAAGCCGCGCATCCAGAAGGATTCCGTCGGCGGCTGGATGGGCATCACCGACAAGTACTGGCTGGCCGCCCTGATCCCGACCCAGAACGAGGCCATCGAGGGCCGCTTCTCGGTGCGCGACGCCGACGGCATGAACATCCATGAAGCCGCCATGCTGGGCGCGACCCACACCATCCAGCCGGGCCGCCAGATCGAAGAGACCCAGCGTCTGTTCGCCGGCGCCAAGCGCGCCGAGGTGCTGAAGGGCTATGAGGAATCGCTGGGCCTGCCGCGTTTCGTCTACGCCATCGACTGGGGCATGTTCTGGTTCCTGACGCGCCCGATCTTCACCGTGGTGGAGTTCTTCTACGGCGTGCTGGGCAACTTCGGCCTGGCCATCCTGGCCCTGACGGTCGTGGTCAAGCTGATCCTTTTCCCGCTGGCCAACAAGTCCTACGAGAGCCTGTCCAAGATGCGGACCCTCCAGCCCAAGATGGAGGAGATCAAGAAGAAGCACGGCTCCGACCCGCAGAAGCAGCAGCAGGAGATGATGGCCCTGTATCAGCGGGAGAAGATCAATCCGCTGGCGGGCTGTCTGCCGATGGTGGTGCAGATCCCGGTCTTCTACGCCCTGTACAAGGTGCTGTTCGTGACCATCGAGATGCGTCACGCACCCTTCTTCGGCTGGATCCGCGACCTGTCGGCGCGCGACCCTTCGACGATCTGGAACCTGTTCGGCGCCGTGCCGTGGGACCCGGCCACCCTGCCGGTGCTGGGCGGCCTGCTGAACGGCCCGCTGCACCTGGGCGTGCTGCCGCTGGTCTATGGCTTCACCATGTGGCTGCAGATGGCGATGAACCCGCCGGCGCAGGACCCGATGCAGCGTCAGATCTTCGCCCTGATGCCGATCGTCTTCACCTTCATCATGGCCCCGTTCGCGGCCGGCCTGCTGATCTACTGGGCGTGGAACAACGTGCTGTCGATCATCCAGCAATATGTGATCATGCATCGCTTCGGGGCCGAGAACCCGATCGACAGCTTCATCGCCCGTTTCAAGAAGGCCTGATCGTTTGGACGCTTCTGACGAGCCCAAGGTCGGCGAATACGCCGACGCCGAGATCGAGGCGGCGCGCGTCCTGTTCGCGCGCCCCGCGACCTTCATCATGGGCTGCGCCAAGATCGAGCAGCTGCCGACGCCGGACCTGCCCGAGATCGCCTTCGCCGGCCGCTCCAACGTCGGCAAGTCCAGCCTGATCAACGGTCTGGTGGGCATGCACAAGCTGGCGCGCGCCTCGAACGAGCCGGGCCGCACGCGCGAGGTCAACTTCTTCGATCTGGACGGTCGGATGCGTCTGGTCGACCTGCCCGGCTACGGCTGGGCCAAGGCCTCGAAAACGACCGTGAAGAAGTTCCAGGATCTCGGCCGCGACTATCTGCGCGGCCGGGTGACGCTGAAGCGCGTCTATCTGCTGATCGACAGCCGTCACGGCCTGAAGAAGGTCGACGACGAGGCGCTGGACGCGCTGGACCTGTCGGCCGTCTCCTATCAGATCGTCCTGACCAAGGCCGACAAGCTGAAGGCGGGCGAGGCCGAGAAGGTTCAGGCGGCGACGCTCAAGGCCATCGCCAAACGCCCCGCCGCCTATCCTCACGTGGCCGTCACCTCTTCTGAAAAGGGGCTGGGTCTGCCGGAGCTGCGCGCCGAGATCATGCGCACGACCGGCGTCGTTCTCGACTGAGGCTCACGTCGGCGTGAACCGTTAAGCCGGACCGGCGTTCTCCCCTGGTTCTTAACGAGAGGGGAGCGCGTCATGCGTTCAGCGATCATCGGCGGCGTCGCCGTCGCCTGCCTGCTGGGTCTGTCGGCCTGCGGGAATAACAACAAGGCCGAAAGCCCAGCCGCTGACCGGGCCGAGACCGCCTCGACGGCCCCGGCGACGCTCGACGCGCCCAAACCGGGCCTGTGGCGCGTGTCCACCGCTATGGAAGGGATGCCGGGCGGCGCCTCGGTCCCGGCGCAGGACGTCTGCATCAAGGACGCCAAGCTGGAAGCGCCGGCCAGCGCCCAGCAGCCGGGCGCCGAGTGTACGACCCAGCCGTTCGCGCGTCAGGGCGACGCCATGGTCGCCACGTCGACCTGCACCTTGCCGGGCAATATGAAGGCCGATTCCACCATCCGCGTGACCGGCGATTTCAACAGCCGCTACGTCACTGAGGTCACCACCAAGATGGACCCGGCGCCGACGCCGCAGATGGCCCAGACCAAGGTCACCATGACGGCTGAACGCATCGGCGACTGCCCCGCCGGTCAATAAGCGGCGCCAATAGACGGCTGATCGTCACGGCCGGTATGGCGTCGCGCATGCGCGGCCCCATATCGGTCGGATGATCCCTTTGTCCATTCTCGATCTCGCCCCTGTGCCGGAAGGCTCCGACGTGGGCCAGGCGCTCGCCAACACCATCGATCTGGCCCGCCATGCCGAACGGCTGGGCTACAGCCGCTACTGGCTGGCGGAACATCACAACATGCCGGGCATCGCCAGCGCGGCGACTTCGGTCGTCATCGGCGCCGTCGCGGCGGCGACGAAGACCATCCGCGTGGGCGCTGGCGGGGTCATGCTTCCCAACCACGCCCCCCTGGTGATCGCCGAGCAGTTCGGCACCCTGAACGCGCTGCATCCCGGCCGCATCGATCTGGGGTTAGGGCGCGCGCCCGGCTCGGACCAGGCCACGGCGCGCGCCTTGCGCCGGACGCTGCAGAGCGACCACGACGCCTTCCCGCAGGACGTGATGGAGCTGATGCAGTGGTTCGCGCCTGCCGCGCCGGATCAGCGCATCATCGCCAATCCGGGCGAGGGCCAGGCTGTGCCGATCTGGATTCTGGGCTCTTCAAACTACGGCGCCCAGCTGGCGGCGCATCTGGGCCTGCCCTACGCCTTCGCCAGCCATTTCGCGCCCGGCGAGATGATGCGGGCCATCGACATCTATCGTCGGACCTTCCGCCCGTCCCAGCACCTGGACAGGCCCTACGTCATGCTGGGCTACAACGCCTTTGTCGCCGAGACGGACGAGGCGGCGCGTCTGTTGTTCACCTCGGTCCAGCAGGCCTTCGTCAACCTGAGGACCGGCCGTCCCGGCAAGCTGCCGCCCCCGGTCGAGGGCTATTACGAGCGTCTGGACGGCGCCGCGCGCGGCATGATCGACGCGGCCCTGGCCTGCTCTGCGGTCGGCGCGCCTGCGACCGCCAAGGCCGCCCTCGACGCCTTCATCGCCCAAACCGAGGCGGACGAACTGATGCTCACCAGCCAGATCTGGGATCCGGCCGCACGGATACGATCGATCGAGCTGCTGGCCGCGGCGACGGGGGCGGCGGTCTAACTGGACAGGTTCTGAGCGTCGTCATCTTCCAGGCGCCGTGCCGCGGCGCCCAGCTGAATCGCGTCTGCCAGGTCCTGGGCGGTGAAGCCGGCGGCCTCGGCGAGCCTCTGCCTCAACCCGCGACAGGCGGCCAGGACGGCGGCCGCCCGGCGCACCTCAGGCAGCGGCGAATCGGCGCCGAGATCGGCGCTGGAGGCAAAGCGTCGGCCTTCGCCTTCCGGCGCGGCCTGCACCAGGGCCCAGCGCTGTTCCGGGGTCAGGGCGTCTTCAAGCTTTTCCCACGGCGCCTGACGGTCGGCGCGCTGGTAGTGGCCGATGGCTCCCGGCAGGCCGTTGCGGACATAGATGACGAGCGCCGCCGCCTCGATGGCGTCGATTTCCGAGGCGAGCGCCGCCCGGCCGTCGGCTTCTCGGGAGCGTTCATCGTGCAGCCGCTGCGATGAAGGCTCTCGCGATCGTCCGAAGCGGCTGAACAAGACGTGCTCCGTCAGCGGTTGAGCGTGCTGGTCACGGATACGTCGTAGACGACGCGGGTCATGCTCTGAACGAACTCGAAGAATTTGCGCATTTCCGCGGCTCCGGCGCGCGGGGCGTAGATGACGTCGTCGGGCTGCATCTGGAAGTTGCTGGCGATGAAGAAGCCTTCGGCCTCGTTCAGGTTCAGACGATAGACGACCGGCACCCCGCGCGTGGTGGGAGCCTGCTGAATGCCCAGGGCCTGTGCGACCTCTGGCCGCTCGAAGCGGAAGACCAGCACCGACCGGGCGTTGGCCAGGTTGGAATCGAGCCCGCCGACGCCGCTGAGCGCTTCGGCCAGGGTCAGCGGTCCGGGCGGCAGTTCGCTGCGGGCGACCGCGTTGAAGGCGCCGAACGAGCTGAAGCGGCGGGGCTTGTAGACCAGGTTGACCTGGTCGCCGCGCTGCAGGCGCACATTCTCGTTGAATTCGGTCGTGACCATCGACAGCGGGGCCGTATAGACCCTGCCGTCGCGCTGGATCCGCACGTCGATGTCATGCAGGGAGCGCGAGGGGCCGCCGGCGGCGGCGATCACGTCCAGAATCCTGTCCTGATTGGAAGACAGCGGCTGACGGCCGGGGTTGCGAACATCGCCCAGCACGGTGACGGCGTTGGACGTGTTGCCAGCGATGGTGACGATGACCTGCGGATTGGCGACCTTGCCGACCAGGGCTCGGCGCACGGCGGCTGACGCCTGCGACGGCGTCAGCCCCTGAACATTGACTTCGCCCGCGAAGGGGATGGGCACGGCGCCGTTGCGGTTGACGATCAGAGGCGGCAGGGTCTGGTTGCCGCTGGATCCTGTATTGTTGGAACCGCCTCCGAACAGGGCGCCTCCCGGTTCGAAGATACTTACGGCCAGGGTGTCGCCGACGCCGATCACGTCGGTCGGGGCGTCTGAGGACGCCAGAGCCAGGGTCGAGAACGACGGCGGCGGCGCCGCCTTGAGACGTTCGCTCATGGCGAAGTCCAGATCGAGCAGCGCATAGTCCCCGGCGCGTTCGGGCGAGGAGGCGCCCTGAACGACATTGCGCCCGGACGGCCCGTCGCGCGGCAGGGTTGAGCACCCGGCCAGAAGGGCGACGATGAGCAGGCTGGCGGCGGTTCTGGTCATGGGGCCTCTGTTCAATTTCATCAGATGCTTACCCTTCAGGCGGTCGCGCCGCCAGAGGAAGACAGCACCCGATCCTGAACGACGTTGAAATGGCGCGCCCAGTCCGGCGCCGGGTAAGGCGGGGCGACGGGCGGGTTTCGGGTCCAATCCTCCAGCGCGCTCAGCCAGCCCAATCCGTCCAGCGGGTCGATCAGGCGGGCGTGGGGCACCAGCTCGCGGTGGGCGGCGATATCGGAGGCGATCAGGGGCACGCCCATGGCGCTGGCTTCGACGGCGGGCAGGTCGAAGCCCTCGACCGAAGACGGCGCCACCATGGCGCGGGCGCCGCGCATGAGCGCCGATAGGGCGCAGTCGGGCAGGTTCTCCGCCTGGTGCACCAGGCCGCGCAGATTGGGCGAGCGCTGCAGATGGTCCAGCACCGCCTCGTTTTCCCAGCCGTAACGCCCGACCAGGACCAGGCGCGGCGTCTCGGCGCCCATCGTCTCCTGCAGGCGGCGCCAGACCGTCAGCAGGAAGGCCAGGTTCTTGCGCGCCTCGATCGTGCCGACGTGCAGGAAATAGGGGCGGGCGGCCGTGACGGCGGTGCGGCTGGCGAAGGTGCGTTCCAGCCCCAGGTGGGCGACGTCGATCGGCGGGGCGGTCAGGTTCGACCGCGCGGCGAAGCGGCTCAGTTCATCCGCCGTATACTGGGAGTTGACGATGATGCGCGAGGCGTGGCGCAGCACGTTCTCCATGCGCCGCTCATGCTTGGCCCCGTCGCCGGGACGGCAGAACTCGGGGTGCGTCACCGGGATCAGATCGTGGACCATGATGATCCGCTCGATTCCGCCCTGCGTCAGGGAGGTCAGGATGTCCGGCGTATTCAGACTGGTGTGGCCGACGTTGATATAGGCGCGCGCCGCAGGCGGGGCGGCGATGCGGCGCGAACGGAAATACTGTTTCCACACGCGCGTCGGCTTCTTGCGCGGCTGGGGAGCTTCCTCCGGGGCGCGGCCGATGACCGAAGCCCCGTCCTCGGGCGAGCTCAGGGCGTCGAACAGTCTACGGGCCTCGCCGTTCAGTTCGGACACGGCGCCGGGGCCGGTCCAGCGCATCCGAAGCTCGGTCAGGCGCTGGCGGAACCAGTCGTTGTCGACGCGCGCCAGTTGATCCTTGCGCGCCCGCACCGGCGTCATCCGATAGACAGGGTGTTCGATCAGCCATTCGGCATAGGCCAGACAGACCCGGTCCACGCCCGTCGGCGCGCTGCGTTCAGTCCGGCTGAGCAATCGACTGGCGTCGAAGAGCACGTCCTGCACCATCAGGAGACGTATCCCGCCTGCATCAGCTCGGCGATGTGAATGATGGCGACGGGGCGGCGCTCATCGACGACGAACAGATTGCTGATCTTGTTGGCGCTCAACAGATCGACCACGTCGCTCATCCGGGCCTGGGGATCGACCGTGATCGGGCTGCGGCTCATGATGTCTTCAGCGTGCAGGGCCGTGATGTCGTTGGTGAAAGCGCGGCGCACGTCGCCGTCGGTGATCATGCCCGCCAGGGAGCCGTCCGGCGCCAGCACGGCGACGGCGCCCTTGCGTCCCTCGGTGATGGCCGAGACGACGGTTCTGAAATCGGCGTCCAGCGGCACGCTGGCGGGGGCCGCGGCGTTGTCGCCCATCCATTCGCGCACGGTCTGCAGGCTCATGCCCAGCGAGCCGCCCGGATGGTGCAGGCCGAAGTCCTCCCGCGTGAAGCCGCGCCGGTCCATCAGCACCATGGCCAGGGCGTCGCCCATCGCCAGGGACATCAGGGTCGAGGTCGTCGGCGCCAGGCCGTTGGGGCAGGCCTCGGCCACCTTGGGCATGGTCAGGCAGACGTCGGAGTGGCGGCCCAAGAAGCTCTGCGGCCGCTGGGTAAGGCCGATCACCGGAATGTCGTTGCGCGCGCAGAAGATCAGCGGATCGCGCAGTTCGCGGCTCTCGCCCGAGTTGGACAGGGCCAGAAGCGTGGTGTCCGGGCGCAGCATGCCCAGGTCGCCATGGCTCATCTCGGCCGGGTGGACGAAGAAGGAGTTGGTGCCGGTCGAGGCCAGGGTGGCGGCGATCTTGCCGCCGATGTGTCCCGACTTGCCCATGCCGGTGACCACGACATAGCCCGGCCGCGACAGGATGACGTCGGCCGCCCGCGCGATCGAGGAATCCAGCGACCGCTCCAGCGCCTCAAGCGCCTCTATGTTCAGCCGCACGACCTCGCGGGCGCGGTCTGACATGGCGGCGAGCTGTTCGGGAGTAGAGGGGGCGGAAATGGCGGTCATGACGGTTCCAGGCGCCGGGGCCGCTTCTGCGGCTCTTCGTACAGCAGCGGGAATTGCCCCAATAAGCTGCTTCGCACAATGGCGCGTTCGGAAAGCGCCGCTCAAAACTTTCCGATCCGCCCGTTTGAGAATCTTTTACAACCTTCGCGGTGTTCGGGCGTTGTGACGATCTCACTAATGGGAAAGTCGAAACCTCAGCCTGATGTCCGATGCTCAGGGGGCAGTCCCCCCGCGCCTGCCTCACCCGCCCGTTTTCTTGCCGGGCCTCGCCCTGTTTCTTGACCTCGACGGCGTGCTTGCGCCGCTTGCGCCGACGCCGGACTCCGTGGGTCCTGACGCGCGCCGCACGGCGGTTTTGGCGCGGCTGACTCAGGTCTTGCAGGGGCGCGCCGCCGTGGTCAGCGGCCGCACCCTGGCCGAGATCGACCGGATCAGCGACGGCGCCGCGCGCGCCGCCTCCGGCGTACATGGGCTGGAGCGTCGGCGGGACGACGGCGCCTTGCTGCGGACGACGCGCTCGCCCGCCATTGGGCAGGCCCTGCGGGCTTTTCATGACTTCGCCGCTGGCAGACCCGGCGTTCTGGTCGAGGACAAAGGACTGTCTGCTGGCCTTCATTTCCGTCAGGCCCCGACCGAGGGCGAGGCGGCGACGCGACTGGCGACCGATCTAGCGGCGGCGACGGGCCTGACCCTGCAGCCCGGCTCAATGGTGCTGGAGCTTAAGACGCCCGGCGCGGACAAGGGCACGGCCGTCCGCGCCTTCATGCAGGAGCCGCCCTTCCTCGGCGCTGTCCCGGTCATGGTCGGCGACGACCTGACCGATGAGGCCGGGTTCGAGGCGGCGCAGGCGCTCGGCGGCTTTGGCGTTCTCGTCGGCGCGCCGCGCTCGACCGCCGCCCGCTATGGTCTGCCCAGCGTGTCCGCCGTTCTGGACTGGCTGGAAGCCGTCGCCGCCGACGCTCACAAGGAGGCTCGCCATGAAGCCTGACCTCGACCTCGCCCCTATCGGCAACTGCTCCGTCAGCGCCCTAATCGACCGGCGCGGCCGTATCGTCTGGGCCTGCGCCCCCCGCATCGACGACGACCCGGTCTTTTCCGCCCTGATGGATGGCGAGGAGCCCGAGCACGGCTTCTGGGCCATCGAACTGGAGGGCCTCGCCTCGGTCGAGCAGGCCTATGTCCGCAACACGGCCGTGCTGCGCACCGTCCTGACGGCGGAGGACGGGGCCGCCGTCGAGATCATCGACTTCAGCCCCCGCCATCTGAAGCACTCGCGCATCTATCGGCCGACCGCCTTTGCGCGGGTGGTGCGGCCCCTGGCGGGCGCGCCGCGCGTGACCGTGCGCCTGCGCCCCTCGGCCGACTGGGGCGCGCGGGCGGCCGAGCGGACCTCGGGCTCCAACCACGTGCGTTATCTATGCAGCGACGTGACGCTGCGCCTGACCACCAACTGTCCCGTCAGCCATGTGCTGAACGAGCGCACCTTCCGTCTGGAAGAGGAGATGGCTTTTTTCCTCGGCCCGGATGAAGGCTATGACCAGTCTGTGCTGGCGGGCGTCAACGCGGCGCTGGACCTGACCATCGCCCACTGGAAGCACTGGACGCGCACCCTTTATCTGCCGCTGGACTGGCAGGAGGCGGTGATCCGCGCCGCCATCACCCTGAAGCTGTGCGTGTATGAAGAGACCGGCGCCATCGTCGCCGCCATGACGACGTCGGTGCCCGAATTCCCCGAGAGCGGGCGCAACTGGGACTATCGGTACTGCTGGATCCGCGACGCCTATTACACGGTGCGGGCGCTGAACCGGCTGGGCGCGGTCGATATCCTCGAGAACTACCTCGGCTATCTGCGCAATCTGGTCGACGCCTCGGCGGGCGGCCATGTGCAGCCGGTCTATGGCGTGGGGCTGGAGCCCGCCATCGTCGAGCGCATCGTCGACAGCGTCGAAGGCTATCGCGGCATGAAGCCGGTGCGCGTCGGCAATCAGGCGCATGAGCATCTCCAGCACGACGTCTATGGCCAGATCGTCCTGCCGCTGGTTCAGGCCTTCTTCGACCAGCGCCTGCTACGCCCCGGCACGGTCGAGGATTTCCGCGCTTTGGAAAAGGTCGGCGACCGCGCCTTCGCCATGCACGATCAGGTCGACGCCGGCCTGTGGGAGTTCCGCACCATTGCGCGGGTGCACACCTATTCCTCGGTCATGTGCTGGGCGGCCTGCGACCGTCTGGCCCGCGCAGCGAAACACCTTGGTCTGGACGACCGCGCCGAGGTCTGGCGCGAGCGGGCGCGCATCATCCGCGAGCGTATCGAGGCCGAAGCCTATCTGCCGGACGAGGGCCGCTTCGCCGCCAGCTATGGCGGGACGGAGCTGGACGCCGCCCTGCTGCAGATGACGGACCTGGGCTTCCTCGACGCCCGCGACCCGCGCCAGGTGAAGACCTTTGAGGCGATCGAGCGCGACCTGAAGCGCGGCCCCTATCTGTTCCGCTACATCCATCCGGACGACTTCGGCGAGCCCGAGACCGCCTTCAACTTCTGCACCTTCTGGTACATCGAGGCCCTGGCGCTGAACGGCCGGGTCGAGGAGGCGCGCGTCATCTTCGAGGAGATGCTCAGCCGCCGCACCCATGCGGGCCTGCTCAGCGAGGACATCTCCATTCAGGACGGCGAACTGTGGGGCAACTACCCCCAGACCTATTCCCTGGTCGGGATCATCAACTGCGCGGTCCTGCTCAGTCGTTCATGGCAGGACGCGCGATGAGCCGCCTGATCGTCGTTTCGAACCGCGTCTCGGCGCCCAAGGACCCGGCGGCGGGCTCGGCGGGCGGTCTGGCGATGGCCCTGTCGGCGGCGCTGCGGAAATATGACGGCCTGTGGTTCGGCTGGTCCGGCGAGACGGTCGAGCACTTCACAGGCGAACTGAAGACCGAGGACCGCGCGGGCGTCACCGTCGCCACCGTCGATCTGGAGCCTCAAGACGTCGACGAATATTACAACGGCTACGCCAACAAGACGCTGTGGCCTCTGTTCCATCACCGCATCGACCTGACGGCCTATGAGCGGTCCTATGGCGAGGGCTATGAGCGCACCAACCGCCGCTTCGCCGAGGTGTTGCAGCCTCTGTTGCAGCCTGACGACGTCATCTGGATCCATGACTATCACATGATTCCGATGGCGCGGGACCTGCGCCGTCTGGGCGTGAAGAACCGCATCGGCTTCTTCCTGCACACGCCCTGGCCCGCGCGTCAGTTGCTGGTGACGCTGCCGCATCACCGACGCCTGGTGAAATCCATGTTCCACTTCGACCTGCTGGGCTTCCAGACCCGTGAGTGGATGGAGCTGTTCCAGCGCTATGTCGAGGTCGAGGCCAAGGGCGTGGTCAGGCCGGGCGGCCGTGTCGAAGCCTTCGACCGCAGCGTTCAGCTCGGCGTCTTTCCCATCGGCATCGATGTGGACGGTTTCCTGGCGGCGCGCGATTCCCTGCTGGGCCAGAAGACCTATGACCGGATCGCCGCTAGCGCGGCCTTCCGCTCCATGATCGTGGGGGTGGACCGGCTCGACTATTCCAAGGGGCTGGAACAGCGTCTGCTCGGCTATGAACAGTTTCTGGAAGACAATCCGTCGATGCGGGGCGACGTCTTCCTGCTGCAGGTGACGCCGATTTCGCGCGATGACGTGGATACCTATCAGGATATCCGCGCGCGGCTGGACGCTCTGGCCGGGCGCATCAACGGGGCCTATGCCGACATGGACTGGCAGCCGATCCGCTACCTGAACCGGACCTTCCGGCGCGACCAGCTGGCGGGCATCTATCGCGCCGCCCGCGTCGGGCTGGTGACGCCCCTGCGCGACGGCATGAATCTGGTGGCCAAGGAATATGTCGCCGCCCAGGATCCTGAGGACCCCGGCGTGCTGATCCTGTCCCGCTTCGCCGGCGCCGCCGAACAGATGGGCGAGGCCCTGCTGGTCAACCCCTTCAGCCGTGAAGAACTGTCCGACGCCATCCGCAAGGCCCTGACCATGCCTCTGGAAGAGCGTATCCGAAAGTGGAAGGCCCTGATGCAGGTCGTTCGCGACACGGACGTCGCACACTGGCGCGATCAGTTCGTGCGCGCCCTGCTTGCAGAGAGCTGACCCTGGGACGCAACGCCTTAATTTGCGCGGTGCGCCAAGGCGGGAATGCGACGAATGCGTCCTGACTGCAACCTTTCAGCGGCGGACGCAGGGGGAGGGCAGGGTGTGGCAATTGAGACTCTGCATCGTCTGGTCTCGAACGGCCTGTGGCCGGATGTTGTAGAATTCACCGCCGACGCCGGTTATGACGCCGGAAATAAGTGGTCCCAAAGTCCGCAGGTTCATCGCTCGTTCAGGTTCGTCTAGACAGTGAAGCCCTGTTGTCGAACACCGAGGCGGGGACGGTTTTTGTGTTGAAACGGCGCCACAGTCGCCACAATCAATGCTAGAAGAGGGAACTGCCGCACTGCAATGTCGTTCGGATTGCGAGCGCCTTCGCGGGGTACGTGTCGGCTATCGGATTAACTAATGGAGTGTGAGGACACCATGAAGCTGAAACTTCTGGCCAGTGTCGCTGCAGCCGGGCTCTTTGCGGCCGGCGCAGCATCGGCTGAGCCCGATG
>KB291719.1 GCA_000318405.1 Brevundimonas diminuta 470-4 | reverse complement strand
GCCCGTCTCCGAGCGAGGCGGCGATATACGTCCGCCCCTTTCGGGTGGCAAGGGCCTTTTCACAAAAAGTCCAAAATTCTCAACGAACTCGAGTCGCCGGCGTCACAGACGCGGCGCCTCGCGCATGTACGCGCCGTCTTGGTTGTGAGATCGGAACGGGCGAAACGGCGAAATTTTCGCCCCTTAATGCGAGCTGAGCGCGGATTTTGATCGCCGGAAGGCCCTACACCAGACACTTGAGGGTGCTTTCTTCCACATTTCTTGTACAGGCGGTTGCGCCGCAACATTGATCGAGGCATAAGAGCGCCAGTTCGAAAGGTCTCTTCCTTGTCCCACCGCGCCGCCATCGCTGCGATCCTGAGCCCCGCGCAAGCGGCGGCCGATCTGCGCGTGCTGTCGCTGGGCGTACTCCTTCTCTCGGTAATTCTTATTCCGCTTAGCCAAGCGGCGTGGATGCCTGCGACCTGACCTGAACCCAGCCAGTTTCGCCCATTCACCCCGCTCCGGCTCCGGACGCGGGGTTTTTCTTGTGCCCAGCCCAATACCGACAGGCAAGAAGTTCCAAGATCACGATGACGACGCCCCCCGACAGCACAAAACGACCCAATAGCCGTTCTGCGGCTGTGACTCAGGGCCCGAACCGGGCCGCGGCGCGGTCCTATCTGCGCGCTGCGGGGATGCAGGACGCCGATTTCGACAAGCCGATGATCGGCATCGTCAACACCTGGTCCACCGTCACGCCGTGCAACATGCACCTGGACCGTCTGGCCAGGGACGTGCGCGCGGGAATCATCGCGGCGGGCGGCTATCCGGTCGATTTCAACACCATCGTCGTCACCGACGGCATCTCCATGGGCACAGCGGGGATGAAGGCCTCGCTGATCAGCCGCGAAGTCGTCGCCGATTCCATCGAACTGGCCATCGAGGGGCACCAGCTGGACGGGGTCGTCTGCATCGTCGGCTGCGACAAGACGATTCCCGCTGCGGCCATGGCCCTGGCCCGGATGGATATCCCCGGCCTGGTCTATTACGGCGGCACCATCCTGCCCGGCGTCATCGGCGCGAAGGAAGTCTCGGTTCAGGAAGTGTTCGAGGCCATCGGCGCCCACGCCGCCGGCTCTCTGGACGATGCGGGCCTGAAGGCGGTCGAGAGCGCGGTCTGCCCCGGCGCCGGGGCCTGCGGCGGCCAGTTCACCGCCAACACCATGGCCATGGCCCTGTCGATGATGGGCATCTCGCCAATGGGCGCCAATGACGTGCCTGCCGTCGATCCGGCCAAGGGCGCCGAGGGCGAGCGCTGCGGCCGCCTGATCGTCGAGCGCGTCTTCGCCGGCGACACGGCGCGCAAATACATCACCAAGGCCAGTCTGAAGAACGCCGCCGTCGCCGTCTCGGCCTCGGGCGGATCGACCAACGCCGTCATGCACCTGACCGCCATCGCGGCCGAGGCGGGCGTCGACTTCGGCGTCGAGGACTGCCACCAGGCCTGCGTCGAGGCGCCGGTCATCTGCGACCTAAAGCCGGGCGGGCGTTTCCTGGCCTCGCACCTGTATGCGGCCGGCGGCACGCGCCTGGTCGCCCAGCGGCTGGCCGAGGCGGGCAAGATCGCCAACGTCCCGACCGTCTCGGGCCGCAGCCTGTTCGCCGAAGCGGGCGACGCCGAGGAACAGCCCGGCCAGCAGGTCGTGACCGACTTCGAGGCCCCGGTCATGGCGCGCGGCTCCTACGCCGTCATCTATGGCGATGTCGCGCCAGAGGGCGCCGTCATCAAGCTGACCGGGCACAAGGTCGATCGCTTCGAAGGTCCCGCCGCCGTGTTCGACTGCGAGGAAGACGCCTTCCACGCAGTGCAGGACGGCTCGGTCGGCGAAGGCGACGTCATCATCATCCGCTACGAAGGCCCCAAGGGCGGGCCCGGCATGCGCGAGATGCTGCAGGTCACCGCCGCCCTGAAGGGCCGCAAGGTGGAGAACGTCGCCCTGCTGACCGACGGCCGCTTCTCGGGCGCCTCCTATGGCTTCGTCGCGGGCCACGTCTCGCCCGAGGCGGCGGCGGGCGGCCCCATTGCTCTCATTCGCGATGGCGATCCGATCGTCATCGACGTCACCAACCGAAGGATCGATGTGCTCGTCGATCTGGAGGCGCGCCGGGCGGATTTCGCCCCCAACCGTATCCGCCCGGCGCAAGGCGTTTTCGCAAAATACCGCGCCGCCGTCGCCTCCGCCTCGCAAGGGGCCGTGACCATTCCCAATCCGCCGCCTGCCCAGATCCCCGCTGATCTGGGCGCCCGCTCCACCGAAACCGCCGCTTCCTAAGGACGTCCTCCCATGGCCATCACCATCTACACCAACGAAGACATCAAGCCGGGCGCCATCGCCGGCCAGCGCATCGCTGTCATCGGCTATGGCTCGCAGGGCCGCGCTCACGCCCAGAACCTGAAGGATTCCGGCCACGACGTGATCGTCGGCGTCCGTCACGGCGGCACGGGCTGGAAGCACGCCACCGAGGACGGCCTGGCCACGGCCGAACCGGCCGAGGCCGTTCGCGGGGCCGACATCATCGCCATCCTGACGCCCGACATGGTCCAGAACGAGATCTACCGCGACGTCGTCGAGCCGAACGCCAAGCCGGGCGCCGCCCTGCTGTTCGCGCACGGCTTCTCGATCATCTACGACCGCATCGCCCCGCGCGACGACATGGACGTCATCCTGGTGGCGCCCAAGGGGCCGGGCGATCTAGTCCGTCGCGAGTTCGCGCGCGGTCGGGGCGTCCCCTCCCTGTTCGCCATCGAGAAGGACGCGACCGGCAAGGCGCGCGACCGCGCCATGGGCTACGCCAAGGGCATCGGCGGCGCCACCGGCGGCCTGCTTGAGACCTCGTTCCGCGAAGAGACCGAAACCGATCTGTTCGGCGAACAGGCCGTCCTGTGCGGCGGGGCCAAGGAGCTGGTCATCCAGGGATTCAACACCCTGGTCGAGGCCGGCTACCAGCCCGAGATCGCCTATTTCGAGTGCCTGCACGAGCTGAAGCTGATCGTGGACCTGTTCTACGAAGGCGGCATCTCCAAGATGCACCACTTCATCTCGGAAACGGCCAAATGGGGCGCTGTCGCCAGCGGCCCGCGCGTCATCACCGACGAGACCCGCGCCCGCATGAAGACCGTGCTGGACGAGATCCAGAGCGGCCAGTTCGCGCGCGAATGGATCGCCGAGAACGAGGCGGGCAAGCCGAAATACGAGGCCCTGCTGACCGAGGACCGCTCCAGCCAGATCGAACAGGTCGGCGCCCGTCTGCGCGACCGCATGGCCTGGCTGCAGTCGGCCAAACAGGCCGCCGCCTGATCCTCTGTATATATAAAGAGAGACTGACCCGATGAGCGCCGCCGCGCCCGCCTTGAAAACCGCTTCCGCCCCGGCCGTCATGACCGGTGCGCGCCTGCTCGTCTCCAGCCTGAAGCGGATGGGCGTAGAGGTGGTGTTCGGCTACCCCGGCGGCGCCATCATGCCGATCTACGACGCCCTGACCGGCTCGTCGCTGAAGCACATCCTGGTGCGCCACGAACAGGCCGCCGCCTTCGCCGCCGACGCCTATGCCCGGCTGAGCGGCAAGGTCGGGGTCTGCATGGCCACCTCCGGCCCCGGCGCCACCAATCTGATCACCGGCATCGCCAACGCCATGATGGATTCGGCGCCGATGGTCTGCATCACCGGCAATGTCCCTCAAGGGGTCATGGGCACCGACGCCTTTCAGGAGATCGACATCCTGGGCGTCACCCTGCCGATCGTGAAGCATTCCATCCTGGTCCGTGACGCGGCCGAGATCCCGGCCGCCATCGAACAGGCCTTCCACATCGCCGCCTCGGGTCGTCCCGGCCCGGTGCTGGTCGACCTGCCCAAGGATGTCCAGTTCGCCGAAACGGTCGCCCCCTTCGGCTTCAACATTCCCAATGAGACGACCGAGGCCGACCCCGACGCCATCGCCGAGGCCGAGCGCTTCATCCGCGCCGCCCAACGCCCGCTGATCTACATCGGCGGCGGGGTGAAGATCGGTCACGCGACCGAAGCCCTGCGCGCCTTCGCCGAGACCACCGGCATCCCCGCCGTCGCCACCCTGAACGCCCTGGGCACGGTGCCGACCGACGCCCCCGGCTTCCTGGGGATGCTGGGGATGCACGGCGCGCGCGCGGCCAATGAGGCGGTTCAGGCGTCAGACCTGCTGATCGTCATGGGCGCACGCTTCGACGACCGCGCCACCGGCAAGCTGGCCGAGTTCGCGCCCCACGCCCGCGTCGTCCACTTCGACGTCGACGCCTCCGAGATCGGCAAGCTGCGCGAGACCCACGTCGCCGTCGGCGGCGAGATCCGCCCGGCCATCGAGTCCCTGACGGCGCGCATGGCGGCCGCTCCTCTGGCCATCGACCCGTGGGTCATCCGCTGCGCCTCGGCGGCCGAGCGCCACGCCGCCCGCTATGACGCGCCGGGCGAAGGCGTCTACGCTCCCGCCCTGCTGAAGCAGTTGTCCGAAATGGCGGGCGACCGCTTCGTCGCCGCCTGCGACGTCGGCCAGCATCAGATGTGGGCCGCCCAGCACTGCCGCTTCGCCCGGCCCGAAGCCCACATCACCTCGGGCGGTCTGGGGGCCATGGGCTTCGGCCTGCCCGCCGGTCTGGGCGCCCAGATGGCGGACCCCGAGGCGGTCGTCGTCACCATCGCCGGCGACGGCGGCTTCATGATGAACGTCCAGGAGCTGGCCACCCTGCGCCGCTACGGCGTGCCGCTGAAGATCGTCCTGCTGGACAACTCTTCGCTGGGTCTGGTCCGCCAGTGGCAGGAGCTGTTCTTCGCCGAGAACTATTCCGAGATCGACCTGTCCGACAATCCGGACTTCGTGAAGGTGGCCGAAGCCTTCGGCGTCGAGGCCTTCCGCATCGACCGCCGCGATCAGGTCGAGGCCGGTCTGGCCCGGCTGCTAGCCGCCGAAGGCGCCTGTCTGGCCCACGTCGTCATCGATCCCAAGGAAAACGTCTGGCCGCTGGTGCCGCCGGGCAAGAGCAACGCTGAAATGATGGAAGGCGCATGAAGATGAGCGACACCATTCACATCCAGATCGACCGAGCCGACGGCTCGCTTCAGCGTCTCATCGGCCTGGTGGAGCGCCGCGGCTTCCATATCGACGGCATCAACATGGCGGATGAAGGCGCGATGCGCCGCATCGCCCTGACCGTTCGCGGGCGCGACGCCGCCCGCTCCATCGACACCCTGGGCCGCCAGATCGACCGCCTGATCGGCGTCGCGCGCATCCAGGCCCAAACCTTCCAGTCCGAGGCTGCATAATGTCCCGAGTACAAAGCGTATCCAGAACCGCCCAGATTGCGGCGTCCGACCCGAACCGGGTCATCATCTTCGACACCACCCTGCGCGATGGCGAGCAGGCGCCGGGCTTCTCGATGTCGACCGACGCCAAGCTGGCGATGGCGACGGTGCTGCGCGATCTGGGCGTCGATGTGATCGAGGCCGGTTTCGCCGCCGCCTCGCCCGGCGACGAGGATGCGATCCGCCGCGTGGCGGGCGAGATCGAGGGACCGGTCTTCTGCTCCCTGTCGCGGGCCAATGAAAAAGACATCGACGCCTCGCACCGCGCCCTGTCGACAGCCCCGGCCTCGCACCAGCGCTGCCACATCTTCCTGGCCACCAGCCCCCTGCACCGCTCGGCCAAGCTGAGGATGAGCACCAATCAGGTGCTGGAGGCCATCTCGCGCACGGTGGAACACGCCTCGTCCATGTTCGCCGATGTCGAGTTCTCGGCCGAGGACGCCTTCCGCACCGAGCCGGAGTTCCTGGTCGAAGCCCTGATCGCCGCCGCCGATGCAGGCGCCCGGACGCTGAATGTGCCGGACACCGTAGGCTACGCCATGCCCGAGGAAGTGACCAAGCGCTTCGCCTATCTGAATGAGCAGATCCGCCCGCGTCATCGCGACGTGATCTTCTCGACCCACTGTCACGACGATCTGGGTCTGGCGGTCGCCAACTCCCTGGCCGCGGTCGAGGGCGGCGCCCGTCAGATCGAAGGCGCCATCAACGGCATCGGCGAGCGCGCCGGCAACGCCTCGATCGAAGAGGCTATCATGGCCCTGCGCACCCGCGCCGACCGCTTCGGCGTATCGACGGGGGCCGATGCGCGTCAGCTGGTCCGCGCCTCGCGCACCCTTTGCGAAGTGACCGAGAGCGTCATCGCCCGCAACAAGGCCATCGTCGGCATGAACGCCTTCGCCCATGAGTCCGGCATCCACCAGCACGGCATGATGGCCGACAGCCGCACCTATGAAATCATCCGCCCGCAGGACGTAGGCTTCGACGGCACCAGCTTCGTGCTGGGCAAGCACTCGGGCCGCCACGCCGTGGCCAAGCGCGCCGAGGTGCTGGGCCACACGCTGGAGGGCGACACCCTGGCCGCCGTCTTCGCCGGCTTCAAACGCCGCGCCGACGAGATCGGCGAGATCAACGACACCGAACTGACGGCCATCATCAACGCCGCCGCCCCAACCGAGACCCGACAGGAACGCGCCTATGCCGCCGCTGGCTAAGAACATCTGGATCAATGGCGAACTGATCGCGTGGGAGAAGGCCACGGTTCACGTCATGAGCCACGCCCTGCACTACGGCACCTCGGTGTTCGAGGGCATCCGCGTCTACGACACGCCGAACGGCCCGTGCGGCTTCCGCCTGACCGACCACGTGCGCCGCCTGTTCGACAGCGCGCGCATCTACCACTTCCCCATGCCTTATAATGAGGACGAGCTGGTTCAGGCCTGCAAGGACGTTGTGCGGGCCGAGGGCCTGCGCTCGGCTTACTTACGCCCGCTGGCGTTTCTGGGCGAGTGCGGCATGGGCGTCAGCCCTTCGGCTGAGGCGATCCGCAGCGATGTAATGATCTCCGCCTTCGCCTGGGGCGCCTATCTGGGCGAAGAGGCGCTGGAGAAGGGCGTCGACGCCTGCATCTCCAGCTGGAACCGCGTGGCGCCGAACACCGTCCCGGCGGGCGCCAAGGCGGGCGGCAACTACCTGTCCTCATATCTGATCGGGCGCGAGGCCCGCGTGCGCGGCTTCGGCGAAGGCATCGCCCTGGGCGCCGACGGCCTGCTGTCCGAGGGCGCGGGCGAGAACCTGTTCATCGTCAAGGACGGGGTGCTGATGACCCCGCCCGCCGCCGCCTCCATCCTGCAGGGCATCACCCGCGACAGCGTGATGAAACTGGCGCGCGGCCTGGGCTATGAGGCGCGCGAGCAGGTGCTGCCGCGCGAGGCCCTGTATGTCGCCGACGAGGTCTTCATGACCGGCACGGCGGCCGAGATCACCCCCGTCCGCTCCATCGACGGCATCATGACCCGCGCAGGCGGCCCCGGCCCGGTGACCAAGGCGGTCAACAAGGCCTTCCGCGGCCTGTTCGACGGCACGACGCCCGACCGCTTCGGCTGGCTGGAGCCCATCGGCGAGGCCGAAAACGCCGCCCGGGCGAAGGAGCGCGCGCATGAGCCAGCCTAAAACCCTGTATCAGAAGGTCTGGGACCGGCACGTCGTCGTGCCGGAAACCGCCGAGACTCCAGGCGTCATGTATGTGGACCTGCATCTGGTCCACGAAGTCACCTCGCCTCAGGCCTTTTCCGAGATCGAGGCGCGCGGGCTGAAGGTCCGCCGCCCCGACCGCACCTTCGCCACCCTGGACCACTCGACCCCCACCCTGCCCGCCGGGCCGGACGGTCAGTTGCCCTATGTCACCGAACAGGCGCGCAAACAGGTCGAGACGCTGGAGGCCAACTGCGCCCGTCATGGCGTCGAACTGGCGGGCTGGGGTTCGGATCAGCGCGGCGTGGTTCACGTCATGGGGCCGGAGCTGGGCCTGACCCAACCGGGCATGACCGTCGTCTGCGGCGACAGCCACACGGCCACCCACGGCGCCTTCGGTGCGCTGGCCTTCGGCATCGGCACCTCGGAAGTCGGCCATGTGCTGGCGACCCAGTGCCTGCTGCAGCGCCGCGCGAAATCCATGCGCGTCACCGTCAACGGAGCCTTGCGCCCCGGCGTCTCCGGCAAGGACGTGGCTCTGGCCGTCATCGCCGCCATCGGCTTCGGCGGCGGCACCGGCTACGTCATCGAATACGCTGGCGAAGCCGTGCGTTCGCTGGACATGGAAGGGCGCATGACCCTGTGCAACATGTCCATCGAGGCGGGTGCGCGCGCAGGCATGATCGCGCCCGACCAGACCACCATCGACTGGCTGCGCGGCCGTCGCCATGTCCCCGCCGACTATGAAGCCGCCGTCGCCGACTGGCTGAGCCTGGCCACCGACCCCGGCGCAGTCTTCGACAAGGAGGTCGTGCTGGACGGCGCCGCCATTCGCCCGATGGCCACCTGGGGCACGACACCGGACGCAGGCGCCCCCGTCGGCGCGCCCGTGCCGCAGCCGCGCTCGGCCTCGGACCAGAAGGCCATCGACTACATGGGCTTCACCGCCGGAGAGGCGACCACCGGCCACAAGGTCGATGTGGTCTTCATCGGCAGTTGCACCAACGGCCGCCTGCCCGACCTGCGCGCCGCCGCCGACGTCCTGCGCGGCCGCAAGGTCCAGCCGGGTGTGCGGATGCTGGTGGTGCCGGGTTCGGAGGCCGTCCGCCGCGACGCCGAAGCCGAAGGTCTGGACCGGGTCTTCACCGAGGCGGGCGCCGAATGGCGCATCCCCGGCTGCTCCATGTGCATCGCCATGAACGGAGATTTCGTCGCGCCCGGTCAACTGGCCGTCTCGACCTCCAACCGCAATTTCGAGGGCCGTCAGGGCAAGGGCGCCCGAACCATTCTGACCAGCCCCGCCACCGCCGCCGCCACCGCCGTGGCCGGGGTGCTGACCGACCCGCGCGTCTATCTGTCGGAGGCGGCCCATGTCTGAGCCCTTTAAAACGCTGACGTCGAAAACCCTAACGCTGAGCCAGGCCAATATCGATACCGACCAGATCATCCCCGCACGCTTCCTGACCACCACCACGCGCGAGGGTCTGGGCGCCCACGCCTTCCACGACTGGCGCTATGAGGCCGACGGATCGCCCAAGCCCGAGGCGGTGCTGAACCGCATCGACCCAAGCGAACACCGCATCCTGCTGGCAGGTCCCAACTTCGCCTGCGGCTCCTCGCGCGAACACGCGCCGTGGGCCTTGCTGGACTACGGCTTCCGGGCGGTGATTTCGACCGAAATCGCCGACATCTTCACCTCCAACGCCCTGAAGAACGGCTTCCTGCCCATCGTCGTCGATCAGGCCGTCTGGGACGATCTGGCCGCCCACCCGGAGCAGCCTGTGACCATCGATCTGGACGCCAATGAGATCCGGCGCGGCAACGCCCCGGCCGTGCCGTTCCAGGTCGAGTCCTTCGCCCGCCAGTGCCTGCTGGACGGCGTGGACGCCCTCGGCTGGCTTCAGGCCAAGCTGCCCTATGTCGCCTCCTACGAACGCCTGCGCCAAGACACCTATCAGCCGGAGACCGCCTGATGACCGCCCATGACACGCCCGCCGCCGCCCGCACTTTCAATATCGTCGTCCTGCCCGGCGACGGCGTCGGGCCGGAGGTGGCCCTGGCCGCCCAGCGGGTGCTGACCTGTATCGGCGACATCTACGGCCACCGCTTCAACTTCACCGAACACCTGATCGGCGGCGCCGCCATCGACGCGACCGGCGAGTCCCTGCCGGAAGAGACCAAGGCCGCCTGTATCGCCTCCGACGCCGTGCTGCTGGGCGCGGTCGGCGGGCCCAAGTGGGACGGCGCCCCGGTTCGGCCCGAACAGGGCCTGCTGGCGATCCGCAAGGCCATGGGCCTGTACGCCAACCTGCGCCCGCTGCAGGTCTCGCCCGTGCTGGCCCACCGTTCGCCGCTGAAGAAGGAGATCGTCGAGGGCGTCGACCTGATCGTCTTCCGCGAGCTGACCAGCGGCGTCTATTTCGGCGAGCGTACCCGCACCGAGACGCAGGCCTCGGACCTGTGCGTCTATACGGTCAAGGAGATCGAGCGCGTCGCCCGCGCCGCCTTCCAGGCCGCCGAACAGCGCCGCGGCAAGGTCACATCGGTCGACAAGGCCAACGTCATGGAAACCAGCCGCCTGTGGCGCGAGGTCGTGACCCGCATCCACGCCGAGGAATATCCGCAGATCACCCTGGAGCACGCCCTGGTCGACTCCATGGCCATGCACCTGATCCGCAAGCCGCGCGAGTATGACGTCATCCTGACCGAGAACATGTTCGGCGACATCCTGTCGGACGAGATTTCGGTGCTGGGCGGCTCCATCGGCCTGCTGCCCTCGGCTTCGCTGGGCGCCGACGGGCCGGGCCTGTTCGAGCCGATCCACGGCTCGGCGCCGGACATCGCCGGTCAGGATCTGGCCAACCCGGTCGGCATGGTGCTGTCGGCGGCCATGATGCTGCGTCACAGCTTCCAGCTGGAGGATGAGGCCGATTCCATTGAGGCGGCGGTCGCGGCCGTCCTGGCCTCGGGCGCCGTCACCGCCGATCTGGGCGGAGCGCTGGGCACGGTCTCGGCCACGCGCGCCATCGTCGACGCCATCCGCGCCATCCACTGGGCGGCGGCGCGCCATGTGCCGATGCACTGGGCCTGAAGCCCCTAATTATAAAGGGGACAGGAGGCGGGCCGCTCGGTCCGCCTCTTTTCAATTCAGCCGTCGATCAGGCCCTGCAGCGCCGTGGCCATGCGCCGGGTCAGGGAAGCCTTCTGTTCCACGTCCAGGCTGGCGAAACCGTCAGACAGTTCGCGGCCGATCGCCATGCCCATGATCAAGCCTGCCGCCAAACGCGCGCGCACAGGCGCGTCAGGGCCGCCGATCCACTGGGTCAACGGCTCAAAAAAGCGGGCGTTGGAAGTTCGCTGGACTACGTCCATCGCCTTGGTCGACCCGATAGAGCGCAACAGGATCAACAAGCCCCGCATCTTCACTGCGCCATCGTGCTGGTCGCACGGAGCCATATCGCCGTAAACGATCTCACGGGCCAGACGCTCGCCGAAATCAGCCCGATCGCCTTCCATCAGGTCGCGACCGTTCTTGCAACTGTCCATGACCGCCACGAACAGATCTTCCTTCGAACCGAAGTAGCGGCTGATCAGGGCGGCATCGACGCCGACGTCGCGCGCCACGTCGCGCATGCCCACGTCATCATAGCTTTCCGCGCAAAAGCGTTCGCGCGCCGCCTCCAGGATGGCCTGGCGGGTGGCGTTGGCGTTACGCGGTCGGGGAACGTCGCAAAGGACCAACTGGTCGCACTCCAATAAACCTTACCCGCTATATGGCCTTGTCATCAGACGTTGACAAGCGTCGCCTTCGTCGTCTTTAAGTCAGCCGGTGTTGACTGGACGCCTCCTCCCCAAAGAGCGCACAGTCCATTCTGATCACGTTACTCCCAAGGAGATTGCGCCGATGCGCACGGTTAAGATCGCGGCCGCGTCCGCTCTGATGGCGGCTGCTCTCTACGGCTGCTCCAAGGGACAGGAAGCCCCTGCCCAGGGTGCCCCGCCCGTCACGGTAGCTACGCCCCTGTCGCAGCAGGTGGTTGACTGGGACGAGTTCACAGGCCGCTTCGAGGCGACCCGCTCCGTCGACGTGCGCGCCCGCGTGGGCGGCTACATCCAGTCGGTTCACTTCAAGGACGGCGACTTCGTACGTCAGGGCCAACTGCTGTTCACCCTGGATCCGCGCCCGGCCCAGGCCGCCCTGGCTTCGGCCCGCGCCCAGCTGGCCCAGGGCCAGGCCCAGTTGACGCTGGCCCGCACGGAGCTGGCCCGCGCCGAAGGCCTGTTGGCCTCCCAAGCCGTGTCCCAGGCCGAAGTCGACGCCAAGCGCGGCGCCGTCCAGACCGCCGAGGCCGCCATGGCCGCCGCCAACGCCGCCATCCGCGCGCGTCAGCTGGACGTCGAGTTCACCCGCGTCACCGCCCCCATCTCGGGCCGCGTGTCCGACCGTCGGGTCGATCCGGGCAACCTGATCGGCGGCGGTTCGTCCGCCGGCGACGTGCTGACCACCATCGTCTCGTCGTCGCCGATCTACTTCGTGTTCGACGGCTCCGAAGCCCTGGCGCTGAAGTATCAGCGCGACGCCCGCAACGGTTCGGCCCCGATCCGCATCCGTCTGCAGGACGAGACCGCCTATGACCGCGCCGGGACGCTGGACTTCACCGACAACGCCATCGACGCGTCGTCGGGCACCATCCGCCTGCGCGCCGTGGTGCAGAACGCCGACGGCTTCCTGAAGCCGGGCATGTTCGGCCACGCCCAACTGGCCGGCTCGGGCGGTTACGCCGCCATGCTGGTGCCGGACGCCGCCGTCGTCACCGATGGCCCGCGCAAGGTGGTCTATGTCGTCGCCAAGGACGGCACGGTCGGCGCCAAGCCGGTCCAGCTGGGACCGATCGCCAACGGCCTGCGTGTCGTGCGCACCGGCCTGACGCCCGACGACCGCGTCATCATCAACGGCCTTCAGCGCGCCCGTCCGGGCCAGAAGGTCACCGCCCAAAACGGAACCATCAAGGCCGAAGAAACCCAGTCCCAGGCGCCTGTCACCACAGCGCCGGTCGCTTCGTCCGCCACCTTCGTCGCCAGCGCCGGCTGAGAAGGGGGCTTACGGGCCGGAACCTGATTCATGAACATATCCCGCTTCTTCATTGACCGACCGATCTTCGCGATCGTGATCTCGGTCTTCATCACCCTGGTCGGCGCCTTCGCCATGCCGATGCTGCCGCTGGCGCAGTATCCGGAGATCGCGCCCCCGACCATCAGCGTGACCGCCTCCTATGCCGGCGCCTCGGCTGAAACCCTGTCAGAAACGGTCGCCGCGCCGCTGGAGCAGGAGATCAACGGCGTCGAGAACATGCTTTACATGACCTCGTCGTCGACCTCCGACGGCCGGGTCCAGGTCACCGTGACCTTCCAGCCCGGAACGGACCTCGACACCGCTCAGGTGCTCGTCCAGAACCGGGTCGCCCTGGCCGAGCCGCGCCTTCCCGCGCAGGTTCGTCAGGTCGGCGTGGTCGTCAACAAGGAGTCGAGCGGCTTCCTGATGCTGGCGTCGCTGACTTCTGACGACCCGGGCATCGACAGCGACTACATGGGCAACATGGCCCAGTCGACCATCCGCGACCGCCTGCTGCGGATCGACGGCGTCGGCGGCGTGATGGTCTTCGGCGGCGGCAACTACTCCATGCGTATCTGGATCGACCCGGCCAAGGCGGCCGCGCGCGACCTGACCGCCCCGGAGATCATCGCCGCCCTGCAATCTCAGAACATCCAGGCCGCCGGCGGCTCGATCGGCCAACCGCCCTTCCCGACCAGCGCCGCCGCGTTTGAACTGCCGGTTCAGGTCGAGGGTCGCCTGTCGGCTCCGGAAGAGTTCGGCCAGGTCGTGCTCAAGACCGACGCCCAGGGCCGCGTGACCCGCGTCAGCGATATCGCGCGTGTTGAGCTCGGCTCGGAAATCTACGGCGTCGAAGGCTACTTCAACGGCCAGCGCGGCGTCGGCATCGCCATTATCCAGCAACCGGGCTCGAACGCCCTGTCGACAGCCGAAGCCGTCATCGCCGAGCTGGACGCCATCAAGGCCGACTTCCCGCCCGGCGTGAAGTACGCCATCCCCTATAACCCGACGGAGTACGTCGCCGCCTCGGTCTCGGCCGTTGAGCACGTGCTGATCGAAGCGGTCTTCCTGGTGATGATCGTCATCCTGGTCTTCCTGCAGACCTGGCGCGCGGCCATCATCCCGATCCTGGCTATCCCGGTCGCCCTGGTCGGCACCTTCGCGGTGCAGCTGGCCCTGGGCTATTCGATCAACTCCCTGTCGCTGTTCGCCCTGGTTCTGGCCGTCGGCATCGTCGTCGATGACGCCATCATCGTGGTCGAGAACGTCGAGCGTTACATCCGCGAAGGCCTGACGCCCAAGGAAGCGGCCTACCGCTCCATGCAGGAAGTGTCGGGCGCCCTGGTCGCCATCTCGCTGGTGCTGACCTCGGTGTTCGTGCCGACGGCCTTCGTGCCGGGCATCCCGGGCATCTTCTTCCGCCAGTTCGCCGTCACCATCGCCTCGGCGACGTTGATCTCGCTGCTGGTGTCGCTGACGCTGTCGCCGGCTCTGTCGGCCCTGCTGCTCAAGCCGCACAAGGCCCACGACCATCACCGCAAGCCGGGCCTGCTGGGCACGGTCACCTATTACGTCGGCTGGGCCGGAGCCAAGTTCAACGAAGGCTTCGACTGGGTGTCTGACCGCTATGGTCGCATGACCGGCCGCCTGATCCGCATGGTCACTGTCATGCTCGTCATCTATGCGGCGCTGCTGGCGCTGACCGGCTGGCGCATGGCGGACACCCCCACCGGCTTCATTCCCGCCCAGGACCAGGGCGTGCTGATCGGCGTCGTCCAGCTTCCGCCTGGCGCATCGCTGGAACGCACGCGGGCCGCCATGAACAAGGCCGTGGACATCGTTCGTCAAGCTGACGGCGTTCAGGAAGTCACCGCCTTCGCCGGCCTAGACGGCTCCAGCTTCTCGCTGTCGTCCAACGCCGCCACCATGTTCATCAAGCTGAACGACTATAAGGAGCGGACGACGCCTCAGCTGGAAGCCTCGGCCCTGGCCGGAGCGCTCAGCGGCGCGACCGGCGTCATCGAGGAAGCCAGCATCTTCATGCTGTCGCCCCCGCCCGTTCAGGGCATGGGCACCGGCTCGGGCTTCAAGATGATGATCCAGGATCGCTCTGGCGCAGGCTTCCAGGCTCTGGAAGGCGCAACCTTCGCCATGATGGGCGCCGCCGCCCAGGCCCCGGATCAGGTGCAGCAGGTGTTCAGCCTCTACAACACCGGCTCGCCGCGCATCGCCGCCCACGTCGATCGGGACAAGGCCCTGCTGATGGGGGTCCAACCCTCGACCGTCTACAGCACCCTGGGCACCTATCTCGGCTCGACCTACGTCAACGACTTCAACTTCCTGGGCCGCACCTTCCGGGTCACCGCCCAGGCCGAGCCGGCCTATCGCGACAAGCTGGCCGACATCTCCAATCTGAAGGTCCGTTCGGCCTCTGGCGGCATGGTTCCGGTCGGTTCCGTGACCACCCTGTCCGACGATTCCGGCCCCTCGCGCGTGGTTCGCTACAACCTGTTCCCGGCTTCGGAACTGCAGGGTGAAGCAGCCCCGGGCGTGTCGACCGGCAGCGCCATCGCGGCGATGGAGCAGCTGGCGGCCCAGACGCTGCCGGACGGCTTCAGCTACGAGTGGACGGAAATCGCCCTGCAGGAGAAGGCCGCAGCCGGCGGTGCGACGATCATCTTCCTGATGGCCGTGGTCTTCGTCTTCCTGGTGCTGGCCGCCAACTACGAGGCCTTCACCCTGCCGCTGGCGGTCATCCTGATCGTGCCCATGTGTATCCTGGCGGCGATCCTCGGGGTGAACCTGCACGGTCTGGACAACAACATCCTGACCCAGGTCGGCCTGGTGGTCCTGATCGCACTGGCGGCCAAGAACGCCATTCTGATCGTGGAGTTCGCCAAGCAGGCCGAGGACGAGCAGGGACTGAACCGCTGGGAGGCCGCCGTCCAGGCCGCCCGTCAGCGCCTGCGCCCGATCCTGATGACCTCGTTCGCCTTCATCTTCGGCGTGCTGCCTCTGGCCATCGCCTCGGGCCCCGGCTCGGAGATGCAGAACGCCCTGGGCATCGCGGTCGTCTATGGGATGCTGGGGGTGACCTTCTTCGGTCTGATCTTCACCCCGGTCTTCTATGTCATCTGTCGCTGGATGGCGGGCAAGCTGCCCAAGGCGCCGGGCAAGGAGCGCGAGCTCCCCACCAGCTTCGGCTCGACCCCGCACGACCCCTTTGACCCCGACGGCCCGGAACCGGCTCCCGCCGCTCCGCGCCAGGGAGATGCGTAAAATGAACGGCAAACTCCGCACTCTGCTGACCGCCGCGGGGTCGGCCGCCCTGCTCGCCGCCTGCGCGGTGGGTCCCAAGGCGCCGCTCCCGACGATCCCGGCCGAAGGCCAGGGCGCGTTCATCGGCTCGCAGTCCGCCTCGGTTTCGACCGAGGCGGCCCGCGACGACTGGTGGCGGCTATATCAGGACCCGACGCTGGATGGTCTGATCCAGCAGGCCCTGACCGAGAACAACGAGCTGGAGGCGGCCGCGGCCAATCTGCGCGCCGTCCGGGCCTCGCTGTCCGAAGCCCGCTCGGGCCGGTTCCCGACCACCACGACCTCGGCCGCCTACAACCGCAGCCGGGCCTCGACCGACACCGTGCCCACGGCCAATGGCGCCAAGCTGCCGGAGGTCGACACCTATGACGTCGGCCTGGACGTAGCCTATGAGGTCGACCTGTTCGGCCGGGTGGAATCCTCCATCCGCGCCGCGCGGGGGGACGTGGCCGCCGCCGCCGCCGCGCTTGAAGTCGTGCGGGTGACCGTCGCCGCCGAAACGGCCCGGGCCTACGCCGACACCTGCTCGGCCAACGCCCAGATCGCCGTGGCCGAACGGACCATCGATCTGCAGACCCAGACCGTCGACCTGACCCAGCGCCTGCTGGACGGGGGCGCCGGCAACGGTCTGGACGTGGCCCGCGCCCGCGCCGCCCTGGAGCAGACCCGCGCCAGCCTGCCGCCCCTGCGGGCGGCGCGCGA
>KB291718.1 GCA_000318405.1 Brevundimonas diminuta 470-4 | reverse complement strand
GCTGGATGAAAACTCAGAGGCACGTCAACTGCGCGACGGCTATGATGGCCATGACGACGCAATGCCATATGCGGATTATGTCGAATGGCAGAAAGCTTTCCTGCGTGAGTGCTGGCGCCTGATCCCTGAAAACGGCGCCATATTTTATCAGCACAAGAACCGCATTCAGAACGGCGTGCTGAGAACTCCGCACGACCTGAATCCCGACCTTCCGTTACGCCAGATCATCATCTGGGATCGTGGGTCAGGAATGAACTTCAACCGCAGCTTCGCAACGCCTTCCCACGAGGTAATTTATGTGTTCGCGAAGCCTAAGTTCCGGTTTCGACAGGGGCACGGCCTAAAGGATGTTTTTAAAATCCTGCCAGATCGGGGTAACCCTCACCCTGCTCCTTTTCCAGTTGCGCTGCCCCGTCTGCTGATATCTGCGACCGATGCCGAGACGGTGATGGACCCTTTTTGCGGCTCCGGCTCAACCGGCGTTGCTGCTCTTTTAGAGAACCGCCGGTTCATCGGGATTGAGAAGTCTTCTCAATATTGCCAGATGGCTCGCGCTAGGCTGGATGAGGTGCAAGCGCAGTTCGCTAACGACAATAGCCAACAATTTCGTGCTGATAATCGTCTTGATCGAGATAAAGCGGGGACGATGGAGCCGACTGCGCCCTCTTGCCGGAGGGCAGCCGCATGATGCCGCTCAAGAAAACCATTCACCCTGCCGTCACCGCCTTTTCAGGCCGCTTCTATGTTCGCCCCCGTCAAAAACGAGCGATCAGGCGTTGGCTGGAGAGAAAGCTGAAAGGTAGAACTCCTGACCGCTTACGAAACTGGCTTTGGCGAGAGATCAAGAAGGCGGAAAATGCTCTCGAAGACCTGAGACCAATCAAAACGCATCCGGGGGCGGGGCTTGCACGTAAAAACGCGCGGATGCACCTACAGTGGGCAAAAGCGGCAAAAGCCGAACTGAAGCGAATGCATCCCGATGTGCGAGGCGGCTTTCAGCCACAGCGCAGCCCTCAACCTAGCCGGACGCGTGTCGGGCTACTCAGCCGAGAGGCAGATGCTTATCGTTCGGACGCTGAGGCAGGTAAACGTCGATAGCTCGACCTACCGGCTCTATTGGCACCAGAGGCGCCACATCCCTCTGCCCCCTGCTCGTAATAGCCAATCGAGCAGGGTGCTGGAGAGGGGGCAATGGCGAACACGGCGTCAACAGCGCGTGAAACGCCTTTCCCACGATCCAATAGACGGCAGGCCCTGCCGAACGCGCAGACCTCACGTCATCCAACGTCGATACACGATGGCTTTACGTTGGCGTGGCAGAACGGCAAAGCTTGAGAGGCCGTTCGATGTCCCAGTGGATCAAAAGCCGACTTGTCACCATCGTGCGTGACTGGACACGTTCCGGCCAAGGGGCGTTTCAGAGCCGTATTGCGAAGATCGGCGCCTCTCCCAGCACAATGTCGAATGACGACCTGTGCCGGGAACTGCGGATGGCATACGGCACGGATGTTCTCGACTTTCTCGATCGGGTCGATCTTGGGAAGCTCTATGAGGTCGATGTCATTGCGACCTTGGGACCGACCCGCGCAGCAGCAGTTCTGGCTCATCGTCGCGCCCAGCCAGCAAGGACGGCGACCAAGAAACGCTCTGTCAGGCCGTTTAGATTGCCAAGGCAGGTGGTCGCTTGGAGTGGCGGCATCATGGGCGTTCTGGCTATCGCCGTAATGGGCCACTTTGCCGATGGGGCCGACGAAAGCACAGCCTCAACGCTCTCTGCCCCTAAGGTTGCGGCGGCGACAGTCGCATCGGATGCGGATTATGAACCCTATGAATTCAGTTCGTGCGCCCAATATTTAGGGGCTGCGTCGGGGCTGCGATGCTTCCGCCAAATGGGAGGTGAACGCATCCCCGCAGAATCGTCGGACGCTGAAGTGGCGCGTCGGGAAATGGCGCAATCGATCCGTGCGTCACGTTGGCGTCGTCATGGGCAGTGCAACCTCTTTCACAGCCAAGTGGACGGTGAGGCATTCCACGCAGGAGCAATGGCCTTCACTGACCTGAGAGACAGTGGCCGTCTCACGCAGGAGCGAGTTTACAACGCGTGTTCGCAGGCTGCGAACCGCGCAGCCTTCGAAGCTTGCGCGGCGGCGTCAGGAACGTGCGAGACGGCTTACTGAAACCGTCTCACCGTGCCATCAGTGTGGTTAGCAGATATTGCGAAGTGCCGCCGACGAGCCCATGCCTGTCCATTCAAGTCCTTCGCCGAAGCCTACATCGGGCATTGAAACGCTAATCCGTCTGGCGCGGGAAATGGCTGCGACCACAGGGCAGCTTTTCTCCCAAACGTCCGGGGACGTTTCATCAGCCGGATCGTAGAAGTGAATGGCAACACTGACGGTGGCCTCCCCATCCGCTTCAATTATCGCGGATTCAGGAGCGAATTCCTGACCATCCACGACCAGCCTCACACGGGTAGCGGCGTCTTTACCCAGCAGCGACCTGAACAGCGTCTGCGTCTCGCCGTCGTAGTTCGCGAACGTGTAGTGGAAGCTGATGGAATTCATCGTCGTTCCAGAAAGCCGCTCAATATACAGATTGGCGAAACCTCCCTCGGAATCGGTTCGCACGCTTGCGCCGATACCTTCTTCATCAGCCTCCCATTGGCCATAGGAGACGAAATCACTGTCTTGCGGGAATGACTGGGCATGAGCCACAGAGGCCAATCCAGTGGACAATGCGGCGATGGCCAAAAGCGCGAATTTCATGATTCCTCCAACGACTGGAGGTGTTTTTATACGGCCAAGCTTTTGTCGTTCGGTTAAACGTTGTTACGTGGATGCGCGAACAAACTGCTAACCGATGCTCATCGTCGCGCCTCCGCTGGCAGCCACAGCACTGCCCACGCCACCCTCACCGCCAGCATGATGCGACCGTCACGGACGAGAGTCTGGAACAGCCCGATCAGCACATCGGCGGATGGTCCCCTACCGCCGCGAAGGCACAGGTAGTTCTCGGCGCGGTTCAGCCATGCGCTGCTGAAATGGCGATGGGAGTTAGTGAGGCCTCGCTGCCGGAAAAGGTGGTAGATGTTCATACCGCTTATTTATCTGCGGCCTTCCAGCCAAACGTCGCAAAACGGGCAGAGACCACTGCTTCCCATTGTCGAGCTTCTCTCGATGTGAAATTGCTCGTCGAAATAAATGGGGGTCTTAATGGCGATTTTGACAGTGGCTGGGCTTGCCTTGGTGGCGCATTCCTCGGGAGGCGCCATACTGTCCTATGGCGGATCGTATCTGGGCGGGACTTTTGTCGGCGCACCTATCGTGACGGCGTTTACATCTGCGGCTGGCGTTCTAGCACAACTACCAGCCGCCGCCGTGGCTGCCGCGACTGCGCCCGCAACAGTGCCCGTTCTGGCTGCTGCCGTGACCATCGCTGCCGTAGCTGCTGGAACATATTGCTATCTCCACGGCATACCCGCCCCTGTTGTCGAAGCACTTTCGACGGCAGGTGTAGGCTCGATGGGCGCGAAGGGGTTCGCTGTCCCTGTGGCGAAGCTGGCTCCCGCGCTCATCGCTTTGGGCCTCGTCGGATACCTCGCCTTTGTCGTTTATAAGGATTTCAAGGCGTTCGAGGCGGACTATCAGGCCCGCGTCGCCCAGCCCACCGGCGACATCGAGATTGATGCCCAAACCTATCCCTTCGCGTTCAACGAAGACGGCAAGCGTCGGCAAGTATGGCTGGCATGGCTGATCAGTTGGGCCTTCCGCCTGTTTGGACGGAAGCGGCGCCAGAACGCGCGCGCCTTACGCAGACTCACGTAAATGAAGGCTCGGCGCCGCCGCCCGCGTCGGCTCAATCACTCAACCAGAACCCTTCTGTTGTTGGGCTGGTTGGCCGCGACGGTAGGGCTGACCAAGGTGGGGCTGCCCGACGAATGGGCGGTGGCAATCTTCTTCCTCGGCCCGATAGTGGTCGTTGCGGCGGCTACGCTGATGCGCTGGATGAGGTCGAGCACTCCGCGCCAGCCCGCACGGAAAGGCATCGATTGGAGCGTCGTAGGCATGGCATCCGCTGTCGCCATCGTAGGATTTTTCGTTGCGCTGTGGTGGCCGGGGTCATTGCCGACCTCTGCGCCGAAAGCCCAGCCACTACCCGTGGCGACGAGCACGGCATCGGATACGTCGTTCTCCTGCCGCGTGACCAATGTCCACGACGGCGACACGCTGCGATGTGCGGACGGCACACGCGTTCGCCTCCATGCGGTAGCCGCGCGCGAGATCGATGAGACTTGTTCAGAAGGCCATCCGTGCCCTGTCGCTTCAGCGGAGGCAGCGAGGCTTGAACTGGTGAAGCTGGCGGAGAACCGCACACTGGATTGCCGCCGCACGGGTCGGAGCTACAACCGCGTCACCGCCATCTGTGACAATGATGATGGTGTCGAGATCAATTGCGCGATGGTGCGAAGCGGCGCGACGATGATCTGGGATCGATTCCACCAGCAGCATCCGATCTGCGCACGGGGCTGATCAATCTTGCCGCAGGTGTTCCTTCGTCACCTTGGCCACGAAGTTCCACCCCCTCCAAATCGCCACCTCTCTGGTTGTCGGGCATTCGCGCAGAGCAGCCGTGGCGCGGGCGATAGCGACCTCATCCGATGGCAATGTCGCCGGGCTGAAATGATGTTCGTTCGCTGACGCGGGCAGCGTGTAGAACGTGTATCCGTCCATCCTGACCCCCAAGCTTCACCCTCACGAAAAGAGAACAGCCCGGCTGGGTTCAAACAATGACGGGGGGCGCAAGCTTGAGCCACTCGCCGGGCTGTGTGTTGGTCAGTGAGGTTGACCAAGCGTCAATATAGGGACACAGGTCAGGCGATTGTGCGAGTCTCAAAAATCGACGTTCCTTTAGCTCGCCTGCTTGAACGACAAATGACACCGGCGTTGCTAGCTGGAGCGAAATCTCTGCCCCGGAGAGTGGTCAGAATTTCACCGACTGGCGGATGAAGCGGCAGTCCACGAGAAACTCACGGTGACGCCTTGAACAAGCTCAGCAGCCACTGGGGCGCATTGTTGGCGATGCCGAGCGTCTGCATCGCCATTTGTTGTCTGATTTGGGCCGCTTGGAGCTTTGCTGATTCCTTGCCGAGATCGGCGTCCACGAGGTTGCCGACACCGACTTCTAATGCGTCACTGGATTTCGTGGCGAAGAGCGCGGATCGTTCCAGCGTCTTGCTGCGCACACCGAAATAAGCGGAGGAATCTGTCGTGCGTGTGATGGCAGCCTTGACCCGATCCAGCACCAAGGCGGCGTCGGCGAAATCCAGCGGGTCGAGACCCAACCCGCCAGCGGTTAGGTCGCGTGACGACACGCGGAGGGTTTCTCCGGCTGGCGTCGTGAAGACATCGAGGTGAAGGGGGCCGAACCCCATCGCCTGCGTGCCGGATGCGCTCACGGTCGCTGCGGCAGCAGGCGATCCCACGGGCGACAATGAAATGGCACCCACGACCCATGCGCTGTGAGCGTCGGCGCCGGTGTCGTTGAAACGGAATTCCAGTGGCCCCAAGGCGGGATCGAAATCAAATGAGAGGGTGTTCAGACCTGAAACCGCTGTGGCTGGCCCTACCGCCGCACCGCCCGGCGCATAGGGCTGGCCAGTGGCCGCGACGCGCACGCCATTCTGCCAGACCTCAGCCGTGTCTGGTCGGTCGAAGGCGTCGAACGCCATGTCGATACGGCCTGCGGCGGTTCCGGCGCCGAAGGTGGCAGTGTAGATGTTCGACACGCCTTGCGGCGGTTCGTCGAGCGCGACTGCAACCTCTTCGGGATTGGCGGTTGAGCGCGGCGGGTCAAACGGTGCGGACGTTTGAAGGGAGCCCGTCGGCGTGTAGATCGCCACAGGCGCGGGCGGCGCCTCGCTTAAGTCCTGAAGCGACAGACCGCCAACCGTCCAAGCGGTCCCCGTAGCTCCTCCCGCTTCGTTGAAGCGGAACTCCAGCGACTGCCCGGCGGCAGGGTCGTAGTCGAAGCTCAGGACGTGCTGGCCGGTAACCGAGACACCTGCTTCGACCGCTCCGCCCCCTGCGACATAGGCTTGGCCGGTCGCCGCGACCCGCACGCCATTCTGCCAAATCTCGACGAGATCGGGCGCGCTGAAAGCGTCCAGAAGCAGGTTGACCCGGCCTGCATCGCTTCCGCCATCAACCGTGACCGTCTGACTGTTCGATCCAGAGATGGCGGCGACCGCTTGATCAAACGAAGCAGGCGTCTGGACCGAGGGCGGTAGGGTGTAGCGGACCGTGCTGCTCGGCCATGCATGAGAATTCGGCGGCAAGGCCGCCATGCTGCTTAAGGCAGGCTGCGGCAAGGGGCTGGATGGGAAGGCATAGCTATGGGTGGTCGTGGTCGTGACGGTCGGTTTGCCAGTGAGCAGATTGATCCCGTCGAAGCTCGTCGTTCGGGCGATCCGGTCGATCTCTTTGATCATGGCGGCCATGTGATCGACCACGGCCTGCCGAGAAGTCGCGGAGAGGGAATCGTTCAGCGTGACCGCGTGCTGGTGCAGTTCGACCAGAAGCTCACCGATCCGTTCGGCGCCTACTAAGGCGACATCCGTGATGGATTGAGCCCGATTGAGGCCCGTCTTCACGGCGCCCCATCCGCCGATGTCTGCACGCATGGAGGACGCGATCGCGAAGACGGCGCCGTTGTCCTTGGCCGTCGCCACCTTCAGACCGGTGGAGACCCTGTTCTGCGCGCTCGCTAGATCACGGCCAGCCGCATTGACGGCTTGGAGGGCCTGAAGGGCCGAGCGGTTCGTGTGAATCGACGACGACATGGTTGGGCGGCACCATGACTAGCTTCGCATCTAAAGTGAACATTGTTTGGCAGATGGAGAGGCAACCCTCTCCATCGTGGAGAAGGCTGCTGGAAATCCTTGATTAGAAGTCCGAAAATTCCACTTTCCCGCTGCTGACCATGATCCCCGCAACACGCCCAATGATCTGGTCGAGTTCCTCGGGCGAGACATCGGTCGAGATCAGGTTGGGGTCGAGTTCGGCGCCATAGGTCACGTGCATGAACTCGACGAAGTTGTTCCAACTCTTCGTTGTTCCTGTCTCTCCCCGGTAGACAGCCCAGTCACGATGAAGCTTGTCTTCAAAGAAACCCACCCGCAGGCGACCCTTGGCCGTATGGCTGCCGAGGCCACAGAGCACTCGATCTCCCGCCCGCTGGGCGGCACGGAACAACAGGCCCATCACCGGACCTCGATAGGGCCAATAGCGACGCTGCCTTTCCCGTATTGGGCTTCGAGGAGATTTTTAGCGAAGAACAGGTTCTCCGCCTGAACCCTCACCTCGGTATGGTGGCCATTGATCCGCACTTGAGCTTTGAACGTCTTCATTTTCGCATGCCTCCTGCCTTTTGCGGCCCATAGAAAAAACGCTGACCCATTAAAAATACGGAAAAATGTCCTACGGAAAAATCACCTATAGATCGACTGCCGGTTCATTCGGGACTGGCAAATGTCCAAGACGATCTTTGGTGGCGACCACCAGCACCTTGTTCATGTGCTGGTCGAGGCTCGGAAGGCGGCAGGTCTCACGCAGACCGATCTGGCCGACAGAATTGGACGGGACCAGACCTTCGTGTCGTTGATCGAACGGGGTCAGCGCAGGGTTGATGTGATCGAGTTCATCAGCATTGCGCGGGCTATGGGAAGCGACCCACTCGCTTTGCTGCAAAGCGTTCTAAGCAGGGGGGCTGGGCAGACCAGCACGTCCTCTCCCCGCTAGGCGGCCCAGTCGAGATCGAGGATGCGGCTCACCCGCCTATAACTGCGCCATTCGGAATTGACGGCGGGATTGCGGATGCCGGGCACGCCAAACCTGCCGCAAGCGGCGACCGCTTCCGCCGCCAGTTCGCAGGGAACGGGTCGATTGCGATGGCCGTGCACCTGCCACACGACCCAATCGTCGCCTGACGTAAGGGGGCGAAACTCCACAAGGCAGTCGTCGCGAAATTCGGCGATAGCCATCGCCCCACTGGCCACGCGGTCTAGATTGTCAGCGAGGCAGTTCCGATACCGGCGCGCCGCCCACACGTAATCGCGCATGAGGGTGAAGGGGCGGAGTTCGTTGTCGCCGTCGCCGATGGGGTGAATGGGCAGGCGGTCGGCCCTATGCATCATACGGGTCAGCAGACGGGCGGTAGAGGTTGTGGGCGCCATTCGGGCGATAGCTTCCGCTACCGCTTCATCCGTCGCCTTGGTTGAAACGGACTGGATGCAGTCAATCGCGCAGTTGAAATCGTTGGCCTCCATCAGCGTATCGATACGGCTCAACAGGTTGAGGTGAACCCAGCGACGGTCGAGCGCGAAGGCGATGCGCAGGGTCGCGTTGGTGATCCTGCGGCAGCTTCGGAGGGCGTCGGCGGCCTTGGTGTATGGCGAGGCGCACAGGTCACGCAGGAGACGATAGTCGTTCGCGGAAGCCAACGGTTGCTCGCCGATCCGCTCAAGCAGGCCCGTGTAGCCCTCAGGAACCACCTCCAGTGCACGGCGCAAAATGTCGGCGGGACGACCATGACGCACGACTTCCGCCAATGCGATGAGCGGCGTGCCTTCGGTCTCCGGTCCCCAGTGGGCTAGAGCCGCGAAAATGGCCTGACGACGCGCAGGCGCCGCTGTCAGCACGCGAGCCAGAACGCCAGACGCGGCGTCGTCCAGTTTGACCAGCGGCCCTGTAGCCCATCCAAGAAAACCCTGATCACGCATCGACGGCCTCCCACGGAAAACGGCCTTGGCCCTGCGCATTCGGAGCGATCTGGAACGCCACCCACCGCCATTTGCGCGTCTCCGCTGGCGTGGTCCGATGGTCGAAGATGATGCGAAGACGGGGTCGGTCGTTTTGAATGGCGCGGCCCACAAGACGCTCGGGCACGACGACAGGCACAGTAACAGCCTCGTCCTCCGTGCGCGGCGGCTCGATGAACAACCACTGGGTCGTGGAGAGCCATTGGTGCGGACCGATGACGCAGTTCAGATAATTTTCGAGTTCAGTGCTGTCGACTTCACCTTTGGCGTCCTGCTGAAAGCGAACGGCAAGGCATCGCAGTGGTTCTTCGACCGGCTCCAATACGCCTCCATATATTGTGAAGCTTGGATGGTCTCATGAACGCCAATTCCGTCAACCGAAACTGGCTGAATTTTCTGCCGCTTTGATCAGCAGGCTTCAGCCGCTTTCGCCCAAATTCTTGGTATCGATGCCCATGCATCGGGGCGGGATGCTCTCACGAGGGGTGACGGATGCGCCGATTCAAAGAGAAGTAATCCGCTGCTGCGAAGAAGGGGTGCGACTCGTCCGGCTTTTTTCCCGACCAGAACGACAACCCGCAAACGCGGCAGAAGCGTTACGAGTCTTTCGATCTCAGCGACGCCTTCACGCAGTTCGTCGGCAGTGATCTTTCGCGTTCCATTCCAGCCGGGCACCACGTTCCATGTGATGGTCTCTGCGCGCGGAATCCCGGCGGCCTTCATGAACTGATGGGTGGCTTCGGCGGTCGGGTCGTCATTATCGCGACTGATAAAGCCCGAACCCGTGCGGCCAGTTTTCACGTCGGAAGTCATCGGGCCGGGCTTTTCAAACAGGAACAGCATCGATGCTCCGACGCCGCCATCGAGCGGATCGAACTCTGGCACTTCGACGCCGTGCCGTAGCCGGATGTCGGCCGCAAACTTAGCAAGAGGTTTGATATGCGGTAAATCGAGCATGGCACGACGTGCTGCCCGGATTTCCTCGAAGCGCATCGAACGCGGCTGATCGTGGTTCAAGGCCTGCCCTTCGGTATAACGCATGCGGACTTAAGCCGCAGCGGGCGCCAGAGTCCCTAGGGAGGGGTCATATCGATAATCGACAATCGACCCATCACGGATGCGCTGCACGGCCTCGTCGATAGCGGTCAGGGGCAGCAGGAACCATTCGCGCGGTTTGACTGGATTGCCGAAGCGATCCTCCAGCGTAAGGTCGAGAAGCGCGGGCGAGAAAACACGGTGCAGCAACGTCTCAAGCTGACGCGGCATCACGCCGAACACCTTGTAGGTCGCCACCACCTCGATGTCGGCCAGTAGGTAGGTCGCGCTCTTGTCCGCGCCGCTGATGCGGGCGTCTACCGATCCGCCCGTCACGCCGATCTTGTGAATGATCTCGCGGTGCTCGGCGACGAACGGATGGTCGGACTGGCTGCGCAGCACGTAGATCGTGCCGTTCTCGACCTCGCCCTCATCCGCTTGATCCGAGAAGAGCGGCCCGGCGACGGGATCAGTGACCCGGCGACCGGCGTCATCCTTATAAAGGGCGCGCTGAAAGGAGCGGAGAAGGAGATTGCTCTCCGTCCCATTCGAATAGATCACGCGCAGCCGGGCGTCCGTCTCGCCGTTGGGCGCCTTGATGGGCTCTCCCACGGAGGCGACGTAAGCGACCTGCCCCCCCAGAATGAAGAACTGGCCCTGCGTGATGTCGGCCTTCAGGAAGCCTGCGTCCTTCACGAACGGGCGGGTTGATCGCGCGCCTGAATCCAAATCGGCTTGAGCCTGCTTGAACAGCGGTTCGAATTTCTCGAAATCGGCGCAACGTTCACGCTGGGCGATTTCTTCGGCGGCGCGCCGTTCTTCCCGCGACATCACATGTCGGAGCTTGGTGATGTCCTCGCTCTGATCGATACCCTGAAGCTCGGCCAACAGGGCGTCGTCATCCAAGTCGTCCAACGGCTCGGCTTCAGGCGCGTCGCTCAAGAGGCCGTGCGCGTCCAAAGGCATCAGCAGGGTTCGGCATTCCTCCAATTCCCGCAGACGGTCCAGACGCACGGCATAGAGCCGTTCAAAGATGTCCTTTTCCTCGCCGTGGGCGGGCGCGCGTCCATGCTCTTCATAGAAGCGGACCACATCCTCAAAGCCCGCGATAATGCGCTCCTCACGCGGCGTGTAGGTCGCGCGTTTCGGCTGGGCGACGGCGAACTCATCAAGCTCGGCGCGAAGTTCGTCGAGATCGATGTCACTGGCCATAGCGACCTTCATCCTTGTAGCGCACGAAGGCGGCAGCCCCTTCGGCCAGCTTTTGTTCCCACGGGTCGGCGGCGGAGATCGAAGGCAGCCTGCCACGTTCCCGCTTGAACCGTGCGGCGCGGACGGCGAAGTCCTTCGCTTCCTCGGGCGATAGAGTGGTGCGCTTCGCCGAAATGACGGACTGCACCTGCTTGAGCGTCGCCTCGTTCATCGACTTCGCCAAGACGGCATAGGCAGTGGCGAACGGATTGATGCTGTCGATCAGATCGACATCCAGTTCGCGGACATCCATCGCTAGCTTGCGCACGCCGTCGAGCAGTGCGGTATTGCCCTTCGGCTCACCCCCGCCGTTCCCACCGCTGGCCGCGAGTTCCTTGGCCTTTTGCGTCAGGTTGAGAGCCGCGATGGCGTGCTGGCGCACAGCCTCTTGGTCCTCCGCGCTGAGGTCGGGGAACTTATCCCTGACGATCTTGCTCATGCGCACTTGGGTCAGTTCCTCGGGGACGACCTCCTCGTCGAACATGCCGCGCTCAATCGCGGTCTTGTCCTGAACGAAGGCCGTGATCACCTCGTTCAGGTCCTCGCGACAAATGCGGGCTGCTTCGGGGCTCTTCGGTTCGACCAATCCGGCGATCTCGAAATGCAACTGCCCCGTCGCATCGCTGAAGCCGATGTTGGTTTTGCCCGGCTGGTAGCCGCCCTCGCCGTAATCATAGTCCTCAATGGGGCCGTGATCCTTGGGCGTGAAATTGAACCGAGGCGCCAGCACCTGCTCCATCAGCAAGCTGGCGGCGATAGCTTTCAGCGTATCGTTGATAGCGTCAACGACGGCGGCCTCCGAGGCGTCAGGCTCGGCGATCAGATTGGTGAAGGTGGCGGTTTCCTTGCCCGGCGCGTCGCGGGTCGCCCGCCCGATGATCTGGATGATCTCAGTCAAGCTGGAGCGATAGCCCACGGTCAGGGCGTGCTCACACCAAATCCAGTCGAAGCCTTCCTTGGCCATGCCCAACGCGATGATGATATCGACATGATCGCGATTGTTGCGATGGGCGGGGTCTTTCAACGACGCCAGCACCTTGCCTCGCTTGGCCTGATCGCTGTCATCGACCAGATCGGCGATCTTGATGATGCGGCCCTCAGCCAGCTTCACCAGATGGAAGCCGGTCGCTTCATCCACGCCCTGCCATTCGCCGAGGCAGTCCATGATGTGCTGGACCTCTTTGATCTTGTCCTGCGTGCTCTCGCGGGCATTGACCGAGGGGATGTGGACGATGGTCTTCAGTGCAGGATCAAGCACGGCCTCAATCGCATAGAGGTAGCGGTCCCGGTAGAAGAAGTAGCCGATGGCCAACGACTTGAGGTGCTCATAGCCATTGAGTTGTTGGTAGTAGGTATAGGTGAAGGTCTCGAACTTTGCCTCGTCCTCCGGCATCAGCACGGGGGCGGCGTCGCCTCGAAAATAGCTGCCGGTCATGGCGACCAAGTGCGCCTTGTCCCGCTTGAGGAAATCGGTGATCTGGCTGCCCAGACGGTTGTCTGGGCTGGCCGAGACGTGGTGGAATTCGTCCACGGCGATCAAGCGATCATCGAATGCTTCGACCCCAAACTGATCCACGGCGAAGCGGAAGGTGGCGTGGGTGCAAACCAGCACTTTGTCGTCGCTGGCGAGGAACTGGCCGACCGCCTTCACCTTGGATGAATCGACCCGCTCCTCATCGGCGCCCGGCGCGTTGCAGAGGTTCCATTTGGGCTCGACCGTCCAGTCGGCGAAGAAGCCGAACTTCGATAGAGGCTCATCGGCGAAGCTGCCGCCAATCGACTTTTCCGGCACGACGATGATCGCCTGCTTCAAGCCCTGATTGTGGAGCTTGTCCAAGGCGATGAACATCAACGCACGCGACTTGCCGGACGCAGGGGGAGACTTGATCAGCAGGTATTGCTCGCCTCGTTTGGCATAAGCCCCCTCCTGCATGGGGCGCATACCCATTTCGTTCGACTTGGCCGATGCGCCGGTGTGGGCGGTTTCAAAGGTGACAGCCGGGATGGGTTTGGTGGTGGTCATGCGGAGGCGACGGCCTTCTTCTGCGTGCCGGGCTTGGTGGTCATCTTCGTGTAGAGTTCGAACAGCTTCTCCAGCCGCTCGGTGTCGTTGCGGAACCGGCGTCCGATGTAAATGCGTTCGAGCACTTCGTCGTTGGCCTCATGGGCACGACGGAGGTCGTCTGGCATCCTCTCAGGGTCGTAGAGTTCGGCAATGGTTGCAGGAAAATGCGCCTCGCGGGCGAGAAGAATACCTTGAGCATTTCGCGCTAGATCGGTTTTGTTCTGCGCCGTCAGCTTGGGAACCGGAAATGTGTGCCACCCCATCTTATTTGAATAGCTTAACCGTGTTTCGAGCTTTCCGCATACAGTATTTATCCAAGCGTAGTGCAATCGCGATGATAGAACCGCGACGCACCAATGTGGGGCATCATACAGTGCATATGATTTGTTTGTCATGGAACACGGACCTCCGATTAGGTCCACCGTTATAAACTGACGATTTTCCGAACTGACCAAGGGCACCGCGATGGTTTCTTTCTTCGCTGAGTGCATTTCGCGGAACTGATGGGGACGATTGGCCATAGCTCGGGTGCCGCTATCTGCGCTTCCCAGCCGCATCGCGAGCACCCCTTCTACGCGCCGAGCAATTTCGGGGATTGCTAAAGCCGCTTCCTTGTCTTTATCTGTTAACCACAGGCAGAACCGAGGGAGCCCGCTGATTATCTCGGCTGAGCCGAAAAGTGGCCGGACCCAGTGCAATCTATCGATAGGCAGGTTGAGGTCACTAACCCCTGCTCGACTCAAAATTAGATTCCCCCCATCGTATGGAGCATTACCAAGAAACATGGGAGAAATTTCACTAATTGGGGTCGATCTTCCAGAAACAATGGTCATGTTGTTAGGTATTAGGTATGGCCCAATACTATCAACGATCATTTCGGATTCTTCTCCGTCAGACGATGAAGTGAAAAGCTTGCAGGCAATTTTTTTTCGCGCCGAAAGTCCAACAACTATTACAGAAACAACGGCGTTATTGCTTGCCAGATTTCGCCACCGGAACGATTGTCGTGCAAAATTTATATGCAGACCGTAACTAAATAGAATTGGCCAAAGCACCGGCACGTGCCCGCCTTGGCAAATCGAATTGGTGCTAACAAAAGCAAAGCTAGCATTCTGATTCGATGAAAATTCTGCCGCTTTTCCGAACCAACCGCATACATAATCGAGAGTTCCTGTCCGGTCAGTCTTGGACGCAAAGACTAACGACAAGTCCCTCTTTTCCGCTCGTGATTGATACTTTGTTCCTTTATAAGGTGGGTTTCCGCATATGTAGGTTTCCCCACCCTCATTCTCGAAGTCGATGTCTGATTGATCCAGCGGTGTCTGGAACAAATCGTCAGATGCGACCTTCACCCCAGTCCCGGTCGGCGGACAGATGCTCAGCCAGTCCAGCCGCAAAGCGTTGCCGCAGGTGATCCAGTTCTCCGCCCCAAGGGGAAGAAAATCAGCAACAGCGTCTTTCTGGCCACGATAGAGCACGTCGCACTGATATTCTGCGATGATGAGGGCAAGGCGTGCGATCTCCGCTGGGAATGAGCGCAGTTCAATGCCGCGAAAGTTCGTGAGGGGAATGTCGGAGCGGCGGTCGCGTTCGCCGCGTCGACGGTTAATCTCCGCCTCAATCTGGCGCATCTCCTTATAAGCGATGACGAGGAAGTTCCCCGAACCGCACGCCGGATCGAACACCCTGATGCGGGCCATACGGTTGCGCAGGTTGAGGAGCTTACGCGCATTGTCGCCAGCCTCCTCCAGCTTCTCCCGAAGGTCGTCGAGGAAGAGCGGGTTCAGCACCTTCAGGATGTTTGGCACGCTGGTGTAGTGCATGCCCAGTGAGCCGCGCTCGGCGTCATCGGTGACGGCTTGGATCATCGACCCGAAAATGTCGGGGTTGATCTTCTTCCAGTTCAAGCTGCCGATATGCAGAAGGTAGGATCGCGCCACCTTGCTGAACTGGGGAACGTCGGTGCTGCCGCTAAAAAGCTGCCCGTTCACATAGGGGAACTTCACCGCATAGCGGGGCAGGCCCGCCGCATCGCGATCAACCGACTTGGTGTCCATCGCGCGGAAAATCTCGCCGATGATCGTGTGGGTGTCGGACGAGTCGCGCGCCGACCACTGCTCCACTGTGCCGGTGAACAGCCGCTCGCCGAAGAAGATGTCGGTGTCCTCAGCGAAGAAGCAGAAAATCAGCCGGGCCATGAAATGGTTCATGTCGTTCTGACGCTCAGCCGCCGCCCAGTCAGGATTGTCCTTCAGAAGCTCGACATAGAGCCGGTTCAGGCGGCCCGTCGCCTTCACATCGAACGAGCTTTCCTTGATCTGCTCGACCGTGGTGATCCCAGCCAGCGGCAGGAAGAAACCGAAGTGGTCAGGAAAATCGGCATAGCTGCACGCGACCGTCCCGCCGCCGGTCTGGTCTTCGGCTTGGAAAGACTCACCATCCGTCGCGAGGATGAACTTCGCCTTCGCCGACACCGTTCTCGGGCTGGCCCGTAGCGCGTTCAGCGTCGCATCCACCGCGCCGACATCGCAGGTGGCGATATGGATGTTGTTCCGTTGCAGCACCCCGCCCGGCACGTCGGACGCATTGCTTTTACCCGACTTCAACAGCCGGATCGTAGTGTCCTTGTTGCCGAAAGCCGCGAGGAACTGGAACGGAAATTCGCTGCGATCAAAGGGGTCAAGCGCGAGGTTTGAAATGGCTTCTTCGATCTCGACGGGATTCATGGTCGCAACTTCACGAAAGGGGGAACCGCGCACGCCTCCGCGAGGGGGCGCCGTATTGGCCGCTGGATTTCCCTGCGCCCGGCCCCCACGCCGAGAGATGCGATGCCTGATCCTCTAGCACGCGAAATAGCGCGGTGGGGAAGTCATTGAAGCGCGCGGCGGGAGGAACCGTGTGATGGGATGAGGCAGCCTCAAGCGGCGCGGCTGAGGCTGTCCCTCATAGCTTTTTCCGAGGGCGGCCTCGCCTTCCCGGCACTCGGCCCTCCTGTTTGGCTTTCTCCGCTCGAAGTTGACGCCTTCTATGAGACTTCGCCTGAATCACGGAGCCATCGCTGAGGTGAACGGTTTTGGCCTTCTTCTGGCTTCGCTGGGTCTCGGGTTGTCGTAGCTCTGGAGAATCCATGATGCCTGCGTCGTGCACGGGTATCAGTTCTATCGTTCCGACTTGCGACGCCGCCAGTTTGTCGGAAAGCCGCTCAGCCTGCTCCTTCGAGTAGAGATAAATGTCGTAGATACCGTCGTATTCGGGGTTACGCAAAGCCCCTCGCATAACGAACTGAAGGATATCCTCATCCTCCCGAGCGATACGTATATCGTCGTCGGTGATGCCGAATATGTCCTGTAAAGGCTGATCGTCTGGCGTTTTTTGGCTGCTGTAAATGAAGGCGCATGCCTTATAATCTCGCCATTTGTTTAGACCCGCGACACGTGGCTTAATAGGCTCACCCGCAACTCGCCAGTCGAGCAGCTTAAGAACTTCTGAATTGCCAGACCAATATTCGATGTGTGTGGCGTTGTTTTCCAACCAATCGGCCACGGCCTTCAGGCGTTTTCGCCCTTCGCTCTGCGACCAAAGGCGAGATGAGGGGCGATGGCTATCGGTAAAGTAGTGAATTTTGATCGATGGATTACCAGACCTCTTCATGTCTAGAGAAATGGCCGTGAGACGCACGCTGTTTGGAAACCAATTTTTCAAAACCTTGGCGCCCAAGCTGGTATCGTAAGAAGCTCCAGCAATTTGAACTGAGGCAAAATCTTTCAAGCTTCCGGGCGTCCAAATAGACCACCAACCTACCTTTTTCTTTATGTCGCTATAGGAAGCGGCGTTCACAAAAACCCCGTTGGGCCGATAGGCCAACCGAATGAACTCTTCTATCGGCGCAAGAGACGGGTTGCTTTTCATTGCGAAGTAGTTGGGACGTGGGCCGGTTGGTTTAAGAGTGGACCAGCCCGTATCGGCTACCGGATCAAGGGTAAAAAGTTCCGCATAGAGAGCTTCCGTGCCCTTGAAGGTGACGTGACCGCTGTCAACGCCATTGGGGGCTTCATCTATGCGGGCGTGCCAGCCGGAGAAGCCCGATAAGTCCTTGGCCATCAGGGAGGTGTGGGTGAGCATTACGACCGCATGGCGATGGGAGGCCGAACGAATTTCTTGGAGGGCGTCTTCGATTTGGCGGTCGATTCGACGGTTGGGCTTGATGTCGGCATGGATCGGGTAAACCGGCAACAACGGCGCCGCCTTACGAAAGGCGACAACCTGCTCGTCGATTAAAGCGTGGGTTGGCATGCTGAAGAGATATAAGCCCGGCTGGGCGATGGCTTCTTCGCGCATGCGCGTGGTTTTTCGGCAACCGGGCGGCCCCGTTAGAACCGTAACGTCCAGCGGCGGCTTATTCCCCGTCACTACCATGCCCTGCCCCCGTCATCTGTCATTT